>NZ_JAFCWB010000018.1:0-581 GCF_049897345.1 Brevundimonas sp. TWP2-3-4b2 | reverse complement strand
ACATCCCAAGGCGATGCCGGTGGTCCTGACCACGGCGGAGGAACGCGACGTGTGGATGCGCGCGCCCTGGGAGGATGCCAAGGGCTTACAGCGACCTTTGGCGGATGGAGCTTTGGTGGGGTGCTGTCAGGAAAACGCTAAAAGGTCTGCGGTAATTCGGCTGTAAGCCGCTGGCGGAGAAGATATTTCGTGAAGTCGATTTCGTTTAGGCGTCACCGGTTTCCGGCGGACGTAATCCGTCACGCCGTGTGGCTATACTTCCGGTTCAGCCTCAGTTTCCGCGACGTTGAGGAGCTGCTGGCGCAGCGCGGGATCGACGTCAGCTACGAGACGATCCGGTGCTGGACGATCAAGTTCGGGCCGCTGATAGCCCGGCGTCTGAGGCGGTGCCGTCCGGCCCCGTCGCCACGATGGCACCTGGACGAAATGGTCTGCTGGATCGGTGGAAGGCGCATGTACCTGTGGCGCGCTGTCGATGATGAAGGCGAGGTCCTGGACCTCGTGGTCCAGCGCCGGCGGGACACAGAGGCGGCGCTGAGGCTTCTTCGACGCCTCCTGCACAACCAGCCGGTCGAGCCGGA
>NZ_JAFCWB010000017.1:0-661 GCF_049897345.1 Brevundimonas sp. TWP2-3-4b2 | reverse complement strand
CAACACCCAACGCCATCTGATCAGCAGACCTACCCTCCGGCGTTTCCGCGCCGACGCGGCGTCTGCGTGGGCGTCTGCGGTTGTCTGATTTCAGGCAGGGTCGGGGGTCTTTCGACTTGCAGAAGTTAACCTGTCAGCACCCTCAGGCGAGCCACAATCGGTAGATGCTTTGGCTAAAGGCCCTTTCCGTCGCTTGCTAGGCGGCTGTAAGGCCGCGAGTGTGTAGATCGGCGTCCAAAACGGGACCCTCTCCATTTTGACCAAGCAGCTGATCTAAAAGACTCTTCTGGCAGTAGCTTGCATGACATCGGCACCGCTCGGGGCCCTGCGTAGGATAACTTTCTTCATTCACGTCAGTCGGTTACCGGCATAGCGATGGAGGTCCGTTTTGGACGCCGATCCACAGCTCTGGCTGTTGGAGCGGCGGGTCGAGGGGAACTGGTGGTCTTCGCGCGACGTTGGTGCTGCGCAAATACACACAAGGCTGGGATGGCGGCGATTTCGACGGGCAAGCGACGCTGATGGCGCATGGCTCACTGAAGGGTGCTGTCAGTTTAATGCGAACTTGTCTCCACTCAGGGCGGGTTAAAACGCTGACGGGGATGGAAATTTGTGAAGCCGATCTCGTTCAAGCGCCACCGGTTCCCGTCGGATGTCATCC
>NZ_JAFCWB010000016.1:0-790 GCF_049897345.1 Brevundimonas sp. TWP2-3-4b2 | reverse complement strand
CCACCAAAGCTCCATCCGCCAAAGGTCGCTGTAAGCCCTTGGCATCCTCCCAGGGCGCGCGCATCCACACGTCGCGTTCCTCCGCCGTGGTCAGGACCACCGGCATCGCCTTGGGATGTACCGCGCCGACCTCCGCGTTCGGATCGGTGGTCAGGAAGGCGAAAAGGTCCGCCGTCTCCCAGCCGGTCTTGATTTTGCGAACGCCCTGCCACCCCATCAGATGAAGGCCCGCGAAAAAACCGAGGGGCTCGGCATCGTCACCCGCCATGCGGAACCAGACCGGCCGATAGCGTCCCTCGGCATCGCGTCCCGGCTCGCTGAAAGCGGTGAAGGGGACCAGACACCGGTGGTCCGGCCCTAGCCACGGTTTCCAGTGCGCCGACGCTGTGTTGCGGACGTTTGTGGTCCCGCCGTCCGGCTCCATTTTCAGCAGTTCCGCGAAGGCCTCCGCTGACACCTCTTTGCCCTTGGCGCGCATCTTGTCCGCGCGCTTGGACGCGGCATCCAACAGGGCCTTGCGAGAGGACGGCAACCCCCATCTCGCGGTGGTCAGGATCGGTTCGCCGCCGTCCAGTCTCACGATGGGAGCGAGGTAGTCGGGGTAAAGGTCGCGCGGCTCCAGATTGCCCACGTCCGACCGCGTGGCCCGCGCCAGGTCCAGGATGGCCTGCGGCCCTTTGCGGAGGCTGTAGAGGTTGCACATAGGCCGAGGCTTGCACAGTCGGCCACCGAAGGGGAGTCTGGGCTGCTACGTTGAAAGCGGACATTCGGAATGACCGCTCCCGACCCA
>NZ_JAFCWB010000015.1:0-845 GCF_049897345.1 Brevundimonas sp. TWP2-3-4b2 | reverse complement strand
ATGGCCAAGGAAAAGTTCGAACGTAACAAGCCTCACTGCAACATCGGCACGATTGGTCACGTTGACCACGGCAAGACGACGCTGACGGCGGCGATCACGATGGCGCTGGCCAAGGCGAGCGGCGGCAAGGCGATGAACTACGCCGACATCGACGCGGCTCCGGAAGAGAAGGCGCGCGGCATCACGATCAACACGGCGCACGTCGAGTATGAGACGGCCAACCGTCACTACGCCCACGTCGACTGCCCCGGCCACGCCGACTATGTGAAGAACATGATCACGGGCGCGGCGCAGATGGACGGCGCGATCCTGGTGGTGTCGGCCGCGGACGGCCCGATGCCGCAGACGCGCGAGCACATCCTGCTGGCCCGTCAGGTCGGCGTGCCGGCGCTGGTGGTGTTCATGAACAAGGTCGACCTGGTCGACGACGCCGAGCTGCTGGAACTGGTCGAGATGGAAGTGCGCGAGCTGCTGAGCTCGTACCAGTTCCCGGGCGACGACATTCCGATCACCATGGGTTCGGCCAAGGCCGCGACCGACGGCGTGAACCCGGAGATCGGCGAGCAGCGCGTGCTGGCGCTGATGCAGACGGTTGACGACTACATCCCGCAGCCGGCGCGTCCGCTGGACCTGCCGTTCCTGATGCCGGTGGAAGACGTGTTCTCGATCTCGGGCCGCGGCACCGTGGTCACGGGCCGGGTCGAGCGCGGCATCGTCAAGGTCGGCGAGGAAGTCGAGATCGTCGGCATCCGTCCGGTCCAGAAGTCGGTCTGCACGGGCGTGGAAATGTTCCGCAAGCTGCTGGACCAGGGCCAGGCGGGCGACAACGTCGGCGTGCTGCTGCG
>NZ_JAFCWB010000014.1:0-1156 GCF_049897345.1 Brevundimonas sp. TWP2-3-4b2 | reverse complement strand
ACCCTGCAAAGCAAAACCGCCGGCCCCTATGGGGACCGGCGGTTCTGTTGTCTGGCCGATCGGCCTTCCGGGTTTAGCGGAAGTTGATGCCGATGGTGGCGCGACGGTTGAGGGGCTCGCGGACACCGTCGGCGGTGGCGCGGGCCAGGGCGGTTTCACCCTTGCCGTCGAGGGAGATCACGCCGCCATTGACGCCCTGGGCGACCAGCGCATCGGCAACGGTGCGCGAGCGGCGGTTGGACAGGCCGACGTTATAGGCGGCCGAACCCGAGGTGTCGGCGTGGCCGACGACCAGCACGCGGGTCGGACGGCCCGACTTGGCGTAGTTGGCGGCTTGCGTGACGACGGAGGCGGCTTCGGCCGTGAGGTCGGAACGATCCCAGTCGAAATAGACCACGAACTCACGCGCGGCCGGAACCTGAACCACCGGAGGCGGCGGCGGGGGCGGCGGCGGGGGAGGCGGCGGGGGCGGGGGCGGCGGGGGCGGCGCGATATAGGCCGGCTCGTCGGCACCGAACGCATAGCGCAGGCCCAGGGTCACGGTGTGGCTGTCGTCATAACGGCCCTGGTAGGGACCGATGGCCGCCGGGGCCGACGACACGAAGGTGTTGAACTCCATGTTCGACACCAGGTAGCGGTAGGTCAGGTCCAGGTGGGCGCGATCACCCAGCGCCAGCGCCAGGCCGGCGATGCCCTGGGCGGCCAGTTTGGTGGAGCTGTCGTCAGCGCCGACGCCGACGGTGCGGTTGCCGCCGAAGGTGCCGATGAAGGACGTGTCGACGCGGTTGACGCCGGCACCCAGGCCGATGAACGGACGCAGGGCGCTGTCGGCGCTGCCGAAGTCGAACAGCACGTTGACCATCAGGCTGGCAGCCTTCAGCGAGCCGTTCGGACCGACGCAGGCACCGGTGCTCGGGGTAATGTTGCACACACCGCTCGGAATGCCGGCGGTCGGGCGAACGATCGAGGAGAGGTCGTTCTGGCGATAGCCGCCCTCAAGCTCGACGCGCCAGTTCTGATCGAACCGGTAGCCCAGACGCGCAAACGCGGCCCAGTCGTCCTGGGTCTCGATGTTGAACTGCGGCCCCGTCGTCTGCGAGATCGTCTCTACTTCGCCCAACGTATGGTAACCGGCGTCAACCGCCCCGTACCAGCC
>NZ_JAFCWB010000013.1:0-4376 GCF_049897345.1 Brevundimonas sp. TWP2-3-4b2 | reverse complement strand
CACGGTCGTTATTCTACCGGGGCCATGGCGGCGTCAGCAGCAGCGGCGGCAGCATTGGCAGCAGCGTCAGGGTCATAGGGCTGCTGGTTGGCTTGCGCCTCATCAAACGTTGAGTAGATCCCGGCCCTCTGCACGATAGCGCACTCTGCTGAACCGGAACGCACAACGCATTTTCGAACAGCGCCGCTAAGTCGATCGACGACAAAGACGCTTCCTCGATCGGCCTCCACAACAGTGTAACCCCCACCCACGAAATAGCCTGCCGTGGCGATGCCAACCGCGAGCACTGAGGCAGGAAGGATTTTCTCCCAGAAACGCCGGTCCATGCGCCTATCTCCGTCTGCCCAAAAGGCGGTCCATAACGCTCCGCTGCTTGTCAGCCTCGATCGCTTTCAGGCGGTCCTGAATGTCAGCTAGCAGGCTGGGCAACTCGGCAGGCAGGGGCATGGCCGGGACGTTCGCGCCGCCGTCTGCCGAAAGGCCATCACCGGCAGACGTAACCTTCCCCCGGCTATACGCAATGACGGCCTCGGCCAGCCAGTCGCCTACGGTAAGACCCTGTTTATCAGCAGCTTTCGTCGCCATCGCCCGGACGTTTAACGGGACGCCGCGCACGGTCCAGCGTGCGTCAGCCGCGTCTGACGACATAGCCGCCCCCCTGCCCTTCGGAGGACGGCCTACAGGCTTACGTGGAGCCTTCGGTGTGGGTGTGTCTGCCATCGGCGTCTGCCGTCCCGTCTGCCGTTAAACCGTCTGCCGTTAAACCGTCTGCCAAAGCGTCAGACATTCACCTACTTAACGGCAGGCCCAAAGAAACTGCGTCTCTGAAACAGAATCGGGAAGCGGGTAGGACCAATCTCTTATTTCGTGACTTGTCGTGGAGGGGCCGTCCAAGTTCGGCTGGTTATAATAGGTAGACTGAATGGTCCGTACGCGCCCCCCAGCGCAGTCATATTCACTCAAAATCGCCGCGGAAATCATTCCGGTTTCGATGGGTGTCCTCTTTTCGAAACGTACCCAGAACCGGGTAGGGGTTGGTCCCGGTTTCATGAAGATCAAGGCATCTCCATTGCCGGCTTCGGAGACTAGCGTCCAGCCGTTGTCAGGTCGGGTGTCCCACCAATCAGGCGGATCAGCCTGCTGGACTGAAAGGGCCAGAAGGATTGCGATGATCATTGCGTTACCCTCCCCAAAGCCCGCTGAACATTGGCGGGATACCATGCCCCGCCGCCCGGAGAGGACACGCCTTCATCGTTAAGGGTGCTGGCGATTCGGCGCAGGGACAAACCCTCGCCCCGGAGAGCCGTCAGCCGCTCCGCCATCGGCGCGACACGCGCTACGGCCTCGGCCCGGTTCCGCACGGCCAACGCCCTGCCGTTCGCCCCCAGAACCACGCCCCGGCGTTTTGCAGCGGCCAGCGCCGCCTTCGTCCGCTCTGAAATCATGCCGGCCTCTAGTTCAGCGACTGCCGCCAACTGTGTGACCATAAACTTGCCAACCGGCCCCGGAGGGATTTGCGGCATGTCGCAGAACACTACGCCTTCATCCCCGGCACCCTCGACCACGGACAACAGGAACGCGGTGCTGCGTGACAGGCGGTCCAGCTTGGCGATGACGAGCGTTGCCTTGTGCTTGCGGGCGTAGGCCAGCGCCGCCTTCAACTGGGGACGACGGGCCAGCGCGTTCGACCCCTTACCGGTTTCGATTTCTGTGAAGGCCTCGATCAGCGACCACGACCCGCCGTTGAGATACCGCTCCACGGCCTCCCGCTGCGCCTCAAGCCCCAGACCCGACTGGCCCTGCCGCGCGGTGCTGACGCGGTAGTAGGCAACAAACTTTCCATCGGCCATCGGCGGTCCCTCCCGTAACAGGCAGACGAACGTTTACCCGTTACACGCTTCCCCAGTCCAGTATTATTTTCCAACACGACGGGGTTAGGAAAGAACCGCCTTTTCTGGTAGGGTTTCCAACACGTTAATGGGCGTTCGGGGATGGCCCGCGCCCGCCCGGACACATGTAGTAGGGTCTAGAGGTAGTTAGGTAGAGGGGTAGACATACGAGATATGGCCGTCAGGAAGCCTAAAATAGCCATTGGCCCCGTCGGGCGTCCCCGGAAACCTGCAGCGGCCAAGACCCATCGACGGATAGCAGAACGTATCCGATACAAAGATGCATTCGGGTGGACGCAGGCGGTCCGCTTCGCCACCCACGTCCTTGCCAAGCCCATGACGGCGTTCGTGACCGTTCAATGGTCGGTCGCCACGTCATCGACCCCGGAGCCTGAACGGGTGTCCAGCCTGCTCAATCTCATATCCATTTGGCTGCGCCGTCGAACCGGTGGCCGCGCCGTCTGGGCCTACAGTCGGGAGGGTGGATTGAAAAAGGGCGTCCACCTTCACCTGCTGGCCCACGTCCCTCCCATCATGTTCGATGACTTCGCTGTAGCCGTCGCCCGGTGGGTTGAGGCGTCATCGGACACCTTCGCCCGGCGAGCGGTGGACGTTCAGCGCATCCATCCCCCCACGCTGGACAACCTGCTGAGCTACTTTCTGAAGGAAGGCGACGACGAGGTGCACGACAGGCTCGGCGTCCGTCAGGATCACCGCGCAGACCGGCGCGGCTACCCCGTCCCCGGAAAGCGGCTGCGCGTCAGTCACGCAATCGACGTTGCGGCTCGGTCGCGCCACGCAAAGCCTCTAGCGTCCGTTCTGGACACGCAGGAACGCCATTGAGGGCCTGTCCGGTATCGGGCGAAGGAAATAGAGACTTTGCCGTCAGCGGCCCGGAAATCGCTATTAACAGCGATGCGGGGTTAGTTTTTTAATCAGGTTTATTCAAACGAGGGCCAAGACCGCCGGCCTCTCGAATGACAAGTTTTGGTAAGGTCTAGGCCATCTATTTTAGTCGCAAGTAGATCGAGGGAGCGGGGGTTTCGCCACCAATACGCGCCCGCGCCCGCACGCACGCACGCGATGGGCGGGGGGCGGATCAGATCCCCAGACCGGGCCAGACCGGACACCGGTGCCATACCTGCACACGCGCATCCACGATTGAGAACATGGGGGGTGATCAAATCGCTTCGCCCCACAAGCTGGACGACGGCGCGTGACCTACAGGCTGATAAACCGTGACACCGGGGGAGGGGCTAGCTTGATCGCCAGCACGTCCAGACCTGTCCCCGGCGATGACGTGCAAGGCGTTCGTTAATCCAGCTTTCTCGCGCGCACGCGAACCGCCTGAGGCACGGGTTATCGCGGACCGGAACACACGGGTTATCGCGGACCCAGACACGGGTTATCGCGGACCTTTCCACAGGGTAACGGATTGATTTAATAGCCCGTTTTCAACCCTGAAACTCTTAAACCCCTCTACTACGTAGAGATTCAAACCCTACAGGGCCGGGTCCAGACGGCGAGATTTCAGAGGGGTTTCATGGCCCGGATGGTCAGCGGCCAGCTTCGATCGGCGGGTGACGTGAACGCACTCGGTCCCGACGTCGTCGGCGTAGGCGGTGAGCCAATACTCCGGGAGGGGGTTCGCCTCGATCAGTTTCCGCAGATCGAAGGCAAAGGATTTCAAAGGGCGGGTTACGCCCGACCGTTGGTGGAGATCAGCAAGGGTCCAGCGCCAGCCGTCTGGACGGTCGCCAGCCTGCTTCCGCGACACACGGTAGAGCCAGCGGGCCAAGCCCCCGGAGAGATCAAAATACCGGCTATCGAGAGACAGGACGCGGTGGTCAATGACGGCGCGATAGAGCCAGTCAGGGAGCGTGATTGAGACACCCAAGGGCTTTCCGAACGCATCCTCGGCCCACGTCACGCGCTCGATCAGGCTGAAGGTTTCGCCCCGTTTGCCGTTCGCCCGGATGGTGGTTCGGATGGTGGTCGCCTTCAAGCGGTCCAGCGCCTCCCGCATCCGCTGATAGTCCTTCCCGCCAACGTCCCGACGCACGGCCCGGAGAATGTCATGGGCGGGCGCATTGATCGTTGACGGTGGTGTCTCGCCCCGGTTCACGGCGGCGTTCAACTGGGACACGGCGTAGAGGACGAAATCGAAATCCCAGATCGTGGCGATGCCGATATGAGGCGGCGCGGACACCTCCACGGATGATTCCCCCCGCGTGAACCTGATCGGCTCAACCCGCCGACCCTTCGCCAGCGAGACAACCGGAATCGCCATTAGGTCCAGACCGTCCCGGAAGGGCGCATCACCGATAACGGCGAGGAATAGATCTGGCTGGGCCTCTTGGGTGCGGGTCACGGTCGTTATTCTACCGGGGCCATGGCGGCGTCAGCAGCAGCGGCGGCAGCATTGGCAGCAGCGTCAGGGTCATAGGGCTGCTGGTTGGCTTGCGCCTCATCAAACGTTGAGTAGAT
>NZ_JAFCWB010000012.1:0-13758 GCF_049897345.1 Brevundimonas sp. TWP2-3-4b2 | reverse complement strand
GGCCCTTTGCGGAGGCTGTAGAGGTTGCACATAGGCCGAGGCTTGCACAGTCGGCCACCGAAGGGGAGTCTGGGCTGCTACGTTGAAAGCGGACATTCGGAATGACCGCTCCCGACCCATAGCGGACATCACTACGCCCGAAATTTTGATAGAGACGTCTCGCAGCACCGGGAGACGAGTCCATGCAATTTGCGCGGCGAAGCCTATTGGCTGGCGGTCTTCTCGCGGTCAGCGCGTCCGGGAGTACGACGGCAAAGCCCCCGACCGGTGGAAATGCTAGTCAGCAACCAGGTATTGCAGGTGTTTTGGATGCCGGGTCGGTGAACGTCACCCCTGCTGGACCGGGCGCGGTCTCGCGCACGGCACAGGAGAAGATGCGGGACCAACCATCGGTTCTCGACTACATCCCCGTGGCCGAACACCCGGCAATCCGCGCCGGCACGTCAACAACCGACCTCTCGACCTACGTCACGCGGGCCATCGCGGCGCTTGGCGTGGTCTATTTCCCGGCCGGCCGCTACAACTTCAACATCAAAATCGCTGACGACAACTGCGGCCTAGTTGGCGAGGCCATGGGCGTTCAGGACCTTGCCGGGGTTTGGGGCAGAGGGACTGTTTTCTGGCCCGCGAACTATGCGCTGCCGATGGTCAAATTGGACCCGATGGCGGCTGGGCGGATCATTAACAATCTGACGTTCCGCGACTTCTACGCCTTCGGCTTCAATGACGGTCCCTTCTTGCAAACCAACGGCAACAGTCCGACCCGGCGCAGCGATACGGTCGAGTTCACAAACGTCTTTGTCCAGCGCTTCGGCCATGGCTTCGACATTGGCGGTGGCGGATTGGATTGGAGGCTGACCAACCTTCAGGTCCAAACGTGCCTGAATGACGGCATCCACATCGACACAGCCAACAGCGCTTGCAACGGCTGGCTCTGGTCAAAATGCTCGTTCATGCGCAACGGGCGTCACGGCTGGTACGGGCGCAAGACCGACATCGCGACCGAGGTATCCTACTCGCACGTGTTTGTGAGCTGCGGATCGGAGTACAACGGCACTGATGCCGCCGAGCCGGTGTCGCGCGGGTGGTATTTCGAGAACTTCGATCAGGTCGTCATGATCGGATGCACCGGAGAGAACGATCGGGTCGGGGGCGATCTAATCGATATTGAGTTCGAGGGCACGACCGCCCGCAACACCCGGATCGACACATTCCATAGTATCGGTGCGGATCGGGCCATCAAGTTCGGCGCGACGCTCCAACATGGCTCAGTGTCAAACGTGCGAACTTTGCTACGTTTCCCTAGTACGACTGCGATTGAGGTCGTTAGCGGCAACAACGAGGCGGGCGGGGCCGAGCCTCGTATCGTCATCGACCGCCCGACCATCCGGGGCGGCAACGTCACGGTCAGCTTAGGAGTCAATGGCCGCTATGACGCGACCTATGCCGACGGCAGCGGCCCGATGGATGTGATCAACCTGGACGCCGGCTGGATGACAGGCGTGGATCGCGTTATCGACATGCGCTCCAGCCTGTCGGTTCTACTGCTGGCAGGCACAGCGGCGCGGGCTTACGGCACCACCCTGACCAACATCCAACCGGGGGCGGAATATACAATCGAGGTCCACGGCGTCGAGCCGGTCGTCTTACCTGCCGCCTTGATGGCCTCGGGAGCGGGCTACAGCATCCAAGCCGGAAAGCAGGCCCGGCTTCGGGCAGGAAGCTACCCCTTCGACGTGGCCAAGCTGCGTCCTGTGTTCGTTAGCCCCGGCATCTGACTATGACCCAAGCCCACAAGTGAGGGTCTAAGCTCTACTCTAAACGACTCCCAAGCCCCGTCCAATTGCTTCCCCAGCGACGATTAGGAAAAGTACTGACTACTGGATCGCCGGCACGATTGGTGATGGGTGTCGAAGCGTCCGCACATGATCAGTCGCCGGATATGACACGCGCGACTGCGGCTATATGGTCCGAGGGCGCTTGCGGGTGGCTCGGTCGCGTCGTTATTTCATCAGCGTATTTGGCTTGTAGTTTGCAATGCGCGGACACGCGCTCCAGCCACACCCTGCGCTCGATTTCAGCCAGATCTTGTCGACCGGCATAGCGGGAACAGGGCACGGCCACCAAGAGTTATGGTGTCGGTGCCGGCCGTGGAGCGGTGGCCCGGCAATATGCGCCGCTCCGAACGTCCCTGATGACGTGTTGCACTGGCCCGCGCCGTCCCCCCACCCCGGCGCGGGCCTTCAGCTATTCAGCGGCGACCATCCGCACCTCAGTTGTTGCACCAGGCGGTTGGACGAAAAACGACATCACACCTTCGCAGTATCGCCGACGGCATCGGGTGGTCGCGCCCCATAGTGAGTACGTCGGCCCTTTGGCGGCTTCGATCAGGGCGAGGTTAGCAACAATCTCCAAATCGCAAATCGGACAGACGGCTGTGACAACCCAGCCAGCACGGCGCACGGCGACGACTGAGGGGCATGCCTCCCGCCAGTCGGCCAACGTGTATCTGTCGCGGTTCTTGCGGCCCATCAAGCACCGGACGCCCCAAGGGCGAGCGTCATATCGCCCCCGCACGCCCGGCCTCTCGGTTCCCGCCGACCAATGCACCGCAATCGGCGCTCTATCCTCTCGAAGGGCACGTCCCCGACCCGTTCGAGCATCATTGCTCGGGTGATGTACCGAACGTCGCTGCACCGCTGGCACACTGCATAGACGTAAGAACCCTCGGGAAGGGTCGAGGGCGTCAAAGGGAAAGACTCGGCCATGGCCTCAGCCCTACCCCCGTCGAAACGACACGCGCAAGAACGAAAGCGGAACATCTTGCGCGTTCCCGCCGCGCGCGGGCGAGAAAACTGGAATAGCGAACGCCTTCCACGCCATCACCGGCGACTGGTCGGGACGTGCCGGAGACGCACCCGCCCCCCCCCTTACGGGTGTCACGGTTTAGCAGCGTGTGAGTTACGCGCCGCTGTCCGGATTGGCTGGTCTGGAGCTTAGGCCACCCCCTCCCGGGTCATGTTCTCAATCGTGGACGCGCCCATTGCACGTCATCACCGGTGTCCGGATCGATCGGTCCAGACTTTGGGTCGCCCCCCTACCCGCCCAACCTCGCGCGCGTAGTGCTGCCGAAACCCTATCAATTCTTATCATCCCGCCCGCATACCGGGACCGATATTGGCCGACACCCCACACCGCTTACCGACCACCGAACCGCCCGCCTCGCAACGCCGAATCCCAAGGGCATCCCGGGCTTGGGCGTCGGTACCCTTCAAGAGATAGCCCAGAGCGTCGGTAAGGTTGGCCTCATAGTCGGGACCACCGGTCATGGCATGGCAAAGGCTGCGTCCTACGGGGCGGCTCAGGATTACGCCCGCCCGCCACACGGCCCCGCAAGCCCCCAACCACCGGCGCTGGCGTCGGTTGAAACCGCGCGCCAGATCAGGCGGCAGGTGCATCAGGATATGGACGTGCCGCCCCTTTCCCGGGCCACTTTCCCGCACCCATAAAAAGGCCAGCACGCCGCCTTGGCACCGGACCCAATCGCCGGCGAGCTTGAGAAAGCGTGCGGTCGCTTTCAGGTCATCCTCAACCCTTCCAGCCTCCCAATGTATCGTCACCATCCGATTGAACGGCAAGCCCGCGCGCACTGCGAAGCCGGTGGCCTCGATCAAACCCCGGGCCATCGAAAGGCTCAGAGCGTCGCTTGACCGGTCGGCGCGGTTCCTAGCACCGCCTCTCCCCGGCATAGGAGTGAACCCGGCGGCATGCGGCACACCCATATAGAGAAGGGGCGCGCCAGCGGCGGCGGCAGGCCGAATGGGCTTTTCGCGTTTAGTTTCATTGGCATGCTGGCACGCCAGGGCGGCTGTTTCAGATCCATATCTCGCCAGTTTCAACGGTGGACGGTTCGGGACGGGTTCACACCACCGGCCGGACGGGGCCTCCGGTGCGCCATCCCGGGAACGGAAAAAGCTAGTCATTAGACGCGCGCAAAAGCGGCACAGGAAGGCGCTGGAGTGACGACGTGACAGTGCCGGGCGTCATCACCCATCCCGCCACGCCGTCGCCCTAAGCGGCGTCCTATTTCGTTTTCGCGGTCCCTTCGCCGATCAGACGGCACTCAAGCGCCGTTACCACCACCGGAGCGGCAAGGGTGTAGCGGGCCACCAACGCGCCGTCGGGCGTCTTTTCCCGAACGGTGGCAATGGGCAATCCCAGCCGTCGCAGCTTGTGGACGTAGGCACTTGTCCGACGCGCCCAGCCCAGAGGCGAAGCCTCGCCCGAAGTGAATCCGCGCGGGCCGGTGGTGACCAAGAGGGCGAGCGTTTGCGCCTCCCGGCCGTCCACGGTCACTGGCTCGCCGTCGGGCGGCAGGCTGAAGGTCAACGCGCCCTTGTCAGGTGAATGGCCGCTGTTATGGTCAGGACGCCCGCCACCATGCGAAGCATCCCGAGCCCCGTCCGCCCTCTCACCGGCGGCGGGGTTCTTTGGTTCCAGGGTCATGGATCAGGCCACCTTGTCTAGGCTGGCGAAGAAGGCGTCCAAGGCTTCTCGCCTGATCAGACGACGACCTCCGACCAGTAGCGAGGGAAGGTCGCCAGCCTGCATGAGCGTGTACAGGCGCGACCGTGACAAGCCCGAATAGGATGCTGCATCGGAGATACTGAACGCGACGGGTTGAAGGGGGGCAATGAGGTTCATTGTTGGCTCCAGACAACGCCGGACGACCATCTGGCCGTCCACGGTTAGCGTGTCGAAGCGCATGGGACGGCATAGGAATATGGGCCGAAAAGCCCCGCTGACGCCGCAAACAACCTAGGCGGAACCTCTGCGAACCTAGGCGGGGCGTCTTGCCAGCCTGAGTCTATCGGCCCTCTTTTCCCCGGGTGCCAGTTTTGCCGTAGCTGGCAACGAGCGTCGAAAGGCTCGCGCCCATTCTCGGCTTTGACCGAACCGCACAGAGGCTTCGAGCACTTCCTCGATAGTCATTGGCGGTAGTCCAGTGCGGTCGCGTTTCTCGGCTTCGGCTGTCAACCATGCAATCGCCGCATCGGGCGAAAGTGCCTTCGGCTCGATCCCGGCGAGAAACGTCACGCGTGGTGAATAGAGGCAATCTCCGCTTTTCTTGCATTCTGCCAGACCGGCTCGCCAGTCTGTCACGATGAAATGCGTCCATGCATCTGAGGGAATCCGAACAACAGGAGCGAGCGGCGACCCGGGGCGGGCATACACACTAGCGGTGCCAGCTATGACTAAGCTGCTCAGGGCCGTTGTCATGGCCTCCCAGACGAAATCTGCGTGCCGATGGAGCAAATCGCCGAGACCCGCTGGAACCCCTGTCGAGGTTTTCGGATCAGAGGGACGATATATCGTCGATACAATATCCAAATCGTCGGAAACCCAGAGAAACTCGAAACCCCGCTCTTCGACACTCACGGCTGATTGCTTCAGAGCGAATTTTTCGGTTTCGAGGTGTCCGACGACAATCCTTCTATCGTCATCAAGACTGAAATTTCTGAGCCAAGACCCCAGTGTGTCCAAGTTGTCGGCGCTGAATGGCTGCTCAAAGGCAGC
This sequence comes from Brevundimonas sp. TWP2-3-4b2, assembly GCF_049897345.1. NCBI lineage: Bacteria > Pseudomonadati > Pseudomonadota > Alphaproteobacteria > Caulobacterales > Caulobacteraceae > Brevundimonas > Brevundimonas sp. TWP2-3-4b2. The sequence continues at coordinate 8,181 of NZ_JAFCWB010000012.1, read as the reverse complement.
GTGATAGATGGGCACGGCACCGTCAGGCCATTCCAAGTCGCTAGCTGCATCCATTAGCGGGACCCCGAAAACGCGACCACGTTCTTGTCCGCAACAGGGTCACAGAACCGCGCCCAAGCGTCCATCATCTTGCGCCGCTTTTCCAGTGCGTCCCCTCGCCGATAAGCGCGTTCGGTGGCGTCCCCGACCACGTGTGCCAGCGCGGCCTCGGCAAGCTCGCGAGGGAAGGTCGAGACCTCGCCCGCCCAATCCCGAAAGCTGGAACGAAAACCGTGTGGGGTCAGCTCGCCGGGCTTGAAGCCCATGCGCTTCAACAGCCGGTCAAAGGCCGCGTCCGACAAGCTGGACCCGAGCTTCAGGCCGGGAAACACCACCGCTTCCGGAGCGCCCGTTGTGAGCGGCTTGGCTTTAGTCAGTATTTCGACCGCCCTGGCTGAAAGCGGCACCCGGTGGTCCCGCCCGGCCTTCATCCGCTGCGCCGGGATGGTCCAGACCTTTCCCGACAGATCAAACTCGCCCCAAGTTGCACCCCGGACCTCGCCAGACCGGGCGGCGGTCAGAATGGCAAACTCAAGCGCCAGCGCTGCCACCGCGTCGCGCTCTCGAAGGTCCGCGATGAACCCCGGCACCTTGGCAAAAGGAAGGGCAGCGTGGTGGCCTCGGGTGAGCTTCTGGCGCTTGGGCAGCAGGTGGTCCAGATGACCGCGCCAGCGGGCCGGGTTCTCCCCCGCCCGATAGCCCTTGGCCTTGGCCGCATCCAACACCCGCTCAATGCGCCCGCGAAGCCGTGACGCGGTTTCGGGCTTCACTGACCAGATGGGCTTGAGCACCGCCATCACGTCGGTGGTCTCGACCTTATCGACCGGCACCGGCCTTAGCTTGGCCGCGTCCTTTTCCAGCGTCGTCTTCCATTGCGCCCTGTGTTTTTCGTTGCGCCATTGCGGCCCAAGGTCCGCAACGAACCGGTCGGCCATTGCACCGAATGTCGGAATGGCCTTGTCCGCCTGTTTGGCTTCCAGCGGGTTCACGCCGTCTGCCAATAACGACCGGGCGGCAGCGGCCCGTTCCCGCGCCTTCGCCAACGTCACCACCGACGCCGCGCCTAGGCCCATGTCGATCAGCCGCTTATGCCATTTGAAGCGGAACACCCATTTGCGGGACTGACCAGCGCCAACAACCAGATACAGCCCCCCGCCGTCGGCATAACGCCCCGGCTCGGTGCTTGTCGTCGCCGCCCGTGGCGGCAGTCGGTTCATCTCGCGCGCCATGTCCAGTCCCTACTCCGGTCCCTACTTTGGAAGGCGATTGTATGGGACGTTCCGGGATAACGCCAGACGGTGAGCGCGGCTATGTCTTGATTTTAGTGACCTATTTGATCAAGCGCGGGACTGGTCAGGACGGTGGTTTATCGGACTCTCTGTCCGCCACGCACTTCGCCGAGCCGGCTCTGAAGCCTCGTGGGCTCTCCAAGCCCCGGTATAGTCCGCCCAAAAGCCTGCCCATCCGTAAGGTGCCCCGCCGTTCCTGCGCTCAATCGCGCGTTTCACGCGCGTATTTGCGCCGTCGTCTCTGCGGGTCTGCGGCCGCACACCCTTTGAGCATAGCCAGTTCCGCCTGCTCCGACAAATTCCAGCCTCCGAACCGCGCGCCAAAAATGACAGATTCCGGCGCAAAGCGCCTGACCGCGGGCCCGCAGCAAGCTGGTGTCGCTCGTCGGGCCGCAAAATTAACAGGCGATAACAGGTCCAGTTTGGGCGGAAAACACGTCCTGCAACGCCCAAAAGCACGCCCAGTTATTGCATCAAGCAGGCGGTTGGAGTGACTGGCCGAAGCCCAGCAGGCGTCGCTGCGCATCCCAGCTGCAAGGCACCGCGCTCTCTCGAAGAACCTGGAGCGTGAGACCGACGGGCTGTTGGCCGTCCATGATGGCCTGCTGGATGTCGGGCGCGAGGAAGGCGAGGCGAACCAGCTTGCGGATATATGGATCGTTGATCCCGACCATATCTCGCCAGGCAGGTTTCTGGAGCATCACATCCGCGCAGGCCTGTCGGAGTTCGCGATGGGCCCGGCGCAGTCCGGCGACCAACACCTTGTCGATCCGCCTTCGGTTCGCCGACGCGTCGGTGGATGCGGTCGTCCATGATCGTCCGCCTCGCGTCGCCAAGTTCACAGGAAGCGTCAGCACCAGCCCGCCCGGCGTCTCGATGAGCTCATGGCGCGAGCGGCGAGATACCCGGCTCTCCAGTCCGGGCGCGAACATGAGCCGGAGAGCGTGATCGATCAGCGTGACTGATGTGAGGAGCGGACGCAGACTGGACCATTCGCCCAAGATGTCTCCCGTGACCTCGCGGAGCGCCTCCACAACCGTCGTCTCAACCAGAAGCGCCGGTACGCGAGGATGGCTTTGACCGGATCGAGCTTCCCCGCGCTGAACAGCCGTCGACACGTAGTAGCGGTAGGTCCGGTCCCCCTGCCGGGTCGCCACGGGACTCATCGGCCGGCCCTTGGCGTCTTTCAGAAGGCCGATAAGCAGCGCCGGCGATGACTGACGCCTGGGGCGCTTCGCGCCCCCGAGCGCCGGCGATGACTGACCTCTGGGACGCCTCGCGCCGCCGTTGGCGGCTAGCATCAGGCTGACGGCTTCGAATGTGGGCCGATCGATGATCGGCTCGTGCAAGCCCGCAAACACCTTGTCGCGGTGCGGGATGTCGCCGACGTAGATCGGATTGCGCAGCATGTGGAACAGGGCTCCCCGATTGATCGGCAGCCCACCGGTCCGGTTGCCTTTCCCTGAGACGCGGACCTTCGACGTTACACCCTGCTGTTCCAGTTCCAGTTTAAGCTGATGCACCGAGCCGACCTCGAGATAGCGATCGAAGATGCGGCGCACGGTGGCCGCCTCTTCGGGCACAATCTTCAAGGTTCGCTCGTGACCGGCGTAGCCCAGCGGTGGCGCGCCCCCCATCCACATGCCCTTGGCCTTGGACTGGGCGATCTTGTCCCGGATCCTCTCGCCCGTGACCTCGCGCTCGAACTGGGCAAATGACAGCAGCACGTTCAGCGTAAGCCGGCCCATGCTGGTTGTCGTGTTGAACGCCTGGGTCACCGAGACGAAGGAGACGCCCTTACGATCGAACTGATCGACGATCCGCGCGAAATCCGGCAGCGATCGGGTCAGGCGGTCGACCTTGTAGACCACGACCACGTCGATCAGGCCGGCGCCGATGTCGCGAAGCAGGCTGACCAGCCCCGGACGTTCCATGTTCCCGCCGGAGAAACCGCCGTCGTCGTAGACGGTTCGGACCGGTTTCCAGCCCTCCCCTTTTTGCGAGACGATGTAGGCGGCGCAGGCCTCGCGCTGGGCGTCCAGCGAGTTGAAGCTCTGCTCCAGACCCTCCTCGGAGCTTTTGCGGGTGTAGATGGCGCAGCGTAGCATCTTCACCCGACTGCCCCCTTGCGAAGTCCGAAGAACCGGGGCCCGTTCCAGCGACTTCCCGTGATCCGGCGCGCGATCTCCGACAGGCTCTTCCAGCGCTGGCCGGCGTAAAGAAACCCGCCGTCGATCACCTCAACTTCGTGACTGACGCCCAGCCACTCGCGGGTGATCCTCGCCCCCGCATCGAACCGGTCGACCGGCCCGCCGGTCCCGCGCAGACGTTTGCGCAGGGCCGGATGGATGGCGCCAAACGCGTCGGTCTGCATGCGCCAGGCGAGTGCGTATCGGACGAGTTCGGGCGAGCGCAGCTTCGGCGGCGCGCCGTAACGCCGCCGCCATTCCGCCCTGAGCTGATGAAGATCCATCACATCCAGCTCGATCAGGTCAGCTTCGACGGTCACGCCGCCGCCGGCGCCGAAGCGATGCGGTACACCCGCCCGCCTTCGGCCGGCTTAGAAGCCAGCAAGACACCGTGCTTCTTCTTCAGGGCGCCGGCCATAAAGCCGCGCACGGAGTGAGGCAGCCACCCGGTGGCTAGCGAGAGTTGGGCGACGGTTGAGCCCTCGGGCCGGCCAAGTAAGTCAATCACCTTGGCCGCCTTGCTGTCCGGGCGAGGGGCTTTCTGGGTTGAGCCGTTGCAAGCCGGCTCGGTCTTGTCGTTGTCCGCTACCCCAACGGCGGCCCGCCCTGCGCCGGTGATCGAGAAGCCGTCCGCCGATGCCGCGAGCAGTCCTCGCTTGACCAGGGCGCTCGCCGTCCGGCGTGCCTCGGGTTCCACGGTGATGGCTTGGTCGCCATCCGCCGCGGCGCGCGCCAGAAGCCGTTGCTGGGCGGGTGATAGAACTTCGGTCATGTCGGTCTTCCAGTTCACGCGGCCGGGGTGGCCGCACGACCCCAAGCCCCTGCCGATGTCGGCTCCGGGGCGCCCCGCGCGTCCGCCGCGCCGGCCCCTCCATCACGCTCTGGTCGCGAGCGAAGTCCAGCGGTCAGAAGCTGCGTTCCGCACTTTGTTCAAACCTGTTGGTGAGGACGACCTTCCCTGCCTCGGCCAAGGCCGCGACGTCCGCGCCCAACTGTCCAAGGGCGGCGAAGCGTTCGATCAGGGCGGCCTTGTCCTGTGTGACGGCCGAGGAGGCCAGATCGGCCAGCCCGACGCCCAAGTCGCCGATGAGCATGAGCAGGCGATCGACGGCCTCGTCAGCGTTTTCCGGGTGGATCATGGCGGGCCTCCGGCGGCCACCAGCACTTGGCGCCAGCCGACAGTCCAGTCCGCGCGGGACTCGTTTCTCAGTCCAGCAGGTCGCCCATCTTGACGTCGAACGCCTTCGCCAGTTTGCTCACCGAGCGGATGGTGGTGCGCTTCACCGCGCGCTCGATCTGCGAGATGAAGGTGCGATGCAGGCCGGCCCGGTCGGCCAGCTCCTCCTGAGACCAACCGCGCTCGTGGCGCAGCTCACGCACGCGTTCAGCCAGTTTACCCTCGATCTCCATCCCCGGAGATGGGCCGGCCTGCAGTCCACTGAGCTACAGCCTACTCGTCTCTTTCAGCTTGATCCGCGCCCCTTTCGATGGCTGATCGACGTTTGGAGACGAGTAGTATTCATGACCTTCGCCGACAGTTTTGACCCATGGGGACCGCACGCTACGGTGCTGCGCGAGAAGGTGTTCGAGCATGCCTTCCTCGGCGATCTGACCCGAACCTTGCTCAGGGCCGGCCGGCGATGCGAGGTCCTGCGGGCGGAGTTCGACGGCTCCGGGTTCGACGTGGCGCTGGAGGCTGACGGCGTCCTGCGCCACGTGCAGCTGAAGGCCATGAGGGCGGATGGCAAGCGTGCGCACGTCGACATCCACACGGCCCTGGCCGCCAAGCCCTCGGGATGCGTGGTGTGGATGCTGATTGATCCAGAGACTTTCGAGACCACCGCGTATCGCTGGTTCGGCGAGCCGCCGGGGCAGCCTCTGCCCGCCCTCGGCGACAAGGCGGTACGCCACACCAAGGCCGACAGTGAGGGCAAGAAGGCTGAGCGGCCAGATTTGCGTGAGGTCCGGCGCCGCCGATTTGAGACCGTGCCAAGCATGGACGGTCTGATTGAACGATTGTTCGGGGACGAGGCCACCAGGGATGTGATAAGGCTGAGCGCGCATCTGGCGTCGCGTCCCTTGTTGCCAGCCGGAGCGCAGCCTTGGATGCGTCTCGTCCAGCATGGCGTGTTCGACGCCCTGCCGGAGAGGCTGGATGAGTTCGAGATGGTCGAGTTCACCCACCTCGCGGATGGCTATGCCTTGGCCGGCCTTTGCACCCCGGAGGAGATCCAGGACGCCCTTTGCGACCACCGGCCAGACATTGGCTCGATTGGCCACGGGCCGTCGGACCTTTGGGCGGTGCTGTCAGGTTATCCGCGCCAAGTCGAAAACCGCCTACCCTGCCTGAAATCAGGCAACCGCGGCCGCCCAAGCGGACGCCGCGTCGGCGCGGAAGCGGCGAAGGGTGGGCCTGCTGATCAGATGCCGTTGGATGTTGAAGGTGTTGTAGATCGCCGCGTGGGTGGTGAGGAATTTCTGGGCTGAGGCTTGGGATTTGAACCGCTGCTGCTGGCGTTCTCTTCGTCGGATCGGCAGATGGGAGTTCTCCGCCCGATTGTTCTCCCGAAGCCGGCCGGGTCGATGAAGGTGACGCAGATCCAGCTGGTCGAGCGCCGCGCCGTAGGACAGCAGGCCGTCTGTGGTGATCGTCTCCGGCTCGACCGGCTGGTTGTGAAGCAGGCGCTTCAAAAGCCTAAGCGCCGTCTCTGTATCCCGCCGGCGCTGGACCAAGAGGTCCAGGACCTCGCCTTCGTCGTCGACGGCGCGCCACAGATACATTCGCCTTCCGCCGATCCAGCAGACCATCTCGTCGAGATGCCAGCGGGGCGACGGCCTTGGTCGGCGGCGCTTCAGTCGCCTGGCGATCTGCGGCCCGAACTTGATCGTCCAGCACCGGATCGTCTCATAGCTGACCTCGATCCCGCGCTGGGCCAAGAGTTCCTCGACGTCCCGAAAACTGAGACTGAAACGGAAATAGAGCCACACCGTGTGGCGGATGACATCCGACGGGAACCGGTGGCTCTTGAACGAGATCTGCTTCACGAATTTCCATCCCCGTCAGCGTTTTAACCCGCCCTGAGTGGAGACAAGTTCGCATTAAACTGACAGCACCAGGCGTTCACATGAATGAACTCAAGGCACGCCTTGATCGGATCCGATCACGGGTCACATCCGACGAATTTCTGACCGGCTCTGGGCTTGGCAATGAGGTGCCGTTCTACGCATTCGACTATCCGCCACCGGAGGAGCCGAGAGTGGCTGCGCATGTTGACTGGCTGGTCGACGACCTACGAATCAAGGCCGGCCTCCAGGTCGGCAGGGTGGATGTCTTTGCTTTGGCTATCCAGGCCCTGAACAAGCGCGGCCTTTACGAGAAGGCGGTCGCTATGGAAGCGACGAAAGGGGTGCCGGCGCTATTGGCTGCGTTAAGAGGCCACGCCGGAGCTACCGAGCCAGAAATGCGCAGCTTCGTGAGCGATGAACCAGCGCGCGCGGGCAAGGGTCCGCGGCTCGCGGTCCAGCACGCCCTCTCCTTCAAAGGCCAACAGGATTAGGCCGGGACGCACCCCCCCGCTCATGTCGACCTTGCCCAGGGTCGGACCATTCCAGCTGGCGATCATCGTCGGCGGGTCGGCGTTCAATCGGGGGCCCAGCCGTCTCGTATAGCCGTCCAGGACCTTGGGCATATAGTCGAGGAGTTCGCCTCTAATCCAGGCGGGGAGGGCCGGGTCAGCCAGGATGGCCGCCCCGGAGCCCGCCTCGGTTTCGCCGGGCCCGAACACCACATAGGTCGGCGTCGTCATGCTCGAGCCGGTGACCGCGCGTTCGCCATTGACCAAAACCGGGCCCGCAGCGTCGGTATAAGTCACGGGTACGACCACCGACTCCAACATGCTCACGGTCTCGCTCGATCGCAGGGCTTCGATGCTACCGACCGGGGCGATGTCAAACTGCTCGCTGTAAAGGGCGACTGCGCCATTGCTGAAGGGTATCGCCGGATCATACTCGCGATCCAGGCTTCCGCCGACGGGCGTCATTCGGATCCGGATCGTCCGGGGCACGGGCCCGCCGTCGGTGGTCGTAATAATATCGTAGTCGCCCTCTCGCCTCAGGACGACGTTACCCGTCTGCACGGTCCACTCGGACGGCCGCCAAGGCTGTCGCGTCTGGCGTCGAACCGCGGAGACCGGAAAGGCCCAGACCGCCGAGTCCTGATGAAGGCTGTAGTTCAGGGTCCAGACGGCTCCGTCGCGAGCCACCCGCGCCTCCGTTAGAGACGGAGCTGCGTCGGGCGCGCCAGTCGGCACCGCGCCCGACGCACAACCGAACAACCCGATCGAGAGCGTCGCCGTCGCCAGAGACTTGGAAGACATCATCGAGAATCCTGCAGTGCGGAGCGACAGGTTTGTGAGGTAGGGGCCGGGCCGGTCTCAAGGCGCAGGCGAGGGTGCTGTCAGGTTATCCGCGCCAAGTCGAAAGCCGCCCTACCCTGCCTGAAATCAGGCAACCGCAGCCGCCCAAACGGACGCCGCTTCGGCGCGGAAGCGGCGAAGGGTGGGCCTGCTGATCAGATGCCGTTGGATGTTGAAGGTGTTGTAGATCGCCGCGTGGGTGGTGAGAAATCTTTGGGCTGAGGCTTGGGATTTGAACCGCTGCTGCTG
>NZ_JAFCWB010000011.1:0-15111 GCF_049897345.1 Brevundimonas sp. TWP2-3-4b2 | reverse complement strand
CAGCAGCAGCGGTTCAAATCCCAAGCCTCAGCCCAAAGATTTCTCACCACCCACGCGGCGATCTACAACACCTTCAACATCCAACGGCATCTGATCAGCAGGCCCACCCTTCGCCGCTTTCGCGCCGAAGCGGCGTCCGTTTGGGCGGCTGCGGTTGCCTGATTTCAGGCAGGGTAGGGCGGCTTTCGACTTGGCGCGGATAACCTGACAGCACCACCCAGCGCCATCTGATCAGCAGACCTACCCTCCGGCGGTTCCGCGCCGACGCGGCGTCTGCGTGGGCGTCTGCGGTTGCCTGATTTCAGGCAGGGTAGGGGGTCTTTCGACTTGCAGAAGTTAACCTGTCAGCACCCCTAAAGCCCATTGTCCGCCTCGGGACAGCGTCATGATTCGGCATCCACGCTATCTTAGTGCAAGGTCATCACGGAACGGTTCCGGGGGACTGCGCCGTGTCAACGAATTCAGCTGGATGCTCAATGCTCCTACATGATAGGTCCTTAATAAGGGCCGCCAGCAAAGAGCGCCGCGTTCGAGCACGTTCCTGAATGAACCGAGCTACGCCGGAGCTGCGTATTTACGCCGAGCGTCTCATCGCCAATGAGGTCAGCCGAAACGCGTCTGCCAAATCAAAACCCACGGCAGCCTTTGCTGTCATAGATAAGCTGAGCCCGCATTTTGGCGCACTCATGGGCGCCGCAGGGTTTCGCGCGCTCCTCTCGCGTGCACTCATGCTGGCCGGTGCGGAAGTTGCTTGGCTGGGTGAGCTGCATGTCAGAGCAGACGGATCTTTTGAAGATCTGAAAGAACTTGAAGCCCAAGCGACTCCCGAAGAAATGTCTAACGCCGGGATTGTTCTACTCGCCCGCTTGCTAGGACTTCTGGTGACTTTAATTGGCGACGAATTAACCCTCCAGTTGTTGAGCAACATCAACGACCTGCAATTGGCCCCGGAAGGCTAAAATGGCAAAAAAACCTAGCGCCGCGGCTACCTGCAAACTGACGAACAACGCCGCAAGCCAACCGGCAAGGGTCACGATCCGCAAACTGCCGACCGGCGTTCGCGGCTTCGACGACATCTTGGGCGGCGGCATCCCCGAGTTTTCGTTCAACGTCATCGCCGGCATGCCCGGTTGCGGCAAGACTACGATGGCGCATCAGATCGTTTTCGCCAACGCGACGGCGGAAAAGCCCGCGCTCTTTTTCACTGTCCTCGGTGAGCCCGCCATAAAAATGTTGCGCTACCAGCAACAGTTTTCCTTCTTCGACGCATCCAAGTTGGGCAAAGCCGTCCGCTTTATCAATCTCAGCGACCTGGTGTTGAATCAGAATCTGGAGGCGGTCCTTGCTGAAATTATCAAGCAGGTCACGGCAATCAATCCGGGCGTCGTGGTGGTGGACTCCTTTCGCACCGTAATGCGCAAACCGCAGGCCGCTGGCGGCGAAATGGAGATGCAATCTTTCATTCAGCAGCTCACCCAGTTTCTGACGAGTTGGGAAGCCACGACATTTCTGGTCGGCGAATTTAGCGAGGGAGAGACCCAAGGCAATCCGCTATTCACCATCGCTGACGGCCTCTTCTGGCTTTCGCAGAGGGTGGAAAGAAATTCTGTTGTGCGAAAACTGCAAATCCTAAAAGTGCGCGGGTCGGGTTCGGTGCCGGGATTGCACACCGTCCGCATAAACGAGGACGGGTTGCAAGCCTTCTCGCGCACGCTGGGATTCATCCCCAAAACTGGGAAACCGGCCAAGCGCCGGCGGCTTTCCATGGGCATTCCCGATCTGGACGAGATGATGGGCGGAGGCATTCTCGAAGGCGACAGCCTTCTCATTGCCGGGCCTTCGGGGACGGGCAAGACGGCGCTGGCCACGCAATTTATTGCTGCGGGACTGCGCAATGGCGAGCCGGGGATCATGGCAATCTTCGAAGAACGACCGAAAGGCTACACTGATCGCGCTGACAGCTTTGGTTTGAATTTGAAGACGCCGCTGGAGAAGGGACGCCTGGAAATCATTTACCTTCGTCCGCTCGATCTCTCGGTGGACGAAACTATGCAGGAGATTCTCGACGCCGTTGAAAGGGTCGGCGCGAAACGTCTGGTAATCGATTCACTGGTCAGTCTTGAGATGGCGCTGGCTCCCGGTTTCCGCGAGGACTTTCGCGAGTCGCTCTACCGGCTGATCGTGGCGTTGACGGGGGCGGGGGTCACGATTCTTAGCACCGTTGAGGTGGAGGATACGTTCACCGGGTTTTCTTTCAGCCACTATACGATTTCGTTCCTGACCGATGACATCATCAGGATGCGCTATGTGGAAATCGACGGCCAGCTTCGGAAGGTCATGGTCGTGATCAAAATGCGCGGTGGCAACCACAGCAAAGACATCCGGGAATATGTCATCACGGACAAGGGCGTGGTCGTCATCCAGCCGCGATCCACCGACTACGACGGACTGACCACCGGAATTCCCACGCGAACCGGCCCGCGCCCGGCGCAAAAGGCAGAACCCCCTCCGGAGCCGAAGGCTAAGTTTAAGGCTAGGGCTGCGAAATAGAAGCTCGGCCGCGCTGACCATCGATGAGGGAGCAGTCAAGCCTAACCGCCCGTCCAATTCTCCGGGGTGGCCTTATGTTTATGGTATAAGGTCGGCAGCGGACGAGCGTCTCGTCGGGGTGATGATCTAAGTGACCAGAGCCACGCAGTTGCATAAAAATACGGTCGCGATGAACGAGGCGCTGATCCTCAGTTCGCTGCGCCAGCAAGAACTCGTCCGCGTCACAGAAGAGTTGAACGCCAAACTGCGGCGCGAAATCACCGTGCGTAAGCTGACGGAGGCAACGCTTTACGAAAGCGAAGCACGCTATCGCGCCCTGTTCGAGATAGGTCCCGTGGCCATCTATTCTTGCAATGCCTCGGGTGTCATTTCGGATTTCAACCGCCGCTGCGCCGAACTGTGGGCGCGCGAGCCAATCCCGGGGGATAATAACGAGCGGTTTTCTGGCGCGTTCAAGATGTTCTGGCCGGACGGTGGTTACATGCCTCATGACCAGTGTCCCATGGCCAACGTGTTGAGTGGCAAGATACCAGAAGCGCGGGACGTGGAAGTGCACGTCGAGCGGCCCGATGGCACGCGGATTATCGTGCTTAAGAATATCCGTCCGCTAAAGAACCAGCGTGGAAAAATCACCGGGGCAATTAATAGCTTTTTTGACGTCACCGAGCGCCAGGCAGCACAGGACGCCGTCCGCGCGAGCGAGGCGCGATTCCGGATGCTCTTCGAGTTTATCGACGAGGGCTTTTGCACACTCGAAAAGCTCGATACTCGCGCCGGCGAGCCGAGCGATTTCCGCTACCTCTCCGCCAATGCTGGTTTTGAGAAACAAACTGGTGTCGGCGGCGTCGTCGGCAAAACCATTCGAGAAGCGTTTCCTGACGAGCCCCAAGAATGGTTCGACACCTACGACGCGGTCATGGCGACGGGAGAGCCGATCCGTTTCGAGCGCGATCTGGCATCGCAGGGGCGGACGCTGGAGTTGTTCGCTTTTCGCTTCGAGGATGACGCCGTCCTGAAAGTCGGTGTGATCTTCCTCGACGTGAGCCTGCGCAAACATCATGAGGAACGGCAGGAGCTGCTCCTGAAGGAGATGGATCACCGGATCAAGAACCTGTTCGCCATCGTCGGAGGAATGGTGGCGTTGAGCGCTAGGTCAGCAACCACGCCCAAGGAGCTGGCCCAGACCATTCAAGGCCGGTTGGGCGCGCTCGCCAGCGCCCACCAAATGATCAGGCCGGGGCCTTCAACGGCCCCGGCCACCAAGCGGGAAACCACCTTAGGCGATTTGATCCAAAAGGTTCTCTCGCCCTATCAGGAACTGGCGGGATCAGACGTCGTCGCACGCACCGAAATTGGCGGGCCGGAAATTGCGGTCGGCGCCGAGGCCGCCACGAACGTCGCGCTCGTGATGCATGAGTTGGCGACGAACGCGGCCAAGTATGGCGCCCTGTCGGTCCCCGGCGGGCGCGTCCGTATTTCGTGGGTGGTGGCCAATGGGCACCTCGCTCTTTCGTGGGAAGAAAAGGGCGGGCCCGCGATCACGACCTCACCGGAGCGGGAGGGCTTCGGCAGCGTATTGGCCCGCAGAAGCGTCGAAGGGGGGCTCGGTGGCGACGTGACGTTCCACTGGTATCCCGACGGGTTGGTGGTTCTTGTTTCGGCAGAGACGGAACGCCTGGCCCTTTAAAGAACTTCAGTAAGGCGAAACATTTCCCAACGTCGCGCCTGGCATCGCCCTTGCTAAATCACTTATCCGTCCTCGTCGCCGAAGATCAGACTTTCATCGCCTTGGACTTGGCGCTCGCCGTGGAGGACGCTGGCGGCAAAGTGGTCGGTCCGGCAGCTAGCTGCGCGGAAGCCCTCTCGTTGCTCGAAAACGGTACGGTAGCCGCCGCGATTTTGGACTTTAATCTGGTGGATGGAGAATCTTCGCCCTTAGTTGAGGCCCTCGTTAGTCTTGACGTTCCCTTCATAATTCACACGGCCGTGGATCTCCCGCCGTCTTTGGCGGCGCGCTTTCCAAACCTTGTCGTACGGATCAAGCCTTGCCCGGCGGCAAGTTTGGTCGCGCAACTTGAGATCTTGCTCGTCGAGCATGGGCACGCCGTTGAGGGCGCCGCCCGGCTTCACGTCATCTCGAAACGATATGAAGCGTTGAAGAATGAACCGCCTTTGCTCGATGAAGTCCCTGGTTTTGTCGATGAAAGTTTGCCTGAACTAGGTGCGTGATATCCTGCAGGATCGGTTTGAATTCTAGTTCACTTGTCGAACGGGTGCTGACAGGCAAACGCTAAAAGGTCTCCGTCAAAGTCGGTGTAAGCCGCTGTCGGGGATAATGTTTCGTGATGCCGATTTTGTTCAAACGCCACCGGTTTCCGGCGGACGTGATCCGCCACGCCGTATGGCTGTACTTCCGCTTTAGCCTGAGTGACGTGACCGCCTGAAACTCCTCCAGGAATAGCTAGAGTCCGCCCCTCGAAAGGACGGACGGAATTAAGCGATCGAGATTTACGGAAGAGCAGATCATCGGGATCCTGCGGGAGCAGGAGACGGGCGTCCCGGTGGCGGATCTGTGCAGGAAGCACGGGCTCAGCTCGCCGACGTTTTACAAGTGGAAGGCCAGGTTCGGCGGCATGGATGTGTCGGAAGCCCGGCGGCTGAAGGCGCTTGAGGACGAGAACGCCAAGCTGAAGCGGTTGCTGGCGGATGCGATGCTGGACAACGTCGCGCTGAAGGATCTGCTGGGAAAAAAGTGGTGACGCCCGCCGCGCATCGAGAGGCTGTGGCGCACCTGCGATCGGTCTACGAGATGAGCGAGCGGCGGGCGTGCCGGGTTCTGGGCGTCGATCGTGCGAGCGTGCGCTACCAGGCCACGCGGCCGGACGACAGTGCCCTGCGGGATCGGCTGAAGGCGCTGGCCCAGGAGCGGCGGCGGTTCGGCTATCGCCGTCTGCACGTGATGCTTCGGCGCGAGGGACATGCCGTCAACAGGAAGCGGGTCCAGCGGATCTACCGCGAGGAGAAGCTGATGGTGCGCCGGCGCGGTGGACGCAAACGCGCCATGGGCACGCGGCGTCCGCTGGAGGTTCCCCTAGTGGCCAACCAGCGCTGGTCGCTGGACTTCGTGTCCGACCAGATGACCGACGGGCGGCGGCTCCGGATCCTTACGGTGATCGACAACTGCACCCGCGAGTGCCTCGGGCTCGTCGCCGACACCTCGCTGTCCGGCCAGCGGGTGGCGCGAGAGCTGGACGCCATCATGCTTCGGCGCGGACGACCCGACACGATCATCAGCGACAACGGGACAGAATGCACCTCCAACGCCATACTCGGCTGGGCCGACGAGACCGGCGTGGGTTGGCACTACATTGCGCCGGGCAAGCCCCAGCAGAACGGCTTCAACGAGAGCTTCAACGGTCGCCTGCGCGACGAGCTGCTGAACGAGACGCTGTTCCGGTCCTTGCCACACGCCCGGTCCGTGCTGGACGCCTGGCGGCGCGACTACAACGAAACCCGACCGCACTCGAAGCTCGGATGGCTGACCCCGACGGCCTACGCCAGAATGCTAACCGGACAGATCGGCCGGCCTGCTGCGCTGGTTGATGGCTGCGCAGGCCGGCCTATTGCCACCCCAACCAATCACGGCTCAAATCACCCAAGGACTCTCGTTATGGCTGGATGAGAAACGGGGGTCACGTCATGAGTTTTCGCGACGTCGAAGAGCTGATGGCGCAGCGGGGGATCGACGTCAGCTACGAGACGATCCGGTGCTGGACGATCAAGTTCGGACCGCTGATCGCCAGGCGGCTGAAGCGGCGACGGCCAGCACCGTCGCCGCGCTGGCATTTGGATGAAATGGTCTGCTGGACCGGCGGACGGCGGATGTATCTGTGGCGCGCGGTCGACGATGAAGGCGAGGTTCTCGACCTCGTTGTCCAGCGCCGGTGGGACACAGAGGCGGCGTTGCGGCTTTTGAAGCGCCTGCTGCACAACCAGCCGGTCGAGCCGGAGACGATCACCACCGACGGCTTGGCGTCGTACGGAGCCGCTCTGGATCAGCTGGATCTGAGGCACCTGCACCGGCCGGGTCGGCTGCGGGAGAACAATCGGGCGGAGAACTCGCACCTCCCGATCCGACGACGAGAACGCCAGCAACAGCGGTTCAAATCCCAAGCCTCAGCCCAGAGATTTCTCACCACCGACGCGGCGATCTACAACACGTTCAACATCCAGCGCCATCTGATCAGCAGACCCACCCTTCGGCGTTTTCGTGCCGAGGCAGCGTCCGCCTGGGCGACTACGGTTGCCTGATTTCAAGCAGGGTAGTGGCTTTCGACTTGGCGCAGCTAACCTGACAGTACCCGTGATGGCCGTTCGTTGGAGCGCAATTAAAGTGCCAGCCGTTTCGTCTCGATACGAAGCGTTACTACAGCTCCGGCCTTGGGCCAGTCGTAGGTGATCGAGCCGCCAAATTGATTGACCATAATGCGATCTAACAGTTTGTGGCCGAAGCCACGTGTGGAGGTCGGAGCAACGCAGGGCGGTCCACCCCGTTCGGACCAAACGATGACCGCGTCATTCTCTTCAAGTTGACAAGCCACATCGAGGAGCCCGTTCGGCACGGAAAGGGCACCGTGTTTAACCGAGTTTGTTGCCAGTTCGTGCAAGACCAGCGCAAGATTAGTTGCCGAGATTTCGCCGATCCCCATTCTCGGCACCGCCACCCGAACACGCCCATTGAATGCCCCCAGATTGTCATAAGGCGTGAGTAAAACAGAAAGCAGATCGCCCAGAAGGGTCGCGCTGTCGGCTCGGCCAGGAACGGGCCGAACTACATCGTGCGCGCGCCCCAAGGCCGCGAGCCTGTGAGTGAGATCGCTGACCATTTCCTCCTTTGTCTCCGTCGACCGCGACGTCATGGTCGTGAGCGCGCCAGCTATCGTGATGAGGTTCTTGACGCGATGGCTCATCTCGCCAGCCAGCAACTCGTTGGCTTCCTCAGCCTGTTTCCGGCCCGTCACGTCCAAAAAGATCCCGAACATTACCCGGTTGCGGATGCCCTCGTCATCGCCCCGTCCCCGGGCAGAAACCCAGCGGACCTCCTCGTTGACCAGTATGCGAAAGTCGATCTCGTAGGAGCCGATGATGCCCCGCGTAGCATTGAACCCGGCCCTGACTCTGTCACGGTCAGCTGGGTGGATGTGGGCGGAGAGGTCTTCAAAAGTAACCTCCTTAATCGTGGGCACGCCCCAAAGGTCGTATCCGGTCTGATCCATCTGAAGTTGGTCGCTATCAACGTTCCACGACCAGAGAGCCACACCGGCGGCCTCTACGCCTAGCCGTAGATACTTGTCACCCCAAGCCGGTCGATCCGGCGGGGACGCGGTTTGGGTGTTTTCCATAGGAATGATCGTAGGCATTATCCGCCTAACAGCCGGCGTGCTGACAAAACCGTGTCTGGCAACGATTTGTTCCCAAGCTCAACGGCTGATTCAACGCAATGTCGCCTACCCACCCTTAGGCAACCGTCTAGTCCCGACCCGTTACGGACATTGTTGAAGATCGCGGAAGTTTAAGGGAAATGCACGCAACCTGACAAGGTGGCTGCTGTTAGGCTCTCGAATGAATGAATCGAGGCCTTGATGTCGGACTCCGTATGAGTCTTCGTCGTTGACGACGAGGCTCTCATACTCTGACTTGACCCCGTTTGTCATACAGCCATAATAAAAGCCTTTGGGTGATCTGATCTGAACTGGTGTTGGTGGGGTTGGCAAGCGCATGTATCTGTGGCGGATAGTCGACGACGAAGGCGAGGTCCTGGACCTTGTGGTCCAGCGCCGGCGGGACACGGAGGCTGCATCGAGGCTGCTGAAGCGCCTGTTGTACAACCAGCCTGTCGAGCCGAAGACGATCACGACCGACGGGCTGGCGTCCTACGGCGCGGCGCTTGGTCGGCTGGAACTGAGGCACCTGCACCGCCCAGGGCGCCTCCGCGAGAACAATCGGGTGGAGAACTCCCATCTTCCGATCCGACGACGAGAACGCCAGCAGCAGGGGTTCAAATCCCAAACTTCAGCCCAGAGATTGCTAACCACCCACGCGGCGATCTGCGACACCTTCAACACCCGGTGCCATTTGATGAGCAGACCCACTCTTCGCCGCTTTCGCGCCGATGCAGCGTCCGTTTGGGCGGCCGCGATCGCCTGATTTCAGGCAGGGTAGGGCGGCTTTCGACGTGGCGCAGTTAACCTGTCAGCACCAGCAGGGGAGGGGGCGAGCTTGGCCAAGGTCTTTGTCGCAGCTTATCGGATATCCGTGAGTGGAGTGCCTCGGACGCTCGCGGGACTGCGATCGTCTCGGAGCGAGGCCGAGCCGCTCGCAACCGATCAGGTGGCTGGCGGTTAGGGGACTCGATCCACTTTTAAGGAATCCCCATGTCCGACGCCGCAATCGCCGCCACCAAACGCTTCGGCGAGATCGTCAACACCGGTGCGCTCGACGCATTTCCGGAAGTCGTGGCCGAAGGCTGCGTCGATAATGACCCGTCCCCAGAACAGGGCTTCGGACCCGAAGGGTTCAAGACGTTCTTCACCGGCATGCGGGCGGCCTTTCCCGACATGCAGGTGGAGCCCCAGACCATGGTCAGCGAGGGTGACAAAGTCGCTTTCGCCTACACACTGACCGGCACGCACCAAGGCGACTTCCTGGGCGTTCCCGCCACCGGCAAGCCGATCGAGATCCGGGGGATGCAGATCGGCCGGTTCGAGGACGGCAAGATGGTCGAGCGCTGGGGCTCTTCGGACGAGCTGGGCATTTTAAAGCAGATCGGCGCGGCTCCGGTCTGAGGCGAGCAGTTGCTAAAACCCGCTGCCTGCGATGTCGCGATCATCGGCTCCGGTTCGGCCGGGCTCGCCGCCTATCATGCGGCGAAAGCCACGGGCGCGAAGGTCCTGCTGATCGAGGCCGGGCCCGGTGGCACGACCTGCGCGCGATATGGCTGCATGCCGTCCAAGCTCCTCTTGGCGGCCGCGCGCTCAGCACGAGACACCAGGGCGGCGACGACGTTCGGCGTCCGCGTCGTGGACATTGCGATCGACGGCAAGGCGGTCATGGCCCGGGTGCGGCGCGAACGCGATCACTTCGTGGGAGCTGTGCTGGAGGAGGTCGCCGCCATCCCGCCGTCCGACAGGCTGCGGGGTCGGGCGCGGTTTTCTAGTCCCGACACCTTGACGCTCGACGATCATACGATCGTCACGGCCCGGGCCATCGTGATCGCCACCGGCGCGCGACCGGTCGTCCCCAGGGAACTGGCCGAGACCTGCCAAGAGAGGATCGTCACTCACGAGACGGTCTTCGATCTGGAAACACTACCGCGCGCGTTGGCGGTAATCGGGGCTGGTCCACTCGGTCTGGAGCTAGCCCTGGCCTTTGGCCGGCTGGGTGTGAAGACGACGGTCTTCGACGAGGGCGACACGATCGGGGCGGTCAGGGATCCCGTCGTCGCCGAGGTCGTGGCCGATCAGATGAAGCGGGAGCTTGTCTTCGAACTGGGCGTGAAGGTCGAGGCGAAACGCAAGCCAGACGGCGACATCCTGCTCCAATGGTCGGAGTCCGGCGGCAAGGCGCGGCGCGGGACGTTTGACTACGTGCTCGACGCGACGGGGCGGAAAGCCGCCGTCGAAGGTCTGGACCTGAACCTCGCGGGCTTGGACTGCGACGAGGACGGCGTGCCCGTGTTCGATCCCGACACTCTCCGCTGCGGCGGGTTGAACATCTTCATCGCGGGCGACGCGAACGACGACCGGCCTGTCCTGCACGAGGCTACCCTGCAGGGCGAGCTGGCCGGTCGCAACGCCGCGCACGCACCGAAGCTGGAGAAGCGGATCCCGATGCCGAGCATGGCCGTTGTCTATTCCGATCCGGACATCGCCAGCATAGGACCGGGCTGGGACGAAGACGCGGCCAAGGGCTGGAATGTCGGATGCAGCGATGATGTCGGAAGGGCGCGGGTCGACGCCAAGCCGTCGGGGATGCTGCGCGTCTATGCCGAGGCGAAGGACGGCGTGCTACTCGGCGGCGAACTGTTTGGACCGGACGTCGAGCATCTCGCACATCTGCTCTCTTGGGCGGTCCAGCTTAAGATGACGGCCAAGGACGTGCTCGATATGCCCTTTTACCATCCGACGATGGAAGAGAGCCTGAGAACTGCGCTGCGCGACTTGGCGGATAAGCAAAAAAACTGAACTCACCCGCCTTCGCGGAAGTCCGGATAAAGGCTCATGCCGCCGTCGACGAAGAGCGTGGTCCCAACCACATAATCGGCCGCGTCCGAGGCCAGCCACACCGCGCTCTGAGCCACGTCGTCGACTTCTCCGATCCGGCCGTATGGGATCAGTTTCAGCAGTTTGCGCGCCGCCGCCGGCGTGTCCCAGGCGGCTTTGTTGATTGAGGTCTTGATCGCTCCGGGGGCGATGGCGTTGACGCGGATTTTCTGGTCGGCGAGCTCCTGCGCCATCGTCTCCATCAGCATGCGCACTCCGCCTTTGGCTGCCGCATAGTTGGCGTGACCAGCCCAGGGTATGCGCTGGTGCACCGAGGTGACGAACAGCACCTTGCCGAGCGCCTTGGACCGATTGGGCTCCAGCCCCTGACGCCGGAAGCGCTTCGCTGCCTCCTGAGCGCAGAGGAAGGCTCCGGTCAGATCGAGATCGATCACCTTGCGCCAGTCCTCCAGCCTCATCTCCAAAAAGGGCGCACCTGCCTGAGCACCGGCGTTGGCGACCAGGATATCCACCCCGCCGAAATGGGCGTCCGCCGCATCGAAAAGACGCTGCACGTCTTTTGGCTTCGAGACGTCTGCCTTGACCGAGACCGCGCGGCCCTCCTTTTCAAGAATCTCTGCCGTCACGGCCTTGCCTGCGTCCGCGTCGCTATGGTGATTGACCACGACAGCGGCCCCCGCTTCGGCGAAGGCCAGGGCGATGGCCTTGCCGATCCCCGAGCTGGCACCGGTAACCACGGCTCGCTGACCGGCGAGAGGTTTTTGGCTCATGCGCAATCCTGATCGGCGGAGGTGACGGTTCCGGAGACGATGCCCCCTGCGTCGCGCGTCACCCTACATACGAACCTGCGATCGCCGACGGCCAAGCCGCGGATCTCGAGCCGATCGACGCCAGTCGGAAGAATGGGGCTTTCCATCATTGGTCCCGACGGACCGACGTGCAGGCCAAGCAGTTCGGTCAAAAGGTAGGGCGCCGCACCTGCCGACCAGGCTTGCAACGGCTCGGCGAACGGACACCTTGCCGGAAACAGGCCGGGCTCGCGGTCGAATCCGATGAAGAACTCGGGCAGACGTCCCATGGCGAAATGCTCCGACACATCGATCATTGTGTCGAAAACGGAGATCGCGTTTTCAGTCAGGCCGTGTCTCTTCATGCCCGCCGCAATCAGTGCGTTATCGAAGGGCCAGACGCTGCCCAGATGATAGTTCAGCGGGTTGTATGCCGCAGCCTCCGCCGACAGGGTACGAATGCCCCAGCCCCCATTCATGTCGGGACGCATCATTCGCTCGGCCGTACGCCTGGCCTTGTCGTCGTCGGCGATGCCTGACCACAGCACCTGACCCGCGTTGGAGCCTACGACGGCCAGTTGACGCCCGCCGGCCTCAAGACCGAGAGCGAAACACCCCTCGGCCTCCATCCAGAAATCCCGGTTGAAGCCTTCGCGCAGAGCGGCGGCTGAGGTCTCCAAGTCGGCGGCGGCACCGTCTTCGCCGGCCCGCCGAAACGCATCGGCCATCAGGCGTTGCGCCTGCCAGGCGTAACCCTGGACTTCGCTGAGCGCGACCGGCCCTTGCGAAGGACTGCCGTCGGCGCGCGGCACGCCGGTCATCGAATCCTTCCATCCCTGATGGATCACGCCGTCTTCGTTCTGACGGTCATAGGTAAGATAGCCGTTCTCGTCGGCAGCGCTGCGAGCCGCCATCCAGGCGAGCGCCGCATCGATGCTGGTCCGGAGTTCGTCGAACAGGTCGTCTGATCCCGACCACTGCGCATGGCGTCCGACCAGGATCAGGAACAGGGGCGTCGCGTCGATCGACAGGTAGCTCGGTCGGTGCGGGACTTCTCCCAGATTGGCCATGGCTCCGACGCGGAGCTCGTGCGGCATTTTTCCAGGTTCTTCGCCGGTCTCAGCGACGATCTTCTTACCCTGGTGGCGAGCGAACAGACGCAGCACACCTTCGGCCGGTCGGGGATCAAACGGCAGGCTCTGCAAAGCCGCGATGAGACTGTCCCGCCCGAAAGGCGCGACGAACCAAGGCAGGCCGCCGGCGATGAACGGCTCCTCCAGCTCGGTCAGCAGCATCCTCAAATCCTTGAACGACCTGTCGAGCAGCCGTTCGAAGAGGACGTTGTTGCTGGTGACTGAAACGCCGTCATAGACGGCAGGAATCGGTGGCTTCGCTCGCGCAGGCGCGTCGACCTCTATGACGGAGAAGCGGGTCTCAAGCGCTTCCGTCTGCTGCGGGCCGATCTCCAGATCGAAAACGATTTGGCGGGCGCTGCCTCGCGCCACGATTTGGGCGGCGCGATCGAGGACGACCGTGAGGCACCGCTCGACCTCGTCGGCCCCGAGATAGCGAAAGGTCAGTCCGTTGTCCTGCGTCTCGACGGCGCGCAACGGGCCTCTGGCCTTCGCCTCTGCGCCTCGAAGCTCAAAGATGTCCTCGAACAGGGCGTCGATCGTCAGCGCTAGTTCGAACCGGATCGGCTCCAAAGCGAAATTGCGGATCGTGATCCGATCGGCGAGGCATAGGCTTTCGCCCGCGACCCTTCGGTCTAGTCGAAGGGCGAAGCACTGAGGCTCCATCAACTTACCGTCCGTCTGGACGATCCGGTCGTTGGTCAGGTCGTGGGCCGCCTCGGAGCCCCGCGCCGCGCTCGACATCAGCACCAGAGGCTCCCGTCCGCCCAGTGTCAGCTCGTACCGGCTTAGGAAACGGGTATCGCGGTGAAACAGGCCGACGCCGGCATCGCTACCACTCGGTATTCCGCCGTTGGGACAGGTCGCAAGAAACAAGGAGCCATCCTTGATCAGAATGGGCTGGGTGACTTCCGTCATGAAGGGGGCGTCGCTCAAGTCTGGCTCCGGTTTCGCGCAAGCCAAGCTGGCAGAAACCAACAACGCACAAAACCACTCCTCGCTTCACTTCAAAAAAAATCGGGCCGGTGGAAACGCCGGCTCGCACGACGCGTTGAGGCGGACAATCAATCGCCCGCCGTGCGCGATTTGTACCAGCCACAGGATTTTCGATGACCGACCGCCTGACGATGCAGGACCCGCGCGAACAATACGCCAAGCCGCCGTTCCCAAAGCAGCCGCAACCGGTCCCTGGCCTGGCCGCGAAAATGGATCCCCAGCCCGATCACGGCGAGACCAGCTACAAGGGGTCAGGCAGGCTAGCCGGCCGCAAGGCGCTGGTCACAGGTGGAGATTCAGGCATCGGCCGTGCGGCCGCGATCGCCTATGCCCGAGAGGGTGCCGACGTCGCCATAGCCTATCTGCCGGGCGAAATGACCGATGCGCAGGATGTCATTGCGTTGATCGAGGCTGAAGGCCGCACGGCGGTCGCGCTTCCCGGCGACATCACCGACGAAAATTGGTGCAAGCAGCTCGTCGCCGATGCGGTCGCGGGCTTGGGCGGTCTCGACATTTTGGTCATCAACGCTGGCCACCAGCAGGCGCGTGACTCGATCGCCGAGGTGACTTCGAAGGATTTCGACGTCACGATGAAGACCAACCTCTACGCCATGCACTGGATCACCCAGGCCGCCGTGCCGCATTTGAAACCGGGGTCGGCGGTGATCACGACAGCCTCAGTCCAAGCCTATGATCCGTCGGCCATCCTTCTGGATTACGCGACCACCAAGGCCGGGATCGTCGCCTACACCAAGGCGCTTGCCAAACAGCTGATTGAAAAAGGTGTGCGTGCCAATGTCGTGGCTCCGGGTCCGTTCTGGACGGCGCTCCAGGCGAGCGGCGGCCAGCCGCCGGAGAAGGTCATGACGTTCGGCGAGCAGAGTGCCTTCGGTCGGCCCGGCCAGCCAGTCGAGATCGCCCCGGTCTACGTCTTGTTGGCCTCACAAGAAGCCAGTTTCACGACCGGAGAGGTTTACGGCGTGACGGGCGGCGCTGGGATCGCTTGACGACCGCCAGAGATTGACGGTCGCCTTGTCCGACCGACATGCCGCAGGTGCGGAACCTCGCGGCGTTCGGCCGGTTCAGATCATATGAGCCTGAAAACCTATTCCGTGACCCTTAAACCCTCCAAGGGCGTCACCCGCGAAGTCAGAGTGCAGTCGCCCACGGACGTCCAAACCGGAGACGCAGCCAGCGCCTTGGTGGAAGATGACGAAGGAAGGTGCTGACAGGTTAACTGCGCCAAGTCGAAAGACCCCCGACCCTGCCTGAAATCAGACAACCGCAGACGCCCACGCAGACGCCGCGTCGGCGCGGAAACGCCGGAGGGTAGGTCTGCTGATCAGATGGCGTTGGGTGTTG
>NZ_JAFCWB010000010.1:0-16984 GCF_049897345.1 Brevundimonas sp. TWP2-3-4b2 | reverse complement strand
CTGCCGTCGAAGCACCAGTACGGCAACGGCGTCGCCATCTTCACCCAGAACGGCCGCGCGGCCCGCGACTTCGCCGCCCGGGTCAATGTCGGCATGGTCGGGATCAACGTCCCGATCCCCGTGCCGGTCGCCTATCACACCTTCGGCGGCTGGAAGCGTTCGGCCTTCGGCGACACCAACCAGCACGGCATGGAAGGCGTGAAATTCTGGACCAAGATCAAGACGGTCACGGCCCGCTGGCCGGATTCGGACCTGGAGCACGCCGACAGTTCCTTCGTCATCCCAACCATGGGGTGAGTTAGCGTTGTCAGTCCGATGACAAGTCGCGCGCGCCTGAGAAGCGCCGGCCCGGCGCGGAAAATCTGTTCGGCGTGTCAGATTTGTTAACCGCGAAGCCAGGTTTGGGATGACAGAGCTCCGGTTAGGTCACCGATCGGCGGGCTGGAACCGGGTATCCAGGCCAACCTTTTCGCTGGTAGCGTTGAACTTCCTAGCGACAGCTGCGTCGAGGTCGATGCCGTACTGCATGGCGATCAGATCCGCGCAGATGATGACGTCGGCAAGTTCATCCGCGAGCTCCCCGACTGTGGCCCGCGAGCCCATGATGCCGTGCCGCTCGCGCTCGAGTTTCTTGATGACGTTGCACGCTTCACCGACTTCGCCGGCCAGCTCGTTGCCGCGATAGGCAGCATCGATCCAGCCCTCTTTGTCCCATTCGCGCTGCCGGGCGACGTTTGCTGCCCTGAGTGTGGTGTGCGTGGTCATTGTCGCTCCTTTACAGCCCCTTGTACGCCAGGAGGGTCCTGTCAGCTAAAATGATCGAAGGCTGGCTTAGCCTCCGGCGCGTCACTCATCGGAGGCAGCCGACTAGCCGTCAGCGAGCCACGCCTCGGCAAACTGCGGCAGTGCTGAAGCCTGTTCGGTGAACTGCGGGGCACGTTTTTCAACAAATGCCTTCACGCCTTCCCGGCCGTCCTTTTGGCTCGTGTAGAACATCGCCAGGGACTCGATCGCATGAGCGGCGGCCGGGTCTGCTCCAGCAGCGTTGCGGCGGAGCATGTGTTTGGTCAGGGCGATCGCCGTCGGCGAACGATCGGTGATCAACTTGCGGGCAAAAGCCTCGGCTTCGGCAAGCAAGGAGTCAGGCTCGTGGATCGAACGGACGAGGCCACCAGCGAGGGCAGCGTCGGCGTCGATCAACTCGGCCGTGAGGCACCACTCCAGCGCCTTTTCGAGGCCCACGAGGCGCGGCAGAAACCACGTCGAACACGCTTCGGGAACTATACCCAGCTTGCCAAAGACGAAACCCATTCGGGCCCTCGTCGACATCATGCGAAAATCCATGGCGAGCGTCATGGTCGCACCTACCCCCACGGCGGCGCCGTTGATGGCAGCAATCACGGGCTTGCGGCATCGATGGATTGCCAGTGTGACGCGCCCCCCGGTATCTCGCACGCCGCTTATAAAATCAGGTTCGTCGAAGCGATCGGCAAAGTCGTCAAGCTTGGGCTGCATCGTCTCGTCCAGACCGAAGACGTTGCCATCCTTTGTGAGTTCCATACCTGCGCAAAACGCGCGTCCGGATCCGGTAACGATGACCACGCCAACGTCGTCATTTCCGCTGGCGTCGTCGAACGCGATCTCGAGTTCGTCCGCCATCGCGGGGGTGAAGGCGTTCAGTTGCTCGGGCCGGTGCAACCGGATCCACAGCACTCGATCCTGTAATTCTAACGAAAGAGTATCCATCAGAACTCTCTAAAAGCGCGTCCGGTTCGAGTCACTGACCGGGATCGCGCAATACACCTTATGCCCAAAAACACTTGGTGAGCGGGCTTTGGCTGTCACCATTGTCGGGCCGGGCACGAGCAGCAGAACCCATTGCTGGACAGGCGAGGGCGCGTGTGGAACCAGAGTACCAACGCCGGAGGTTTTGCCATGGTCTCGATCCGCTCGCACGTTCTCGGAACGGCCCTGGCTATCACTTTGGGTCTTCCGGCATACGCCCAGAGTCCGGAAAGGCCCATCTTGGACCCGGCGGCGATCAAGCGTGATGTCGAGCAACTTTCCAGCGACGCCTTCTTCGGACGCGGCCCGGGCGAGGCGGGCGAGATAGCCACCCTCGATTATCTCGTGTCACAGTTCCGCGCGGCGGGTCTTCAGCCGGGGGGCCAGAACGGCACTTGGTTCCAGGACGTGAGCCTGACTCGCTTTGTGCGCGAGAACGCGACGGCGTCGCTGTCGGTGGGCGGCCGCCGTCTTCCTCTGACGTTGGCGACGGACATCAGCGTCACCTCGATGCATGTGGGCGACAATGTCGTCGAGGATGCTCCCCTTGTGTTCGTTGGTTTCGGTGTGGACGAGCCGACCTTGGGCTATGACCAGTTTGGCGGCATTGACCTCACGGGCAAGGTCGCTGTCTTCCTTATGAACGATCCTGACTATGCTTCTGACCAAGGTCCGTTCAACGGCCGCAACCGCAGTCCCCAAGGCGGAGCCGGGTCCAAGAAGCGCGCCGCCTTTGCGCGCGGTGCCGTCGCGGTGTTGCAAATCCACCAGTTCGAGACGGCCAGTTGGCCGTTCCAACAAATCAGCAACTCCGACCCCGATCCAAAGTTTGTCCGTGGCCCCGCGCCCCAGCGCGGAGCTGACTTGACGGGGACTGTTCGTTGGGAGGTCGCGGTCGACCTGTTCAGACAGGCAGGACTGGATCTGCCGGCCTTGGCGCTTGAAGCTCGCACGCCGGCGTTCCGGCCGGTTGACTTGCCGCAAGCCACGATGAGCGCTGACTTCACCATTGTCGCCTCGCCGATGGTGACCCGGAACGTCATCGCGATGCAGCCGGGCACGACGCGGGCCGACGAGACCGTGATCTACGGTGCCCATTGGGATGCCTACGGGATCGGTCCTGCATATGCGGATGGCGACACCCTGAGGAACGGCGCGGTCGACAACGGGATCGGCAGCGCGACGCTGCTGGAGGTGGCGCGCGCCTATGCGGCTGCTCCCGCGCCCCTCAGGACAGTTTTGTTCATCGGCTACACTTCGGAGGAGGATGGTCTCCTCGGTGCCTACGAGTACGCCAACGCGCCGCTGCGGCCACTGGAAACAACGGCGGCGGTGTTCAATCTTGATCCCCACCTGGCCCTGCCGATGACGCGTTCGCTTGAGCTGATCGGCGCGGGTCGGACGGAGTTGGAGGCCGATTTGGAGCGGGTTGCGGCGACCCAGGGCCTCACGATAGAGGCGGAGCACGATCCGGCTGCCGGATGGTACAGCCGCTCCGACCATCTGACCTTTGCGGAGAAAGGTGTGCCGACCGTCTATTTCCGCGCGGGTTCAGATCTGGTTGTGGGCGGCGTCAACGCCGGCATGGCTATGATCGAACGCTACAACAGCCATGACTATCACCAGCGCAGCGACGAGTTTGATCCGTCGTGGGATCTGGTCGCCGCTGCTCAGGAGGGCACGGTCGCCTATCTGTTGGGACGCGAGATCGCAGACAGTGGTCGCTGGCCTGTCTGGAACGCGGGGACGCCGAACCGGGCGCTGAGAGACGGCAGCGCGGGGTCGCGACCCTAGGTTCCTTTCCCGCCCCTGAAGGGGAAGATCGCTTGTGCGCGTGGGGTGCTGTCAGTCTAACGCTAACTTGTCTCCACTTAGGGCGGCCTAAGCCGCTGACGGGGATGATGTTTCGTGAAGCCGATTTCGTTCAAGCGCCACCGCTTTCCGGCGGACGTGATACGCTATGCCGTGTGGCTGTACTTCAGGTTCAGCCTCAGTTTTCGCGACGTCGAAGAGCTGCTGGCGCAGCGCGGGATCGAGGTCAGCTACGAGACGATCCGGTGCTGGACCATTAAGTTTGGCCCCCTGTTCGCGAGGCGGCTGAAGAAGCGGCGAAGGGCCCCTTCGCCGCGCTGGCACCTGGACGAGATGGTCTGCTGGATCGGCGGCAAGCGGATGTATCTGTGGCGCGCGGTCGACGACGAAGGCGAGGTCCTGGACCTCGTAGTCCAGCGCCGGCGGGACACAGAGGCGGCGCTCAGGCTGCTCCGACGCCTGCTGCACAATCAGCCGGTCGAGCCGGAGATGATCACGACCGACGGCCTCGCATCTTACGGATCCGCTCTGGATCAGCTGGATCTACGTCACCTTCATCGGCCCGGCCGGCTTCGGGAGAACAACCGAGTTGAGAACTCTCACCTGCCGATCCGACGACGAGAACGTCAGCAGCAGCGGTTCAAATCCCAAGCTTCAGCCCAGAGATTTCTCACTACCCACGCGGCGATTTACAACACCTTCAACATTCAACGCCACCTAATCAGCAGAGCCACTCTTCGCCGTTTCCGCGCCGAAGCTGAAGCGGCTTGGGTGACTTCCGTTGCCTGATTTCAGGCCGGGTAGGGCGGCTTTCGACTTCGCGGCGTTAACCTGACAGGCCCCTCGGGCTACCTGGCCAAGCCGTTCACGCCGGACGGGCTGTTGCAACGGGCCCGCATGGTGATTGCTGGGCGAAACTGGGCGAATGTCGTCCTTCGTTGACGCTGAATGACAGGTCAACCCGCAGCCCTTGACCAAAATCCCTCGACCCGAGGGCGAGGTTGGCACCGTGACGACGGGCCACTGCCGCCACAAGCGCGAGCCCCAGACCCAATCCGCCTTTAGTCTCTTGCGGTCCGCGCACCGTTCGCTTCAGAACGGCAGCTCGCTGGTCCACGGAGATTCCGGGTCCCTGATCCTCTATGCGCAAATGTATTTGATCCCCGGTGGTCGTAAGAATGACCGCGATGGCTGATCCGCGAGGAGCGTACTTGATGGCGTTGTCCAGCAGATTAGCCACGAGCCTCACGAGAAGTGAGGTTTCTCCGCGCGTTATGGCGGACTGAGTCCGTATGGCCAGATCGATACCGGCCTCCTCCGCCACGGGCTTATAGAGCTTGACTGCTTCTGCGACGATCACTTCTAGATCGATCTCTACGAAGGCGAGGGTCGAGCCAGCGTCGATTTCTGCGATGTCCAACAATGC
Organism: Brevundimonas sp. TWP2-3-4b2; assembly: GCF_049897345.1. NCBI lineage: Bacteria > Pseudomonadati > Pseudomonadota > Alphaproteobacteria > Caulobacterales > Caulobacteraceae > Brevundimonas > Brevundimonas sp. TWP2-3-4b2. Next base: position 11,961 of record NZ_JAFCWB010000010.1, on the reverse strand, counting down.
ATCGAAGGTCGCCAGGATCCGGTCTGTCTCCGCAACGGCTGCCTGCGCCGCTTCGCGGGCCGCGGCGAGGGTCGGGGCCGCGCGTCCCTGCTCCAGAAGCGATCTCAGCCGCGCTATTGGCGTCCTGAGATCATGAGCTGCGCGGTTGGAAACATCCCTCAATCCACCCACCAGATCGTCGATGCGTTCGAACATACCGTTGACAGACCGGGCAAGGGTTCCAAACTCGTCCCGAGACTGCGATCCCGGGGCTCGAACTGCCATGTCGCCAGCTCCAAAGGCTTCGCATGCCCGGTTGATCGCTTCCACGCGACGCACCAGGTGCCGGCCCGCCAAGGGGGCGATGACAAAGGCAACCACGGCACCCAGGGCAAGGGCGAGAAGGCCGACGGCGGCCATGTCGCGCTCTAATCCTGCATCGTCTTGGCTGCGGGCGATCAGGACATACGCCCCCGGTCCCGCCTCGACGCGATCCACCGCACCTGACGACAGCCACCCATGCGTTCGAAGGCGCAGTGTGCGCGCCGACGTAGATTTAATGTCCTGGGGATCGAGATTGCCGAACAGGTGCTGGCCTCGTGCAACGAGAGCATATTGCACCCGATCCTTACCTTGGGCGATGCGCGTTCCGACTATCGCGCGTGCTACTTCAGCGCGCAGCGCCGGCGGTGCGTCATTGAGTTTGTCGGCAAGTTCGTGGCTATCGGCGAACACCAGAGACTGGAGACGTTCCTGGTTTTTTTGGGTGACCAGATGCATCGCCCCGGCAAAGACCATGGCTGAGATCAGCAGGAAGGTGGCGGCATAGGCCAGTGACAGGCGCCTCAGGGCAGAGGCTCCGCGGTTCGGATATTTAGGAGAGGCGCTTGTTGAACCGTTCACGAGCACGACTTGGAATAAATGACGAAGCCTTGGCCCCGCAAAGTCTCGATGACTGGTCTGCCGGCAACGGCTTGAATCTTTGCCCGCAGGCGCGAAAGGTTAACGTCGATGACGTTGATCTGTGGCGGAATCCGGTACTCTGGCCAGCAGGCGTCCCACATCATCGCTCTGGAAACGACCAGGTCATGATTGGCGGCCAGGAAGCCAATGATGTCGAACTCTTTGGGAGACACGTCGATGTATTGATCGGCCCAGTGCACTGTGCGCGCCTTGATGCGCACCTCGAGGTCTCCGACGATAAGTATTTCCGGATGACCGCGGGGGGAACTTCGACGCAGCAGGGCCCTCAAACGGGCGACGAGTTCCTCGGGCTCGAACGGCTTCACCAGATAGTCGTCAGCTCCTGCCTCCAAGCCCTCGACCCGGCTCCGGGTTGCGCCCAGATTGGACAGAACCAGCGCAGGAGTCCGGACCTCCAGTGCCCTCAGCCTCTGCAGGGTGATTAAGCCGTCGTCTTCCCCCACCATCCGGTCGAGGATGAGCACGTCAAACGGTCTTGCCGCGGCGGCGGCTAAGGCACCGCTCACGGTGGTTACGAGGACCAGTTCGAGCTCCGGCCATTCTGACAGGGCCGCGGCTACTCTCGAGGCTGCTTCCGCATCGTCTTCCAGCAGCAAGAATCGCATGATCGGCCCCCTCAGCCAGCCTAACGCCTTTGACTACGGCACCGGCTGACATTGCTCGTAAGTTGCGATGAGCGTTCACTTGGGTGCAAGTGGCGCAATGCTCCCGCGCTTGATCTTGATCATAACCTTTGGTGTCGCTCTGTTCGCGGGGACAGCCCATGCCCAGGTCTTGGAGATGGATGTGCCGGAGCCGGGCCCGGACGCCGCAGAGGTCGTCGCACCTTTCGAAGCCTTAGAGCTTTCCGCCCGCCTTGCCCGCCTTGGTGAGGAGGCGGGAGATCCTTGGCTTCTTGCGACCGCTGCGCGCATCCGAATGTCACGGTCGGTTCGGCTCGGTACCCTGACTGCCGAGAGCGCCCCGGAGCCTATACCGGGGACGCAGCCCAGCGTGCCAGTGACATCGGCCGAAGTTTGGCCCGACGCCGCTCGTGGCTGGCTCGATGAGGCCGAACGTCTCGCGGAGGACGACCCAGCTGTCTTGTCGTATGTCGCCACTATTCGTGCCCTCGAATTCAAGGGCAGGGCCGGAGGGCCTCTCGTCTCCTTATCGAGACTGGGCGGGGGCCAGCGCCAAAGCTTTGCCGAGCGGTTCGTACCGGGCCGGCCGGCAGTGGTTTATGTGGAGGGCGACGGCGATGCTGCCCTCGGCGTAACGGTAACCACTCAAGGGCGCACGGTATGCCAGAACCTGGCACCCGGAGACGTGAAGCTTTGCACCTGGACCGCGACTGCTCCGGGTGACTACCTCGTAGAGGTGCGAAACCTCGGAAAGGCGACCAATCGCTACGCCTATGGCACCAATTAGGCCGTCCCTAGCGCTTCTGGCCGCCATTGCTGGTCTGGTCGCGCCTGGTGCTGCCAATGCAGAGACGCGGGCTGTTCTAATCGGGGTAGGATCCTACACCGGCCTTCCGGCTGAGTACCGTATGACTGCCCCGTCTATTGACACTCGCCTGCTTACCTCTGCCCTGATTGCGGCAGGTCTCGACCAGTCCGCAGTTATGACACTCTCAGACGGCGACGCGAACAGCGGCACCCGGACTGCGATCTTGGCCGCGCTTTCTACGCTCGAGGCTCAGGCGTCTTCTGGAGACAGAGTACTACTCTACTTCTCCGGCCACGGCGGACAGCGCGCCGCGACATATGCTGCGCGCGAGCCGGACGGACTCGAGGAGGTGTGGTTGGCCTCCGATACGAGAGTCTCTCACGGAGGACAGCTTGAGGGAGGCTATGTCGCTGACCATGAGATACTGGGTGTTGTTGACCGGCTGACTCGGAAAGGCGCGAACGTTTGGCTGGTGGTCGATGCCTGCTACGCTGCCGGTGTGACCAGGGGCGGTGAGAGCGACGCGGGCTTGCACGTCAAAACGGTGCCAAGCGGTGATCGTCGCGATTTGACGGCCGTGGTCGATCCAGGATTTCTGGATTTACCTGCGCCCTCGGCCGGACTGGCCCGCCGAGGGCAGTTCACCGCGTTCTATGCTTCCGGGGCAGGTAGCCTCGCCTTGGCGAGCGATGACGGCTCGGTCTTCACCAAGGCGTTAGTCCGTGCGATCGACTCAGGCCGGACCGACACCCTTCGCGATCTCGCCGCAGCCGTCCTTTCGGTCGATGCCCATCTGGGGCAGTCTGCCCCTCGTCCAGTTTTCGAAGGTGATCTGGACCAACCGGTACTTAACCTCACGCGCCCGGGGCCCCGACGATTTGGGCTCCGGCGGATCCGAGACGCGGTCTATCTGTCCGCCGGTGGGGAGGAGGGTGTGCAGGTCGGAGACAGCATCCAGCTTGAGGACGCGGAGGGACAGCCTCGCGGCGAGGTTACTGTTGTTGAAACGGGGCTTGGGCGGTCTCGACTGGCCGAAGGCGTGCCGGAGGCAGCGACGGCGGCTCGGCTGGTCGCCGGACGTCGAGCGGCGCGGTCTCCGGCTGGCCGAGTGCTGGCCGCCATCGAGAGTATCGGTGGACGATGGTCGCGCGAAACTCTTGATGTTACGGCCCGCCTTGAGCGACCCGAGGCTGCCCGATGCGAAGAGCCGGTCGACCCCGAGAAACCAGGTTCGACATCGGTTGTGGTCTCCCTCGCCGCCCTTCCAGTTCTTCGGACCTGCGACCGGCTGTTCATACGGCTCGAGAACCTTGGGCCCACTCCGCTCGACGTGAGCGTTCTATATCTTGCGGCTGATGGGACCGTGACGGGCCCTAGCCTGCATCCTTTAGACGAGGTCAGGATAAGGCCGGGTGACCATCGTGACGTGGCTTTCAGGATGGTCGGTGAATCTTCTGACGTAACCGAACGACTGGCATTGATCGCCGTGCCGGCGGCCTCTCGCTTCCCCCTCGACTTGCGATATCTCGCCGGTTCGACCAGCGCGGCAGAGTCACCAGACAGGGGGGCGGACTGGTCTTGGTGGGCGGACACCCTTCAACCCGAGCAAGCTCACAGAGGGCATGAGGGTCCTGCTCCCCAAGCGGTGGCAGTGGCTGTGGCGTTTCCAGTCAGGGTCGCTTCTATGACAGAAAAAGTCAGATAGACCGGTCGACCTTACGAGAACGGTAAGTGGGATCGGATGCCGTTGGCGATCACAACTCCCTTCATCGGCGTCATCCGGCGCTGCATGGGAGCCCCGAAATGATCACTCGAAAGACTTTTGCACGAGCCCTCGGCATCACCGCCGCACTCGCGACCCTGGGTATGGCCGTGGCCGCCCCTGCCATGGCAGCCAACGATCGCCGCGTGCGCATCATAAACGACACCAACGTTACCATGACCCAATTCTTTGCCTCCAGCGAGGACACCGATAGCTGGGAGGAGGACATGCTGGGACGCAATGTCCTTCGGGCTGGTACCTCAGTTGTGGCAAACATCGATGACGGTACCGGCCAGTGCTACTTTGACTTCAAAGCGGTCTTCGCGGACGGTGACGTCCTCGTACGCGAACACATAAACGTCTGTGCTATCACCGAGTATCGTTACCGCTAGGCACAGCAGCCGAATGGGCGGATCGCCACTCAACTTCGATGCGGTTGAGCAGGGCGGTCCGCGCCATTGGTCGGATACCGCCCACCGTCTGACCTGATCGGGCTGAACTGACCAGCAAATCCTTCGCACCGTCGGATGTCTCGCGGGCAAGGGCCTCGAGTTCGCTAGACAACGGGCCGGGCGTCGACAGCGCCAGGCCGATCCGCGCATTGCCGACCGTGATGCGTGTCGGTGCTGCGAGCGGACGGGCCTTCGCCAGTGTGACGGCTCGGTCAAGGCGCTCACGGGCTTCGGTTGCGCGGCCTTCGGCTTCATCGAGACGCGCCAGAATCAGAAGAGCCCCGGATGCGGCAGGAGCACGGGGCGCAATCCGGTCGAACAGGACCAAGGCGTCCGCGGCCGCCAAGCGTGCGCGATCTATCTCATCTGCGGCCTCCAGCGCGGTTGCCAGCTGGACGAGTAAGGCGGCGCGGCCCTGCGAGCCGGACACAGCGTCATCAAGGTCGGCAATTGCAGTCTCTGTATACGCGATGGCCCCCTGCGGATTGTTCTGCGCCAGATCGAGGTCTGCAAGCTTTCCCAGTGCTGCGGTGGCCGTGCGGCGGCCGGTCGGGCCGCCTTCATGGTAGAGCGCCACAGCCTGCTCCAGCAGCGGGCGCGCCAGCTCCGATCGCCCGGTATCGACGTAAAGAGATGCGAGGCTGGACAATGCGTTTGCGCGCAGCGACGGCTGGGGCGATTGCTCGGCGTCGATCAGCGCAAGCTGTTCGCGTAAACTGGCCTCGGCCTCGGCAAAGCGGCCCGCGCGCTGCTGCGCCGCTGCCAAGGCGTTAAGTACCCCGATCAAAGTGGGGTCATTCGGCTCTGACGATTCTCGCTGCAAGGCGAGGGCGGTTTCGCTATCAGCCAACGCCTCGACCAGCCGGCCCTCGTTGAGCAGTAGAGCATTCAAGTAGTTGTAGACCATCGGCCGATAGCCCCGCCCTGTCGCGTCAGCTGCGCCGAGTTCGGCTATCGCGCTGCGATAACTCGCCTCGGCCTCTGCCCTCCGATCCTGGGCTTGCTGGGCCATGCCGAGGACCGCGATTCCCATACCGACGTCGGTGCGGAGAGCAGGGGTCTGGGGCGCTCGGCGAAGTCCGGCGATGGCTGGCTCGATCACGCCTTGAGCCTCTGCCGCCCGTCCCGCCATTACGGAGTGCACCGCAATCTGAAGACGAAGATTGTGCAGTTTGGGATCGTCGGAAGTTAGATGAGCCTCTCGAAGATCGAGCGCCGCCAAACAATCGGAGATATCCGGTTCTGAACGGCCGGCTGCAGCATCACAGCGGACTACGAGGGCGTCGGAAAGCAGCACGGGGTCGCCGGGATTCAATGCTCTGGCCGATGCGATCGCCCGGTCAGCTGCGGCGAAGGCGTCGTCCAATCGCCCGCTTTCTCGGGCCTGTGTCGCCGCCTGTATTTCCGCCTCGATGACTGAGCGGGCAGAGGGTTCAACGGGTCCCACAACTGTTGCCGGCACCTGGAGGGTGATAACAAAAAAAGCCGTCAATAGCGCCATTTGCGTGCCATCCTCCTGCTACTCATTGGCACTCGTCAGACGCCGTCATGTCAAGCATGATCGATTCTCATTTGAGAGGTGGCAGGTGTCAAAGTACGTTGTAGCGTTGGTGGCATTCATTTTCGCGCTGACCCCATTCGTCTTACCCGGGCCGGCAAATGCGAAGGCGGTCCGTGACCCGTCGGCGGCCGAAGAAGCGTCGTTTCAGAGCGCCCAGCTTGCGGTTGCGCCCGGCGCAGCATCTGCATTGGCGGACGGCGCGGCTCGGGTCGCAGCCTCCGACCCGGCGTTGCTAGCGCTGTTCGATGCCAGTCGCCGCGCAGACGAAGAGCGGCGGGCTCTCGAGACCGTTCTGGCAACACTCAGGGCTCAGGGTGAGCCGGCGCGCGTCCGCGCGGGCGGCGTCGCGATCGATCTTGAACGGGCAGTTGCCGAGGCTGGAGAGAAGCGGGCGCGTCTTGTTGCGGCTTATCCGCGTTTCGTCGCGCTCGTGGATCCCGATCCCCTGTCAATTTCCGACGTCCGCGCTCTTCTAAAACCGCGCGAGGCGCTCGTCCTAATCTTACCGACCGAGCGCGGCACATATGTTTGGGCGGTAACAACCGAGACCTCCCGGTGGTCGCGTGCCGACGTCAGCGCCACTGAGGTCTCTGGCTTGGCGGACGCCGTAATGCGCAGCCTCGTCGTCTCTTCAGGTCGTGGAGCCGTTGACGCCGCCCGGCGGTCTGGGCGCGCCGGTCGCGGTTTTGCGAGAGATGCGGCCTTCCGCCTTTACCAGGCGCTGTGGTCACCGATCGCTGCTGATCTCGCCGGGACCGACACGGTCTACGTGGTTGCCGATGGCCCATTGAGGTCCGTTCCCCCCGGCGTCCTTGTTACGGCCCCACCCCAAGGTCGCGACGACGATCCGATTGCCCTTCGCGCTACCCCATGGCTCCAACGCCGCCACAGCTTCGCGCTGTTGCCCGCCGTGGCCAATCTGCGGGTTCTCGAAAATAACACCCAAGGCAGGCGGAGGGGCTTTGCAGGATTTGGTGACGCAAACACGGAAGGCTATCCGAACGGATCCATTTCCAAGTCTCTGCCGTCGTTGCCGCAGACGCGTGGCGAACTTCGACAACTGGCCAGGACACTTGGAGGCAGTCGGGGATCAGTCCGTCTCGGCGACGCTGCGACCGAACATGCCCTGAAGTCGGCTGAGCTCGATGATGTATCGGTACTGGCTCTCGCGACCCATGCTCTTGTCCCAATCAACAATCTGGGCATGCCGACCGGGGAGGCAGCGCTTGTATTCACTCCGCCCGCAGCAGTGTCTGGCGATGACGACGGACTGCTGACGACGACAGAGGCTGCTCGTCTTCGTCTCAATGCCGACCTGGTAATCCTCAGTGCGTGCGATACGGGGCTCGACGATCCCGATGCTATCGGCATCGACAGCTTGTCACGAGCCTTCTTCCATGCGGGCGCACGCGCCCTGCTGGTGTCCAACTGGCGTATTCGAGACGATGTTGCGGCGCGCCTGTCGACGCGGGCCATACAAATCGCTGTGCACGACCGGGTCAGCCTCGCCGAGGCGCTCCGGCGATCCGCCCTCCAGATGATGGATGATCAGTCAGACCCTGGCCTGGCGCACCCCTCGAACTGGGCAGCTTTCAGCTTGCTCGGTAACGGACGAGGCACGCTCTGAGTTTCGCAAGCAGCAACCGCCTTCTGCAAACAGGTGACAGAGGGCAGGGTGCCACCCAGCCGCATCTCCAGTCTGTTGCGCCTCGCAAACGTTCCACCAAGGTCCCCAAGCTCACTAATTATTCGCTATCGTTCGGCCTGACAGCGTTCGTCAGACGACAGCGGCCGACGTTGGCTTCATCTTGTCAGAGTTGATTTAGGAACGCCGTCATGAAGGCATCTTTGCTGCTCGCCTGTTCAGCTTTGGGCCTGTCGTTGGCGGGCGCCGTCTGGGCAGATCCGCAAACAGACGAGGCAAACCGCCAACGTCAAATGGCCGGCATGCAGGCTGAGGCGGCGCGCAATGACAGGATTAGCGCCGACCGCAGTCTGGCGCAGCAGCGCGCGACGCAGGAGGGCTCGCGAGCGTCCTCTAGCGGCGGAACACCTTCGCCGACCAGCGGGTCGTCAGGCGGATCCAGCGGCTTGGGGGCATCGGGCGGCTATACCGATAACGGACCGCAGAGCGTGGTTGACAGCTACACCATCGTCATTCGCACGCAGGAGACGCCACAACAGATGATGGCGCGACTGGGCCAAGAGGCGGCGCAGGGCGATACGGGCGCGCAGTATAACCTCGGCCGCATCTACTACACCGGCTTCAATGACGCGCCGCGCGACGACGCTAAAGCGCGAGACTACTTCCGTCAGGCTGCGCAGGCAGGTCACGCGGCGAGCCAAGCAAACTACGGATACTTCCTGACCGAGGGTATCGGCGGTTCGCGCGATGCATCCGAGGGCGTCCGTTGGCTGAAAACTGCGGCTGACGCCGGCAACAGCTTCGGCCAGGCGCAATATGGAATGTCGCTGGTCCTCACCGATGCCGCCGAGGCGGCGCGCTTTCTGATCCAGGCTGCAAACGCCGGCGAGGTTGCGGCCCAAGCCATGATGGGCACCTTCTATGCAATGGGTGAGGGCGTTGCTCGGGACGATGCGCTTGCTGTGCGATTCCTCAAGGCTGCTTCGGATCAAGGAGAGGCCGGATCGACGGGGCTGCTGGCCGGAATGTATTTGACGAACAGGGGCGGTACGGAAGCCGAAGGAGTTGAGCTGCTCCGCCAAGCCGCCGAGGCGGGAGATCCTGCGAGTCAGATGAACTACGGATTGTTGTTGGTTCAAGGCAACCTCGTCGCCAAGGACGAGTTGGCGGGTGCCGCGCTTGTGCGTCGAGCCGCTTATTCCGGTAACAATCCAGCCCGAAGTCTCCTGGGTGACCTTTACAACGAGGGCCTTGGCGTTCCGGAGGAAGGCATCGATGCCATATTTTGGTGGAACCTCGCTGCTCAGGAAGGTGACGAGTCCGCCATTGCCAGGATGGCTCAGGTCCGCGCAGGCGGCAATGAAGTGGGTCGTAGCCCCACCGAGGGGACTGGCCCCGTCGCTTCTGGTGGCAGTTCTGTCTCAAGCGGCACGAGAGACCAGCCGGTAGTCCGCCCCAATGACGCCCCATCTCCAACGCCTGCCGGGACTATCATTCAAGGTGAGCTGAGCAACATTGACGCCAAGCTCCAGGATGGAAGCTTTTATGACTGTCACGCCATCCAAACTTCGGCGGGGACATCCTACAGGGCTGTGATGCGCTCGGACGCCTTCGACACCTTTTTGAGTGTTGGCGGTGGCGACTGCGCTGGCACGGCCGCGATCTCAGACGATGATGGTGCCGGCGGGACAAACTCCGCGGTCAATTTCACAGGTGACGGCCGACGGTGGTTCTTAAGGGCAAACAGCTTAAGTCCTGACGTCAGAGGAGCGTATACGCTTGAGATCGCTGAAATGGCCCAGCTTTCGATGCTGGTTCCTGGTCAGGCGGCCAGCGGCGAACTGGCAATCACCGATTCAAAGCTGTCGGACGGCAGCTTCTATGACTGCTACCCAGTGCAGACGTCGCGCGGCACATCATATCAGGTCGTAATGCGATCGTCGGACTTTGACGCCTATCTGAGTGCGGGCTCTGGTCAGTGCTCAGGTTCTGCCAGCGTGTCTGACGATGATGGCGCAGGCGGTACAAACTCATCGCTCGCCTTCACGGGAGATGGTCAGACCTGGTTTGTGCGCACTAACAGCGTAGAAGGCAACGTGGTCGGCACTTACACTGTTGATTTGAGCGAACGATCACGAAACAAACAATAATACAGCGCTCTCAGTTCTATAACGTCTCATTTTAGAAGGAATATGATCCGGTGTCGCGAATGTTTGCCGTCGGTCTGGCTGCTGTTTCCTTGATCTCGGCCGGTGCCGCGGCTGCGACGTCCCAGCGGACGGAGCCCGATCAGCCAAACCCTCGCGAAGCGCTCGAGTGGATGGTGCTCAACGAGATAAACAGTGCCTATTTCCGCCGTGAGGAGCCGATGAACCGTCCGGCTCTCGTCAAACACGTGCCGGAAGGCGTCATCAAACAGGTCGATATCTCGCACGACGGGCTGGCTGACTGGCTCGTCGACTATACAGATTCCGGCTTGGTCTACTGCGGTACGGGCGGATGTCTGCGTAGCCTGTACGTAAGCCTGCCCGACGGTACTTATGTGCTCGCTTTCAACGATCAGAGTATCGATTTTGCCATCGCTCCACGCAACGACGAGACTGTCATCGACATGGCGGTCCATCGGGTGATGTGCTGGCCACTGAACGATGACTGTGCCTACAGTTTTGCTTGGGATCCTGATCTACAGCGACTGGTTGAGCGCCCTAATATTCGTAATCAGACGCTCATCAGTTCTTCATTCGGCATCTTGGCACTTCCGGAAGAAGACGCGCCCCAGGTACCGGATAGGGCACCAAGTGAACTACAGGCTCTCTGGCGCAAAACGGCAGATGCATGCCCGTCGACCGTCAGCGAGGGGTCTTTCAACATAGTCCACGCCAAAATCGACAGCATTCCAGACCTCGACGGGGATGGAGTGCGGGACTGGCAATACATCGAAGCTAACGATTGCGATCGCGGTGACGGGACGATCGGAGAAGCCAAATCGTTTATGATCTACCTTGAACGGACTAACGGGGAGGCAGTCCTCGCGTTCACTTCTCAGCCAGGCGAGCAGCCAGTCTACGACATCGCGACCAAACCTGCTGGGCTAATTAGCACTCCTGACTGCGAGTTCGCCCAGCTCTGCCGCAACGAGCGCCTTAAGTGGGACGCTGTTTCAACGCGCTTTATTCGAGTTGGCACGGAAGGCGCTGGCCCGGTGCTGTCAGGCAAACGCTAAAAGGTCTCCGGCAAAGTCGGCGTAAGCCGCTGTCGGGGATGGGTTATCGTGAAGTCGATTTCGTTTAAGCGCCACCGGTTTCCGGCGGACGTAATCCGCCACGCCGTGTGGCTGTACTTTTGGTTCAGCCTTAGTTTTCGGGACGTCGAGGAGCTTCTGGCGCAGCGGGGGATCGAGGTCAGCTACGAAACGATCCGGTGCTGGACCATCAAGTTTGGCCCCCTGATCGCCAAGCGGCTGAAGAAGCGGCGGGGGGCCCCGTCGCCGCGCTGGCACTTGGACGAGATGGTCTGCTGGATCGGCGGCAAGCGGATGTACCTTTGGCGGGCGGTCGACGACGAAGGCGAAGTTCTGGACCTTGTGGTCCAGCGCCGGCGGGACACAGAGGCGGCTCTCAGACTTTTGAAGCGCCTCCTGCACAACCAGCCGGTCGAGCCGGAGACGATCACCACAGACGGCCTGCTGTCCTACGGCGCGGCGCTCGACCGGCTGGATCTACGCCATCTTCATTGACCAGGCCGGCTTCGGGAGAACAATCGAGTGGAGAACTCGCACCTGCCGATCCGACGACGGGAGCGCCAGCAGCAGCGGTTCAAATCCCAAGCCTCAGCCCAAAGATTTCTCACCACCCACGCGGCGATCTACAACACCTTCAACACACAGCGCCATCTGATCAGCAGACCTACCCTCCGGCGTTTCCGCGCCGACGCGGCGGTGCTGTCAGTTTAATGCGAACTTGTCTCCACTCAGGGCGGGTTAAAACGCTGACGGGGATGGAAATTTGTGAAGCCGATCTCGTTCAAGCGCCACCGGTTCCCGTCGGATGTCATCCGCCACACGGTGTGGCTCTATTTCCGTTTCAGTCTCAGTTTTCGGGACGTCGAGGAACTCTTGGCCCAGCGCGGGATCGAGGTCAGCTATGAG
>NZ_JAFCWB010000009.1:0-49804 GCF_049897345.1 Brevundimonas sp. TWP2-3-4b2 | reverse complement strand
GTTCGGCTCAGCCGCCGCAGCGCCGGCTGACAGGGCCAGAGCCCCGACCGCGCTGGTGGCCATGATGAAAGTTTTTACGCGCATGGGTGGATGCCCTCCGCAGCCCAAGTGAATTTTGTGACGGCGATAGTAACCGCCGCTGAGGTCTCTTAACAGCCTCATTCGCAGAGGTCGAGATGGTCCCGCCGATAACCGGCCAGCGTGGCCATATAGCTACAAGTCGGAAAATCTGCGCAATTCAAGGCAGACGTGCGCGGCAGGGTTCAGCCGCCCCCGGTCCTGCCGGTCGCCCTGCCCGACCCCTCGCAGACGGCGCAGGTCTCTCCGGAGGCTGTCGCTCCCGTGCCCTGACACTCTGGACACAGCGTCGGATCCGGGTTCTGCAGCGACGCGGGGTCTCCCGGGCTGGACGGCGTCAGGTCACGGTCGTCAATGTCATGCGGGTTCATGCCGGTTGAAACGGTGCGGCGGCCATCCGGTTTCATGATGACAGCGGGCGGCCTTGGCTTTACGGACCCGCTCATCATGGACGAGACCGAACGCCAATCCGAGGACAGGGGCTGGGACACGGCAAAGACGCTGGCCGAGGCCCTGCCCTACATCCAGATCTATGACCGCAAGACGGTGGTGATCAAATACGGCGGTCACGCCATGGGCGAGAGCGCTGTGGCCAAACAGTTCGCCGCCGACGTCGTGCTGTTGAAACTGATGGGGGTCAACCCGGTCGTCGTCCACGGCGGCGGGCCTCAGATCAGCGCCATGCTGGACAAGGCGGGCGTGAGGTCCAGCTTCGTCGACGGGCTGCGTGTGACCGACGCCGACACCATGCAGGTGGCCGAGATGGTCCTGTCCGGGGCGGTCAACAAGGAAATCGCCCACTGGATCACCATGGCCGGGCGTGAAGCCGACGTCCGCGGCATCGGCCTGTCCGGCAAGGACGCGGGCCTGCTGACGGTCGAGAAGACCAAGCGGACCCGGCGTGATCCCGACAGTATGATTGAGCACGAGGTCGATCTGGGTCTGGTCGGCGAGCCGACGAAGGTCGATCCCAAGCTGATCGTGCGGCTGCTCGAATCCGACGCGGACTGGGTGCCGGTGATCGCGCCCATCGGCGTGGCCGAGGACGGCCAGACGTTCAACGTCAACGCCGATACGGTGGCCGGGGCCCTGGCGGGATCGCTCAAGGCCAAGCGGATGCTGCTGCTGACCGACGTCGCGGGGGTCAAGGGCGCGGACGGCCAGATCATCCGCCAGATGACCGTGGGCGAGGCCTCGAAGCTGATCGACGACGGCGTCGCCACCGGCGGCATGATCCCCAAGCTTCAGACCGCGATGGCGGCCGTGCGCGACGGGGTCGAGGCGGTGGTCATCCTGGACGGCCGTCGGCCCCATGCCATGCTGGTCGAGCTGTTCACCGAGCACGGGGCCGGCACCCTGGTGAAGGCGGAATGACCGCCGAGCCGCTGCGGGCGACCGGACCGGGGGCCGATCTGCGCCATATCCGCAGCTGGATCTTCGATCTGGACGACACCCTGTATCCGCCCGAGAGCCAGTTCATGCGGCTGATCCAGGGGCGCATCAACGACTATGTGGTGCGCACCTCCGGCCTGCCAGCGGACGAGGCGCTGGTGGTCCAGAAGGGTTATCTGAAAGACTATGGTACCTCGCTGGCCGGGTTGATGGCCCACCACCGGATCGACCCCCACGACTTCCTGGCCGAGGTGCATGACGTGCCGCTGGACGTGCTGACGCCGGACCCCGGCCTGCGCGCCGCCCTGGAGCGGCTGGACGGGCCGCGCATCGTCTTCACCAACGGTTCGACGGCCCATGCCCGCCGCGTGATCGAGCGCTTGGAGCTGGTCGATCTGTTCGACGGCCTGTTCTCGCTCGAAGACGCCGACCTGATTCCCAAGCCCGATCCGCGCACCTTTGCCCGCATGACCGAACGGTTCGGGATCGCCCCGGCCTCGGCCGCCTTCTTTGAGGATACGGTGCGCAATCTTGAACCGGCCCACGCCATCGGTATGACGACGGTTCTGGTCGGTGCGCGCGCCGTCGGTACCGATACACCCTTCGTCGATCACAGGGCCGCCTCGCTGGCCCCCTTCCTCGCCACCGCCCGCCTGCCCGGAGACGCCTGATGCTGGATCGCGTGCACCTTGAAACCGCCATCGAAGCCGCCTGGGAGGACCGGGCCGATCTCTCGGTCTCGACCCACGGCGATGTCCGCAAGGCGGTCGAACAGGCCCTGGCGCTGCTGGACTCGGGCGAGGCCCGGGTGGCCTCGCGCGGATCGGACGGAGTCTGGACCACGCATCAGTGGCTGAAGAAGGCGGTCCTGCTTTCGTTCCGCCTCAATCCGAACGTGCGCATGGGCGCGCCGGTCGGGGCGACGATGGGGGTCACCGATCCGAGCCCCGGCCCCTACTGGGACAAGGTCCCCGTCAAATGGGCGCACTGGACCGAGACCGATTTCGAGCGGGCGGGCTTCCGCGCGGTGCCGGGAGCCGTGGCGCGGCAGGGAGCCTTCATCGGCCGCAACGTTGTGCTGATGCCCAGCTTCGTGAACATCGGGGCCTATGTGGACGAGGGCGCGATGGTCGACGCCTGGGCCACGGTCGGCTCCTGCGCCCAGATCGGCAAGAATGTGCACCTGTCAGGCGGGGCCGGCATCGGCGGGGTGCTGGAGCCGCTGCAGGCCAATCCGACCATCATCGAGGACGGCTGTTTCATCGGCGCCCGAGCCGAGGTGGCCGAGGGCGTGATCGTGCGCGAGGGTGCCGTCCTGGCCATGGGCGTCTATCTGTCGGCCTCGACGCGCATCGTCGACCGGGCGACCGGCGAGGTCTTCCGCGGCGAGGTCCCGGCGTATTCGGTGGTGGTGCCGGGCGCTGTGCCCGACCCGAAGGGCGGGCCGTCGCTCTATTGCGCCGTCATCGTCAAGAAGGTGGACGCCCAGACGCGGGCCAAGACGGGCGTGAACGAACTGCTGCGGGACTGATCAGCGGGTCGCCAGCCGCACCAGCTTGCCGTTCTGTTCGTCGGTGATGGCCCAGACCGCGCCGTCGGGACCGACCGCCACGTCGCGGACGCGCTCGCCGAGGTCGGTCAGCAGCCGTTCCTCGCCGACGACCCGGTTCCCCTCGATCACCAGCCGGGCGATGTGCTTGTCCTTCAGGATGGCGACCAGCAGATTGCCGCGCCAGCCGGGGAACATGGCACCGTCGTAGAGCGTCATGCCGCCGGGCGCGATCGAGGGGTCCCAGTAGTGTACGGGCTGTTCGGTGCCTTCACGGGCCGTGTCACCGGCATTGATCGGTGTTCCACGGTACTCGATGCCATAGGCGACGTCCGGCCAGCCGTAGTTGAGCCCCGACCGGTCCAGATTGATCTCGTCGCCGCCGCGCGTGCCGTGTTCGACGGTCCAGACGGCTCCGTCGGCGGCGATGGCTATGCCCTGGACGTTGCGGTGACCCAGCGACCAGATCTCCGGCAGGGCACCGGCGCGGCCGACGAAGGGATTGTCGGCGGGAACCGAGCCGTCGGCATTGATGCGGATGGTCTTGCCCATGTGCGAACCGAGGTCCTGGGCCTGGGGCCGCATCGGCGAGTCGGAGCGTTCGCCGAGGGTGATGAACAGGTGGCCCGCGCCGTCAAAGGCCAGGGACGAACCGAAATGCTTGTCGCCGTTATAGGTCGGCAGGGCGTGGAACAGGACCTGCACGCCCTCGACCCGGCTCCCGTCATCGGACAGACGGCCCCGCGCCACGGCCGTGGCGTTGCCCCCCTCGCGCGGTTCCGCATAGCTCCAGTAGATCAGCCGGTCGCGGGCGAAGGTCGGGCCGACCGCGACGTCCAGCAGGCCGCCCTGACCGCGGGCATCGACGGCGGGCAGGCCCGCGACCGCCTCACCGGCCGCGCCCTCCGGGGTGATGATGCGCAAACGGCCGGGCCGCTCGGTGACCAGCCAGCGACCATCCGGCAGCAGGGCCAGGCCCCATGGGTGCTCCAGCCCGGAGGCCACGACGCTGTGGGCCATGGCTGTCCGGGTGCGCACGCCGGGCGCGCGGGTCTGACCGGCGAAGGCGGGCTGCTGGCTGGTGCCGTTGGCGGGACGGGTTTCCAGCGCTGCACCGGGCGATGCCGGGGCGGCGTCCTGTCCATTGGCCCCGCAGGCGGCGAACAGGGTTGCGACGGCGACCGTGGCGGCGAGAGGGAGCAGGCGCATGGGAAATCCCCTGAATGGCACATCGAACAAACAGCCCGGCCAGCCTAGCCGCTCCAGTCCTGCCCCGTCATCTTCCATCGCGCCGCACCCGTCGTTTGATCGACTTGAATCCGCCGGCGCCCGCCTATATACGCACGCCTCTTCCGGCGGACAGACCAGTTCCCGCCGGGACTCGAGCAATCGGGGCTGGGTAGCTCAGCTGGTTAGAGCGGTGGATTCATAACCCACAGGTCGGCGGTTCGAGCCCGCCTCCAGCCACCACTCCCCGCATCCGTGCCGGGGCCGCTCGACCCGTCTTCTCCACAGCGAAACGACCCACAGAACTGTGTCTCCCGTGTCACCCGCGCGGGCTGTCATATCACTGTCACACGAATGTCGTCCCACTTTCCGATGGCACGCCTAGAGGGGGCGGGATTTCCATCGGCTACCGCCGGTCGCAGGGCGCACGCGCCCATCTTCATCGAGGACAGATGACAATGACGAACCGCAAACGCGTGTTCTGGGCCACCACGGCCCTCTTCAGCGGCCTTCTGGTCGCCGGTGCCGCCTCGGCCCAGTCTTCGGGCACGGTCGCGACCGAAGGTGCCACAGAACTGGACACCGTGGTCGTCACGGGTTCGCGCTCGCCGGCCATCACCGGCATCATCGCCCAGACGGTCCCCAAGACCCGCTCCAGCATCGGCCAGGAGTTCATCTCGACCCAGACGTCGGGCCAGACGATCCTTCAGAGCCTGAACCTGGTCCCCGGCCTGAATTTCGTGAACAGCGATCCCTACGGCAACTCGGGCGGTAACATCCGTCTGCGCGGCTTTGACGGCAACCGCGTCTCGCTGACCTTCGACGGCATGCCGCTGAACGACACCGGCAACTACGCGGTGTTCACCAACCAGCAGCTCGACGCGGAACTGATCCAGCGCGCCTCGGTCAACCAGGGCACGACTGACGTCGACAGCCCAACCGCCTCGGCCACCGGCGGCACCATCTCCTTCCTCTCGGCGCGTCCGCTGGAAGAAGCCGGCGTGCAGGTCAATTCGTCGATCGGCGAGAACAACTACGGCCGCGTCTTCCTGCGCGCCGACACCGGTGCCTTCGGCCCCTGGGGCACGACGGCGTTCGTTGCGGCCTCTTACACCAACTACGACAAGTTCCGCGGACCGGGCGAACTGGAAAAGACCCAGTTCAACGGCAAGGTCTATCAGGACCTCGGCGGCGACGGGAATTTCGCCAGCCTGGCGGGACACTACAACCGCAACCGCAACGCGGCCTTCTTCAACAACTACACCCTGGCGAACTTCGCCTCGGGCGTTGAGCCGCTCGAGAACGACATCACCTGCTTCCGTCCCCTCGGTGCCAACGGCACGGTCCAGGACGAGAACACCCAGTCCTCGCGGATCCTGTCCGATGGTTCGACCATCGCCGGCAACTGCACGAGCGCCATCGCAAACCGCATCAACCCCTCCGATACCGGCAACATCCGGGGCCAGTTCAGCTATGCGCTGACGGACAACCTGCGCTTCACCTTCGACCCGTCCTACCAGTACGTCCTGGCGACGGGCGGCACGACCACCAGCCTGCTGAACGAGCGTGACGACCGACTGGACCAGAACCGCCTGAACAACAACAGCACGACCGGCCTCAACCTGCTTACCGGCACGACCGGCGTCGGCGCATTGACGCCCATACAACAGTGCGCGCTGCCGCTGTTCAACACCACCGGCCGCGACCTGAACGGCGACGGCGACACCTGCGACAACGTTCACGTCTATGCACCGTCGGTGACCAACACCAATCGCTACGGCATCAACTCGTCGCTGATCTGGGACCTGAACGACAGCAACCGCATTCGCGCCGCCTATTCGCTCGACTACGGCCGTCACCGCCAGACCGGCGAGGGCTCGTTCATGAGCCGCAACGCCGATCCGGTTGATCCGTTCAGCACCTTCAACGCGCCGGATTCGGCTGTTACCGGCCGCGATGGTTCGACCTACCGGTTCCGTGACCGTTTCTCGATCGCCGAGCTGCAGCAGTTCGCCGTCGAGTATATCGGCGACTTCTTCAACGACTCGCTGACCGTGAACGTCGGCGTGCGTGCACCCCGGTTCACCCGCGACCTGAACCAGTACTGCTTCTCGCAGAACGGCACCTCGACGGTTCGCTGCACGACCGAAACCCCGGCCTCGACGCTGGCCAGCGGCAACGTGACCTTCGCCTCGACCGGCACGACCCAGTTCATTCCGCCCTACCAGGCCCAGCTGAAGTTCGACGACATCCTGCCGAACGTCGGTGCCGTCTACCGCTTCGGCGAAGGTCACAGCGTCTACGCCAGCTATGCCGAGGGTCTGTCGGTGCCGCGGACGGACAACCTGTACCAACCCGTGCGGAACGTGACGGACAACTCGATCGACTTCTCGACCGTGCAGCCGGAATCGACCAAGGCCTATGACCTGGGCTATCGCTTCCGCGACTCGCGCCTGATCGTCCAGGCCGCCGTCTGGTATATCGAGTTCGAGAACCGCATCGTCAGCTCGCGTGACGGTGCCCAGTTCCTTGACGATGGCGTCACCCCCAACCCGACGTTCGACCTCATCATCGATCGCAACGTGGGTTCCGTGAAGCAGCAGGGCTTCGACGGCCAGGTCGGCTACATCTTCTCCGACAGCTTCGCCCTGAACCTTTCGGCGTCGTATAACGAGAGCGAGCTCCAGGAAAACCTGTTCCTTGGCAACTTCAGCTGCACCAACCTGACCCAGGTCGCCCTCTCGACCCCGGCCTGCCCGACCTCTCCCGCGGCTCCCCTGCTGATCCCGACCTTCCTGTCGACCAAGGGCAAGACGTTGGTCGAGACCCCGGACTGGACCTTCTCGGCCCGCGGCGACTGGGACGTGACCGAGGATCTGTCGGTCGGCCTGCAAGCCAAATACGTGGGCGAACGCTTCGCAACGGACGTCAACGACGAAGTCTCGGACTCCTACGTCGTCGCCGATCTGGACGTTCGTTATGACCTGACCGATCGCTTCGGCATCCGTGGGGCCTATGTCCAGGTCAACATCAACAACCTGTTCGACGAAGAGTATCTGGGCAACATCTCGACCGGCAACAACGGCCTTGCCTCGTCGATCAGCCCGGATGCCCGCGTGCCGCTTCGGGGCGGTGCCGCACGGACCTATTCGATCGGTTCGCCGCGTACCGCGCAGATCACCCTGGGCATGAAGTTCTAGACCTTTACGCCTGACGCCACGACGAACGAGGGCGGCCTGTTTACAGGCCGCCCTTTTTCCATGGGCCGTCCCCGGTGCCCATGCGTTGAAGTCGGACCCTGCGCCCCCTATCTGGCGCGATCGGTCATTCGCCGATACGAGGCCCCATGAACCACGCACCCATCCCCGCCGAATGGTCCCCGCACCGCGCGATGTGGGTCGGCTGGCCCAGCCATGCCGAGCTCTGGGAAGACAACCTCGAACCGGCGCAGGCCGAGGTCGAGGCCCTGGTCCGCGCCCTGGCCGGCCCCGGTCGCGAGACCGTCAGGCTGATGGTCGGCAAGCCCGAAACTCTGGACGACGCCCGGGCCCGTTTCGCCGGGGTCGCCAATGTCGAGATCGTCGACGGCCGGTTCGGTGACATCTGGCTGCGCGACACCGGGCCGATCTTTGGTGCCGGCTCGGCCACGGCCGCCGCCTTCCGTTTCAACGGCTGGGGCGGAAAGTATGAACTGGAGCACGACGACACCGTCGCCGGCCAGATCGGCGCGGCCTCCGGCGTTCCGCTGGAGCGGCACGATTTCATCCTCGAAGGCGGGGCTCTCGACCACGACGGACAGGGCACGATCCTGACCACCCGCCAGTGCCTGCTGAACCCCAACCGCAATCCCGGCTGGACCGAGGTAACGGCCGAGGCTGCGCTGGCCGGTGCCCTCGGCGCGAAGAAGGTCCTGTGGCTGGGCGATGGACTGCTGAACGACCACACCGACGGCCACGTCGACAACCTGGCCCGGTTCGTCGCCCCGGGCGTCGTCGCCTGTCCGGTGGCATGGGGCCGGGGCGATCCGAACGACCACGTCTTCGACACCGTGGCGCGGTCGCTGTCAGAGATGACGGACGCCACCGGTGCCCCGATCCGTTTGCTGCGCCTGCCCTCGCCCGGCTTTGTCGGCGACGGGGACGAAAAGCCCGTGCCGGCCAGCCACATGAATTTCCTCATCGCCAACGGGGCCGTCATCCTGCCCACCTATGGCGACGACCGTGCCGCCGATCTGGCCTGTCAGGGTCTGGCCACGGTCTTCCCGGACCGCGAGATCATCCTGCTGCCGTCCATCGCCATCCTGTCCGGCGGCGGATCGTTCCACTGTATCACCCAGCAGGAGCCGGCGTGATGACCCGCACCCTTACCGTCGCCGCCCTCCAGACCTCCTATGGCGAGGACCTGCAGGCCAATATCGACAAGACGATCGACCTGGTCCGTCAGGCCGCCGGCAAGGGCGCGCAGGTGATCCTGCCGTCAGAGCTGTTCCAGGGCCCCTATTTCTGCGTCAGTCAGGAAGAGAAATGGTTCGCCACCGCTTATCCTTGGCGTGAACATCCTTGCGTGATCGCGCTGCAGCCGGTCGCCGCCGAACTGGGCGTCGCCATTCCCGTCTCGATCTTCGAGCGCGAGGGGCCGCACTATTTCAACTCGATGGTCATGCTGGACGCCGACGGCCGGGCGCTGGGCGTCTATCGCAAGAGCCACATCCCGGACGGCCCGGGCTATCAGGAAAAATACTATTTCCGGCCCGGTGATACGGGCTTCAAGGTCTGGGACACGCGGCACGGCCGCATCGGCGTCGGCATCTGCTGGGACCAGTGGTACCCCGAAACCGCCCGCGCCATGATGCTGCAGGGGGCCGAGGTGCTGTTCTATCCGACCGCCATCGGTTCGGAGCCGCACGACAAGGAACTGGACACCGCCGAGCCCTGGCGCCGTGCCATGCAGGGGCACGCCGTCTCCAACGTGGTCCCGGTCGTCGGTGCCAACCGGACGGGGCACGAGCAGGTCACCGAGGCGGGCCAGGTCTTCTACGGCTCATCCTTCATCGCTGACCATCGCGGCGATCTGGTCGAGAGCTTCGGTCGCGATGACGAGGGGGCCCTGGTCCACACCTTCGACCTCGACTACGTCGACCGGCACCGGGCCGCCTGGGGCTTTTTCCGCGACCGGCGCACCGACCTCTACGGCTCGCTGGTCGCGCCGCGTCCCGCCTGACCCAGAGCCCGTCGTTCGGCGGCGCAGCCGGGATTGGACAGGCCCTCCGCCCGGGCGGCGGCGACCTCCGCGCGCGCGGCCTCCAGGTCGGCGGCAAAGGCCGCTGACCGGGCCCCGGCCGCGAACAGCCGCTGGCCCAGCACGGCCCCGTCCGTGACATCCCCCGGCCAGTTCATGCGGCAGACCACGCGGCTCAGGCCGATCTCGCGTCCGATCCGGCGCGCGCCCTCGGCCCGGTCAGGCGCGAGGGCCGCGAACAGGTCTCCATAGGCCGACCCCACCACCGCGGCACCCGCCGGCCATGAGGGTGTGTCGCGGACGGCGTCATTGACCCGCACGCAGGGCTGCAGCCCCGCGCTGGCCTTGATCGGACGCGGACGGGGGGCCGTTTCCGCCAGGATACGCGTCAGGCTGTCGGCGTCGGTCAGCAGCCGGTTCATCAGCCGGGTCAGCGCCGGGCGCGGAGCCCCTGCCAGCCTTGTCCCCAGGACGCAATCGAAATGCTGGGCGGCTTCCGGCGGTCTCAGCTCCGCATGGGCGGTGGCCAGCCACCAGCGGTCCGTTCCCGATGGCTCCGGAAAGGCACCGGCGGGATCCCACGGTGCCGGCGCGGGCGCGGCGTCCGCCAGCGACCGGATCGAGGCCGCGTCAAGATACCCCGGGGCCGCGGCGATGGGCGCGGGCGCGCCGGCCGAGGCGCAGGCACCCACCAGCAGACAGGCCGCCAGCGCCGCCCCCTGGTTCACTTGCCGGTGGTCCAGTCCAGCTGCACGCTGGTCGTTCCGCCGTCCACCGGGGTGGCGACGACGCGCAGCAACTTGCCGCTGTTGTCCTCGGCCGCGGCCCCATAGGCCCGGGCGTCGCCCTGGTTCATGGCCATGACCGAGGACAGGCCGGCGGTCTCTGCGGTCTTGCGATAGTAGGCGATCACTGCGTCGGGCGAGGATGCCGTGGTGAAACTGACGATGCCGCCGGGGCCAGCGGGACCCTGGGCGACGGTGGCGGGCCCCGTCGGGGTCCCGCCCGGATAGATGACGGCGAATGCCGGCGCGCCGGTCGCGGCGGGCCGGGCGGCGACCGCGGGTGGTTCCGGGGAGGCTGACGCGGCGACGGGGGCCGCGCCTGCCGCAGCGTCGGCCGCGGCGTCATCGGCGGCCGCGGACTCCGGCGCGGGGCTTTGGCCACAACCCGCCACCGCCAGGGCCGCCGTCAATCCGGCGGCCGCAAACATGCGCTTCATCCCGTATCGTCCTTGAAAAGACTGTGTTGATTGCTCGCACCGTGACCCAAGCGTGCGGCGGCGGCAAGGCGGGTTCGCGCCCTTGCCAAGGCGCGGATGCCGCAGCCGTCAGCCGGACGCGGCGTCGGCCTCGCCGCGTCCACCGTCGACGGGTTCGCCTTCGGGGCCGGTCGAATCCGCGCCGGTGTTTTTGATCGGGCTCGGGTCGGCTGTCGACGGCGATTGAGGATCGGCGGAGGCCATGCCCTCGCTGGCCAGCATTTCGTCGATGGCCGCCTGATCGGGATCGTCGTCCGACCCGGTTGAGGCGCCGCCCTGCAACGATCCGGCGCGGGTGTCCGAGCCCATGCCCGAGCCCGACAGCGCTCTGCCCAAGGCATCGGGTTTGCGACCCGGATCAGGTTTCTCTCCCATATCCTCGGCCTCGCGGGCGTCGGGGGTCTGGTTCTCGTCTGTCATGGCGGAGCTCCTTCGCCACAGGAAGCGGCCGGGTGCCCTGCCGGTTCCCGAACGAAAAGAGCCGGGATCGAAATCCCGGCTCTCGTGGTCGCTTCAGATCTGACGCGGCCTATTTGCCGAACAGCTTGTTCCAGCGGCGCTTGTCCCGGTTCTTCCATGCCCCGCGGTGGAAGGCGTCGGAACCGATCAGCGGCACCACGGTGGTGGCTTCGGCGAAGACCATCTGTTCGTGCGTGGTCTGGACCTTGCCCCACGACGCCGCCTCCTTGAGCGTCGAGGACGAGCAGGCCCCGTCGCGCACATCGGCGACCGTGATCTGGACCGCATAGCGGTGCATCTCGGCCTCGACGCCGAGGATCTCGGCGCAGACGACGGTGTCCTGGGCAAAGTTCTTCGGCACGCCGCCGCCGACCATGAACAGGCCCGTGACGCCTGCTGCGATCTTGACGTCGGTCAGTTCGCGGAAGTCCGCGACCGCGTCGATCATCAGATACGGCTTGCCCTCGGCGATCCGCTCCTTCTGGTGCTTGACCAGACCGAAGCCGGCCGAGGAGTCGACGAAGGCCGGGCAGAAGATCGGCACGCCTTCTTCATAGGCGGTCTGGATCAGCGAACCGGGCTTCTTCGCATTCCCCTCGCTCAGCCATTTGCCCATCTCCCAGATGAACTCGCGCGAGGAATAGCCGCGCGGTTCCAGCCGGTTGCAGATCTCCAGGATGGTGTGGTCGCAGGCCTGAAGCTCTTCCTCGTCGATATAGGTGTCGTAGATCCGGTCGATGTAGTTTTCGCGCAGGACGTTGTCGTCCACCTCGCCCGCGGCCTGGTAGTGTTTGAAGCCCAGGGCCTCGAAGAAATCCATGTCGACGATCGAGGCACCGGTGGCGACCACGGCGTCGATCATGCCGAACTTCACCATGTCGCGGTACACATGCATGCAGCCGCCGGCCGAGGTCGAGCCGGCCAGGATCAGCCACGGCGAGCAGTCCGCATCCTCGATGGCCATGTTGAAGATGTCGGCGGCCCGGGCCGTGTCGCGGCTCGAGAACGACATCTTGCGCATGGCGTCGATGATCGGACGCGCGTCGAAGGACGTGATGTCCACGTGCTCCACGGTGTTCTGGAGCAGCTGGGCCTTCTGGTTGGTCTGAACGGGAGCGTTCATTGCAAGGGTTTCCCTTTGGTTTGAGCGCCCGTCGTCAAAGAAAACAGCGGCCCGGACGGAGCGACGGGCCGCTGCTGATTACAACGCGAAAGCGACGGTTTAGCGCCGCTGCTTTTTCCGCTGGCCGGCCTTGCCCTTGGGACGGGACAGGCGAACGACCTTGCGGGCGGTCTCTTCCGCCGTGGTGCGCACGGTCGGAATGGACCGCGGGGCCAGGCCGTAGAGCGAGGCCATCGGCGCGTCCCCGACCATGGCGAGGTCGTGCTCGCCATAGCCGTTGAAGCCGGTGGACATGGCGACACCATAGGCGCCGAGCATGCCGATCTCGATGAAGTCGCCTTCCTGCACATCGGCCGGCAGCCAGAACGGGCCGGGCATGTGGTCGATGGAGTCGCAGGTCGGTCCGTAGAAGCGGAACGGCTTCAGGTCGGCCGATGCATCTCCGTCCCGGACCAGCTTGGTCGGGAAGGGCCAGCGCGAATGGGTCGCGTCGAACAGCGAGCCGTACGAACCGTCGTTCAGATACAGGGCGTCACCCTTGCGCAGGTCGACCCGGCACAGCACCGACGAGCTTTCGGCCACCAGCGCCCGGCCGGGTTCGCACCACAGTTCGGTGGTGTGTGTGACCGGCATCTCGGCGAAGCCGCGGTGGATGGCGTCGGCGTATTCGCTCATGTCCGGCGGCACCATGCCCGGATAGACCGAGGGGAAGCCGCCGCCGACATCGACGATATCGACGATCACGCCGGCGCGGCTGATCGCACGGCCGACCTGGGCCATGGCGGCCTCATAGGCGGACGGACGCATGCACTGCGAACCGACGTGGAAACAGACACCCATCAGCCCGTCGACCACCGCCTGGCGCGTGGCCAGCAGCAGGGACGGGGCCTGATCCGGCGAGACGCCGAACTTGCCCGACAGCGAATAGGCGGCACCATCGGCCGAGACCGTCATGCGGACCAGCAGGTTCAGGTCGGTCGCATTGCCGGTGGCGTCGAGGATCTTCTGCAACTCGTCATGGCTGTCCAGCGAGAAGGTGCGGACGCCGTGATCGAAATAGGCGCGGGTGATCGCGCCCCGGCTCTTGACCGGATGCATGAAGGCCAGTCGCGCGCCTGCGCTGACCGAACGGACCAGTTCGATCTCTGACAACGATGCGACGTCGAACGCAGTCACGCCCGCCTCGACCAGGGTCTCGATGACCCAGCGCGAGGGATTGGCCTTCACAGCATAGAAGACGTCGGCCTTTAGATTATCCTGGAACCAGCGCGCCGCTACGGAAACTGAACGCGGCCGCACGAGTGCGACGGGACGTTCAGGGGACCGCTCGCGGACCAGGTCCAGGGGAAATGGATACGTGCGCAATTCACGTAAACCCCTGTAATTGTTGAACCCAGCCGGCGTTAGCAGCGCATAGTGTCAGACCACGGGGTCCGCCGGAAGCCGCGATGTAGGGTCACGCGACTGTCATGTAAAGCGGTTTTTTTCGGGCAGTCATTGAGTTTGCAGGAGATTCGTCAGGGTGCTGAACGACCGGCGCGCGGGCCCTCTTCCCCGCGCCCCGGACCGGCCTGCACGGTCGGACCGCGCCCGGGGCTTTCCCCTTTGTGCGTGAGGGCGGAGCGGAGGGCTCTGGCGGCGGCTGGCCGGGCGACGGCACCGACGCGCCGGTGCGGCTCTGATGCTGTTCCGCTGGACGAAAACCTCGCGGACGTGTCATTAAGACTTGCCTCGCGGGCCTGATCGGGCCATGCGGCGCGCCCTTGCAACCGCTTCAGCGTGTCCATGACCTCTGCCACAGCCGCCGTCGCGTCCGTGAGGGACGTGTCCAAGACTTTCGGCGCTCGAAAGGCCCTGAACGGCGTGTCCGTCGAGGTCGGGGCCGGAGAAATGGTGGCCCTCATCGGCCCGTCCGGGTCCGGGAAGTCGACGCTGCTGCGGTCGATCACCGGCCTGCAGACCATTGATCCCGGAAAGGGCGTGATCACCGTCTTCGGCGAAACCGTCCAGAAGAACGGCCGCACGACCGGCGCGACCCGCGCCGCGCGCCAGAAGCTGGGCATGATCTTCCAGCAGTTCAATCTGGTGGGCCGGCTGTCCCTGTTCTCCAACGTCATGCTGGGTGCACTCGGGCGGCTGCCGGGCTGGCAAGGCTTCCTCGGTGCCTGGCCCAAGGCCGACAAGCAGCGGGCCATGGCGGCCCTGCACCGCGTCGGCGTGTCCGACTATGCCGCCCAGCGCGCCAACACCCTGTCCGGCGGCCAGCAGCAGCGGGGTGCCATCGCCCGGGCCCTCGTGCAGGGCGCCCAGGCCATCCTCGCCGATGAGCCCGTCGCGTCGCTGGATCCGGTCTCCGCGCGCAAGGTGATGGAACTGCTGGTCGAGCTGAACAAGCGCGATGGACTCGGCGTCATCGTCACCCTGCACCAGGTCGACTATGCCATCCGCTACTGCGACCGGGTGATCGCCCTGAAAGCCGGCCAGATCGTCTACGACGGACCGGCGACCGGCCTCGACACAAAGCAGCTTATCGATATCTACGGTCCCGAGTTCGAGGACGCGTTCTGGGAAACCAAGGCATGACCGTCACCCGCCGTCTCGGCCTGATCGCCGCCACTGCCGCCGCCATCCTCGGCCTCGCCGCCTGTGGAGGCGGGGACGACAAGTCCTCGGCCTCACCGACCGAACTGACCTTCTCGATCCTGTCGGCGGAAGGCCAGGCCTCGGCCGGCCCGCTGTGGCAGCCGCTGCTGGACGACATGTCCAAGGCCATCGGCGTGCCGGTGAAACCCTATTTCGGCTCGAACTATACCGTCCTGGTCGAGGCCATGCGCGGCAACCAGACCCAGGTCGCCTGGTTCTCCGCCAAGCCCGCGGTCGAGGCCATCGACCGCGCCAACGCCGAGGTCATCGCCCGCACGGTCAACAAGGAAGGGCTGGACAGCTATCGCTCGACCCTGATCGTCCGCGCCGGCTCGGGCATCACGCTTGAGCAGGTTCTGGCCTGCGGCAAGCGCTTTGACTTCGGCATCGGCGATGCGCAGTCGACCTCGGGCACGCTCGCCCCGATGGCCTTCCTGTTCAATCCCCGCAACATCGTTCCGGCCCAGTGCTTCAAGACCGTTCGCTCGGCCAACCACCAGTCCAACGCCTTCTCGGTGGCTTCGGGCGTGCTGGATGTGGCGACGTCGAACACCGTCAACACCGTCTTCATGACCAAGCAGAATCCGCAGGTCGCCGCCCAGATCCAGGACATCTGGCAATCGCCTCCGATCCCCGAGAGTGGCATTCTGGTGCGTGAGGATCTGGACCCTGTGCTCAAGGAAAAGATCCGCAGCTTCTTCCTGACCTATGGCCAGGGCGAGGGTGTCGAGGCGGACCGCCAGCGTCAGGTGCTGTCGGGCCTCGAATATTCCCGCTTCAACGCCGCCGATGACGGCTATCTGAACCCCATCCGCGAAATGGTCGCCGACCAGAAGCTGAACGAGGCCAAGGCCAAGGGCGATACCGCCGCGGCCGCGACCGCCGAGCGTGAACTGCAGCGCCTGCGCAGCCTGCGCGAGGTCCAGCCTTGACCGACGGCACCGTCCCACCGGCCGCGACCGCGATCCCGAAGCCGCCGTCCAAGCCGCTCGGCTCGTGGCTGCTGGATCTGCTGATCTGGGGCGGCGTCGCCGCCGTGCTGATCTACAGCGTCAAGGCCGTGGATCTGGCCAACATCACCAAGCTGTTCACCAATTCCGAAGCGACGCAGAATTTCGCCCGGGAGCTGCTGAAGCCCGATTTCACCGACTGGCGGATCTTTGTCGCCAAGATGTGGGAGACGGTGCAGATCGCTCTGTGGGGCACGTTCCTGGCCGTTTTCGCCGCCATTCCGATGGGTCTGGCCGCCGCCCGCAACATCGCGCCCGTATGGGTCGTCACGCCCGTCCGCTGGCTGATGAACATGCTGCGGTCCATCCCCGATCTGGTGATCGGGCTGCTGTTCGTCGTCGCCGTCGGCCTGGGCCCGCTGCCCGGCGTGCTCGCCATCGCCCTGAACACCGCCGGGGTTCTGGCCAAGCTGTTCTCGGAGGCCGTCGAGTCGATCGACAAGGGCCCGGTCGAGGGCGTGCGCGCCACGGGCGCGTCAAAGCTGCATGAGATCGTCTGGGGCGTAATCCCGCAGGTGGCACCGCTGTGGACCTCCTTCGCCCTGTACCGTTTCGAGTCCAACAGCCGCTCGGCCACCGTGCTGGGCCTGATCGGGGCGGGCGGTATTGGTCAGGTGCTGTTCGACCGCATGAACGCCTTCGATTTCCGCGACGTCTCGGCGATCGTCATCGTGGTCGTGGTCGCCGTGACCCTGATCGACATGCTGTCCCAGGCGATGCGCAAGCGGCTGTTGTAACCGTCGCTTGACCACCCATTGAAAAGCCCGCCACCGCGATCACGATGGCGGGCTTTTTGTTTCCCGGACCGGATCAGGCCGGCCGCAGATCCGGCGGTGTGGCCTCTTCCGTCAGGATGCGGATGGCCTCGTCCAGCGTCACCACCTCTTGGGCCTGTGAGCCCAGGCGGCGGATGGCGACGGTGCGCTGTTCGGCCTCGTTCTTGCCGACCACGGCGATGACCGGGACCTTGCCGACCGAGTGTTCGCGGACCTTGTAGCCGACCTTTTCGTTGCGCAGGTCCAGCTCGGTCCGCAGGCCGGCGGCCTTGAACCTCGCCTGCACCTCGCGGGCATAGTCGTCGGCCTCGGAGACGATGGTCGCCACCACGGCCTGGGTCGGGGCCAGCCAGAGCGGGAAGGCCCCGGCGTAGTTCTCGATCATGATGCCGATGAACCGCTCGAACGACCCCAGGATGGCCCGGTGCAGCATGACCGGCCTGTGCTTCTGGCCGTCCTCGCCGATGTATTCGGCGTTCAGACGCTCGGGCAGCACATAGTCGAGCTGCAGCGTGCCGCAGGTCCAGGTCCGGCCGATGGCATCCTTGACGATGAAGTCCAGCTTGGGCGCGTAGAAGGCCCCGTCGCCCTCGGCGATGACCGGATTGACCCCGGCCAGGCGGGCGGCCTCGCCCAGCATGGCCTCGGCCTTGTCCCAGAACTCGTCAGAGCCGGCGCGCACCTCGGGCCGCGTGGCCAGGGCGATCTCGTGCGTGGTCATGCCCAGATCGGCGTGGATGATCTGGGTCAGGCGGATGAACCGTTCCGTCTCCTCGACGATCTGGTCCTCGCGGCAGAAGATGTGGGCGTCGTCCTGGGTGAAGCCGCGCACCCGCATCAGGCCGTGCAGGGCCCCCGACGGCTCGTAGCGGTGGCAGGCCCCGAACTCGGCCATGCGCAGCGGCAGTTCGCGATAGGACCGCTGGCCCTGATCGAAGATCTGGACGTGACCCGGACAGTTCATCGGCTTGAGGCTGAGGGTCTCGCCTTCGACCGTCTCGCAGACGAACATATTGGGCCGGTATTTCTCCCAGTGGCCCGACTTCTCCCAGAATGTCCGGTCCAGCACCTGGGGCGTCTTGACCTCGACATAGCCGGCGGCGTCCAGACGGCGGCGCATATAGGCTTCGAGCACGCGCCACAGCTCCCAGCCCTTGGGATGCCAGAAGACCATGCCCCGGCCTTCCTCCTGCATGTGGAACAGGCCCATGGCCTTGCCGATCTTGCGGTGGTCGCGCTTCTCGGCCTCCTCGACGCGCAGCAGATACGCGTCCAGATCCTCCTTCGAGGCCCAAGCCGTGGCATAGATGCGCTGCAGCTGCGGATTGCGGTGGTCGCCGCGCCAGTAGGCCCCGGCCAGCTTGGTCAGTTTGAAGGCCTTGCCGACGAATTTGGTCGAGGGGAAATGCGGCCCCCGGCACAGATCGACCCACGTCCCCGTCCGATAGGTGGTGATGGTCTCCGTCCCCGGCAGATCGCGGATCAGCTCGGCCTTGAAGGTTTCACCCTTGCCTTCGAACAGGGCGATGGCGGCATCGCGTTCCCAGACCTCGCGGACCAGCTTCTCGTCGCGGTCGACAATCTCGGCCATCTTCTTCTCGATGGCGGCGAAGTCGTCGGTCGAGAACGGCTCCTCGCGGAAGAAGTCGTAGTAGAAGCCGTCCTCGATGGCCGGGCCGATGGTCACTTGGGTACCGGGGAACAGCTCCTGCACCGCCTGGGCCAGCACGTGGGCGGCGTCGTGGCGGATGGTCTCCAGCGCCTCGGGATCGTCGCGCATGATCAGTTTGAAGTCGCCTGAACCGCCCAAGGGGCGATCCAGGTCGCGCTGTTCGCCGTTCAGGGCGACCAGCGCCGCGCGCTTGGCCAGCGACGGCGAGATGGAGGCGGCCACGTCACGGCCCGTGGCGTCATCGGGATACTGGCGCGCGGCACCGTCGGGGAATTTGAGATCGATCATGTCTTCGTCTTTACAGGCGGCGGAACCGGGTCGTAGCCCGACTGGCCGAAGGGTTGGCATTTGCAGAGGCGTCTGACCGTCAGCCATCCCCCCTTGATCGGTCCATGCTGGATCAGCGCGTCCCGGCCATAGTCGGAACAGGTCGGCAGGAACCGGCATTGCTGCCCGATCAGGGGCGACAGCGTCAGCTTGTAGCCGCGATGGGCCAGCCGAACGCCGCGTTCATAGAGATTTTCGCCGGAAGCCATGTCGCCGCGCTTATCCCCCGCAATGGCTGAAGGGGCAACGGGCCTAGGCCGCACCGGCGAGGCTAGTTCGTGTATCGGGGCTTTTGCGAGCCAGAGCCTGCCGCATCGCATCCACCGTCGCCTCGATCGCGACCATGGTCGACGCATGGCGGGCCGGATAGTCGGCCACCTGTTTCAGGGCGCGCAGACCCTCGAAACGGCCTGTCGGACCTTCGCCGCCAAGTTTCAGCATGGCGGACATGGCGTCACGGGCGACGACGATCTCGTCCAGCGACGCGCCGATGACAGTCTCGCCGAGCACGCCCGCCGCCGCCTGGCCGAGGGCGCAGGCCTTCACATCCTGGGCGAACGTCAGAACCCGGCCGGCGTCGTCAAGCGTCACATCCACGGTCGCCTTCGACCCGCACAGTCTGGCGATCCGTTCGCCGGTGCCCTCAGGCGCAGCCAGCCGTCCGCTGTGCGGCAGATTGGCCGCCAGCTTGAGGATGCGCGCGCTGTAGAGCTCGTCGATCATGGTCCGAATATAGGTGATCAGCCGCCCTGGAGCGAGCCCCAGGTCCGGGCCTGATCGACGCCGGTGCTGTTGGCCCGGTCCCGCAGCCATTGCAGATTGGCGTCGGCGGCCTCGGGCGGCAGGTCGCGGCGCAGGATCTGTTCCGCCTCGGCCATCTTGCCGGTCAGACCCAGCGCCATGGCCAGGTTCAGCCGCACCTTCAGGGACGCGCCGGGCTGGGCAGCGGCGCGGCGCAACAGGGGCTCGGCGGTGGCGGCATCGCCCTGGGTCATGGCCGACATGGCCATATTGGTCAGGACGGCGGGGTTGTCGGGCGAGATCGCCAGGGCCTGGGCCCAGACCGCTCGGGCGTCGTCGGGCCGGCGGACCTGCTCATAGGCCGTTCCCAGCAACGACCAGACTTGCCAGTCGCCCGGCCGCGCGGTGCGGGCCTGTTCCAGGGCGGCGACCCCGTAGAAGGCCTGACCCCGCGCCAGATGGGCGCGACCCACCTCCAGCATGGCGTCGACGTTTCCGGGCTGGATCACCAGCACGCCCTGGGCGGTCTCGGCGGCCTGATCGTAACGGCCCAGGTCGCGCAGCGCCTGCGCCGCCCTGACCCCGGCGACGGGGTCGCGCGGATCGATGTCCGCCTGATCCGTCCAGAACACCGACCGGCTCAGGGCGTCCGATCGGTCATAGGCCGCGCGCACCTCGGCGCTGGCGGGCTGGCGCGGCGTGGCGGCGACCGGCGGCTGGGCGGAAGCCGGCGTCCGGGCGTTGGCCTGCGCCGTGACCGGTTCGGCCAGGGCCGATCCGGCGGCGGCCGAAAACAGGACGAGGATTGCGATAGAGGCGGTCGTGCGCGACATGGAGGCGCTCCGGAAGGTTCGAGGGCCAGACTCGGCTCTTCGCGTCAATCCTTGGTTAAGATCGGCCGCCGCCGGCCGGAAAGGCCGTCGTCCATGTCCGCTCTGCACCCCGACCTGCTGACCACCGAGACGGAAGGGGCCATTCCCGTGCGGTTCGTCGGGCCCGCGGGCCGGATCGACGAGTCGACGCGCGGCTGGGCCGATGCCAATGGCTTCAAGGGCAAGCCCGGCCAGATTCTGGTCGCGCCGGACGGCCGCGGCGGGATCGCCGCGGTGCTGGTGGGGGCGGGCGAGACCTTCGATCCCATGTCGGTGCGGGCCCTGCCGGCCAGATTGCCGCCGGGCCTCTATCGTCTGGAGGCGGAACCGGAAGATGCCCGCAAGGCCGCCCTGGCCTTCGTGCTGGGGACCTATGTCTTCGACCGCTACAAGCCCCGCCCCGACCGCGACAAGGTGCGGCTGGTGGCCCCCGAGGGCCTCGATCTCGTGGCGACCCTGCGAATCGCCTCGGCCTGCGCCCTCGCGCGCGAGATGGTGGATACGCCCGCCGCCGACATGGGGCCCCTGCAGATCGAGACCATCGCCCGCGAGATCGCAGCAGATTCCGGAGCCACGATCTCGGTAGTCACCGGCGACGCCCTGCTGGAGGAAAACTACCCCGCTGTCCACGCCGTCGGCCGCGCCGCCGCGGCCCATCGCGCGCCCCGGGTCATCGAGATCGGCTGGAACCTGGACCGCGCCGACCTGCCGCTGGTCGCCCTGGTTGGCAAGGGGGTGGTCTTCGATTCCGGTGGCCTCGACATCAAGCCCGCCGCCGGCATGCGCAACATGAAGAAGGACATGGGCGGATCCGCCCATGCGCTCGCCCTCGGCCGGCTGGTCATGCAGGCGGACCTGCCCGTGCGCCTGGTCGTGCTGGTGGCCGCCGTCGAAAATGCCATCTCGGCCGACGCCTTCCGGCCCGGGGACATTCTGAACAGTCGCAAGGGTCTGACCATCGAGATCGGCAACACCGACGCCGAGGGCCGGCTGATCCTGGCCGATGTCCTGACCCGCGCGAGCGAGCACAGTCCCGACCTGACGCTCGACTTCGCCACCCTGACCGGGGCCGCCCGGGTGGCCCTGGGGCCGGAACTGCCGCCGCTCTATACCGACGACGAGGCCCTGGCCGCTGACTTGCTGGAGGCCGCCCGCGCCGTCGGCGACCCGCTGTGGCGGATGCCGCTGTGGCCTGGCTATCGCGCGGCGCTGGAGACCGAGATCGCCGATCTGCGCAACGACTCGGCTGCCTGGGCCCAGGCCGGTTCGGTGACCGCCGCCCTGTTCCTGCAACGGTTCGCGCCCACCACCGGAGCCTGGGCCCATATGGACATCTTCGCTTGGAATTCGCGGGCGCGTCCTGGCTGGCCCGAGGGCGGCGAGGCGCAGGCGTTGCGGGCCTGCTATGCCATGCTGAAGGCGCGGTATCCGACGGGTTGATGCACCCATCCCGGTCCGTCGTCATCGACGGCCTTGCCCGGCGGACGTGATCCGGGGCGGCGCGGTCGCCGCACCCGTGCGCCCCGACGCCTGAGGAAGAGGACGATCTCGCCGGACAGGGCCGAGACCCGCGCTCGCGCCACCCTCAGTCCGTTCGCGCCCAGCACGGCTCCGGCGATCAGCAGGGCGTCGATGAAGACGCCCACGTCGAACACCGCGAACCAGACCAAAAGATCTGGAAGCATCAATCCGAACAGGCGCAGGCCGTCCGCCTTGAACAGCAACGCCAGCGTGAGCCCCGCGGCCGCCAGCAGGACGAAGAAAACTATCTTGCCCCGCCGGAGGCGATTGAGTGCACGGGCGGGGGTCTCGACCAGCCCGCGTCTCAGGGCCCGGCCAGGCGCGCTGTCCGGGGACGCCAGCATCACGGCCAACGCCAACGTCACCAGCCCGAGAATGATAAGCATCTGCCGCTCCGCGATCGCGAAGGTCTGAACTGGGCCTTCACGGGCTTGTTTCAAGATATGCGTCGGTCGGTCCGCCATTAACGGGACTTTCGCCTTCGTGCGGCA
Source organism: Brevundimonas sp. TWP2-3-4b2 (assembly GCF_049897345.1). Taxonomy (NCBI): domain Bacteria; kingdom Pseudomonadati; phylum Pseudomonadota; class Alphaproteobacteria; order Caulobacterales; family Caulobacteraceae; genus Brevundimonas; species Brevundimonas sp. TWP2-3-4b2. The sequence goes on along the minus strand of NZ_JAFCWB010000009.1, from coordinate 27,424 downwards.
GGATGCTTCCTCAATCGGACGAGCCCACGTTTGACCGCAGCTGCCGCCAGCCTTGATCCCCGCACCACCCTCGCCCGGCCCGATCTGGCCGAGCAGGCGCTGGAGGGGATTGTTCGCGCCTCCGCCTTCCGCGCGGTGCGGGCGATGCATTGCGCAATTCCGGTCGCCGACATCCACGCCGAGGCTACGGCCGGCGAGCATCCTGTCGACCAGTTGATCTTCGGCGAGGCCTTCGACGTGCTCGACACGCGCGGCGACCGGGTCTGGGGCCGGGCGCGCCGGGACGGCGTCGTCGGCTGGATCGAAGTCTCCGCCCTGGCCGAGGGCGCACCGCTCCCGACCCACTGTATCGATACGGTTGACGCCGCCCTGCCGCTGAATGCCCTGGTCGTCGGCACGCAGGCGGGCGTGGCCGCGATCGGCACCTTCGCCGTCGACGCCGTGGCCCTCGCCCAGCGGTTCGTGGGCGCGCCGCATCGCCTCGGCGGCCGGACGCCGCAGGGCACCGATTGTTGCGGCCTGGTCCAGCAGGTTCTCTACGCCTGCGGCCGTGCCGCGCCGCGCTATTCGGACCAGCAGGCAGAGCTAGGGGTCGGCGTCCCGATCTCGGAGGCGCGCCGCGGCGATCTGGTCGTCTGGCTTTCTCCGGGCGAGGGGCCCTGGAACGGTCATGCCGCCCTCATGCTGGATCCGGATCACGTTCTGCACGCCACCGGCCATCACGGCGCCGTGGTCATCGAAGCCTTCGCCGAGGCCGACGCCCGGCATCGCGGAACCGACGGCGCGACCCCCGTCATTCGACGATTCTGACAACCAAAGAAAAAGGCGGTCCGAAGACCGCCTTTTCCATTCATCCCAGGTCGATGACCGTCAGATATCAGGCCGGCGGCGCGGCAGGCGTGGCCGCCGCGGCGGGATCAGCCGCAACGGCGGCGGCATCGGCGGCGGGGGCCGCGCCCTCGGCCGGAGCCGCCGCAGGGGCAGCGCCGGGCTGGCGGGCGGGATCGGGTGCCGGGATGGCCATGCCGCCCGACCCCTGGCTGCGCAGATAGGCGATCAGATTGGTGCGGGTGGCGGTGTCACGAATGCCGGCGAACGACATCTTGGTGCCCGGTACGTACTTGCCGGGGTTGGTCAGGAACTGATCCATCTCGTCATAGCCCCATGCGGGTGCCACGCCCTTGTGGGCGGCCATGCCCTCGGAATAGGCGAAGCCAGCCGCGTGCATGACCGGACCACCGACCACGCCGTACAGGTTCGGACCGATACCATTGGCCCCGCCGGCGACGTTGTTGTGGCAGGCCTGGCAGCGCGCGAAGGCGGCCTCTCCGGCCGCGAGATCGGCGGCCGGAAGCAGGGTACCCCAGTCGGGCGGCAGCACGACCTCGGCGGGCCCGGCAGCGGCTTCTTCCGGCGCGTCAACGAAATAGCCCATCTTTTCAGGGGCCTCGCTGTGATAGATTGCGCCGGTCACCAGCGGCAGGCCGATGATGACCAGGGCGGTCGCCAAGCCGGCACCCAGAATCTTGTTGAACTTCAGATCGCCGCTCATGCGCGTCGTCTCACTTTTTCATTGGCCGTAACGGGGTGGCCGACCGGATCACCGGCAGGCCAATTCTTGCGTGGTGGTCTTCTACACGCTAGCGCGGCCTTCGCAACCGGCGGAAGGTCGCCGGAGCGTCGCACCCCCAACCTGCTCCAGGACCGAACGTGAATCCTCTGATCCTGATCCCCGCGCGCATGGCCGCGACCCGCCTGCCCGACAAGCCGCTGGCGGACATCGGCGGCAAGCCGATGATCGTGCGGGCCTATGAGCAGGCGGCGCTGTCGGGCCTTCCGGTCGCCGTGGCGGCGGGGGACCGGGACATCGTCGCGGCGATCGAAGCGATCGGTGGCGTGGCCGTCCTGACTGATCCAGACCTGCCGTCCGGGTCCGACCGTATCCGCGCCGCCCTCGAAGTCCTTGATCCCGACGGCCGACATGACGCCATCATCAACCTGCAGGGCGACATGCCGTTCGCCGATCCCGGGCTGGCCACGGCCTGCGCCGCCCTGCTGCACGGCGAGCCGGCCTGCGACATCGCCACCCTGATCGCGCCCGAGGCCGACGCCTCTGACCGGACCAATCCCGATGTGGTCAAGGCGGTCGTCGCCCTGTCCGACGGTCAGCACCACGGCCGCGCCCTTTATTTCACCCGCTCGACCCTGTTCGGCGATGCGCCGGTCTGGCGACACATCGGCCTGTACGGCTACCGCCGCGCCGCGCTCGAACGCTTCTGCGCCGCCACGCCGTCGCCCCTCGAGCGCCGCGAGAAGCTGGAACAGCTGCGCGCGCTGGAAATGGGCCTTCAGATCTGGGCCGCGGTCATCGCAGAAGCCCCGCTGTCGGTCGACAATCCGGATGATCTGGCGGCGGCGCGGGCGCTGGCCGGGGGGCATGAGGGAATAGGGATTAGGGATTAGGGATTAGGGGTGAGCTTGGCTCGAAGTGCGTTGAGCATCCGCCCAACCTCCTCGGCTTGGACCATCAGGTGGTCAACATCGTCTTGTGGGGCGAGACCCAAGCGTTTGATGATCACCAGAAACGTCTCCAGTTCGGCGGCTGAGCCCCGGGCGATGCTGACGAAGTGGGCGTAGTCCCGTCGCGTGCCTCTGGCATTACCTTCAGCGATATTGGCCGGAATGGAGGCCGAGCAGCGGATGATCTGCCCGGACAGCCGATAAATCTCTTCCTTCGGCATCTTGCGGGTGAGCTCGTAGACCTGACAGGCGAGATCGAGCCCCTTACGCCAGACGGTCAATTCTCGATGGGATCGGGTCATCGTCTCCCCCTTCGAAGGCGATCAATCATAACGTGAAATAAATTCACGCGATAGGAGAATGAACCTAATTCCCAATCCCTAATTCCTAATCCCTCACTCGACCTCAAACCCGTCCACCCACGCCTGCAGCAGGGTCCGGGCGATGGCGAATTTCGGCGGTGGTTTGATCGCGGGATGCGTCCCCGCCAGACAGGCCCGCGCCTCGTCCCGGGTCAGCCAGGCCACGGCCTCCAGCTCGGTCTGGTCCGGATGGGCGTCCATACTGTCGACCTCGGCGATCAGGCCGATCATCAGCTGCGACGGAAACGGCCACGGCTGGCTGGAGTGATAGCGCACCGCCGTCACCGTCAGCCCCGCCTCCTCGGCGATCTCGCGGGCACAGGCCTCCTCGATGCTCTCACCGGGCTCCAGAAACCCCGCCAGTGCCGACATCCGCCCCTCGGGCCAGGCCGCCTGACGCCCCAGCAGGCAGATCGGCTCGGCCCCGCCCCTGAACACCGGCAGCATGATGGTCACGGGATCGACGCGCGGAAAATGCTCGACGCCGCAGGCCGGACAGACCCGTTTCCAGCCGCCGCAGGCATTCTGGCTCTCGGTCCCGCAACTGGCACAGAAGCCGTGACGCCGCCGCCAGTCGAACAACGACTTGGCTGCCCCCGCCATGGCCGCGTCGGCGCCCGACAACAGGGCCGCCGCCTCGCGCATTTCATGAAACGCGCCCAGCCCGGCCAGCGGTCCCGCTGCCGGATCGGCGGAGCCCTCGACCTCGACCGCGAAGCACGGTGCCCCCTTCCACAGACCAAGGAACAGCTCGCGGTCCGGGACCACCGCCCGCGCATGGGTCAGCGCCAGCCAGGCCAGCCGGGGCTCGGCCCCCTCAAGCAGCGGTCGACCCTCCCACAGGACCATGGCCACGGCATCGGGGCTCGCGGCCTGTTCGGCCAGCCAGTCGGGATCGTTGCGAAGATCACCGGCCCGATCGAGCGGATTGCCGGCGAAGGTGTTGAGGGCGGGGAGGGCCATGGCCGTCATCTAGCAAGCGACGGCTTGCATCCGCGAGCCAGAATCGTCATATCGACCTCGGAGATCGCGGGCGAAGGTTTCGCCAATCTGGTCAGGGCCGGAAGGCAGCAGCCACAACGAATTCCCCTTCGGGTCGCGATCTCCACTTCCTTTCCTTGTTGCCGCTAACGCATGCGACGCGGTCGCTCGCTGCTTGAGCGCGAGCGTGCGGAACCGTCGCGTTCGCTATTCGCTGTGCAGGCTCACCCCCTTCAGGAGCGGACATGAGCATTCTCGGCAACATCCTCGGCAAGATCTTCAAGCGACGCGAAACCGCGACCCCGACCGCCGCTCCGGCCCCCACGGCCGCGCCGACCACAACCACGACGGCGCTCGCGCCCGCGGTCGAACCCGTCGATGTCGACGGCATCCTCGACTTCATGAACGACCAGCGCGACCAGAAGCTGAACTGGCGCACCTCGATCGTCGATCTGATGAAGCTGACCGGCATGGAGTCCACCCTGGCCGAGCGCAAGGAACTGGCCGGTGAGCTGGGCTATTCCGGCGACACCTCCGACACCGCCTCGATGAACATCTGGCTGCACAAGCAGGTCATCGCCCGCATCCGGGCCGACGGCGGCCAGATCCGCGACCTGACCGACTGATCCACGCCGTCATCCCCGTCAAAGCGGGGACGCCTTGCGGCGAGGGGGTGCGCGATGCGGCCCTCTCGCTGTAAGACGGATGCATGAGCGACGCCGACCCGAGTCTCGATGGCCCTCCGTGGGAAGAAGATGCGCCCGAGGGCGACGTCGTCGAGCGCGATCCCGACACCGACGACATGTTCGGCGCCCCCGAACCCGCCGGCATGCGCGAGGCCGAGGCCGCGGCGACCAATTCCGCGGTCAAACCGACCAATGAAAGCGCCAAACCCGTCAAGCTGACCAAAGGCGAGGACGGTCCCGCCGCCCATGCCGATGACGGCTCGGCCTACACCGTCCTGGCCCGCAAATACCGGCCGCACACCTTCGAGGACCTGATCGGTCAGGAGGCCATGGTCCGCACCCTGACCAACGCGTTCGCCACAGGCCGCATCGCCCACGCCTTCATGCTCACGGGCGTGCGGGGGGTCGGCAAGACGACCACCGCCCGCCTGCTGGCCCGCGCCCTGAACAACGAGACCGACAGCATCGACCGTCCGTCGCTGGCCCTGACCGATCAGGGCCGCCACGACGCCTCCATCATGGCCGGCCAGCATATGGACGTGGTCGAGATGGACGCCGCCTCCCACACCGGCATCGACGGCATCCGCGACATCATCGAGAGCGTCCGCTACGCCCCCGTCGAGGCGCGTTACAAGGTCTACGTCCTAGACGAAGTCCACATGCTGTCGAACCAGGCCTTCAACGCCCTGCTCAAGACGCTGGAAGAGCCGCCGCCGCACGCCAAATTCATCTTCGCCACCACCGAGATCCGCAAGGTCCCGGTGACCATCCTCAGCCGCTGCCAGCGTTTCGACCTGCGCCGCGTCGAGCCGGAGATCCTCGTCGAACACCTCGCCCGCATCGCCGACCGCGAGGGGATGAAGATCGAACAGGACGCCCTCGCCCTGATCGCCCGCGCCGCCGAGGGCTCGGTCCGCGACGGCCTGTCCCTGCTGGATCAGGCCCTGGTCCAGGGCGACCGCGGCGAGACGGTCAAGACCGAGGTCGTGCGCGACATGCTCGGCCTCGCCGACCGCAGCCAGACCATCGCCCTGTTCGAATCGATCATGGCCGGCCGTACACCGGAAGCGCTGGAGCTGTTCCGGACCCTCTATGGCTACGGCGCCGATCCGGTGCAGATCACCAACGACCTGCTGGAACACTGCCACGCCGCCTCGGTGGCCAAGATGCTGGGTCCGCAGGCGACCCGCCTGCCCAACGATCAGGCCCAGAAGCTGACGGCGCTGGGCGCTGTCATCTCGGCCGGCACCCTGGCCCGCGTCTGGCAGATGCTGCTGCGGGCGCTGGACGAGGTCCGGCGCGCGCCCAATCCCGCCGACGCCGTCGAAATGGCCATCGTCCGCCTCGCCTATGCCGCCGACCTGCCGGGGCCGGAAGAGGCGCTGAAGGCCCTGCGCGACGGCGAGCCCATGCCCGGCGGCGGCTCCGCCCCGCGCGGACCGTCCGGCGGCGGTGGAGGCGGCGGTGCCCAGGCCGCTATGGGGGCCCAGCTCGCCGCCCGCCCGGTCGCCGCGCCCGCCCTGCCGGACCCCCAGTCCTTCGAGCAGGTCGTCGCCCTGATCGGCGAACGGCGCGAGGTCGGCCTGCAGATGGACGTCCAGCGCTACGTTCGCCCCGTGGCCTTCAAGCCGGGGGCGATCACCTATGAAAGCCTCGACGGCGCGCCGATGGACCTGGCCCGCAAGCTGGCCTCGCGGCTCAAGGACTGGACTGGCCGCACCTGGCTGATCGCCGCCAACGGCCAGGGCGGCGGCGAGACCATGATCGAGATCGATCGCCGCAAACGCTCGGAAGAGCGCGCCGGCGTCGAGGCCGACCCCTTCGTCATGGCCGTAATGGCCGCCTTCCCTGGGGCCTCGCTCGGCGAGATCAAGACCCTGGCCCCGGTGGTGGAACTTCCGGTCATCCCGGATGAGGTGGACGAGGATTCCTGATTCCGCTCATCCCGGCGAAAGCCGGGACCCAGTCCTTTCGTAACGAAGCGGCGGACGGGGCAAGCGAACAGCGAATACGTAAACACTGATCGCCCAAAGATCTGGGTCCCGGCTTTCGCCGGGATGAGCGGGGAAGGGTGTCGTTTCTTACCTGGACGTCCTATCTATCGCCCCATGACAGACCTCAACGCCCTCATGAAACAGGCCCAGGCCATGCAGCAGAAGCTGCAGGAGGCCCAGGCGCAAATGGCCGAAACCAGCGCCTCGGGCACCTCCGGCGGCGGCATGGTCACGATCGCGCTCAAGGGCGCGGGCGAGATCACCTCGGTGGTCATCGACGACAGCCTGCTGGTCCCCGGCGAGGGCGAGATCCTCGCCGATCTGATCGTGGCCGCCCACGCCGATGCCAAGCGCCGGCTGGACGAGGTCAACAGCGCCCTGATGCGCGAGGCCGCCGGACCCATGGCCGGGATGAACATCCCCGGCATGCCCAAGCTGTTCTAGGCCCGACACGGACCCATGGCTGCCTCCGCCGGACCCGAGATCGAGCGTCTGATCGCGCTGTTGGCCAAGCTGCCCGGCCTCGGCCCCCGCTCGGCCCGGCGCGCGGCCCTGGCCCTGCTCAAGAAGCGCGAACAGTTGCTGGTCCCGCTGGCGGCGTCCCTGGCCGAGACGGCGGAAAAGGTCTCGTCCTGTTCGATCTGCGGCGCGCCCGACACCCGCAATCCCTGTTCGATCTGCTCTGACGGGGCCCGTGACAACGCCCTGATCTGCGTGGTCGAGGAGGCCGGTGCCCTGTGGGCCATGGAGCGGTCGGGGGCCTTCCGCGGCAAATACCATGTGCTGGGCGGCCTGCTCTCGGCCCTGGACGGCGTCGGCCCGGAGGCGCTGCGGGTCGCCGAACTGGTCGGCCGGGTGCGCGGCGGCGAGGTCGCGGAGGTCGTGCTGGCGCTTCCCGCCACCGTCGACGGCCAGACCACGGCCCACTATCTGGCCGAGCGTCTGACGGGCTCGGGCGTCGAGATCACCTCCCTGGCCCGCGGCGTCCCCGTCGGCGGCGAACTCGACTGGCTGGACGACGGCACCATCATCCAGGCCATGCGCCAGAGAAGGCCGACCTGAGCCGCGCAGGGGAAGCGCGACAAGCCCGGGACTTGCCCGCGCCCCGACCGGAAACGGACCCTATGGGCGTCGGCTTGGGGTGGTGAGCGGACATTTGACCCCGGCGCTATCCCTCAAGGAAAGGCCCGTTCTGCCGACTTCGCCCGCTCGACCCTGATCAGCGCCGGGAAACGCCGCAGGTTCGCCCGGGTCCGGTTCGCTGCCGGCGCACGACACAGGATCGTGGACCATTCGTCGCAGCCGCCGGGCCATGGCAGGTGCCGCCACGAACGTGCATTGTTCGACCCGAACCCGGTGTCGAACGCCGGCCCGTCACCGACGAACGGACGCATGATGACACCGATCAGAAACCTGGCCCTTGTCGCCACCGCGCTGGCGTCGCTCGCTGCATGCTCTGCCCCGGAGCCGACGCCCCCCGCTGCCGAGGTCGTCGATGCCAGCAGCAGCACTGTGCGGGTGCGCGGCACAGTCCAGTCCGTGGCAGACGGTTCGATGACGGTTCAGACCTGGGACGGCCGAACGGTCGCCGTGCCGGTTGCGGCGACAACGCGCTTTGTCTGGGTTGTGGCGTCCAGCCTTTCGACCCTCAAGGACGGCGATTTCGTCGGGACCGCGACCACGGGTCCAAAGACGGCGCTTCGTTCGCTGGAACTGGTGATCTTTCCTGAATCGATGCGCGGCACCGGCGAGGGTCACTATGAGTGGGACGTGCCGGGCGTTGTCGCATCCCGCGGTGGCGGTTCGGTCGTGTCGAGTGCGATGACCAACGGCACGGTCGATAGCCAGAGCGCGATGACCAACGGGACAGTCCAGGCCCAAAGCGCAATGACAAACGGCACGGTTGCCAGCAGTGAAGCGTCGTCCGGCGGCCGTATGCTGACTATCTCCTACGAGGGCGGCACGGCAAACGTCACGATTCCCGAGGGAACGCCGATCGTGCGTTTCGAACCGACCGAAAGGTCTTCATTGGCGGTCGGTCAGAAGGTGTACGTCGTTATACCCAAGGGGACGACGTCTGCCGGGTTTCTGGCGATGGGCAAGGACGGCGTAACTCCGCCGATGTAGCCGGCAGGCCGTCATGGCCGACGCACAGCCTGCTTCGCCTCCATCACCAGACAGAATGATCCAGCTCGAGGGCTGGGCGAGCCGATCATGGGACGTCCTGCCTCGGGTTGGCGGAAGAGGCATCAGGTTTCCGGTCAGCGGAATGCCTGATGCCGTCTCGCCTGCTGTGACCTTCCCCGCTCAATCCTCTGCGCCGGAGCCCGGTTCCCGGAAGCGGACGTCGCAGATGTTTGGAAGGGGTCGGGAGCGGACTGCCGCCTGAGGGTCGAAAGCCGACTCTCGATCACGGCCTGCGTCCGGAATCGACGCATCCGTCGCCTGGCCAGTCTTCTTGGAGCCGTCGGGCGGTCGGGGAAGAGGGGCGAGAAATGTGCACGATGTGCACTCGAACTTTTACGCGCGCGCGCTGCCATGGCGGCCCCTGCCGACTCTCGCTAAGGAACGGAGCATGAACGCTGATCTGGTCCCCGCCATCGCCGCCGCCATCGTCGCCGTCATCGCCCTTTTCTGGGCCGTGATGGAGCGCCGTCGCGCCTCCGCCGCCGATACGCGGGCGTGGGAGCTGCGCGAGCGTTATGCCGAGTCCGAGGCGCGGATGCGCCTGTTCGAGGACCAGGCCGCGACCTCGACCGAACTGCTGCGCGCCCAGGCTCGGGACTCGGCCACGACCGCCGCCGAGGAGTTGCTCAAACGCACCGACGAGACCTTCCGCAATCGCGAGCTCGTGTCCCAGCAGCGGATGGAGGCCCAGCTCAAGCCGGTCGCCGAGACGCTGAAACTGTTCCAGGAGCATGTCGCGGCGCTGGAGAAGACCCGCAACGAGGAGACCGGCGGGCTGAAGGAGCAGCTGGCCCTGCTGATGACCGCCTCCACCGCCACCCGCGACGAGGCGCGACGCCTGACCGAGGCCCTGCGTGGCAACACCGGGCGTCGGGGTCGCTGGGGCGAACAGACCTGCCGCAATGTGCTGGAGGCCGCGGGCATGGCCGGACGGTTCGATTTCGAGGAGCAGAGCTCCAGCGCCGACGACGCCGGCCGCCAGCAGCGTCCTGACTTCGTCGTGCGCCTGCCCGGCGGCGGCATGTTCGTGATCGACGCCAAGGTCTCCCTGGCCTTCGGCGACGCGGCCGACGGCGACGAGGAGGCCCAGGCGAAGGCCGCCTCCCTGCGCACCGCGACCAGCATGAAGACCCACGTCCGCCAGCTGTCGTCCAAGGCCTATCAGGACCAGTTCAAGCCCAGCCCGGATTTCGTCGCCATGTTCGTGCCAGGCGACGCCTTCCTCGCCGCCGCGCTCGATCACGAGCCGGACCTGATGACCACGGCCATGGCCTCGCGCGTGGTCATCGTCACGCCCACGACCCTGTTCGCCCTGTGCAAGGCCGTCGCCTACGGCTGGCGCGCCGAGGAGCAGGCGAAGAACGCCGAGGATGTCGCGAAACTGGGCAAGGAACTCTACAAACGCCTGTCGGTGATGGGCGGCCACGCCGCCGCCGTCGGGCGCGCGCTCGACACCGCCGTGGGCAAATACAACCAGTTCGTCGGCTCGCTCGAGAGCCAGGTCATGGTCTCGGCCCGCCGGTTCGAGGACCTTCAGGTCGACCATGAGGGCAAGGAGTTGGTGGACCTGCCGCCCGTCGACCAGTCGCCGCGCGCCCTCAGCCGGCCGGAACTGGTCGCTGCCGAAACCCGACCGACCGCCCTGCCCAAGGGCTGACCGCGTCCTGGACAAGGACGCTTGACATCGCTGCGCGGTGATGTAAAACACCCTTGTCAAATCGACAGGGAGCCTTGTCATGAACGACCTATCCAGGCCCAGGCGTCCGCACGGACCCGGCGCCTATGTGCTGGTTCTCGGCACCTCCCTGGTCCTGGGTGGCCTGGCGGGCGCGGCCAGCGCCTTCTTCGACGATCAGCCGGGGCCGGTCGGCACCGCGATGACGGCGGCCCTGGTCTCGGCGGCGATGGCGGTGGGGTTCACGGCCTGTATCTGGTGGTGGCGCGGCATCGACGAGGCCGCCCGCGAGGCCCACAAATGGGCCTGGTGGTGGGGTGGGTCCGGCGGCATGGCCGTCGGTTCTGTGTTGTTGCTGACCCTGATGCTGCGGGCCGAGGAACAGCCGCTCCCTGCCGGCATCGGTTCGGCCCCCGCCGACATCTTCGTCTCGGGCATGATGTCCATCCTGCTGTTCCAGCTGGCGGGCTATTCGCTGGCCTGGGCCGGCTGGTGGCTGAAGCACCGGTGAGAGCGGCGTCATGAACAACCGTCTCAAGGTCCTCCGGGCCGAACGCAACTGGAGCCAGGCCGACCTGGCCGATGCGCTCGGCGTCTCGCGCCAGACCGTCAACGCGCTGGAAACCGGCCGTTACGACCCGTCACTGCCGCTCGCCTTCCGCATTGCGAAGGTGTTCGGCCAACCCATTGAATCCATCTTCACGGAGGACTGAGCCATGACCGTCAGTCTCGAAACCCCCCGCACCTCGCTCCTGCGCAAGGCGGCCCTGTTTGTGGCCCTTGCCGTCCTCGGCGGCCTCGCCGGTTACGGGATCAGCACCCTGATGGGCGATGTCCGGACCGTCTGGCAGGACGAACTGGCCGTACTCATGGCCGTCATGACCATCACCACCGGCCTGATCAGCGCCTTCGTCGTCGCCACCCGTCCCTCGACGGTGCCCCGGGGCTGCGGCGTGTTGCAGGTCATCGTCATGCTGCTGGCCGGCACCCTGTTCCTGCTGCCCATGTTCGGAACCGCCGTGGCGACGCCCGAGGTGATCTTCGGTGCCGTCGTGGTCCTGCTGGTGCTGCAGAGCGTCGCCAATCTGATGCTGTGGCGGGCCGCCGATGAGATGTTGCGCCGGGTCATGTCAGAGACCAGCGCCATGGCCTTCTGGGCCCTGCAGCTGTGTCTGTTCGTCTATGCCGCCGCCGAACGGCTGGGGCTGGTCGATACCGTCTCCGGCTGGGGCCTGATGGGCATATTGATGGGCGTCTATTTCATCGCCTCGATCATCGCCGCCGCCCGGCGCGGCCTGCACTGAGCCGTCCTCCCACAATCGCTTTCCACCCTTTCCACGGAGTGTTTCCATGACCGTTTCCGACCGCCTGAAGACGCGCGCCTCCGATCTGGCCCGCACCGCCCTCGGAGCCGTGCTCGGCCTTGGCCTCGCCGGCGCTGTCGCCTTCCAGCCCGCACAGGCCTTTGCCCAGGCGGTCCAGGCCGCGCCCGCCGCCGCCGCCGCGCCCCGGGCCGTACCCCAGGCCCAGGGCGCCGGACCGGCCCTGTGGGTCATCCGCGACGCAGACTCGACCCTCTATCTGTTCGGCACGGTCCACGTCCTGCGCCCGACCACGGCCTGGGGCTCGGCCCGGGTCGATGCCGCCTTCGCCAGCGCCGACCAGGTCTGGTTCGAGATTTCCAATCCCGACGACCAGGCCGCCGTCATGCCTCTGGTCCAGCAGTACGGGCTGTCCCCGGACCGGCCCTTGTCCAGTCTGCTGACGCCTGCGGAGCTGACCGCACTGGATGCGGCCGCCACCGGAGCCGGGGCGACTGCCGCTCAACTGGATTCGCTACGCCCCTGGCTGGTTGGCCTGACCCTGTCGGTCGCGCCCCTGGTCAAGGCCGGCTACGATCCGACGTCAGGCGTCGAGCTGGTCCTCAAGGCCCGCGCCGAGGCCGCCGGCAAGCCGATCCATGGCTTTGAGACCATCGACAAACAGGTCGGCATGCTCGCCGGCCTGCCGGAGGCCGACCAGCTGGCCTTCCTCCGCTCTGTCCTTGAGTCGTACGAGGACGCCACGACCGAACTGGATCAGCTCGTCGATGCCTGGGCCACGGGCGACGTCGCGGGCATCGAGCGTCTGGGCGTCATAGAGATGCGCGAGGAAAGCGAGGCGATGTACGACGCCCTTCTGGTGCAGCGGAACACGGACTGGGCCGGCCAGATCCAGACCCTGCTGGCGGGCTCGGGAACCGTCTTCATGGCCGTGGGGGCTGCCCACCTGGCCGGCGAGGACAGCGTGCAGGAAATCCTCGAGGCCCGCGGCGTGGATGTTGAGGTGGCCCGATGATGGACCAGCCTCAACCTTCGCCCGCCCCGATCAACCCCCGGTGGGTGAGGATCACGGTGATCTGCCTGATCGCCCTATTCTGGGTTGCCGCGGTCATGGCAATCATGCGCGGCCAGTCCTGGGTTGAGGCCGGGTTCACGGCGCTGACCAGCACCTTCCTGCTGTCGGCGGTGGACATCTTCCTGAACCTCAACCGGAAGCGCGGAGGCCACTCATGAAGGGGCTCGCCGTTGCGGTATTCACCGTCGCCTTCCTCGGCTGGGCCTGGCTGGAGTTCGCCTCCGACCGGCCCGCCGACGGGATCAAGGAGATCCTGTTCTGGATCGGGATGGGTGCCGTGCTGGTCAGCGGCTGGGAAGGCCGGAGCCGCGCCCCGCGCTGACGGGGACGGCTTGGAGCGGGCGGCGGGAATCGAACCCGCACGAAAAGCTTGGGAAGCTTTCAGGCTACCACTACATCACGCCCGCGGAGCCGCCGCAGCCTTAGGGCCAACGGGGGACCGCGTCCAGACGGGACGGCTCAGTCGGCGCGATAGACGACGACGCCGTCAACCACGGTCAGGGTCGCCTTGCCTTTCGGTATGTCCGCGAAGGGCGCGGTCATCAGGTCGACGTTGAAGGCGGTCAGGTCGGCGCGCTTGCCGACCTCGATCGTGCCCAGCTCGGCCTCGCGGAAGCTGGCGTACGCGGGCCAGAGGGTGAACATCTTCAGGGCGGTGGCGCGGTCGACCGCCTCGTTCGGACGCCAGTCGGGGCCCTGGTTGCCCTCGAGATCGCTGCGGGCGACGGCGGCGTAGAATTCGATCAGGGGCGCGCCGCGCTCGACCGGGGCGTCAGAGCCGCCGACGACGACGACGCCCATGTCGACCAGGCTGTGCCAGGCATAGGCCCCGTCCAGCCGGGCGTCGCCGAGGCGGGCGGGGGCGAAATACAGGTCGCCGATGGCGTGGCTGGGCTGCATCGAAGCGATGATCGGCAGGTCCTTGAACCAGTGATAGTCGGACGGCCGCAGGATCTGGGCATGTTCGATCCGCCAGCGCACGTCCTGACCGTTGGGGCGGTAGGCCGGCGGGACCTCGCGCAGGGCCTGGTCGTACCACTGGGCCACAGAGGCATTGCCGCGGTCACCGATGGCATGGGTGGCGATCTGGATGCCGCCGCGCAGGGCGGCCTCGTACAGGGGCACGATCTCCGCGCCGGTGATCTGCATCAGGCCGGTGGTGTCGGGCCGGTCGGCATAGGGTTCGAACAGCGCCGCGCCGCGCGAGCCCAGGGCCCCGTCGGCATAGTATTTGATCGCCCGGGTGATGATGCGGCCGTCGCCGACGCTGCGCGGGCCGCCCGCGATCAGGGCAGCGGCGCCGTCGGGCGTGACGCTGTTGTAGATGCGCAAGGGGGCCTCGCCCGCCTCGGCCATGGCCTCCAGCAGGGGGATGTCCTTCCACGGCGCGCTCATGAAGTGGACACCGGTCCAGCCGTAGGCGGCCTCGACACGGAAGCCGGCGCGATAGGCCTCGCGCAGGGCCGCCGGATCGGCCTGGGGCATGAGGCCGGCGACCAGCTGTTCGGCGGCGTCGACCAGAAGGCCGGTGGGCTTGCCGTCCGGGCCCTTGAGGATTTCGCCGCCCGACGGAGCGACGGTCGAGGCGTCGATGCCGGCGGCGAGGAGGGCCGGCGTGGACGCGACCACGGCGTGGCCGTCGGCCCGGCCCAGCAGCACGACCCGCCCCGGCGCGGCGGCGTCGAGGTCGGCGGCGGTCAGGAAGCGGGCCCCGTTGGCGGATTCGGGCCAGCGGGTCTCGATCCAGCCGCGCCCGACGATCGGGCCCTCCGGGTAGGCCGCGGCCCAGGCCGTCAGACGGGCCATGGCGTCGACGACCGAGGTCGAGCCTTCCAGGTTCAGCGTCAGCTCGCGCCAGCCGATCCCGTCGAGATGGGCGTGGCCGTCGGTGAAGCCGGGGAACAGGAAGGCCCCCTTGAGATCCAGCGTTTCCGCGTATTCGACTTCGGGGGCACCCGAGGCCGGGCCGACATAGGCGATCCGCCCGTCCTGGACGAGGACGACCTCGGCGGTCGGTCGCTCGGCGACGCCCGTGTAGATCGTGCCGCCCCGGATCAGCAGCTCCTGGGCCGCGGCGCTCCAAGCGACGGACCCGAGCAGAAGGGCGAGGGCGAGGGGACGGATCATATGGACGCTCCGGGATTCAGGAGCGATCGGTGGAGCCGAAAGCCGCTGGCGTCAAGCGAGAGGCTTGAACCCTCTCCCCTTGCGGGAGAGGGAGACCGCGCACGGCGGCGGAGCCGCCGTTGTGGCGCGGTCGGGTGAGGGGTCGCACGAACCTTTGTCGATGGACCGATGCAACCCCTCATCCGACCCGCTTCGCGGGCCACCTTCTCCCGCAAGGGGAGAAGGAAACACTTAAGCCGCCGCCTTCTGCTTGCCTTCGAAATTGCCGTAGAAGGTCTCGCCCTTCGCGGCCATGTCGCGGAGCAGCTGAGGGACCTTGAAGCGGTCGCCGTGGGCGGCGGCCAGTTCGTCGGCCCTGGCGACAAAGGCCTTCAGGCCCGTCTGGTCGATCAGGGTGATCGGCCCGCCGGTCCAGGGCGCGAAGCCCCAGCCGAGGATGGCCCCCAGATCGGCCTCGCGCGGGTCGTCGATGACGCCCTCTTCCCAGCACCGTGCGACCTCGACGGCCTGGCGGTACAGCAGCCGGGTCTTAAGCGCCTCGACATTGGCCAGGGCGTCGGGGCTTTCGCCGAAGCCGTCAGTCTTCGTCGTCGGAGCGAGCTCGGACAGGCCCTTCCACAGCGTCTTGGGCGTGCCCTTTTCGGCCGGGTAGTCATAGAAGCCCATGCCGTTCTTGCGGCCGAACCGTCCGCCCTCGACCATGGTGGCGACGATGTCCTCGCCCGGGTTGGGGACGTATTTGTCGCCCAGGTCGGCGCGGGTCTGTTTGCCGATCTTGTAGGACAGGTCCAGCGCGACATCGTCGTGCATTTCCAGCGGGCCGCGCGGCATGCCGGTCATGCGGCCGACGTTGTCGATCAGGGCCGGGGCATAGCCCTCCTTCAGCATCGCCATGCCTTCGGTCAGGAAGGTGGAGAAGCAGCGGCTGGTGTAGAAGCCGCGGCTGTCGTTGACGACGATCGGGGTCTTCTTGATCTTCAGGACATAGTCGAGCGACCTGGCCAAGGCCTCCTGCGAGGTCTTTTCGCCCATGATGATCTCGACCAGCATCATCTTGTCGACGGGCGAGAAGAAGTGGATGCCGATGAAGTCCTCAGGACGGATCGAGGCCTCGGCCAGACCCGTGATCGGCAGGGTCGAGGTGTTGGAGCCGAAGATGGCACCCGGGGCCAGCTGGGCCTCGGACTTGCGGGTGACGTCGGCCTTGATCTCGCGGCTTTCGAACACGGCCTCGACGACCAGATCCGAGCCCTTCACATGGGCGTAGTCGGTCGTGGCGGTGACCATGGCCAGGAGGGCGTCGTGCTTCTCCTGGGTCATCTGGCCGCGCTTGAGGCGTTTGCCCAGCAGGTCGGCCACGTGCGCCTTGCCCTTGTCGGCGGCTTCCTGGGTCTGGTCGATCAGCACGGTCTCGATGCCGGCCATGACCTGCACATAGGCGATGCCCGCGCCCATCATGCCGGCCCCCAGGACGGTGACCTTCTTCGGATCGGATTTCGGCACGCCGGCGGGGCGGACGGCGCCCTTATCGAGCTCCTGTTTCGACAGGAACAGGCTGCGGATCATGGCCTGGGCCTGCGGCGTCATCAGGGTCTTGATGAAGTAGCGGGTCTCGATGCGCAGGGCCGCATCCATGGGGACCTGAACGCCCTCATAGACGGCCTTCATCAGGTTCGTCGCGGCCGGATAGTTGCCGTAGGTCTGCTTGCGGATCATCGCATTGCCGACGAGGAAATTCTGGATGCCGGCCGGGTGGTAGGGGCCGCCGCCGGGCAGCTTGAACGCCTTGTCGTCCCACGGCTGGACGGCCTTGCCGCCGCCCTTGATCCAGGCCTTGGCGGCCTCGACTTCCGAGCCCTTGGCAACGACCTCGTGGACGAAGCCGGCACCCTTGGCGTCGTTCGGACGGAAGGACTTGCCCTCGGTCATGGCCATCATGGCCTGCTGCACGCCGATCAGGCGCGTCAGGCGCTGGGTGCCTCCGCCGCCGGGGAAGAGGCCGACCTTGATCTCGGGCAGGCCGAGTTGGATCCTGTTGTCGTCACCGACGACCCGGTAGTGGCAGGCCAGCGTCAGTTCCAGACCGCCGCCGAGGGCGAGGCCGTTGATCGCGGCCGCAACCGGCTTGCCGCAGGTCTCGAGCGCGCGCAGGGCACCGTTCAGCTTCCAGCCCGCGTCGTAGGCTTCCTGCAGCGAGCCACCGGCCAGCATGCCGCCGGCCATGTCGCCGAGGTCGGCGCCGGCGCAGAAGCCCGAGGCCTTGCCCGAGGTCAGGACCGCGCCCTTGATGGCGTCGTCGGTCTTCACCCGTTCGACCCATTCGGGGATTTCCTTCATCACGCCCGAGGTCAGGGTGTTCATCGACCGTCCGGGGACGTCGAAGGTGATCAGGGCGATGCCGTCGGCATCGACGTCGATCTTGAAGTTTTCCATGCTCATGATCCTCAGACGCGTTCGATGACGGTGGCGGTGCCCATGCCGCCGCCGATGCACAGGGTGATCAGGGCGGTCGACCTGTTCGACCGTTCCAGCTCGTCCAGGGCGATGCCGGTGATCATGGCACCCGTGGCCCCCAGCGGGTGGCCCATGGAGATGCCGCCGCCGTTCACGTTCATCTTCGAATGGTCGATGTCGAGCGCCTGCATGTAGCGCAGGACGACGGCCGCGAAGGCTTCATTCAGCTCCCACAGATCGATGTCGGCGGTGGTCATGCCCAGCTTGCCCAGCAGCTTCCGGGTCACATATTCAGGTCCGGTCAGCATGATCGACGGCTCCGAGCCGATCGAGGCGCCGCCCAGGACTTTGGCGCGCGGCTTCAGGCCCAGTGCCTTGCCGGCTTCCAGCGAGCCGATCAGCACGCCGGCCGAACCGTCCACGATCCCCGACGAGTTGCCGGGGGTGTGGACGTGGGTCATGCGCTCGACCTCGGGGTAGCGCTGGCCGATCACGGCATCGAAGGCCATCTCGCCCATCATGGCGAAGGACGGGTTCAGCGCACCGAGGGTCTGCATGTCGGTCGAGGGGCGGATGGTCTCGTCGCGGTCGAGGATGGTCAGGCCCAGCTGGTCCTTGACCGCCAGCACCGATTTCGAGAACCGGCCGTCGGCCCAGGCGGCGGCGGCGCGCTTGTGGCTTTCCATCGAATAGGCGTCGACGTCGTCGCGGCTGAAGCCGTATTTCGAGGCGATCATGTCGGCCGAAACGCCCTGCGGCACGAACCAGGTCGGGAAGGCCGAGGAGGGGTCGACGGGCCAGGCACCGCCGTCCGAACCCATGGGCACGCGGCTCATCGCCTCGACGCCGCCGCCGACGGCGAAATCGGCCTCGCCGGACTTCACCTTTGCCGTGGCCATGTTCACGGCTTCCAGGCCCGAGGCGCAGAAGCGGTTGATCTGCACGCCGGCCACCGTCTGGGCCCAGCCGGCCGAAAGCACGGCGGTACGGGCGATATCAGCCCCCAGTTCGCCGACGGGGGTCACGCAGCCGAGAATGACGTCGTCGACCTTGGACGTGTCCAGGTCGTTGCGGTCGCGCAGGGCTTCCAGCACCTGGGTCGCCAGCGACAGGCCGGTGATCTCGTGCAGGGACCCGTCCTTCTTGCCCTTGCCGCGCGGGGTGCGCACCGCATCGTAGATATAGGCGTCGGCCATGGGAGCAGGTCTCCAATAAGGACGGATTCAAATGTGCCCGCCACAAACCCTACGTTTACGTCAACGTCAAGTATTTCATGATCCCGACATCGTCGGCGATTGCGCTGTGTCCGGTCCCGAACACCGTCTTTCGAGAATGACTCTCAGCTTTCGGGTCCAGGGAACGACCGGCGGGATCTGCGGATTAGGCCCTCGGACACGCTGGCTGTCAGGAGGAGAATACCATGGCCCAGACCTACGAACACATGGATGCGATCGCCCTGCTGAAGGCCGATCACCGCAAGGTGGAGGAGATTTTCGCTGCCTTCGAGAAGGCGACGTCAAAGGCGAGGAAGCAGGCCCTGGCCGAGCAGGCCTGCCTGGAACTGAAGGTCCACACCGTGATCGAGGAAGAGGTCTTCTATCCGGCCTGCCGCGGCAAGATCGACGAGGACCTGCTGAACGAGGCCTATGTCGAGCATGACGGTGCCAAGCTGATGATCAACGACATCGAGGCCGGTGGCCCGGACGAGGAATTCTACGACGCCAAGGTCAAGGTGCTGTCCGAGATGATCGAGCACCATGTCGAGGAAGAGGAGATGCGTTCCGAGGGCATGTTCGCCCAGGCTCGCGCCGCCGGGCTCGACATGGACGCCCTGGCCGACGCGATGCGCGCCCGCAAGGCGACGGCAATGGAGGAATTCCAGGCCGGCAAACCCGCGGTGACCCTGACGCTGGAAGGCGATGACACCAAAAAGGCGCTGCTGGATCGCCCGATGGACGCCGACGCCCGCTAGCCGACGTAGCCGGCCTGCATCAGTTCGGCGATGTGGACGATGGCCAGGGGGCGGCCGTCGTCCACCACCAGCAGGGTAGCGATCCTGTTCTGGGTCATCAGGTCGACGGCGTCGCTCATGCGCGCATCCGGGCCGATGACCTTGGGGCTGGGGCTCATCACATCGGCGGCGGTCAGGCCGGTGAGGTCGCGCGAGAAGGCCCGGCGGATGTCGCCGTCGGTGACGATCCCGGCCAGCCTCCCGTCCCCGGTGAGCACGGCGGCGGCACCCTTGCGGCCCTCGGTGATGGCGGACACGACCTCGGCGAAGGTCGCGGTCAGGGGCACGGTGGCGGGGGCCGGGGGACGGTCACCCATCCAGTCGCGCACGCTCTGCAGACTCATGCCCAGCTTGCCGCCGGGGTGATGCAGCCCGAACGCCTCGGCAGTGAAGCCGCGACGGTCCATGAGCACCATGGCCAAGGCGTCGCCGAGGGCGAGAGTCATCAGGGTCGAGGTCGTGGGGGCGAGGTTGTTGGGACAGGCCTCGGCCACCTGCGGCATGGTCAGGCAGACGGCCGACGAGCGGCCGAGGAAGCTGTTGGGCCGCTGGGTCATGCCGATGACCGGAATGCCCTCACGCTGGCAGTAGGTCAGCGGATCGCGCAGTTCGCGGCTTTCTCCCGAGTTGGAGATGGCCAGCAGGGTGACGTCCTTGCGCAGCATGCCGAGGTCGCCGTGACTCATCTCGGCCGGATGGACGAAGAAGGCGCTGGTGCCCGTCGAGGCCAGGGTGGCGGCGATCTTGCCGCCGATATGGCCCGATTTGCCCATGCCGGTCACGACCAGATAGCCGGGGCGGGACAGGATGACCTCGCAGGCGCGGGCCATGCTGTCGTCGAGGCCGGTCTCCAGCGCCTGAAGCGCGGCGATGTTCAACTGGATCACCGCGCGGGCGCGGGCGGTGATGGCGGCGGTATCGGCGGGCAGGACAGCGTCGGTCATCCGCCGGAATTGGCCCATCCTGTCCGGTTTCACAACGCCCGGCCCCCGGCGAACCATGCTGCAATGCGAAGAAATGAGCGGCAGCGGACAACCATCGGCTCTGCGGCGCGTTAGCGTGACCATGGGGACGTCCGACCTGATCATCGACGCCGTGACCACGGCCGCCGCCGCCCTTGCGCCCTTGCCCGCGCCGCCCCGCCGCCTGCCGCGGCCCGCGTTGTTCCTCGACATGGACGGTGTCCTGGCCCCGCTGGCCGAGACGCCGGACGCTGTGGTGCCGGACGCCCGGCGCACGGCAGTCTTGCGCGGCCTGGCCGGTCGGCTTGACGGGCGGGTCGCCATCATCAGCGGCCGCACGATCGCCGAGATCGACCGCATCGCCGAAAGCGCCGCCGCCTCGGCCTCGGGCGTGCACGGGCTTGAGCGCCGGCGCGCCGACGGGTCGCTGGACCGCGCTGACGCCGACCCCGCCGTACGTGACGCCGTGGCGGCCTTCCACCAGTTCGCCCGCACCCGCCCCGGGCTCATCGTCGAGGACAAGGCCGTGTCCGCCGGCCTGCACTATCGCCAGGCGCGGGGTGAGGCCGAGGCGGTGGGAGCCCTGGCCGAGCGGCTGGCGGACGAGACAGGCCTGACGCTGCAGGCCGGGCATCTGGTGGTCGAGCTGAAGACGCCGGGGACGGACAAGGGCACGGCCCTGACCGCCTTCATGGCCGAAGTGCCGTTCAAGGGGGCCGTGCCGGTGATGCTGGGCGACGACCTGACCGACGAGGACGGCTTCCGCGCTGCCGGGGCGCTGGGCGGGTTCGGCGTGCTGGTCGGGCCGCCCCGCGACACCGCCGCCCGCTACAGCCTGCCGGACGTCGAGGCTGTCCTGGTCTGGCTCGACAGTGTCGAGGAAACCGCATGACCCCGAACCTCGACCTCGCCCCGGTCGGCAACTGTTCGATCAGCGCCCTGATCGACCGCAACGGCCGCTATGTCTGGGCCTGCGCGCCGCGCGTGGACGGAGACCCGGTGTTCTCGGCCCTGATGGACGGGTTCGAACCGGACCATGGCTTCTGGGACATCCAGCTTGAAGGCCTGAAGACCGTCGAACAGGCCTATGTGCGCAACACACCGGTCCTGAGGACCGTCCTCACCGCCGAAGACGGGGCCTCGGTCGAGGTCATCGATTTCGCGCCCCGCCATCCCAAACACAGCCGCACCTATCGACCTCTCGCCTTCGGCCGGATCGTCCGCCCCCTGAGTGGATCGCCGCGCATCCGGGTGCGCCTGCGCCCCTCGGCCGGCTGGGGCGCGCGTCGGGCCGAGACCACCCATGGCTCGAACCACATCCGTTATCTGTGCACGGACGTGACCTTCCGGCTGACGACCGATTGTCCGGTCTCCCACATTCTGAACGAGCGGGTCTTCCGCCTGGAGGGGTCGCACGCCTTCTTCTTCGGCCCCGACGAGGGCTATGACCAGGATGTCGGCCCGGGCGTTTCGGGGGCGCTGGACCGCACGGTGGCCTATTGGCAGGACTGGGTCCGCACCCTCTATCTGCCGCTGGACTACCAGGAGGCGGTGATCCGCGCGGCGATCACGCTCAAGCTCTGCGCCTATGAGGAAACCGGCGCGATCGTCGCGGCCATGACGACCTCGGTGCCCGAATTTCCCGAGAGCGGGCGCAACTGGGACTATCGCTACTGCTGGATCCGCGACGCCTATTATGTGGTGCGGGCACTGAACCGGCTGGGTGCGGTCGACCTGCTGGAAAACTACCTCGGCTATCTGCGCAATCTGGTCGACGCGTCCGGCGGCGGGCACGTCCAGCCGGTCTATGGCGTCGGGCTGGAAGAGGACATCGACGAGCGGATCACCGAAACGGTCGCCGGCTATCGCGGCATGAAGCCCGTTCGCATCGGCAATCAGGCGCGCGAGCATCTGCAGCACGACGTGTACGGACAGATCGTCCTGCCGCTGGTTCAGGCCTTCTATGACCAGCGGCTGCTGCGACCCGGCACGATCGAGGATTTCCACGCGCTGGAGAAGGTCGGCGACCGCGCCTTCGCCATGCACGACCAGGTCGACGCCGGCCTTTGGGAGTTCCGGACGATCGCGCGGGTGCACACCTATTCCGCGGTGATGTGCTGGGCCGCCTGCGACCGGCTGGCCAAGGCCGCCGATCATCTGGGGCTGGCCCATCGCGCCTCGTTCTGGCGCGATCGCGCGGCGATCATCCGGGGCCGGATCGAAAAGGAGGCCTTCGTCGCGGACGAGGGCCGGTTCGCCGCCAGCTTCGGCAATCGCGAGCTCGACGCCTCCCTGCTGCAGATGACCGACCTCGGCTTCCTCGACGCCCGCGACCCGAGGCAGGTCGCGACCTTCGACGCGATCGAACGCGACCTGAAGAAGGGCCCCTATCTGTTTCGCTACGTCGAGCCGGACGATTTCGGCGAGCCGGAAACGGCGTTCAACTTCTGCACCTTCTGGTTCATCGAGGCCCTGCACCAGAACGGCCGCGACGCTGAAGCGCGCGAGATCTTCGAGGAAATGTTGAGCCGCCGCACCCACGCCGGCCTGCTGTCCGAGGATCTGTCGCTGGGCGACAAGGAGCTGTGGGGCAACTATCCGCAGACCTATTCCCTCGTCGGCATCATCAACTGCGCGGTGCTGCTCAGCCGGTCCTGGACCGACGCGCGGTGAGGGGCCTCACGACATCGCGTTGCGACCGTGCGCGGGTCGAAGGCGTTGTCCGTCCATGAGCCGGCTGATCGTCGTTTCCAACCGCGTGTCCGCGCCCAGGGACCCCGCCGCAGGCTCGGCCGGCGGTCTGGCCATGGCCTTGTCGGCGGCACTGCGGAAATACGACGGCCTGTGGTTCGGCTGGTCCGGCGAGACGGTCGAGCATTTCACCGGCGAGCTGAAGATGGAGGATCGCAACGGCGTCACCGTCGCCCTCGTCGATCTGGAAGCCCAGGATGTCGACGAATATTACAACGGCTACGCCAACAAGACGCTGTGGCCCCTGTTCCACCATCGGGTCGATCTGACGGCCTATGAGCGGTCCTACGGCGAGGGCTATGAGCGGACAAACGCCCGGTTCGCCGAGGTCCTGGCCCCCCTGATCCAGCCCGACGACGTCGTCTGGATCCACGACTACCACATGATCCCGCTGGCCCGGGACCTGCGACGGTTGGGGATCCGCAACCGCATCGGATTCTTCCTCCACATCCCCTGGCCGGTCCGGCAGTTGCTGGTCACCCTGCCGCACCACCGGCGGCTGGTGGAGACGCTGTTCGACTATGATCTGGTCGGATTCCAGACCCGTGAGTGGCTGGACCTGTTCCGCGACTATGTCGCTTCGGAACACGGCGTGGACGGCAAGCTGTTGCCCAATGACGCGGTGGAGGCGTTCGGCAAGACGGTCCAGACGGGGGTCTTCCCGATCGGCATCGACGTGGAGGGCTTTATCGCCGCCCGCAACTCGCCGCAGGGCAACCGGACCTATGACCGGATGGCGGCCTCGGCGGCCTTCCGCTCGCTGATGGTCGGCGTCGACCGGCTCGACTATTCCAAGGGACTGGAAGAGCGGCTGCTCGGCTATGAGCAGTTTCTGGCGTCGCATCCCGACATGCGCGCCGAGGTGCTGCTGCTGCAGATCACACCCATCTCGCGCGACGACGTCGATACCTATCAGGACATCCGCGGGCGTCTCGACTCCCTCGCCGGACGCATCAACGGCGAATACGCCGACATGGACTGGCAGCCGATCCGCTACATCAACCGCACCTATCGCCGCGATCAGCTGGCCGGCATCTATCGTGCCGCCCGGGTCTGTCTGGTCACACCGCTGCGGGACGGCATGAATCTGGTCGCCAAGGAATATGTCGCCGCCCAGAATCCGGACGATCCCGGCGTTCTGGTGCTGTCGCGATTCGCCGGGGCCGCCGAACAGATGGGCGAGGCCCTGCTGGTCAATCCGTTCAGCCGCGAAGAGCTGTCCGATGCGATCCAGCGCGCCCTGACCATGCCGCTGGCCGAGCGCAAGCGGAAATGGGCGTGCCTGATGCAGGTGGTGCGCGACACCGACGTGGGCATCTGGCGCGACGACTTCGTCTCGACCCTGCGCGCCATCGAGCGTCCGGCCGTCGGGAACGGCACCGCCGTTCCCGCCCATGCGGCCTGAAAACCAGAGGGTTTAGTAGATCTCGAACAGCCCTGCGGCCCCCATGCCGCCGCCGATGCACATGGTGACGACGCCGTACTTGGCCCCGCGCCGCTTGCCTTCGATCAGGACGTGGCCGGTCATCCGGGCACCCGACATCCCGTAGGGGTGGCCGATCGAGATGGCACCGCCCGAGACATTCAGCCGGTCATCGGGGATGCCCAGGGTGTCCTGGCAATAGAGCACCTGGGCGGCGAAGGCCTCGTTCAGCTCCCAGATGCCGATGTCGTCGACGGTCAGGCCGTGACGCTTCAGCAATTTGGGCACGGCATAGACGGGGCCGATGCCCATTTCGTCGGGCTCGCAGCCGGCGACGGCCATGCCGCGATAGGCCCCCAGCGGCTGAAGCTGGCGCTTCACAGCCTCTCCGGCCTCCATGATGACGCAGGCCGAGGCCCCGTCCGACAGCTGGGACGCATTGCCCGCCGTGATAAACTCACCCTGCTGGATTACTTCGCCGCCGCCGAAGACGGGCTTCAGCGACTGAAGGCCGTCCAGCGTCGTATCGGCGCGGTTGCCTTCGTCTTTCGAGAGGGTGACCTCCTTCGCAGAGGCCTGGCCGGTCGCCTTGTCCATCACCAGCATGGTGCTGGTCATCGGGACGATCTCGGCGTCGAGGCGACCCTCGGCCTGGGCCTTGGCAGTGCGCTGCTGGGACTGCAGGGCGTAGGCGTCCTGGCGGTCGCGGGAGATGCCGTAGCGGCGCGACACGACCTCGGCTGTCTCCAGCATCGACATATAGATGTGCGGCGAGAGGGCCAGCAGCGCCTCGTCCTTCATCCGGTACAGGTTCATATTCTGGTTCTGGACCAGGGAGACGGACTCCAGCCCGCCCCCGACCGCCATCTTCTGCTGGTCGAAGATCACCTGTTTGGCCGCCGTGGCGATGCCCATCAGGCCCGAGGCGCACTGGCGGTCCAGGCTCATCCCCGGAACCGACGACGGCAGGCCGGCCGCGAGGGCGATCTGGCGCGCGACATTGGTCCCGGTCGAGCCCTGTTGCAGGGCCGCACCCATGATCACGTCCTCGATCTCGGCGGGGTCCACGCCCGACCGCGCCACGGCGTGCCGGACGGCGTGGGCCCCTAGCTGCTGGGCCTGGGTGTCGTTGAACGCCCCGCGATAGGCGCGGCCGATCGGGGTGCGGGCGGTGGAGACGATGACGGCTTCGCGCATGGACAGGCCTCTGGAAGTAAGTGAAATTTTGTCAGACGTTTCGTGGGTCGGTTGTTAGCGGGTCTCACTCAGGACCATCGGGGCCGATTGCGAATACGTCCACCCCGGACCGAACGCCTGTGCCCGACCATCCCAGAATTCGATCCGCTCGAAGCTGCTTTCCATGCCGATCCTGTTTCTGAGCACCAGAACGATCCTCGGGCCATGCTAGCAGTCTCGCCGAAACACAAACATATTCTCGGACGAGCGCTGGAACCAGATCAGGTCGCCGGAGCCAAACTCCATCGGATCATCATCGACAACCGCGGTGACCGCCAAGGGGTCGCTCGCGCCCGCCGGGACAACACGAACCGTTTGGCCCGTATCCTCGAGTACGAAAGTGTCTGCCTCGGCAGAGCGCGCCGCCTGCACAACGATCGGGCATTCTCTCGTTGGCGCGATCGTCGGCGTGTGACCGTCCGGGGAGGCATAGGCGATGAAAGCGGCAATTCCGGTCACAACCATGAGCTGGCTCCCGTCGATCAGCGGCTGGCGGCCTGCGCCTTGGTCAGTTCGATCATGCCCTGGGCGGCCCCCATCTCCGGCACGATCTCGCCCGTGCGGTCCGAGATGTCGGCGAACCGGGCGGCGACCTGTTCCGGCGCGTCTTCGCCGACGGCCCGGATACCCTGGGTCAGGGTGATGTAGGCCCGCTCGAACCCGCCCGCGCCCGCCGTCAGGATGCAACGGCTCGGCGCATCCTCGCTGACCAGATACAGCAGGCCCGGAGACACCGTATCCGGCCCCAGCAGGTCGAGCGGCAGACGCGCGCCCAGATCCTCGGTCATGCGGGTGTGGGCGGTCGGAGCCAGGCAGTTGACCCGGATGTCGTTCTTCGCGCCCTCGATCGACAGGGTCTGCATCAGGCCCACCAGGGCCATCTTGGCCGCGCCATAGTTGGACTGGCCGAAATTGCCGTACAGGCCCGAGGACGAGGTGGTCATGACGATGCGGCCGTAGTTCCGCTCACGCATAATGTCCCACACCGCCTTGGTACAGATCACCGCGCCCATCAGGTGGACGTCGACGACGAAGCGAAAATCCTCAAGCTCCATCTTGGCGAAGGTCTTGTCGCGCAACACACCGGCGTTGTTGACCAGGATGTCGACCCGGCCCCACTGCGCCATCGCCGCCACCACCATGGCCGTGACCGCCGCCACATCCGTGACCGAGGCAGCGTTGGCGATCGCCTCGCCGCCGAGGGCGCGAATCTCCTCGACGACGGCCTCGGCGGCCGTGGCGGAGCCTCCCGAACCGTCCCGCGCGCCGCCCAGGTCGTTGACCACCACTTTTGCGCCGCGTTTGGCCAGGGCCAGGGCGTGTTCACGCCCCAGACCCCCTCCGGCTCCCGTCACGATGGCCACCCGGCCCTCAAACCCAATCGCCATGTCGTGCTCCTTGTCTGCGGGAATCTATCGGGAAGGTGCTTCGATACGGGAAACACCGGCCCAATGTGTTGAAACGGCGCCACAGTCGCCGCATTCGTAGCCAGAATACGGAACCGCGACCGTACATTCTCGTTCGGCCTCGGGAGCGTCCCGTATACATGGGTCTTCGGGCAAACAATGAGCATGAGGGATATGATGAAGGTGAAACTTCTCGCCGGCGTCGCGATGGCGGGGCTGTTGTCAGCCGGCGCTGCGGCGGCTGAGCCGAAT
>NZ_JAFCWB010000008.1:0-51203 GCF_049897345.1 Brevundimonas sp. TWP2-3-4b2 | reverse complement strand
CGCGACCTTGTCGCCGTGGACGACGTTCAGGACCCCGGCGGGGGCACCGGCCTCCATCATCAACTCGGCCAGCCGGACCGGCACCGACGGATCGCGCTCGGAGGGCTTGAGGATGAAGGTGTTGCCGACGGCGATGGCGACGCCGAACATCCACATCGGGATCATGGCCGGGAAGTTGAACGGGGTGATGCCCGCCACCACGCCCAGCGGCTGGCGCATCGAATAGACGTCGATGCCGGGGCCGGCGCCGTGGGTGTATTCACCCTTCAGCACATGGGGGATGCCGCAGGCGAACTCGATCACTTCGAGCCCCCGCTGGATGTCGCCCTTCGAGTCGGCGACGACCTTGCCGTGCTCGGCCGACAGCAGTTCGGCCAGATTGTTCATATTGGCTTCGACCAGGCGCTTGAAGTCGAACATCACCCGCGCGCGGCGCTGGGGGTTGGTTGTGGACCAGCCCTCGAAGGCGGTCTGGGCGGCCTTGACGGCGCGATCCATCTCTTCGACCGAGGCCAGCTGCACGCGGGCCTGGATCTCGCCGGTGTTGGGGTTGAAGACGTCGGAGAACCGGCCCGAGGCACCCGTGAAGCTGGCGCCGTCGATGAAGTGGTTGATGTCGCGCATGGTCGGAAACGGTCCTGGAAAACTGCAAGCGGCGTGTCGGATGGGCAGCGGTTTAGACCCTGGCCCGCGCGGGCGCCAGCGCCTCGGAGCCTGATCGGCTGAGGTGGAATCACTTCGTGATTCCGCCGATGCCGTGAATCAGGCTCCTGCATCATTCTGGAGCGAAATCTGAGCCTTGTCGGAGAAGGTCCGACAAGACCGATTTCGCTCTAGACGGCTGCGTCGAACAGGGCGTCGCGGGCGACGTCGGCCTTGAGCATGGGGAAGAAATGGGTCCCGCCCGGCACGGTCTCGACCATGACATGCGGCAGGCCCCGCGGATGCCCGGTCACATGGCAGGTCGAGCCGGTCTCGCCCTTCAGGATGCGCACCGGGCGATCCAGTCGCTTCAGGGCGTGCCAGGGGTCATGGCTCTGGGCCGCATAGTTGGAGGCCTCCCACGCCGGGTCGCAGGCCAGGGTGAAGCCGTCGGCCGTCTCGACCAAGCCGTCGGTCAGATAGTCGGCCAGCATCATCTCGGGCCAGCCCTTGAACGCCCCGCGACCGGAATAGGCGGTCAGGGCCTGTTCGCGGCTGTCGAAGACGGCGCGGCGGCGCAGGGCGTTCTTCACCAGCGGGATGCGCGAGGCGAGGCGGTCAAGGAGCGGCAGCTGGAAGGCGGCGACGGCCAGCCGGCTCCAGATCACGGGATCGAACAGCACGAGGCCGGCGACCCGTTCGGGGCGTTCGGCGGCGGCCAGCAGCGCCGAGGTTCCGCCCATGGAATGCCCGGCGAGGATGACCGGCGGGCCGTTCAGCGCATCCAGCAGGGCGACCAGATCGTCGCGGTGATCGTGCCAGTGCCGCCGTCCTGCCGTCCCGGTCGGCAGCCGGGTCAGTCCATGTCCCCGCAGGTCCGGTGCCCAGATGCGCAGGCTGCCCGACAGGGGGGCCAGCAGGGTGCGGTAGGTCATAGCGTTGAAGCCGTTGGCGTGGACGAAGACGAGGTCGACCGGACGTTTGGGGTCGCCGAAATCCAGCACACTCATGGGCCCGTCGCCCCACCGGTTCGATACCGGCAGGCTCAGGCGACGGGGCGGGGAGAGCCGGATCGCATCCATGGCGCTGAAATAGGCGATGGCACCGGGCGGCGCCAGTTCACCCGTGGGAAGGATTCAGCCCGCGGCGCAGGTCGGACAGCGGCCGTGGGCCTCGATCGTGGTGCGGGTGATGGCGTAGCCCGCGGCCTCGGCGGCGCGGCCGAGGTCGCCGGCGACGGGGGCCGACACCTCCTGCGTCGCGCCGCAGCAGTCGCAGATCAGGAAGGCGGCGGCGTGGTCGTCGGTCCCCGAGGTGCAGGCCACATAGGCGCTGATCGAGGCGATGCGGTGGGCCAGGCCCTTGCGCTCGAGGAACTCGAGGGCGCGATAGACGGTCGGCGGCTTGGCCGGCTGGCCGTCCTCGCCGAAGCGGGCGATCAGGTCATAGGCCTTGACCGGCTCGCCGGCGGCCAGAAGCAGTTCGAGCACCCGCAGGCGGGCCGGCGTCATCCGCTCGCCCTCGGCGGTCAGGCGGCGGTCGGCCTCGCCCATGGCGCGGGCGACGGCGTCCGCCCGGGGCGGGCCGTCTGCATGATGGTGATGACAGTGCTCGCCCATGGCCCAGAGCTAAGCCCTCTCGCTGACCCCCGCAACCGGGGCGCTTGACGCAATGTGATGTTATCTCGTAACACCAAGACCTTCGTCAGTCCGGATCGCTTTCATGTCCCTCGCCCTCGTGTCCCGCGCCGCCCTTGTGACCGCCCTCGGATGGAGCGCCCTGGCCGGGGCCGCCGCGGCCCAGTCTGCCGCCGCGCAGGATCCCCGCGATCCGGCGATCGCGCTGGACGACGTGATCGTCACGGGCGCGCCGTTCGGGATCAGCGCGCGGGCCACGACCATCGCCACCACGGTCATCGACGAGGAGGCCCTGGCCACCGCGCCGGCGGCGTCGCTGGGCGACCTGGTCAACGGCCTGCCCGGTGTCCGCTCGACCGACTTCGCCCCCGGTGCCAGCCGCCCGGTGATCCGCGGCCTGAGCGGCCCGCGGGTGCAGGTCCTGACCAATGGCATCGGCCTGATCGACGCCAGTTCGGTGTCGCCCGACCACCAGGTCGCGACCGACCCCGCCGAGGCCAATCGCATCGAGATCGTGCGCGGCCCGGCCACCCTGGCCTATGGCGGCACGGCCATCGGCGGCGTCGTCAATGTGATCGATAACCGCATTCCCACCGAGATGCCCGAGGGTTTGGATGGACTGGTCTCGGCGCAGGCCTCCAGCGTCGACAACGGCTGGTCGACCTCGGGCCGGCTGACCTTCGGCCTCGGTCCGATCGCCATCAACATCGACGGGGTCGAGAAGACGTCCGACGACTATGACATTCCGTCTCCTTCGCTGTCGCAGCGCCGGGCCGCGGCCGACGGCGTCGCGCGCGGGCCGGGCGGCACCCAGGTCAACAGTTTCGCAGAGCTGGAAAGCTGGGGCGCCGGTGCGTCCTGGATCGGATCGCGCGGCTTCATCGGGGCCTCGTACAAGGACCTTGGCAGCACCTATGGCACGGTGGCCGAGCCCGATGTTTTCATCCAGCTGGAGCAGACCCGCGAGGATGTGCGCGGCGAACTGCGCTTCGACGTCGGGCCGTTCCAGAAGCTGACCGGGTCCTACGGCCACGCCGACTACACCCATACAGAGTTCGAGGGGCCGGGCATGCCGGGCACCGTCTTCCAGTCCGACGGCTGGGAGGCGCGGTCCGATCTGGTCCAGAGGACGCGCGACGGCTGGAACGGTGCGGTCGGGGTGCAGACCCTCTCGCGCAGCTTTGCCGCCATCGGCACCGAGGCCTTCGTACCTTCGAGCCAGATCGAGGAAGCCGGCGTCTATACGGTTCAGCGGCTGGACCGCGCCGGGTGGGGGCTGGAAGGCGGGTTGCGCTATGATCGACGCTCGGTGACGGCGACGCCGCTGTCGGGCGGGCCGGAGATCTCGCGCGATTTCGGCAACTGGTCCGGGTCGGCGGCGGCCTTCATCAAGCCGATACCCAATCTGTTCCTGGGCCTGAGCCTGGCCCACAACGAACGCGCGCCGTCCGAGGTCGAGCTGTTCGCCGATGGCCTGCACGTCGCCACCGGGGTCTATGAGCGGGGCGACGTCAGGCTGGACAATGAGACCGTCAACACCCTTGAAGGCACGATCCACTATGCCGCAGGACGCTTCCGGGGCGACCTGCATGTCTATGCCTCGTCCTATGACGGCTTCATCGACGAGCGCGACACGGGCACGGTGTTTGTTGACGGCGGCGAGAGTTTCCCGATTTTCCAGTTCGTCCAGACGGGGGCCGAGTTCCGGGGCTTCGAGGCTGAGGGTGAATACGATCTGTGGACCAGCGGCGACCGCTCGCTGAGCCTGGAAGGGGCCGCCGACTTCGTCGACGCCCGGACCGATCAGGGCCCGGCCGCGCGGATTCCGCCCTACAGCCTGACAGGCCGGTTGAAGTGGGCCTCGACGCCGTTCGACGCCGCGCTGGAGGTTCGCCGCGTCGGCGAGCAGGACCAGCTGGCCGCCTATGAACTGGGTACGGACGGTTACACGATGGTCAATCTGTCGGGCGTCTGGCGGCCGTTCGCCGACAAGGCCGTCACCCTGTTCGCCGAGGGCCACAACCTGACCGACGTGGAGGCGCGCGAACACGTCAGCTTCCTGAAGGACGTCGCCCCCCTGCCGGGCCGGAACCTGCGCGCGGGCGTCAGTTACCGGTTCTGAGGCCCGGTTAACCGCGCCCGGCGCGCGCGGCGCGAGCGGGTTTGCGGCTACGGGATGACTAGGCTAGAAGCGCGCTTTCCCAATTTTCAGAGTCCGATCGCGTCCATGACCGATACCACTGCTGCTACCGCCCTGTCGGGCAACGTCCTGTTCTATGCGCAGCCCGAGCCGCTGTCCCTGGAAGCCCACGGCAAGCTCGGCGTCGACCCCGTCGACAAGCCCTACGGCTTTGTGGCCCAGACCAACCTGGTGCCGGTGATGGTCACCGAGTTCGCCCCCGCCGCCCTGTCCTATCCGGTCATTTTCGTCGGCGAGAACAAGCAGCCCGTCGCGGTGATGGCGTTGCGTGCCGGCGAGAACCTGTTCGTCAGCGCCGACGGTGATTTCCGCGCCGAGGCCTATATTCCCGCCTATGTCCGTCGCTATCCGTTCGTCTTCGCCAATGACGACGCCCAGAAGCGCATGATCCTGTGCGTCGACCGCGCCGCGCCCTTCATCAAGGAAGGCGGTGCCACGCCCCTGTTCGTCGACGGACAGCCGTCGCCCTACACCCAGCAGGCGATGGAGTTCTGCAACAATTTCGAGCAGGAGCGTCTGCGCACCGAGGCCTTCCTGGCCCTGCTGAAGGACCTCGACCTGCTGGACACGCGCGAAGCCGTCTTCACCCCGCGCAATCCTGACGGCACCGCCGGCGAGCCGCAGAAGATCGCCGAATATTTCGCGGTCTCGGAAGACAAGCTGAAGGCCCTGTCCGCCGAGAAGCTGGTCGAACTGCGCGACAATGGTGCCTTGGGCCAGATCTACGCCCACCTGGTCTCGCTGCTGGGCTGGGATCGTCTGATCGCCATGGCCTTCCAGCAGGCCGCTGCATCACAGCCGGTCGCCGGCAACGCCTAAGGGAGTGGCTGCTGGCTGGTGAAGCCCGCGCCCCACGCCTTCTGAAGAGCAATGAAGCCCCGCCCGGTTCGTCCAGGCGGGGCTTTCGTTTGTCGCTCTGGCATCACCGGGGGTTCACCCAGCCACCAGCCACCAGCCACTCGCCGCGTCAGCGGCGGGCCAGCAGCGCCCGGGTCAGGCATGAAAAGACCAGGCGGCCGGCCTCGTCGAGCAGGTCGTGCTGGGCGATGACGATGCCCTTTTCGTCGCCGACCGGATCCTTGCCCATCACGGTCATCCGGCCCCGCATCAGTTCGCCGGCGGGGGGATTGCGCATGAAGCGCAGGCCGTCGACCGCCAGCACCTTGGACTGGGCCCAGCCCGAAGCCTTGTCGGCGAAGATGCGGCTCCACAGGGCATAGACCATGGCGTCGGGCGCGCCGTAGGCGACGTCCCAGCCGGGCGAGAAGCGTTCCACGAAGACATCCATCGCCGCCGGGTCGACCATACAGGCCCCCAGGGAAATGACCTCGCCGACGCCCATGTCTTCGAAATGTACGAGCAGGGGTTCGGTCATGTCAGGGTCCCGTCAGCCCGCCGGCTCTTCCGATACGCGGACCAGCAGCTTGCCGTCATGGTCGCCGGTGAACAAGCGGTTCAGCGAATCGAGCGCCCCGTCCAGACCGTCGTCGACATGGACCTTCCACTTCACGGTGCCGTCGGCCAGCCAGGGGCCCATCTCGGCGACCATCTCGCGGCCGCGGTGGGCGTAGTCCAGGACGAGGAAGCCCTGGACGTTCAGACGGTGGGTGATGATGCGCGAGAAGTTCGGCGAGGGCGGCATCTTCGTCGCATTATAGGCCGAGATCAGCCCGCAGACGGCCATGCGACCGTGGGTCTTCAGGCGGTTGAACACGGCGATCATGATGTCGCCGCCGACGTTCTCGAAATTCAGGTCGATGCCGTCCGGGGCCAGTCGGTCGAGAGCTTCGCCGACGTCCTCGTTCTTGTAGTCAATCGAGGCATCGAAGCCGAGGTCTTCCGTCAGCCAGCGGCATTTGTCGGGGCCGCCGGCGATGCCGATGACGCGACAGCCGCGCGCCCTGGCGACCTGGCCCGCGATCGAGCCGACCGCGCCGGCGGCGGCCGAGATGACCATGGTCTCGCCGGCCCTGGCCTTGAGCACATCGGTGACGCCGAAATAGGCCGTCATGCCGGTCATGCCGAGCACGCTGAGGTTGGCGGTCAGGGGCAGGCCCGGCGCCCGGTGCACCGGACGCAGCTCCATCTCGCTGACCACGGCATAGTCGGACCAGCCGCCGGACAGGGGCGTGACGATGTCGCCGGCGCGGAAGCGGCTGGAGCGGCTTTCCTCGACCACGCCCAGCGTCAGGCCGCGCATCACGCCGCCGAGCGGGACCGGCGGCAGATAGCCCTCGGCGTCATTCATCCAGGTGCGGTTGGTGGGGTCCAGCGACAGATAGACGGTGCGCACGAGCACCTGGGACTCGTTCAACGCCGGCACCGGAGCCTCGACCAGCTCCAGATCGCCGGGCTGGATCAGGCCCCGCGGACGCTGACGCAACACCCACTGACGATTGATGCGAGCCATGGCCGTTCTCCGAGTTTTCTTTGTGGACGCGCGCATTGTCAGCAAGCCGGTACGCCTGTCCAGCCGCAGCCAAGAAAAAGGCGGACCGTTTCCGGTCCGCCTTGAAGTCGCATCATCGAGAATAAGGCGCGGAGGCGACAGACTGACTTTCGTCAGTCTCTGTCGGGGGGGCGTCGCCGCCTCCGCCTGTGAAGAACGAGGGTCGCGGCGTCGGGTTCCGACGTGGAGTGAACTTTTTTCATCCCTCGCGGGAAACCGGAACGGCAACGCTGCGGGCCGCGTTCAACCAGCCTATTCCTTTGCTGGACGGAGCGTCGCCATGACCCATGAATCCCCCCACGACAAGGCCGCCGACGCCGTTCACGAGGGCCGTCCGGTCGAAGCGAAATACGTGCGCGGTGGCGGACCCGGCCGACGCATCCTGACCATACTGGTGATCTCGGTCGCGGCTGTCAGCATCCTGTTGCTGGGCATGTGGTTCGTCAGCCAGGGCGGCTTTGCCCGGACCAATGCCAATGTCGGAAATCAGGCGGTCGACGCCGAGGCGTTCCAGGGTGAGGCGGTCACGCCGCCCGCCGGTGACGCGGCGGTCCAGGCCGCGAAGAATAACTAGGTTCAATCGACATTCAGACGTCGGTACCCGTTCTCCCTCCCCCGTCATTCCCGGGCTGGGACCGGCGCAGCCGGGACAAGAACCCGGAATCCAGGCGTCTGGACGCTGCCGTCCGCCTCACGTTCCAGACTGGAGTCCGGTCCCCTGGATTCCGGGTTCCGCTTCGCGGCCCCGGAAAGACGGTGTTTGGTGGACGATCAGCGTGTCCGCTGAATGTCGATTGAACCTAGGCATTGAACGCGACAATAAAAAAGCCCCGGTCCTGCGACCGGGGCTTTTCCGTTTGTCCGGGGAAGACGGCTTAAGCTGCGGCCTTCTGGCGCGACGGATGGAAGAACAGCGCCTGGCTGATCGCCGCCTTCACCGTTTCCGGCTGGAAGGGCTTGGTGATCAGGAAGGTCGGCTCGGGCCGTTCGCCGGTCAGCAGACGCTCGGGGAAGGCGGTGATGAAGATCACCGGCACGTCGATCCGCTTGAGGATGTCCTTGACCGCGTCGATGCCGGACGAGCCGTCCGCCAGCTGGATGTCGGCCAGGACGAGGCCGGGACGGTGGCGGGCGACGGCGTCGACGGCCTCGTCATGGGTGGTGGCCGTGCCGGTGACGCGGTGGCCGAGTTCCTTGACCAGGCTTTCGATGTCGGCCGAGATGATGGCCTCGTCCTCGATGATCAGGACGTCGGTGGCCAGTTCGGCGTCGATGTCGGATTGGGCTTCCGAGATCAGCCGTTCGACGTCGAAGGCGTCGGCGTCGAGGATCTGGGCGGCTTCTGACGGCGTGAAGCCCTCGAGCGCCGTCAGCAGGAAGGCCTGACGCGAGCGGGGGGCAATGCGCATCAGGCGTCGCGAGGCGTCGTCGGCGCGGCCTTCGAGACCGCTCTTGTCCTCCAGCTGGGCACCGGTGGTGGTCCAGATGGCATGGAAGACGTGGTAGAGGGCGACCCGGGGGGTCATGTCGGACGGCAGCTGCCGTTCGCCGGCGGCGAGCGCCTCAAGAGCGACCCGGACGTAGTTGTCGCCGGTTGTCTGGTCGCCGGTCAGCGCGCGCGCGTAGCGGCGGACGTAGGGCAGATGCGGCGCAAGGCGGGCCAGAAGGCTCATTGATTCAATATCCCCGACAGAAGAGGTTTCGACCATGGAAACCCGGTGTACCGCGTGAACGTATCAAATGCGCCACGGTTCCCGTCCGGACCAGCAAGCTTGAGCATTAATCTGCTGTAACCTAGGAACCGGGCGTGCCGGGCGGCGTTTGCCTCCTCGCATCAGTCTTTTTCGTCAGGGTGGCGGCCGTTTCTTCAATGACAGAAAACTCCAATCCGCCGGGCAAGGGCCCGCCGAAGGGCGGCGCAAGCCTGGAGGAAGCCCGACTTCGCCAGCAGGCGATCGGCGTCAAGCTGCGCCATATGTTCGATGAGATCGTCAACGAACAGGTCCCCGACGAGTTCCTGGACATCCTGCGTCGCGCCGACGAGCGTTCGTCGGGCGGGAGCGGCAAATGAGCGGGGCGACCAATCCGCCGCCCAAGCCTGCTTCAGCCGACGACAAGGCGTTCAAGGAACAGCTGGTGGCGCTGATCCCGCATCTGCGGGCCTTTGCGCGCACCCTGACAGGCGATCCGACCGCGGCCGACGACCTGGCCCAGGACGCCATGATGAAGGCCTGGGACGCCCGGGCCAGTTATCAGATGGGCACGAACATGAAGGCCTGGACCTTCATGATTTTGCGCAACCAGTTCTATTCCGAGAAGCGCCGGTCCTGGCGCCAGTCGCAGCTCGACCAGGAAGCGGCCGAGCGCACCTTGGTGGCGGTCGATGATCCTGAATCGCCGGTCGCCCTGGACGAACTTCGCCTCGCCCTGGCGACCCTGCCCGAAGAACAGCGCGAGGCGCTGATTCTGGTCGGTGCCGGTGGCTTTGCCTATGAAGAGGCCGCCGCGATCTGCCAATGCGCGGTCGGCACCGTGAAGAGCCGCGTGTCCCGAGCCCGCAAGGCGCTTCAGGCGACGCTTGAAAAGGGCGGCTATGCCCGGGACGGGCGTGCGGCGGGTGACGCCATGCGTTCAATCCTCGCCGCAGCCGACCGCCTGAGCAGCGCGCGGCCGGTCTGACCAGGTGGTCCGTTTCGGACGATCGCTGACTCACCGGATGAACCGGACGCCGGGGCCGGCCCGCCACCACGGAATCCGCTTCCGCCTCGGCTGGGCCATGGCCGTGGCCCTGCTGCCCATCCTGCTGCTGGGTGCGTTTCAGGCCCAGTCCGCGTTCCGGGCCCAGGACATCGAACGACGGTCCGATCTGCAGCTTGCGGCGGAACGGACGGCCTCGAACGCCAAATCTCATCTGGACAGCACCGGGGTGCTGCTTCAGGCGCTTCGCCCCGAGGCGCTCGAGGTGTTTTGCGAACCGCGTCTGACGGATCTGGTCGAACGGCTGGAAGATCTTGAGGGGCTGGCGCGCCTGACCCGGACCGGCACGACGGTGTGCGCCTCGCGCGCACTGAGCCAAGCCGCCCCCGCCTGGTTGTCCCAGGCGTCCGCCAGCCCCTGGTTTCTTCGGCTCAAGAGCGGCGAGGGCGTCGTCCTGGCGCGCGCGCCCGCCATCTCGGGCCAACCGCCGGGGTTGATCGTCGCTATTCGCCTGGAGCGGCCGCTCGGTACCTTCGACGGGGCCATGGTCGCCTTGATCCCGCTTTCCAGCCTGCAGCCCGACGTCGATGACCCGTCCCTGCCCGAAGGGTCCCAGGCGGCCCTGACCGACGGCGAGGGACGTCTGCTCACCGCCAGTGACGTCCGTGCCTTCACCCTGTCCGGCGGCGAAAGCCTGAATGGTTGGGTGGGTCGCGCGCGTTCCGGCGCGTCCGGCATCTTCGAGGCGGATGATGCCATGAGCCGGCATCGCGTCTACGCCGGAGCGGCTCTGGCGGGCCGGGACGTCTACGCCCTGCTATCGGCTCCCGCGCCCGGCCTGTGGTCCTGGGCCCGCCTGAACCCCGTCGCGGCCCTGCTGGTGCCGGTGCTGGCCTGGCTCATCGCCTTCGGCGCGGCGATGCTGGTCAGCGAGCGGATCGTCATCCGCTGGCTCAACTATCTCGAGCGGATCGCCGCGATCTATGCGCGGGGGCGGTTCACCGTGCGTCCGGTGCAGGCCATGAACGCGCCGGCCGAGATCCGTGTGCTGGCCTGGACGCTCGACGAACTGGCCAAGTCGATCGTCACCCGCGATGCCGCCCTGACCGCCTCCCTGGCCGAGAAGGACGCGCTGATGCGCGAGATCCATCACCGGGTGAAGAACAATCTGCAGATCATCTCGTCGCTGTTGTCGATGCAGCAGCGGGCCCTCACCGACCCGGCTTCCAAGGCGGCCGTGGGTGACACCCGCCAGCGCATCTCCGCCCTGGCCCTGATTTATCGGACCCTCTACCAGAGCGACGACCTGCGCTACGCCGATGCCCGCATCTTCCTGACCGAACTGGTCGGCCAGCTGGTGGCCAGCGAGGCCGGGCGCGGGGTGGTCGTGACCTCCTCGATCGAGGCGGACTCTCTGGTGGTCGATCCCGACAAGCTGGCACCGCTGGCCCTGTGGCTGGTCGAGGCGGTGACCAACGCCCAGAAGCACGCCTTCGCGGGCCGGGGCGGCGACCTGAAGGTGCGATTCACCGTCCGGGGCGACACCAGTGTGCTGGAAGTCCAGGACGACGGACCGGGTGTCAGCAAGACGTTCCGCGAGGGTGTCGGACGCACCCTGATGGGGGCCTTCGCCAAACAGCTGCGGGGTGTGGTTGAGATGACCCCGGCGGCCGGCGGCGGCACGATCGCCCGCCTGACCTTCGCCACGCCTGAAGCCGTGATACCGACGGATCCGTCCGACCTGGGAACCGGAGACGTGCCGCAACGTTGATTGGGTAAGACGCCGCCTCCCCGGCCTCCCGGAGTCCACCCCATGCGCAAACTCTTTGTCCTGTTCGCCGCCGCGGCCGCCCTGACGACCGCCGCCTGCAACACCGTCGCCGGGGCCGGCGAGGACGTTTCCGCCGCCGGCACCGCCGTCGCCCGCTGTGCGGACGGCAAGACCTGCTGATTTCGTCGCCGACCTGTCGTCGGTGTCCCTGATCCCGACCGCGCTTCCCCCCCGACACGCGGATCGGTTGAAGAAGGCCCGCCAGCATCCCCCCGCTGGCGGGCTTTCGTTTGTCTGGCCCGGTCAGATCCGTGTGCCCTGTTTGCGCGCCCGGCGCGGGCGGCTAGCATCTCGTTACAGGTGCCCGTAGAGACGCCGGACTGACACTCGGGGGAGCGATCGATGACGGATGCGACAAAGACCAGGGCGGAGCCGGGCCTGAGGACCGTGGTGAGTGCCTCGGCGGCGGGCACGGCGTTCGAATGGTACGACTTCTTCGTCTTCGGCTCCCTGGCGACGGTGATCGCGCGCCATTACTTCGCCGATGCCGGCGAGACGGTCGCCTACATCCTGGCCCTGCTGACCTTCGGCCTCGGCTTCATCGTCCGGCCGCTGGGCGCGCTGGTCTTCGGCTGGTTCGGCGACCGGACGGGGCGCAAGGCCACCTTCCTGGTCACGATCACCCTGATGGGCCTGGCCACTGTGGCCATTGGCCTGGTGCCGGACTACGGCCAGATCGGCCTGGCGGCGCCGATCCTGCTGCTGGTCATGCGGGTGCTGCAGGGCTTTGCCCTGGGCGGCGAGTATGGCGGGGCCGTCATCTATGTGGCCGAGCATTCGCCCCCTGCGAAGCGCGGCCTGCTGACCGGCTGGATCCAGACGACCGCCGCCTTCGGCCTGATCGGGGCCCTGACCGTGATCCTGATCACCCGCAAGATCATCGGCGTCGAGGCGTTTGACGAATGGGGCTGGCGCATTCCCTTCATCCTTTCGGCCCCGATGCTGGCCGTGTCGCTGTGGATCCGGCTGAAGCTGAACGAGAGTCCGGCCTATACGCGGATGGAGGCCGAGGGCGGCGAGCGCCGGGCACCGTACAAGGAAGCGTTCTTCCAGTGGGGTAACGGCCGGTTCGTCCTGATCGCCCTGTTCGGCATCATGATCGCCCAGGGGGCAGTCTGGTATTGCGGCTATTTCTATACCCGCTTCTTCATGGAGCGGGTCCTGAAGGTCGACACCAATACGGTCGACCAGTTGCTGCTGATCGTGACGATCCTGTCGGCGGGCATGTATGTCTTTTTCGGCTGGCTGTCGGATCGGGTCGGCCGCAAGCCGGTGATGCTGTTCGGCATGATCCTGGCGCTGGTCGCCTTCTTCCCGGGCTTCCACGCCCTGACCAAGGCCGCCAATCCGGCCCTGGCCGAGGCGCAGGCCTCCGCGCCCGTCACCGTGGTCGCCGACCCGGCGACCTGCGCCCTGCAGTTTGATCCGATCGGCAAGACCGCTTTCTCCAGTTCCTGCGACATCGCCAAGGGCGTGCTGTCGAACGCCGGGATCAGCTATGCGAACGTCGATGCCCCTCCCGGCACGACCGCTCTGGTCCGGGTCGGAGGGGCCGAGGTCGTTTCTGTCGAAGGCGGCGGCATGGACAAGGCGGCGCTGAAGGCGGCCCGCACGGGCGTCGAGACGCGGATCAAGGCCGCCCTCGTCGACGCGGGCTATCCGGCCAAGGCTGACCCGGCGCGGATCAACATGCCGCTGGTGGCCGGCATCCTGTTGATCTTCATGGTCGCAGCCACCGCCCTGTACGGCCCGCAGGCAGCGGCCCTCGTCGAGCTGTTCCCCACGCGGGTGCGCTATACGGCGATGAGCCTGCCCTACCACGTCGGTACCGGCTGGGTCGGGGGGCTGCTGCCGGCCGCCAGCTTCGCCCTGGTGGCGGCGTCGGGGAACATCTATTTCGGCCTCTGGTACTCGGTCGCCTTTACCGTGGTCGCCGTGATCGTCAGCCTGATCTGGCTGCCGGAAACAAAGGGGCGCGATCTGCACACCGTCGGGACCTGACGCGTTCCCGTCTCCGTTCCCTTCCCTGAATCGGACGAAGCCATGAACGCCAGGGCCCGAAACGCCGGCCGCGCCCTGCTGCGGGGCCTGACCGCCCTGATCTGGCCGCTGACCCTGCTCACAGCCGGCGCGCTGGCCGGCGGGGTGGCCGAGACGGCGGTCGGGCGGTTTCAGGCCTATCCGCTGTATGGTCTGCTCCGGCCGGTGGCGGACCTGTTGCTGGTCATCGGCGGTGTGTGGCTGGTCGTCGGTCTGGCGCGGTTGGGGTTCACCCGGCCGCCCGGTCGGCGCTGAGCGTCAGCTTTCGGCGGCGGACTTCCAGCCTTCTGCCACGGCATCGACGGCGTGGCGCAGGCGGGCGCGGTGCTTGTCGAAGAACATCTCGCCGCGCAGGCCCGAGAAGATGAAACCGTTGGCGACGATGCAGCTTGAGGGGTCCTCGAGCGGCTGGATCTCGAAATAGCGCACCGTGCGGAACCACAGGCCGCGAGGCTCGGCCCAGACCAGCTGCGAATAGGGTTGCCAGTCGCCGACGCGAACTGCGGCGCGGCGTTCCGGCAGTCCCTCGACCCGTTCGTTCAGACTGATGCCGCCACCGAAGGCGATGGTGCCTTCGAGGCCGGTCTCGACCGGGTTCCAGCGGTCCCAGCCGGGCAGGTCCGCGATCAGTTCCCAGATGCGGTCAGGTGTGGCGCGCACGCCGATGCGGCGCTCGATACGGGCGATGTCCATAGGTGCGATCTGACACGGCTTCTGGCCCGAGAAAAGGCCGGTGTCTCAACGATTGCCTTCGGGACCCGGCTGGGAGGCGGGGGGCGTGTCCGGCGAGGGGGTCTCGTCGCGATCGGGCAGGTCTGGCGGTCCGGTGCGCAGTCGCGGGCTGATGAAGCACAGGGCGGTGGCGGCGGCCAGCAGGACGGCATTGGCGATGAAGGGGCCCGGCTCGGCCAGCTCGTACAGGGCCACACCGATTACGGGCGGCCCGAGGAAGCTGAGGCCGGCCAGCGACATCATCAGCCCCGCGACCGCGCCCTGCTCGTGCGATGAGACTGAAAGCGACGAGCCGGCCGTGAAGCCCGGGCGGGCGAAGCCGAGGCCCATCGACACCACGGCATAGCCGACCACCACGCCGTAATAGCCGGGCGCGGCGATACTCATCAGATTGCCGACCAGCGCCAGACCGGCCCCCCAGCGCATCAGGTCGCGCGGCTGCAGTTTCAGCAGCGGGATCAGCCCCCACTGGGCCATCAGGGTGGCGGCCGCGCCGGCCAGCATGGCGATGCCGATGAAGGGCTGGGCGTCGCGCGCCGCAATCCCGGTCGCGGCCATCTCGTCGATGATATGGAAGCCGAGCACCGAGATGTTCACCGCTTGGGCTCCGGTCGCCAGCAGGCCGTACAGCAGATAGTCGCGCACGCGCGGGTCCTTCCACAGGCCCTTGCCGGTCTCGCCGCGATGGCCGCCGGTCGAGGGAATGCGAACGACCTCGCCGCTGGGCAGTCTGCGCCAGACGACGAACAGGACGGCCAGGCCGAACAGGGCGAAGGCGTACATGGGCCCCGCCAACCCTACGAGCGGCAGGACGAAGAAGGGGGCCAGCGCCGGGCCGATAACCGTGCCCAGCCCCTGGGCCGAGGCCAGCAGGGACATGGCCTGGGTGCGCTGCTCCGGGGTGGTGCGGTCGGCGACATAGGCCTGGGACGCGATCGGCGCGGCCGAGCCGAACACGCCATAGATGGTGCGGGCGACCGCCATCAGGGTGAAGGCCAGACCTGCGCCCAGCCACTGCTCCAGCCCCGAGGTCGCGGCCAGGCCGAAGCCCGTCATGGACAGGACGAAGCCTGCCAGCCCGATCAGGATGACCCGCTTGCGCCCCAGGGTGTCCGACAGCCGGGCCCAGAACGGCGAGGCGATGGTCCACATCAGGGCCGAAATGGCAAAGGCCCCCGCGACCAGGGTGTCTGAGAGCTGGAACTCGCGGCCGATGGCGGGCAGCACCGACTGCAGCGCCATGTTTCCCGCCGCCGCGATCAGGCTGACGGAGAAGAGGATGGCGAAGGCGGGCGAGCGGAGGTTCACGTTGAAGCCTTAGACCCGTCGCGCGATGCGGTCACCCTTCGCCGACGACCTTGAAGCTGGGCTTCAGCCGGCGGTCATCGTCCAGCCCCAGCCGCGCCTTGACCTCGAAAAGGTCTGCGCCGGCGGGAACGATCAGCAGCGCCTTGGGCCGGGCCGTATTGTTGGCGACGACCGCATGCTTCGGGCAGACGTCGAAACAGTCGGTCTCCTTGACCACCAGCTCGGCCTTCTTGCCTTTTCCGGCCTTCAGATATTTGCGCAGGGCCTTTTTCAGGGTCTTGTCGCCGTCGGGCCCGAAGCCCTTTCCGTCCAGCTTCTTCGTGCATTTGCGGCAGACCAGAACCACGTCGCGCCATTGGGTCTTCGCGATCTTGAGGGCCATGAGCCAGAGATCACCTGCGCCGGGCTCTTGCGCAAGGGCGATGCGTCCGCGCACGGTGTCGTCTCGGTATCCGGGGACCCCATGATGACCATCCGACGCCTGCTCGCCGCCTCCAGCCTGGCGCTGGTCCTGTCCGCCGGTCTGGCGCATGCCCAGACGGCCCCCGTCCCGCTGGAACGGGTCGAGGCGGCGGTCGCGGCCGAAATGCCCCGGGTCGTCGCCTGGCGGCGGGATGTCCACGCCCATCCGGAACTGGGCTTCAACGAGACCCGCACCGCCGCTCTCGTCGCCGAACACCTCCGCTCGCTGGGTCTTGAGGTCCGGACCGGGGTGGGCAAGACCGGCGTCGTGGGGGTGTTGCGCGGAGGCCGGCCTGGACGGACCGTGGCCCTGCGCACCGACATGGACGCCCTGCCGGTGCTGGAGGCGACGGGCCTGCCGTTCGCCTCGACCGCGACCGGGACCTACCAGGGCAATACGGTGCCTGTGGCCCACGCCTGCGGCCACGACGCCCATATCGCCATGCTGATGGGCGCCGCCGAGGTGCTGGCGGGCATGAAGGCCGATATCGCCGGGACTGTGGTCTTCATCTTCCAGCCGGCCGAGGAGGGCGCGCCTCCGGGCGAGCCCAAGGGCGGCGCGGCCCTGATGATCGAGGAGGGCGCGCTGGACAATCCGCGGCCTGACGCCATCTTCGGCCTGCATGTCGTGCCGGGGCGGCCGGGGACGGTCTTCTATCGGCCCCAGGGCTTCATGGCGGCCTCGGACCGGGTCGACATCGTCCTGCACGGCCGCCAGACGCACGGAGCCTGGCCGTGGAAGGGCGTCGACGTCATCGCCGTGGCGGCCCAGATCATCCAGACCATCAACACCCTGACCGCCCGGACCATCGATCCGACGACGACGCCGACGGTCTTCACCATCGCCACGGTCGACGCGGGCGTCCGCTACAACATCATCCCGGAAGAGGCGACGCTGTCGGGCACGCTGCGCACCTTCGACATCGCCCAGCGCGACGATCTGGTGCGGCGGGCGGGCGTGGCCATCGACAATATCGCCGAGACCTTCGGCGCAACGGCCGAGTTCAAGGTCCGCCAGAACGCGGCCCTGGTCTATAATAACGAGGCCCTGTCAGCCTGGCTGGCCCCGGTGCTGACCGAGGCGGCGGGGGCGGGCAACGTCAATGCGGCCAGCCCGCCGACGACGGTGGCCGAGGACTTCAGCTATCTGTCGCAGGTGGTGCCCGGCGTCTTCTATCATCTGGGCGCGTCGAAGGACGGGGTCGATCCCAACACCTCGCCGCCGAACCATTCGCCCGGTTTCGACGTCAATGAGGCCATTCTGCCGCTGGGCGTGAAGACCCATGTGCTGAGCGCCATCCGCTTCCTCGAGCGGCCCGCGCCCTGAAACAGGGGCGGGGCGGCAACCATGTTTCTCAACACCTCGGCAACAGAGGCGGCGCATCCTTCCGCGTTGTTCGAGGAGGCTGTGATGAGGCGATTGCCGGTCGAGATGCCGCCCATGCGGCTCCAGCGTCGTGGCGGGACACTGCGCGAGATCTTCTATTTCCTGGTCGCCTTCGCGGCGATGTTCGGGGCTGCCCTGCTGGCGCT
This sequence comes from Brevundimonas sp. TWP2-3-4b2, assembly GCF_049897345.1. Taxonomy (NCBI): domain Bacteria; kingdom Pseudomonadati; phylum Pseudomonadota; class Alphaproteobacteria; order Caulobacterales; family Caulobacteraceae; genus Brevundimonas; species Brevundimonas sp. TWP2-3-4b2. The sequence continues at coordinate 33,672 of NZ_JAFCWB010000008.1, read as the reverse complement.
CGACCTGCTGTTCTAGAGCTGCCTTGTCATCCCGGACGCCGCGAATGCGGCGATCCGGGACGGTGCCCGCCCCTCATTGCGCCCCCGGAAATCGCCTTCGATTATCCGGGGGGCAGGCAGCCCTGGCCCCACCTGTCTCCCGGATAGCTGCTGACGCAGCTTCCGGGAGGTGACGGTCTTGCGATCCTGCGTCCCGGCCCTTCCCCCGGCTTTCGCCGGGGTTCGGCCGGGATGACAAGGGACCGTCAGGCGCGGTCGAAATACGTCCGGATCACCGTGCGATAGACTCCGGTCAGCGCCTCGATCTCGGCCACCGGCACCCGTTCGTCGATCTGGTGCATGGTCTGGCCCACGAGGCCCAGTTCCAGCACAGGACACATGGCGCGGATGAAGCGCGCGTCGGATGTGCCGCCGGTGGTCGAGGCCACGGGGCGCCGTCCGATCGTCGCCTCGACCGCATCCTGCACCCCGTCGATGAAGGGGCCCGGCCCGGTCAGGAAGGCGTTTCCAGAGCACAGGTGCTCGAGGGTGATCTGAAGGCCCGACGCCGCCTGGGCCTCGCCCGCCATGGCGTTGAGCCAGGCCATCAGCTCGTCGCCGGTGTGGGTCGGGTTGAAGCGGATGTTCAGCCGGGCCTTCGCTTCGGCCGGGATGACGTTGGTGGCCGGATTGCCGATGTCGATGGTGGTGATCTCAAGGTTCGACGGCGGAAACTCGGGATAGCCCTCGTCCAGCGTGTGGGCGTCCAGCGCGGCGAGGAGTTTCGCCAGCACCGGCGCGGGATTGGCGGCTCGGTCGGGATAGGCGACGTGGCCCTGTTTGCCCTGCACCGTGATCCAGGTGTTGAGCGAGCCGCGCCGGCCGACCTTGATCATGTCGCCCAGCACCTGTGACGATGATGGCTCGCCGACGATGCAGGCGTCGATGACCTCGCCCTCGGCCATCAGGGTCTCGACCACGCGTTTGGTGCCGTGCAGGGCGGGGCCTTCCTCGTCGCCGGTGATCAGGAAGGACAGGCTGCCCGGCACCTCGCTCGCGGCCAGACTGTGGGACACGGCTGCCACCCAGGCTGCGATGCCGCCCTTCATGTCCACCGCGCCGCGGCCGTAGAGGATCCCGTCCCTGACCTCGGCTTCGAACGGGCCGGAGGACCAGGCCTCGGTCGAACCCGTCGGCACCACGTCCGTATGGCCCGCGAAACAGAGGTTGGGCGAGGTCGTCCCGCGCCGGGCATAGAGGTTTTCGATATTCTCGAATTTCATCCGTCGGCAGTGGAAGCCCAGCGCCGTCAGGGCGCGCTCCAGCACATCCATCGCCCCCTCGTCCGCGGGCGTGACCGAGGGCTTGCGGATCAGGTCCCGGGTCAGGGCGACAGGATCGATAACGGGAGTTGATGCGGCGCTCATAAGGCTGTGCTTTACGGGTTTCGGACGACCGCGAGAAGGCTTCCCCATGCCGCAGATCGACATCGACAGCGCGCCCACCGGACACGGCACGGGCTATCCCGAGGAATTCGCTGGGCCGTGCAAGCCCCGCCGCCGCTGGCGGCTGGGCGATGCGGTCGGGCTGGACCAGTTTGGCGTCAATCTGCTGCGCCTGCCCGACGGGGCCTGGTCCAGCCAGCGGCACTGGCACGAGGGCGAGGACGAGTTCGTCTGGGTGGTGTCGGGCGAGGTGGTGCTGGTCGAGGGCATGCCGGGAGAAGTGGCGGGCGAGACGGTGCTGCGGGCCGCCGACTGCGCGGGGTTCAGGCGGGCGTGCCCAACGGCCACAGGCTTGAGAACCGTTCCGGTGCCGAGGCCGTTCTGCTCGAGGTCGGAACCCGGACGCCGGGGGGCGACTCGGGCGACTATCCCGATCTCGACATGGTCTTCCGCGAGGCCGGCTATTTCCATCGTGACGGCACCCCCTATCCGAAAGTCGACCGGCGAACGTGACTGAACCCATCGAGACCCGCGAACCGGTCCAGCCTTTCCCGCCGCATGACGGCCCCGCCAGCCCCTGGGCCATCCGCGACTTCCGCCTGCTGTGGGTCGGGCGGGTGGCGGCGGTGCTGGGCATCCAGATCCAGTCATCGGCCCTGTTGTGGCAGGTCTATGAAATCGCGCGGCGCGATCACCCGATCGCCGAGGCCAGCCTGTATCTGGGGCTGGTCGGTCTGTGCCAGTTCCTGCCGCTTCTGGCGCTGACGCTTCCGGCCGGGGCCATGGCCGACCGGCGCGACCGCAAGAATACGGTCACCCTCTCGATCATCGTCGAGGCCGGCTGCGCCATGGGCTTCCTGGCCATGGCGATTCACGGCCATCCGCCGTTGTGGGGACTGCTGGCGGTGGCCGCCGTGTTCGGCGCGGCGCGCGCCTTTCTGGCCCCGGCCAGCCAGGCCTTCCTGCCGATGGTCGTCGGACGCCGCGCCCTGCCGCCCGCCATCGCGGCCCAGTCGATCGCCTTCCAGACGGGGGCCATCGCCGGCCCGGCGCTGGGCGGCGTGCTGGTCGGCTTCTCGGTGCCCGGCGCCTATGGCGTCGCCCTGGCCATGTTCGCGGTCGGCATCGGCAGCCTGCTGCTGATCCGCACGAGCGGAAAGCCGGCCCCGTCCCCGACCCACGTCTCGCCCGTCGACCAGGTCAAGGAGGGTCTGGCCTATGTCTGGCAGACCAAGATTGTGCTGGGTGCCATTTCGCTGGACCTGATCGTGGTGCTGCTGGCCGGTGTCGCCCTGCTGACGCCGATCTTCGCGGCGGACATCCTGCATGTCGGGGCGGTCGGCTTCGGCCTGCTGCGGGCCTCGTTCGGGGCGGGAGCCCTGCTGGTGGCCCTGTATCTGAGCCGGTTCCCGATCGTGAAACACGCCGGGAAATGGATGTTCGCCTCGGTGGCCGTGTTCGGCGTCTGCACCCTGACCTTCGGGCTCTCGACCAGCGTCTGGCTGTCCGGTGCGGTGCTGTTCCTGGGCGGGGCGGCGGACATGATCAGCGTCAATATCCGCCAGACCCTGATCCAGCTGTCGACACCCGATCACATGCGCGGGCGGGTCAGTTCGGTGTCGATGCTGTTCATCGGTGCGTCCAACGAACTGGGCGAGGCCTATTCGGGTGTGGCGGTGCGCTTCCTCGGGCCCATCGGCGCGGCGGTGTACGGCGGGATCGGGGCCTTGGCGGCGACCGGGCTGTGGGCGCGGTGGTTCCCGGATCTGCGGAAGGCGGATCGGCTGGAGTAGGTCGTAGGGCTTAGGTCTTGGGTCTTAGGGGTGGGGGCCGGCCGGCCTCCCCAAGATCTAAGCCCTCCGACCTAAGCCCTCGCCCTTCACCCCCACGGCCGGAAATGTTTCGACAGCTTCAGCCCTTGCCGCTGGTAGTGGCTGCCGCCCTCGCCATAGAGACGGGTCGGGCGTTCGGTCAGGGGTTCATAGACCAGCCGGGCGACGATCTGGCCGTGCTCCAGCAGGAAGGGGGTGTCGTGGGTGCGGACCTCGAGCACGCCCTTGGAGCCGGCACCGTGGGCCTCGTCGGTGCCGAAGCCGGGGTCGAAGAAGCCGGCGTAGTGGACGCGGAACTCGCCGACCGACGGATCGATCGGGGTCATCTCGGCGGCTTGGTCGACCGGGATCTCGACGTCGTCGGACGAGGCGAGGATGTAGAATTCGCCCGGATCCAGCAGCAGCTCGCCACGGCGCAGGGTCAGGGGCTCCCAGAAGTCGCGCGGGTCATGGCCGTCGATATTGTCGAGGTCGATCACGCCTGCATGGCGGCGGCCGCGGAAGCCGACCACGGCCCCGTCGCCGCCCTGAAGCTCGACGCCGACACTGCGGGTCTCGAGCTTGGGCGGTTCGCCGGCCTTGAGACGCAGCTGGTTCAGACGGGTGCCGGGACGCACCAGAATGGGGAAGGTCTGGGGCGAAATTTCCAGATACAGGGCACCCTCATAGCCCTCGGCCACATCGTCGAAGCTCGCGCCCCGATCGGTCAGCAGGCGCACGAAGACGTCGACCCGGCCGGTCGAGCTCTTGGGATTGGCGCGGGCGATCAGCCCTTTCGGGAGGTTCAGCCGCTCCTGCAGGCGCGCGATATAGACGCAGCCGCGCTCCAGCACGACGCCGCCGGACAGGTCGATCCGGTGCATTGAGACATCGGCGATGCGGTCCTCGACGGTGCGTTTCCCCGGCAGGAAGGAGGCCCTCACGCGCCACGCCTCGTCGGACAGGCGCAGGTCCAGACTGGCCGGCTGGACCTGGTCGGCGTCGAACGGGGTGTCCGAAGCGATCGCGCCGCCGGCGATCAGGGCCTCGATGGACTGGCAGGGCAGGATGCCCGGGATGGTGGATTTGAAGGTCTGCATCTGTCCGGCTTACACGATTTTTCGCCGTGTCTCCCCTGTCGAGCGGTGCACGGCGGTGCTTGACGCGGGGACGGGTTGCTGGACCATGGACGGATGCACGACACGCCCGCCTATGAAGCCGAAACCGACGGGATCCTGGTCCGGGTTCGACCCAGCTATCTGGCGGGCCAGTCCGATCCGGAGAGCGGGCGCTGGGTCTGGGCCTATCAGGTCGAGATCGTGAACCTGAGCGCCGCCCCGGTGCAGCTGATCGCCCGGCGCTGGGAGATCACCGACGCCCTCGGTCACGTCGAGGAGGTGCGCGGGCCCGGCGTAATCGGCGAACAGCCGACGATCCAGCCCGGCGACAGCTATTCCTATGCCTCGGGCTGCCCGCTCGGCACGGCTTCCGGTTCGATGGTCGGGGGCTATGCCATGACCGACGACGCGGGCCGTTCGTTCGAGGTGGCGATCCCGGCCTTCAGTCTGGACGTGCCGGGGGACCGGCGCGTGCTGAACTGAGTGATTGGTGGCGAGTGACTAGTGGCTGGCCAACAACGGAGCGACGGCGCGGTCTGTGCCGCCCTTCCGCCGTCAGTGAAGCAGCGATCCACTAGCCACTAGCCACTAGCCACTAGCCACCTGAGCCGCTGCGTCGCGGAGGCGGGGGTGAGGGGCTGCGTCAACCCGGAAAAGCGCAGCCCCGCCCCTGCACTCAAGGCCGCATGCGGGTGCGGCCTTGAGGCGGAGGGCGGCTCAATAGGAGCCGTTGATGACATTTCTTTGGGCGCTGACGGCGATCGCCGGCCTTAGCGCTAGAAATGAATTCCGGGACGCGGCGCTCAAGCAGCGAGCGACCGCGTCGCGAGCGATAGCGCCCCTAGATATAGCGCCGCAGCGAGCGGGCCAGGTCGGTCGCCCCGCCGCGCTTCATCGCCGGCTGATAGGCGACGCGGGCGTGTTCGACGCAATAGACGCCTTCCGAGGCGCGGCGGCCGCAGAAGCTGAATTCGGTCGAGGACGGATCGCCGATCGGCCATTTGCACATATGGGCGCCCAGGGTCATCACCGTGGCGGTGCCGGGCAGGTCGGGCATGGCGACCGGAAGCTGCGGCGCGGCCGGACGCGGCTGGACCGCCTCGATGCGGCGCGGGGCCGACGGGGCCTGGGTCGGTTGGGCGGGGCGCGGACGCGACGGGCGGAAGGTGGCGCGCGCGGGCTGCGACGGGGCGGCGCGGCCCGACAGGCCGAGGCGGTGCACCTTGCCGATGACGGCGTTGCGGGTGACGCCGCCGCCCAGCTGTTTGGCGATCTGGCTGGCCGACTGGCCCTCAAGCCAGAGCTTCTTCAGCGCGCCGACGCGGTCTTCTGTCCAGCCTGCGGTCATAGCCAACCCTCCGGGTCTCGGATTCAATATATGGGGTCCAGTCCCCCCTCCGGAGGCCTCGACCTACCACTAATCGTAAACGAGCTCTTACCAGACGCAAGATGTGCGAATCAGTCCGTCCACAGGAACCAGATGTAGGGATGGTTAACGGAGGGAGGCATCAGGCAGCAGGCAACAGGCATCAGAACGGCGCGCCAGACAGAGGGGTCGGCCGCCCGCTGCCTGTTGCCTGTTGCCTGATCACTCGCCTTGCCCCATCTCACGCCCATGACCGATCCGAGCACGACCCCCCAGCCGCGCCGCTATGACGGCATCAACTGGATCGGGGTGCAGACCCTGTACCTGCGCGAGGTGCGGCGGTTCTGGAAGGTCGGGGCCCAGACGGTGGCGGCGCCGGTGGTGACCACCCTGCTCTATATGCTGGTCTTCGTGGTGGCGCTGAAAGGCGCCAGGCCGCCGCTGCACGGCACGCCGTTCGCGGAGTTTGTGGCCCCGGGTCTGATCATGATGGCGATCCTCAACAACGCCTTCGCCAACGCCTCGTCCAGCCTGATCCAGGCCAAGATCATGGGCACCTCGACCGACTTTCTGACGCCGCCTCTGAGTCCGCTGGAGCTGACCATCGGCTTTTCGCTGGGCGCGGCCACGCGCGGCATCGCGGTCGGGCTGGTGACGGCGGTCTGCGTGCTGCCGTTCGCGAAGATGGGCGTGACCAACATCGCCGTCATCCTGTGGTTCGGTCTGACGGCGTCGCTGATGATGGGGATGCTGGGCGTCTTCGCCGGTCTGTGGGCCGAGAAATTCGATCAGCTGGCGGCGGTGCAGAATTTCCTGATCATGCCGATGACCTTCCTCAGCGGCACCTTCTATCTGGTCGACAACCTGCCCGAGCCGTTCGCGACCATCAGCCTTTTCAATCCGATCTTCTACATGATCGACGGCTTCCGCTCGGGCTTCATCGGCCACGCCGAGGGCAGCCTTTGGGTCGGCGTCGTGATGAGCGCGGTGCTGACGCTGGTCATGTCCTGGGCCTGCTGGTCGGTGTTCAAATCGGGCTGGCGGCTGAAGAGCTGACCCACGGGCGGTGTTGACTAAGCCGGCCCCCCGTCCGACAAGGTCTGACCCTTTTTCAAGCGGTCCCGTCGCAGCCAGCGCCGGGGCCGTCTCGCTTTTGGAGGCCTGCCCCGTGTCCACTGAACATCTGATGGGTGTCTATAACCGCGCGCCGCTGGAGGTGGATCGCGGACAGGGCGCGCGTCTGTGGGCCACGGACGGGACCGAATACCTCGACTGTGTCATGGGCATCTCGACCAATGCCCTGGGCCATGCCCATCCGACCCTTGTCCAGGCGGTCAAGGACCAGGCCGAGAAGCTGTGGCACGTCTCCAACATCTTCAAGATTCCGGGGCAGGAGGCCCTCGCCGACGCCCTGTGTGAAAAATCGTTCGCCGATGTGGTCTTCTTCACCAACTCGGGCACCGAGGCGGTCGAATGCGCGATCAAGACGGCGCGCCGGTATCATTTCGCCAACGACCAGCCCGAGCGGATCGACATCTACGGCTTCGACGGCTCGTTCCACGGCCGCACCTACGGGGCCATCAATGCGGCCGCCAACCCCAGCTACACCAATGGCTTCGGCCCGCCGATGGAGGGCTTCCACCAGCTGGTCTTCGGCGACCATGAAGCCCTCAAGGCCGCGATCGCCAATCCGAACACCGCCGCCATCATCGTCGAACCGGTGCAGGGCGAGGGCGGCTGCCGCGCCATTCCCGAGGTCTGCCTGCGCGGCCTGCGTGAGATGTGCGACGAAAACGGCGTGCTGATCATCTTCGACGAGGTCCAGTGCGGCATGGGCCGGACCGGCAAGCTGTGGGCCCATGAGTGGGGCGGCATGGCACCGGACATCATGGCCATCGCCAAGGCCCTGGGCGGCGGCTTCCCTATCGGGGCCTGCCTGGCCAGCGCGCGGGCGGCGACCGGCATGACGGTCGGCGTGCACGGCTCGACCTTCGGCGGCAATCCCCTGGCCATGGCCGTGGGCGGTGCCGCCTTCGCCGAGATCTCTAAGCCCGAGACCCTCGCCCACGTCAACGAGATCGCCGGCTATCTGAAGCAGCAGCTGCACGGTCTGAAAGAGCGCTTCCCCGATGTGATCGTGGACGTGCGCGGCAAGGGCCTGCTGCTGGGGGTCAAGCTGGTCCCCAACAACCGCGAATTCATGGGCTGGGCGCGGGACGAACAGCACCTGTTGATCGCCGGCGGTGGCGACAACTGCTGCCGCATCCTGCCGCCGTTGAACCTGACGCTGGAAGAGGCGCGCGAGGCGGTCGAACGGTTCGAGCGAACCTGCGAGTACGCGCGCTCGAAGATGGCGGCTTGATCCAAAATTCTTCCGTTCATCCCGGCGAAAGCCGGGACCCAGTGCTTTGGGCGATCGGTGGGTGATATCTGGCAAGACGGCTTATCCCGGCCGGGTTGCCTCACAAAAGGACTGGGTCCCGGCTTTCGCCGGGATGAGCGGAAATCATGGTCAGACACTTCCTCGATCTGTATCGGCTCGAAGCCGCAGACCTGCGGGCCATCCTCGACGACGCCCATGCCCGCAAGGCGGCGCGCAAGGGCTGGCCCAAGGGCCGCGTGGATGCCGACGCACCCGCGAAGGACCGCGTCCTCGCGATGGTGTTCGAGAAGAATTCGACGCGCACCCGCTTCAGCTTCGACGCTGCCATCCGGCAGCTGGGCGGAGACTCCATCATCGCCAACGCCGGCGACATGCAGCTGGGCCGCGGCGAGCCGGTCGAGGACACCGCGCGGGTCCTGTCGCGCATGGTCGATGCGGTGATGATCCGCGCCAACAGCCATGAGGACGTCGAACGCTTCGCCCGCGTCTCGACGGTCCCCGTCATCAACGGTCTGACCGACCGCTCGCACCCGTGCCAGATCCTCGCCGACCTCATGACCATCGAGGAGCATCGCGGGCCGATCGCCGGCAAGACGATCGCCTGGGTCGGGGACGGCAACAACGTCTGCCACAGCTTCATGCATGCGGCACCGAAACTGGGCTTCCACTTCAACGTGGCCTGTCCCGCCGACTATCACCCCGATCTGCGCGACCTGGCCAGGGGTGGGGATCATGTGACCCTGACCAGCGATCCGCGCGAAGCGGTCGCCGGGGCCGACGTGGTGGTGACCGACACCTGGGTCTCGATGGGCGACGGCGATTATGAGGCGCGGCTCGAGGCGTTCGAGGGCTATGGCGTCGACGACCGGCTTATGGACGCCGCCGCCGGTGACGCCGTCTTCCTCCACTGCCTCCCCGCCCACCGCGGCGAGGAGGTCACCGACGCGGTGATCGACGGCCCGCGCTCGCTGGTCTGGGACGAGGCCGAGAACCGCATCCATGCCCAGAAGGCCGTGCTGGCGTGGTGTTTCGCGGGGTAGGGCTTGGTGGGTAGGGCTTAGGAAGCGCAGCGCGGGCCTGCCGCGCTGCGTCCCTGAAACCCAAGCCCTACGACCTAAGACCTCACTGCAGATTGACGTCCACGACCCCGCCCGGGTCCGGCAGCGTCTTCGTGATGTTCGCCTTGGCGACCTCGTAGAAGAATTTGAAGAAGCCGCCTTCGCTGACCCAGATACGGCCGTCATCGGCGTCGAAGCGCAGCAGGGTCAGGTGCGGGTCGTCCTTGCCCTCGGGATACCAGGCGGCGAGGATCGGGTTCCAGTATTTGTCGATCAGTTCGGCGTTCCGCGGCGCGATTGAAAGTTCGCCGTGGATGCAGGCCCAGACTGTCTGGTCCTTCGAGCCATAGTGGAACATGGCGCTCTGGCCTGAACCGACACCGGCGTCCCTGGCCAGGTCGGTGTCGTCGCGGGTGAAGAACCAGATCGTCCCGGTCTCTTCCTCGCGGAAGGCCGTCATCGGCTGGGCGTGATAGCCCGGCTGGTCGAGGCCGAGCAGGCCGGTGTTGGATTTCTTGAGGTGGTCCCAGAATTCCTTCTCGGCGTCGGCGGCGGTCAGGGTCTTGTCGGCCATGGGGCGGTCTCCTTGATCGGGGGGTCGATCAGGAATGGCCGGAACGGACCCCGGTTCCCGGCAGGAGCCATTCGGCCGCAGCCATTGTCGGGTGCCTCAGTACGGCCTTTGCGGCACGCCCAGCAGGGTGCCGAGGTGGATCAGCAAGATGAATATCCCCGTCCCGGCCAACAGCATGATCAGCCGCCAGGGGATCATGCGCACCCCGCGCCTCGGATCCCACGGCCTCGCGCCCCGCCAGCCGGCGAAAATGGCCAAGGCGAGGGTCGCCCCGATCAGGGCCAGGGTGAGCGTCATGTCCATGGCCGCGAGGTGGCCTGCCGGACCCTCTGACGCAAGGGCTGAATCCTTGCCGGGAGGTTAATCTTCACCCCGCGTTAACCATGCTGGCCCGAAATATTCATCGGCTCTGAGCGCTGTCCACAGGAAGCTGGGGATACCGCTACATCTTGGGGTTAACCACGCGTTTACACGCATCATCTTGGCGTCTAGCGTTCGGCAAGTAAGTCGGGAGGCGAATCAGTGAGCGCAGCCGCGCCGTGGAGCGTGAAGGGCATCGAGCCCAAGGCGCGCGAGATCGCCAAGGACCTCGCCCGTCGCTCCGGCATGACGCTGGGCGAGTGGCTGAATACGATCATCATGGAAGATGGCGACGACGACGAAGGCGTTGTCCCGCTGTCGCGCCGACCGCACGCCGCTGACAGCTATGAACGCCGTGGCCGCAGCCGCCGGATGGACGACGCCTATGGCGGTGCCGACAACCAGCTGGACCGTCTGGGGGCCTCGATCGACGCGATCGCCGCCCGTCTGGAAGCCGCCGAGCGCCGCTCGACCATCGCCATCCAGGGTGTGGACCAAGCTGTCTCGGGGCTGGTGCGCCGGCTCGACAGCCAGGATCAGAGCGACAAGACCCACGGCCGCCGCATCGACGACATCGCCGAGGAACTGCGCGAGGGCCATCGCCGCCTCCGCCGCTTCGAGCAGGAGGTCGGGCCCCAGACGGCCGAGACCTTCGGCAAGGTCGAGACCACCATGGGGGCCCTGGCCGGGCGGCTCTACGACATCGAGGAGCGGCAGCGCTCGGGCGTCAACGAACTGCGCCAGCGCATGGACGCCGTCGAAAAGGCCGCCGGCCCCGGTGTCGGTGCGGACCTGCTGGCCCAGGTCGGCCAGCGGCTGGATCAGGCCCAGACCCGCACCACCGAGGCCCTGCGCGGGCTGGAGCGCTCGTTCGCCGGACTGGACCAGCGCCTGCGCGCCACCGAAGGCCGGGTCGAGCCCGAGAGCGCCCGCGAGGCCGCCCGCTTTGAAAAGCTGGCCGAGACCCTGAGCCGCCAGGTCGAGAGCAACCGCGCCGAAATGATGCGGCGGCTCGACACCGCCGAGACCGAAGGCCGGATGGACCGCATCGAACGCGCCGTCCTGTCCATCGGCGACCAGGTCAAATCGTCCGAGGAGCGTTCGGCCAAGGCCGTCGAGGCCATGGGCCGCGAAGTCCTGCGCATCGCCCAGAACCTGAACGGCCGGGTCCAGTCGATCGAGACCGCGGCGCCGCTCCAGCTCGAGCAGCTCAACCAGGCGCTGGGCCGCAAGGTCGAGGGCGACATGGGCCGTCTGGCCCAGGGACTGGAACAGCGGCTGACGGCTGCGGATGATCGCCACGCCCTGGCGCTGGAAAAACTAGGCGGCGAGATCACCCGCATTTCCGACCGTCTGAGCGAACGCATCGCCCAGTCCGAGCGCCGCTCGCAGCAGGCACTGGAAGACATCGGCCGGCGGCTGGCTGACAGTTCCAGCAAGATCGAACAGGGCTATGACCGCGCGTCCGGCGAACTGGCCGAACGGATGCGGCTGTCCGAAGAACGCACGGCCGCCCTGATCGCGGAGGCGCGCGGCAACATAGAGCGCCGGGCCGAGCCCGTCCGGGCAGCCCCGACGGCGGTGGTCGAGCCCGACTGGCGCGCGGCGGCCTTCCCGGATGCGGCCTTCCCGGACGCCGACATCCCGGGCCCGGAAATCCCGGCCAGTGCCTTCTCCGGGGCGACGTTCAACGATCCGGTCTATGCCGAACAGCAGGCCTGGTCCGCGGATCTTGCCCCGCCCGAACCGGAACCGGTCACGCCCCGCGAAGAGGCGCTGAGCGCCGACGCCATCTTTGATGCGGTCATGCGCGGTCCGCGGACCGAGGTTGATGCGCCCGTGATGCCGTTCGGAAGCCGCCCGGCTGATCCCGTCGCCCTTGAGGAACCGTCGTTCGCGCCCGCCGTCGAGAGGACAGCGCCGCCGACAACCGAGCCTGCGTCTTTTGCGTTCGGCCAGAATTTCGGCGGGGCCGATGTTACGGACGCGCTGGAGGCTACGGCCCCGACGGCGTTTGACTCCGAGCCTGACGACTTCGCCGGCGAGACCGATTTCGTGAACCCGCGCGCCCTGCGCGCCGCGGCGGCCCAGAGTCGCGCCTCTTCGACCCGTCTTGCGATCGACGCCGCCCGCGCTGCCATGGCGTCGCCGGAAGCCGCCGAAACGCCGGCCCGGACCGGTTTCGGCCTCAAGCGCGGTGGCAAGTCCAAGCTGCAGGAGCGGCTGGACAAACAGGCGTCGCGCGGAGGCAGCACGGTGCGCAAGGCGTTGGGTGCGTCGGCCATCGCCGTTCTGCTGACGGGTGGCGGTGCGTATGCGACTGGCCAGCTGACCGGGTCGGGCCTGAACATTCCCGGGTTGAACCTGCCCGGCCTGTCGGGCCAGCCCGAGGTCCAGCCTGTCGCGGCCCTCGCCGTGCTGCCCGCCGCGGCCACGCCGAAGGATCTGGTCCGGGGCGCGGACCTCTACCAGCAGGCGGTCGAACTTCTCGACGCGGACGCGGCCAGCGGCGTCGATACGCTAAAACGCGCCGCCGCGACCGGCTACACCGCGGCCCAGCTGCATCTGGCCAGCCTCTATCAGGACGGGTCCAGGGGCGTACCGGTCAATCTGCGCGAAGCCCGGGTCTGGGCCCGCCGCGCGGCCGACGGCGGCGACGCCAAGGGCATGCACGCCTACGGCATGTATCTGTTCGAGGGCACCGGCGGGGCCCAGGATCATGCCGAGGCGCTGAAGTGGCTGAAGAAGGCGGCGGAACGTGGCCTGGTCGACAGCCAGTTCAACGTGGCCAAACTTTACGAAACCGGCGACGAGGCGATCGAGGCCGATCCGGCCCAGGCCTACAAATGGTTCCTGATCGCAGCGCGCGCCGGCGACGGCGACGCCCGGTCGGCCGCAGAACGCCTGGCCGAGACCCTTCCTGCCGCGACCCGGACCCAGGTCCGCGCCGAGGTCGACAAATTCCAGGTCGAGCCACTCGCCTGACACGATACCGCTACGCTTTTCTGACGCATCGGGTGGCGGGGACCGCCCGCGGCGTCTAGGACACTCAGACTTCCGTTGTCGCCTGACCGGCGCCTAGCTTCAGTTCCAGCCGAAGGCGCGTCCTTTGGATATCTATCTGCCGATCGCCGAGGTTTCGGTGAACTGGCCGTTCCTGGTTTTGCTGGGCGCGACGGTCGGATTCGTGTCCGGTCTGTTCGGGATCGGCGGTGGCTTCCTGATGGCCCCGATCCTGATCTTCCTCGGAATCCCGCCTGCGGTGGCGGTTGCCAGCCAGGCCAGCCACGTCGTGGCCTCCTCGACCTCGGGCGTGATCAGCTACACCAGCCAGAAGGCCGTCGACTACAAGATCGGCTCGCTGATGGCCGCCGGCGGGGTGCTGGGTGCGCTGCTGGGCGTCGAGCTGTTCCGCTATCTGCGCCTGCTCGGCCAGGCCGACCTGGCGGTGGCCCTGTCCTATCTGCTGTTCCTCGGCACGATCGGCACCCTGATGCTCTACGAGAGCCTGGGTCAGATCCTGCGTCGGGTGCGCGGCGAAGTGGCCCCGCACAAGGAACGCCGCCGGCCGCTGTGGCTCTACGGCCTGCCGTTGAAGATGCGGTTCCCGCGTTCGGCGCTCTATATCAGCGTCATTCCGCCCTTCGCCCTGGGGACGTTCGTGGGCGTGATGTCGGCGATCATGGGCGTGGGCGGCGGCTTCATCCTTGTGCCGGCGATGCTGTATGTGCTGCGGATGCGGGCCGGGGTGGTGGTGGGCACCAGCCTGTTCCAGATCATCATTGTCACCGCCATGACCACCATCCTCCAGGCCGGCCGCAACCAGACCGTCGACATCGTCCTGTCGACCCTGCTGCTGCTGGGCGGTGTCGTCGGGGCCCAGTTCGGGGCGCGGCTGTCGGGACGGTTCCGGGCCGAGGAACTGCGCGCCCTGCTGGCGCTGATCGTGCTGGCGGTCGGCATCTATATGGGGCTGGAACTGTTCGTGCGGCCGTCCGACCTGTTCGCCTTCGCCCCCGGCACTGCGCAGTGAGGGTCGCCCGATGATCGCCCTTCCGCCGCCGCCTCCCGCTATCTCGGCCCCCGCGCCGGAGCGCTCGACCAGCACGACGGACCAGGTGCGCGTCGCCGCCGCCATGACCGACGCGCGGGTCATGGTGGATTCCAGTTTCCGGGGGGCGTCGATCGTCCTCTATGGCGCGGTCTTCAATCCCAGCAGTGTCCCGGCCGATGTGGTCGTGGTCGTGCGCGGACCGGACGGGCCGGTGCGTCTGGTCAAGAAGACGCGCAACACGGGCGTCTGGCTGAACAGCCGGCCGGTGCTGTTCGAGGGCGCGCCGGGCTTCTACATGACGGCCTCGACCCGGCCCCTGTCCGACATCGCCGACTTCGGCCAGCTGCGCCGGCTGGGTGTCGGCGTCGATCACCTGCGGATCAACGCCCCTGACGAAAGCCGTACCGTCACCCGCTACGGCGTGCGCGACGTGGTCGTCAGCCGGCTGGGCGAGGACTATCTCGACTACCGCCGCGCCGTGATCCGGCTGCGTGAGGCGGCGGCGCTTTACAACACCGACCCCGAGGGGGTGGAGTTCGTCGACCGCGGCCTGTTCCGGGCCGAGGTCGAACTGCCCGCCGTCGCCCCGACCGGCCAGTATTTCGCCGAGGTCTGGCTGTTCCAGGACGGGGAACCGGTGTCGGTCAGCAATCTGACCCTGACGGTCGAAAAGGTCGGGTTCGAGCGCGACGTCTTCGAGTTCGCCCACCGCCGCCCGTGGACCTATGGCCTGCTGTGCGTCCTGCTGGCGGCCTTCACCGGCTGGGCGGCGAGCCGGGTGTTCAGGCGGCAGTAATCACCCCGCCGCGAACTCGCTCAGCGCGTCGATCACGGCGCGGTTCTGGTCGTCGGTCCCCACGGTGATGCGCAGGCAGTCGGGCAGGCCGTAGCCACCGACCGGGCGGACGATGATGCCCTTTGTATTGAGATAGTCGTTGGCGGCGGTCGCCTGGGCGGCGTCGCGGAACCGGACCAGCACGAAATTGCCCGCTGAGGGGAAGACGTCGAAGCCGAAGCCGCGGATCGCCTGTGTCAGGCGCGGACGCCAGGTCTCGACCAGGTCGCGGGATGCCTTCTGATGGGCCTCGTCGCCCAGGGCGGCGACGGCGGCCTCGATCCCCGGAATCGAGACGTTGAACGGCAGGCGGATGCGGTCGACCGCCTCGGCCACCTTGAGCGGTGCATAGCCGAAGCCGATGCGCAGGCCGCCGAGGCCGTGAAGCTTGGAGAAGGTCCGGGTGACGACGATGTTGGCGGCGTCGCGGGCGAGGGGGAAGCTGGTCTCCCAGTCCGGCTCGGCGACGAATTCGGCATAGGCCTCGTCGATGACCAGCAGGACGTCGGGCGACAGGCCCTCGTGCAGCGCGCGGATTTCGGCGGCGGTGTTGTAGCTGCCGGTCGGGTTGGATGGGCTCGAGACATAGACGATGCGGGTGCGCTCATCGACCTCGGCCAGGATGGCTTCGGGCGTCAGGCGGAAGTCGGGTTCGGCCGCCAGTTTGACCGAAGCCTGGTTGGCCAGGGCGCTGATGCGGTAGGCGAGGAAGCCGTATTTGCCGCTGACGATATTGTCGCCCGGCGTCAGATAGGTCTGGTTCAGCAGGGCGAAGACCTCGTCCGAGCCATTGCCGAAGATCAGCCGCTCGGGCTCCAGACCGTGGTGTTCGGCCACCGCGTCGCGCAGTTTCGTCGCCCGGCCGTCGGGGTACATGTGGATGTTGGCGACCGAGGCCTCATAGGCGGCGCGGGCCTTTGCGCCGGCACCCAGGGCGTTTTCGTTGGACGACAGCTTCATCGGCGTGGCCACGCCCTCGATGCGCGACTTGCCGCCGACATAGGGGGCGATGTCGAGGATACCGGGCTTGGGGGCGGGAGCGGTGTGGGGCGCGTCGGTCATGAGGGCTTTCAGAATACGGGCGCGGCGCCGATCACGCCGCTGAGGCCGCCGGGTGCCGATGAAAGCCGCCCGTCCTCGGCCTGCACATAGCCCGCCAGCATGAACAGCTTCAAGCCGCCCGCCGCCATCAACGGGCTGGCGATCAGGCCGGCGGCGGCCAGGGCCTCGACGATGGTGGCGCTCGGGGCAGCGCTGTCGGTGGTCCAGAAGGTGCGGTCGTCGCCCGTCGGGCCGGGCCGGGCCTGCTGCACCACCAGGGCGCGCGGCAGGCCGTGACGGTCGTCCGGCAGGGCCCCCACGACCCTCAGGGCGGGCTCGGCCAGCAGTCGGCCCCACCATCCGGACGATGGCGACAGGTCCATCAGGGCGCGGGCTCCGTCACGGACGACGGCGAGCGCCTGATCCGGGTCGGCGGCGGTGCGGGCGGTCAGACCGTGGCGATCGGCGGCGAGGGTCTGGCTGGCCGACCCCCAGACCACCAGCGGCGCGCCCGCGGCCGCGTCGATCCGTCCCAGCACCGCGCGCAGGGTCGAGGCTTCGGCGGGGGCCAGGCCTTGCAGGCTCTGTCGCAAGGCAATGGCGTCGGCGTCGGCAGAGGGCCGTGGGCCCGACGCCAGCCGGGCGCGGACGGCGTCGGCGATCGCCCGGTCGAGGCCCAGCCGTTCGGCATCGGCCTCGGGCTCGATCAACGGCTGCGGCGGCATCAGAACAGCTTCGGCGCCGGGGCCAGGGCGAACGGCCCCAGCCAGGTGCGTCCGTCGCGGAACTGGATGACCAGATCGACACCCCGGTCTCCGGAGGCGGCCGTGGCCGCGGCGGCCCCGGTGGCCCCCAAACGGTTGACCGAACCCGAGCGGGAGCTGGCCAGACCGGAGATCGCGGCCATCGGCTGTTCGGCCTTCAGGGCGACATCACCCTGTAACCGCCCATCGGCGTCGGCGGACAGGACCGTGCTTTCGATATGGGCGCGGCTTTCGCCGGCTTCCAGCTCGCCCTTGATGGCGGTGAAACGGCCGCCCGAGGCCGTCCAGGCGGCGAAGACGCCGGCGCTGTCCATGCCGCTGAGCTTGCTGGCGTTGACCACCGTGCCTTCGATCCGGGCCGTCAGACGGCCCTGACGCGTCGCCCCCTCGACCGGGCCGCCGGGGCGGCCGCGCGCATCGACCAGTTCGAACGCCACGTCCATCTCGTCGGTGGCGGCGCGGCCGTTGGTCAGGTGCGGCCGGACATTGAGCAGGATCCGGTCGGCCGAGGCGATGGGGAAGGGCTGCGCATCGCGGTGGGCGGTAAAGGTCGGGCGGATCATCTCGACCCGCAGATCGGGAAAGCGTTCGCGCAGATGACTGACGCTGAGACGCAGGCCATCTCCAGCGATCCCGACCTTGCCCTTGTCGGCGCGGGTCAGGGTCAGGCCGTCGGGGGCGATAACAACCCATTTGTCGGGATTGTAGGCACTGGCCTCGGCGATCAGTTCCGGGGCCGCGATCCCGTGGCCGGAGGGGGCCAGGATGTCGGCGTGCGGCAGCGACACCCGCGCCCTGAACGGCCAGCCGGTGATCGTCCGCGAGGCCGAACTGATGCGCCAGCCGTCCTGGCGCAGGGCCACGATCTGCGCGTCCAGCCGGGTCTCGATCTGGTGCGTCAGATAGAACCACCAGCCCGTCCAGGCCGCCAGCATAAGGCCGACGATGATGAAGGGCGTGGCGAGGCTGCGGCGGGAATGGCGGGGGGGTGTCGGGTGTGGATCGGTCATCAGGGCTCCGTCTAGTCTGCCTTGAGGAACGCGCCAACCTGTTCGACGGCCTCAGCCAGTCCCATGCGCTGGACCTCGGTGCCCGGCGGCAGGCTGGCGAACAGACGGGTCGGGGCGGCGGCGTCGAGCATCACAAAGACACCCTTGTCGTCGGCGCGACGGATCAGGCGGCCGAACGCCTGTGCCATGCGGGCGCGAGCCAGGGCGTCGTCGAAATTACGTCCGCCGGCCCCCTCGCCGCCGAAACGAAGACGGCGGGACTTGTGCAGAAGATCGGGCCGGGGCCAGGGCACGCGGTCGAAGGCGAGGATGCGCAGGGACCGCCCCGGTACGTCGACGCCGTCCCGGACCGCGTCGGTGCCCAGCAGGCAGCTGTCCTGTTCGGCGCGGAAGATGTCGACCAGCGCCCCTACCTCGAGTGGATCGACATGCTGGGCGTAGAGGGGCAGGCCCGCCTTCGCCAGATCCGGACCGAGCCGCTCATAGACCGCCTTCAGCCGGCGAATGGCGGTGAACAGGCCGAGACCGCCGCCGCCCGCTGCGAGGAAGAGTTCGCGCATGGCCGCGGCCGTCTGACGTGTGTCGTCCTTGATCAGGTCGTTGACGACGATCACCCGGGCGTTGGCGGCATAGTCGAACGGACTTTCGACCTTCAGCGTCCGGGCCGGCTCGATCAGCCGGGCCGCGCCGGTACGCAGCCGGGCCATGTCGAAGGGATCGTCGGCGTTCGGATCGGACAGGGTGGCGCTGGTCACCAGCACGCCGTGGGCCGGCATGATGACCGCGGCCTCCAGCGGCACGGTGGGGTCGATCCAGTGGCGGCGCAGGGCCACGTCCATGATCCGGCCGAACGCGGCCTCGGCCGACAGCCAGTCGAGGAAGTCCGGGTCGGGTTCGTCGGACGAGACCTCCAGGGCCGCCAGCATGGAGCGCCAGCCGGGCAGGGTCATGCGGGCGCGGCGGTCGAGGCCGCGCAGGGCCCCCTCGATCCGGGCGCGCGAGGCACCGTCGAGGTCGGCCGCCTCGTCGTCGAGGATGTCCTCCAGATGCCGCGACAGGGCCAGCAGCGGGGCCTCGACGGCGGCCAGCGCCTGGGCCGCCTCGCGCGCAGCCTCCAGCACGGGCTCGGTAACCGGCCGCAGTGAGCACTCCATGCCGAACTCGACGCCGCTGCCCGAAGCGTTCTCCGATGTCCGTGCACGGAGCTGTTCCAGCGCGGCCAGCAGGAAGCGTTCGATCGGCCCGACCGGATTGACCTCGCCCGAGGCCGGAGCGATGCGGCCCGAGACGCCCTCGCCGGGCAGCTGGGCGGCGGCGCGGACGGCGTCCTGAAGCGCTTTCGTCGCCGCCTCGTTGTCAGCGCAGAGGTCGCCGAGCCGCTGCTCCAGACCCCGTCCGCGCCGCCCGCGCCCCTCGGGCCCGCGCAGCCAGCGGCGCAGTTCCGCCGCTTCCTGACCGGACAGGCAGGCCGAGAAGGCGCTGTCGGCGGCGTCGAACAGGTGGTGGCCCTCGTCGAAGACGATCCGCTTCAGCGCCGCCGTCTCGCCGTCCTGTTTGAGGCCGCGCGCCGAGCGGGCCCCGTCGAAGGCGGCCTGGGTCATGACGAGGGCGTGGTTGGCGACGACGAGGTCGGCCCGGCGGCTGGCGCGGATGGTCTTTTCGACGAAACAGCTGCGGTAGTGGGGACAGGCGGCGTGGACGCATTCGCCGCGCCGGTCGACCAGATTGGCGGCGCTGGCCTGATGGCTGGGCCCCGTCGCGAACAGGCCGGGCAGCCAGCCGGGATAGTCGCCGCCGGTCATGTCGCCGTCGCGCGTATGCATTGCCCAGCGGCTGGCCAGGGCCATGCCGATCAGGTCACCGTTCCCCAGCTGGGCCGCCTGCACCATGTCCTGCAGGTTCAGCAGGCAGAGGTAGTTTTCGCGCCCCTTGCGGACGACGGTCTTCTTCTTGCGCTCGACCGGATCGGGCCACAGGGCCGCACTCTCGCGGTCGATCTGGCGCTGCAGGGCTCGGGTGTAGGTCGAGACCCAGGCGGCGCCCTGATTGCGCTCGGCCCACAGGCTGGCGGGGGCGAGGTAGCCGAGGGTCTTGCCCGTGCCCGTGCCCGCCTCGGCCAGCAGGAATCGCGGACGGCCCTCCTCGTTGCGCGGCGAGAAGGCGTAGGCGGCCTCGGCGGCATAGTCGGACTGGGTCGGGCGGGTCTCGTCGAGGCCCGAGGCCTGAAGCAGTTTCTCCAGCCGGATGCGGGCGCTCTCGCTGTCGACCGGGGCCGACCCGGCCTCGCCGCGCGGGGCCTCGTCCTCCCATTCCGGCAGGCGGGACCAGGCGTCCAGCCCGCTGCCGCGATGCTGGCGTTCGCGGATCGGCATATGCTGCAAGGCCCCCGACACCCGCCAGGCCCAGGACCAGCCGGCGCGGCCCAGGGTCTCGGCGAGGGTGAAGGCGGCCTCGCGGTCCGGATAGGCCGGATCTGCCAGTTCGCGCAGCAGGCCGTCGGCGGCGTGACGCAGGGCCTCGGCCTGGGCCTCCGCCCCCTTGGGCTCGCTCATGCCCATGGCCAGGGCCAGGCCGCTGGGCGAGGGGGCGCAGAAGCGGGCGGGGCGCACGAAGGCGAACAGTTCCAGCACGTCCAGCAGCTCGGCGGACCGGGACGGCGGGGCGATGCCGAGGCGACGCGCGGTCAGGCTGGCGTGGGCGACCATGACGGGCGCGGTGGTAAACGCCCCCTCGGCCGCGCCGCGCCCGATCCTCCGAGGCCCGTCGGCGTCGCAGATCGCCCCCGCGCCCGGCGGAATGGCGAGCGCCGGCGGCAGGACCAGCCATGGCTCGGTCCCGGTCAGGGCCGAGGGGGAGGTGAGGGAGTCGGTGGACACGTTCTCTAGATAGCCGTTCGGGGCGTGAAACGGAACGGGAACATGCTATAGGCGCGAGGTGACGTCGCCGCCCGCTCCCGCAACGCTTTCGACGCCAGGATTGGCGCCCCTCTTCGCCGACTGGTTCGCGCGGCGCGGCTGGTCGCCCCGCCGACACCAGCTGGAGATGATCGCAGCCGCCCAGGCCGGGTCGCATGCCCTGCTGGTCGCCCCGACCGGCGGCGGCAAGACGCTGGCGGGGTTCCTGCCGTCGCTGGTTGAGCTGGCCGAGCGCGGACCGAGGCCGGCGTTCGGGCCGGGTTCGGGCGTGCACACCCTTTATCTGTCGCCGCTCAAGGCCCTGACCACCGACGTCGAGCGCAACCTGATGACGCCGATCCGCGAGATCGGGCTGAACATCCATGTCGAGAGCCGCACCGGCGATACCAAACAGTCGAAGAAGGCGCGCCAGCGCGAGACCCCGCCGGACATCCTGCTGACGACGCCCGAACAGCTGGCCCTGTTCTGTGCCTGGGACGGGGCGCGGGCCTATTTCGCCGATCTGAAATGCGTCGTGCTGGACGAGGTCCATGCGATCTGGAGCGGCAAGCGGGGGGACCTGCTGTCTCTGGGTCTGGGGCGGCTGCAGTCGTTCGCGCCGGGGATGCGGCGGGTGGCGCTAAGCGCGACGGTGGATGATCCTGAGATGATCGCCTCATGGTTATCTCCTTCCCCCATTTCGGGGGAAGGTGGGCCGCGAAGCGGCTCGGATGGGGGCTCGGTCCGCGACACGATCTGCGAAGTTGGAAGTGCAGCCGGCAGCCCCCATCCGTCTCGCTCCGCGAGCCACCTTCCCCCGCAAGGGGGGAAGGGCGATGTGGTGATCGTCCGCGGCGACCCCGGCGCGCCGCCGGTGGTGGACGTCCTCGTCAGCGAGGGCCGCGTGCCGTGGGCGGGCCACACGGGCCAGCACGCCATCCCCGAGGTCTATGAGGTGATCAAGGGCGCGGGGATGTCGCTGATCTTCGTCAACACCCGCTGGCAGGCCGAGTTCGTGTTCCAGCAGCTTTGGGCCATCAACGACGACAGTCTGCCGATCGGCCTGCACCACGGCTCTCTGGCGGCCGAGCAGCGGCGCAAGGTCGAGGCGGCGATGGCCCGGGGCGATCTGCGCGCGGTGGTCTGTACCTCGACGCTGGATCTCGGCATCGACTGGGGCGACGTCGATCTGGTGATCCAGATGGCCGCGCCCAAGGGAGCGTCGCGGCTGGTGCAGCGGATCGGCCGGGCCAATCACCGGCTCGACGAGCCATCGCGCGCCCTGATGGTGCCGGCCAGCCGCTTCGAGATGCTGGAGTGCCAGGCCGCGCGCGAGGCGGTGGCCGAGAACACCTTCGACTGGGAGCCGGTGCATACGGGCACGCTGGACACCCTAGCCCAGCACATCATGGGCTGCGCCTGTTCCGAGCCCTTCGCCCTGACCGATCTCTATGACGAGATCACTGGCTGCGGCCCCTATCGCGACCTGACGTACGAACAGTTCGAGGAGGTGGTCGATCTGGTGGCCACCGGCGGCTATGCCCTGCGCACCTATGAGCGGTTCGCGCGGATCGTCCGCACGCAGGACGGCCGGTGGACCGTCCGCAACGCCCAGACGGCGCAGCGGCACCGGATGAATGTCGGGACCATCGTGGCGGCGGCGACCCTGAATGTGCGGGTCGCCTCACGGCGCGGCGGGGCGGCGAAACAGTTGATGGGCGGCCGCAAGGTGGGCGAGGCCGAGGAGAGCTATTTCGAGCAGATGACGCCCGGCGACACCTTCATCTTCGCCGGTCAGGTCTGGGCCTTCCAGGGCATCAACGGCATGGACGCCCTGGTGACGCATGCGCAGGACAAGGACCCGAAGATTCCCTCGTGGGGCGGGTCGAAATTCCCCATGTCGACCTCGCTGGCCGTCCGGGTGCGGGCTCTGATCCAAGACCGCGACCATTGGCGGGTGCTGCCGCCCGACGTGCAGGAGTGGCTGGAGCTGCAGGCGGCGCGCTCGGTCATTCCGGACGCGCAGACCATGCTGGTCGAGACGTTTCCGCGCGGGTCCCGGCATTTCCTCATCGCCTATCCATTCGAGGGGGGGCTGGCGCATGCGACGCTGTGCATGCTGCTGACGCGGCGGCTGGACCGGCTGGGGGTCGGGCCGCTGGGTTTTGTCTGCACCGACTATTCGCTGGCCATCTGGTCGATCAAACCGATGGATGGCCTGGACCTCGACGCCCTGTTCGAGCCCGACATGCTGGGCGATGATCTGGAAAGCTGGCTGGAGGAGAGCTTCATGATGAAGCGCAGCTTCCGCAATTGCGCCCTGATCTCGGGCCTGATCGAGCGACGCCAGCCGGGGTCCGAGAAGTCGGGGCTGCAGGTGACGTTTTCCACCGACCTGATCTATGACGTGCTCCGCCGCCACCAACCCGATCATCTGCTGTTGAAGACCGCCCGCGCTGATGCGGCCGCGGGCCTGCTGGACGTCGCGCGGCTGGGCCAGTTGCTGGAGCGGATTCGCGGGCAGATCCGGCATGTGCCGCTGGAGCGACCCTCGCCCTTCTGCGTGCCGGTGCTGGTGCAGATCGGCCGCGAACGCGTCGGCGGCGGCCAGGCGGCCGAGATGATCCTCGACGCAAGCGCCTATGGCTTCGATGAGGAGACGCTCATCGCCGAGGTGATGGCGGATGCCCCAGGGCTGGAGGGTATGGCGTGAGCAGGATCAACGTCTCCCTTCCCCCCTCGCGGGGGAAGGGGGCCCGTCAGGGCCGGATGGGGGGTGTGTCGGCGGCCCGCTCATCGTCCGACCGCCTGTGTGCTGAACCAGACCCCCCATCCGTCTCGCTCCGCGAGCCACCTTCCCCCGCAAGGGGGGAAGGACGATGAACGCCGCCTTGAGAAATCTCCTCTCCCCCGCGCGCTGCCCCAGCGGCGGCCTGCGGGTGCATATCGAGGGCGAGCCCTGCGTGCTGCGCTGCTCGGGGGCGCTGTGGGTGCTGAACCATCGGACCCTGATCGCCGCCGACCTGCATCTCGAAAAGGGCTCGGCCTTCGCCGCGCGGGGCCAGATGCTGCCACCCTATGACAGCCGCGCGACGCTCGACCGGCTGGAGGCCGAGATCGAGGCGCTGTCGCCGGCCGCGGTGGTTCTGCTGGGCGACAGCTTTCATGACTCCAGGTCGGTCGGCCGGATGGCGTCCGACGACAAGGCCCGGCTCGACCGGCTGGCGGCGGGCCGCGACTGGATCTGGCTGGAAGGCAACCACGACATTGCCGCCTTGGCCGGAGCCATGGACGACCTGGTCGGCGAGGTGGTCGAGACCATGGCGCTCGGCTCCCTGCGCCTGATTCACGAGCCTCAGCCGGGCGTCCAGCCCGGCGAGATCGCCGGCCACCTGCACCCGGCCGCGCGGGTGGCGGCGCATGGACGCGGCGTGCGGCGGCCGTGTTTCGTGACGGACGGACGGCGCGCGATCCTGCCGGCGTTCGGGGCGTTCACCGGCGGGCTGGATGTGCGCGACCCGGCGATCGCGGGGTTGTTCGAGGAACCGCCTATGGCTGCGGCGCTGGGACGGGACCGGGTGCATGCGCTGGCATGGGAGGCGCTGCGGTAGGATCCCGGAAAAGCAGCGCATTCGACGCCCCCTCCAGCTCCCGCTCCAGCCGCTCCATGAATTCCGCCCGCTTCAGCCCTGCGGGGATGGCCGGCAGGAACTCATAGACTACCGTCCCCGGATAACGACGGAAGCCGTGCGCGGGCCAGTGGACGCCGGAGTTGGTGGCCATCGGGGTGCAGGCGGTGTCGAGGTCGCGGTAGAGGGCGGCGATGCCGGGCTTGTAGTCGGGCGCGGCACCGACCGGCGCGCGCGTGCCCTCGGGGAAGATCAGCATCTGGCGGCCCTCGGCGAAGCGCAGCCGCGCCTGCCGGACCATGTCCTTCAGCGCCTTGGAATGGGCCGAGCGGTCGACGGCGATCATCTTCGTCTTGACCGCGAACCAGCCGAAGAAGGGCAGGGGGGCCAGCTCCTTCTTCATGATGAAACAATTGTCCGGCAGCAGGGCGAAGGGGGCGATGACGTCCAGCATCGACTGGTGTTTGCCGGCGATCAGGCAGGCCCCGACCGGCATATGCTCCAGACCCCGGAACTCGACCTTGACCCCGGCGATCCAGCGCAGGCCGAACAGGCAGAATTTCGCCCAGTGGCGGACCACCCACATGGCCGGGCGGTAGGACATCAGCAGGGCCGGCGACAGGCCGACCGAATACAGCACCAGCGACAGATACAGCCAGGCGACGAACAGCAGGGACCGCAGGCTGGTCACGTCAGGCGGCTTTCTGGACAGGAACGTCCGAGGGGGCTGCGTCCGCCGCCGGCCGCTCGCCGCCGATCATGGCCCGGCCGAGGGCGGCGAGGTATTTGACATACTCCAGGGTCATCCGCCGGGCCGTGACGGCGGCCCTCCACCAACGCGAATTGTCCAGCGACGGCGTCTCGACCGCATAGGGAGTCAGGCGGACGCCCGGCGCGGCGGCGCGGATCTCGGTCAGGGCCCGGGGCATATGATAGTCCGAGGTGACCACGATCAGGCTGTCATAGCCCTTGGCGTCGGCCCAGGCGGCGATCTCCTGGGCGTTGCCGATGGTGTCCTCGGCCTCGAAACCCAGGTCGACGCAGCAGTTGAACAGTTTGTTGGAGCCCGGGGTCAGGGCGCGCAGTTCCTGGCGGCGGACCTCGCGGTTGACGCCCGAGATCAGGACGCGCTCGCCCTTGTCCTGTTCCAGCAACCGGATGGCCGCGTTGACGCGCTCGGCCGACGGGCCGGTCAGGGCCACGATGGCGTCGGCCCGCTCGGGCTCGGGCGCGGGCGTATAGCCGCGCACCCGATCGGCGAAGGCGAACAGGCCGATCAGCCAGATCAGGGCCAGAATCGCAATGAAAGTCAGAAACTTCATGCGCTTAACCTAGTGACGCCCTTTCAGTCGCGCCAGCGCCATGAAGCGCGCCGCCGCAAGCGCCACCGTAGCGGCCAGTAGCGGGCATGGCGAGAGCAGCAACAGGTCGCTCCACATGAGCGGCAGGGCGGGCGTCACGCCTTCGGCCCCGCCGAGAAACCGCAGGCTCGCGACCAGCACCATGGCGGCCACGGCCCCGATCCCGCCGGCCGCCGCGGCGAGCAGGCCGTAGCGCGTCTGGTACAGGCCGGCGATGGCGCTGTCCGAGGCCCCGTTCAGGCTCAGCGTCTCGATCACCCCGGCCTGGGCGGCCATGCCTGCGCGGGTGGCATAGGCCACCGCCGCCCCCGCCGCGCCGGCGGTCAGCCCGAAGGCTGCGAGGGCCAGGATGGTGATCAAGGCGGCCGACCGCTCCACCTCGCCGCGCCACAGGCTGTGGTCGTCGAGGGTGGCGTCCAGCCCGGCCGAGGCGAGGGCGCGGCTCAGGCTGACGGCGCTGGCCGGCCCGGCCGTGTCCAACCGCACCGTGACCAGATGCGGAATCGGCAGATCGGGCAGGACGGCGTCCCCCAGCCAGGGGCGCAGCAGGGCCTCGGCGGTCTTGCGGTCCATGGCCTCGGCCTCGGCCACGCCGGGGACGCCGGACAGGGTTTCGGCGGCGCGGGCGGCGGCCTCGGCCCCGGTTTCGCCGACGCGCGGCCGGACCTGGACCGTGGCCTCGGAGCGCAACTGGCGAGCCCAGCCGTGGGCAGCGCGGTCGGCGGCGGCCGCGCCGACGGCCGAGAGGCAGGCCAGGAAGCACAGGACGGCGATCAGCGACACCAGCCACGGCTCGCCGCCCGCGTCACGCGGCAGCAGGGCGGGGCGACGAGTGAACAGGCGGCGGATCATACCGGGCCCCCGCTCAGTCGGCCGCCTTCGAGGCGCAGCACCGACGCGCCGGAGCGTAGGGCCAAGGCCTCGTCATGGCTGGCGATCAGGACGGTCGCGCCCAGCCGGTTCAGCGACTGGAACAGCTTCAGCAGCCGCTCGCCCATCTTCGCATCGACGCTGCCGGTCGGTTCGTCGGCCAGGATCAGCTCCGGCCCGGCCACCACGGCACGGGCGATGGCCAGCCGCTGTTGCTCGCCGCCCGACAGCGAGGGTGGCCGGTCGTTCATCCGGTCGCCGAGGCCGACCCAGTCCAGCATCTCCCCGACATCGGCGGCATAGTTGTCCGCTCGCCCCCCGGCGAGCCGCAGCGGCAGGGCGACGTTCTCGAAGACGGACAGGTGGTCCAGCAGGCGGAAGTCCTGAAACACCACGCCGATGCGCCGCCTGAACGCGGGCAGGTCGCGGCGGGGGGCCTGGCCGGCGTCCTCGCCGAACAGATGCAGGCTCCCGGCATCGGGTCTTTCCTGCAACGTCAGCAGTTTCAGCAGGGTCGACTTTCCCGCTCCGGACGCCCCGGTAAGGAAGTGGAAAGAGCCGGATGGCAAGGTGAGGTTAACGTCCCGCAGCGCGCGGTGCGTCGCCGCATAGCCGAAACCCACGCCAGACAGGCGGACGGTGTCGGTCGCGGGGGCGGATGGTGTGGCGCGGCGGGGCTGGACGGGCATCGATTTTGGGTCAGGACGCGGTTCGCACCGCGACGGGAGGGGGCGAAGAGCCTCGCAGTCAGCCGACATGATACTGACCTGCCCGTCCTGCGCCACCAGCTATTTTACCCCCGATGAGGCCATCGGGCCCGGCGGCCGCACCGTGCGCTGCAAGGACTGCAAACATACCTGGCGGGCCACGCTGGACGAGCCGCTGGAACTGTCGGTCTCGTCGACGCCCGCCGAGGCCCCCAGTTTCGCGCCCCGCGAAGAGGCCGAACCCGAATCGCTCGCGCAAACGCCCGCGCCGGAACTGCCCAAGGCCTTCCGGGCCCGCGCCGAACAGCAGCGCCGCCTGCGCCGCGCCGCGACGCACGGCGTGGTCTGGGCCGGTATCGCCTCGGGCTTCGCCGCCCTTCTGGCCAGCGCCTGGCTGTTCCGCGTCGACGTCGTAGAGATGGCCCCGCGCGCGGCCGCCGCCTATGCCGCCGTCGGCCTGACGGTGAATCCCACCGGCCTGGATTTCGAGGCCATCACCGCCAAACCCCTGCCCAATGACCCGGGCAAGGTGCTGGTCTCGGGCGCGCTCAGGAACGTGCGTGACGATGAGCGCACCGCCCCGCCGGTGCGGGTGGCCCTGCTGGACGCCCAGGGGGCCGAGATCGGCCATGCCGTGGTGCGGATCGACGCCGCCCCGGTCCTGCCGGGCAAGGTGCAGGGCTTCGCCGCCGTCATCGCCGACCCGGGTGCCCGGGGGCAGGGAATCGGCGTCGATTTCGTGCTGGATGACCCTGTGGCGCGCCCGGAGCCGGCCCATGCCGCGCCGGTTCGATCCGACACGCGTCGCGCGGCACCGCCCGCCGTCCATGAACCCGCCACGCCGCTGCACGAGGCAGAGGCCGGCCTGCGCCCCGCCCTGTCGCCTGAGGGCCCGGCACCGATGAACATGTATCCGATCGACGCCGTTCCCGCGGTGGACACACAGGGGGTCGAGGCGGTATCCGCCTCGAATGGCTGACTCCCCCAAGCCCACCATCCTTCTGCCCGAAGCCGAGGTTCAGCGCATCGTCGCCGAGCTGGCGGCGCAGATCGCCCCCGTGATCGATGACGAGACCGTCGCCGCCGTCCTGCTGACCGGCGGGCTGTGGTTCGCCGCCGACCTGACCCGCGCCCTGTCGCGGCTGGGGCGCAACGTCCGCTTTGACGCCCTGTGGCTGGCCTCATACGGCGACGAACAGTCGAGCCGGGGCCGGATCGACGTCTATGCGCCCTTCCAGCGCCCGATCACCGGCCGCCGGGTGCTGATCATCGACGATGTGTTCGACACCGGCCTGTCGCTGGCCGAGGCGGTGCGGATCACCCGGGAGAATGGGGCGTCGGAGGTGTTGACGGTGGTCTTCGCCAAGAAGCCCTGGCCTTTGCCGCGCGCGCCGGAACCGGACTTCGTTGGCTGGGAGGCACCGAACCGCTTTCTGGTGGGCTACGGGCTGGATCACGCGGGGGCTCTGCGCGGCCTGCCGGACGTGTGCGCGCTGGACTAGAGCCAGTCGGCCCGGGGCTCGCGGGCCCACATGTCCTCGTAGCTCGGCCGCGACCGGACCATGGCCCAACGGTCGCCGTCCACCAGCACTTCGGGGACCAGCGGCCGCGAATTATACTCGCTGGCCAGCACCGCCCCATAGGCACCGGCCCCCATGAAGGCGACCAGATCGCCCGCCTCAAGCGGCGGCAGCATGCGGTCGCGAGCGAAGATGTCGGTGGACTCGCAGATCGGACCGACCAGATCATAGGCTCGCAGCTCGCCCTCGCGCGGTCGCACCGGCACCAGGTCGTGGAAGGCGTCGTACAGCGCGGGGCGCATGAGGTCGTTCATGCCGGCGTCGAGAACCAGGAAGCGGCGGCCGCCCCCTTCCTCTGGAGAACCGGTGCGCTGGTTGACCTGGATGACACGGCTCAGCAGCAGGCCGGCGTTGGCGGCCAGAAGCCTGCCCGGCTCGAACGCCGCCTCGACCCCCAGGCCTTCCAGCACGCGCGCGCACATGGCGGCGTAGTCGGCGATTGAGGGCGTGTCCGTCTGGCCGTGATAGGGCACGCCCAGTCCGCCGCCGAGGTCGAGGCGGGTGACTGAATGGCCGTTGGCGCGCAGGGTCAGGACCATCTCGCGCAGGGTATGGAAGGCGGCCTCCATCGGTGCCAGCGACATGATCTGGCTGCCGATATGGCAGGCCAGCCCGACCGGCGTCAGATGCGGCGAGGCCGAGGCGCGGGCGTAGAGGTCGATCGCCTCCTCGACCGGCACGCCGAACTTGTCGGTCGCGCCACCGGTGGTGATTTTCGCATGGCCGCCGGCGCCGATTTTCGGGTTGACCCGGATGGCGATGGCCGGGGCTGAACCCTTGGCGGCCGCGATCGCGATCAGTCGCTCCAGTTCCGCACCGCTCTCGACATTGATCTGGCGGACGCCGACCTCGATAGCGAAGGCCAGTTCGGCATCGGTCTTGCCCACGCCGGAGAAGATGATCCGCTCGCCGGGAATTCCGGCCTTCAGGGCCCGACGGATTTCGCCCTCGGACACGGTGTCGGCCCCGCAGCCCAGCCGTGCCAGGGTTGCCAGCACTGACAGATTGGAGTTGGCCTTGACCGCGAAGGCGATCAGGGCGTCGCCCAAGGCACCGCGATGCGCGTCGGCCGCCGCGCGCAGCAGGCTGTAGTGCCGCGTCAGGGTCGCGGTTGAATAGACATAGGCCGGCGTGCCGACCGCCCCGGCGAGCGCTTCCAGCGGCACGCCTTCGGCATGAAGTGCGCCGTCGATGCGATCGAAATGGTGCAAGGGCTAGCGGTTCGGCTGGGCGCCCGGGCCGTTGTACGGGCTGGTCGGACCCCCGTCGATCGGCTGGGTGCTGGGCGGACGATAGACGGTGGCCGGCTCGGGCAGGGCCGGCGCGCGGCCGTCGCGCTGGCTGCGCTCCGTCTGCTTCGCCGGCGGGGCCTCGAGATCGGCCATGCGGCCGCAACCGGAAGCGGAGAGGGCGAACAGGGCGAGGACGCCCAGGCTGACGATCGATTTCATCCCAATCCCCTACGCGAGACGCGTCTTCCATTCAGCGATGCGCGCGCGAACCTGCTCCGGCGCGGTGCCCCCGAAGCTCTGGCGGCTGGCGCAGGAAGCCTCAGGCGTGAGCACCTTGTAAACCGCTTCCGTCGTGCCGGGTTCAAGTGATTGCAGTTCGGCCAGCGGCAGTTGCGACAAATCCACGCCCAGGGCTTCGGCCCGCTTCACCGCGGCGCCGGTGACATGGTGCGCCTTGCGGAACGGCAGGTTCAGCTCGCGTACCAGCCAGTCCGCCAGATCGGTGGCGGTCGAGAAGCCCGAGCCGGCGGCGGCGCGCATCCGTTCGGTGTTCGGCTGCAGCGCTGAAACCATGGCCGTCATGGCCCCCAGGGCCAGGGTCAGGGCGTCAAAGGCCTCGAACACCGGCGGCTTGTCCTCCTGCATGTCCTTGGAATAGGCCAGCGGCAGCCCCTTCATCACCGTCGACAGGGCGACCAGCGAGCCCATGATCCGGCCCGTCTTGGCCCGCACCAGCTCGGCGGCGTCCGGGTTGCGCTTTTGCGGCATGATCGACGAGCCGGTGGTCAGGTCGTCGGGCAGGGTGGCGAAGCCGAACTGGGGCGTCATCCAGATGACGATCTCCTCGGCCAGACGCGACAGATGACCGGCGCAGATCGAGGCTGCGGCCAGACTCTCAAGGGCGAAATCGCGGTCGGACACAGCGTCCAGCGAATTGCCCATGGGCCGGTCGAAACCCAGTTCGGACGCCGTCATATGCCGGTCGATGGGGAAGGGCGATCCTGCCAGGGCGGCGGCGCCGAGCGGATTTTCGTTCATCCGCCGACGGGCGTCGGCGAACCGGCCGGCGTCCCGGCCGAACATCTCGACATAGCCCATCAGGTGATGGCCAAAGGTCACCGGCTGGGCCGGCTGCAGGTGGGTGAAGCCGGGCATCAGGTCGGCGGCGTGCTGTTCCGCCCGGACCAACAGGGCAGATTGCAGCCCCTTCAGCTGTTCGCCCGCCCGGTCGCAGGCATCCCGAACCCACAGCCTGAAATCGGTCGCCACCTGGTCGTTGCGGCTGCGGGCGGTGTGCAGCCGGCCTGACGGCTCGCCGATCAGCTCGGCCAGCCGCGCCTCGACATTCATATGGATGTCCTCGAAGGCGTCACGGAACGGGAAGGAGCCGTCGCGGATCTCGCCCTCGATGGCGTCCAGCCCGCCCAGAATGGCGTCGGCGTCAGCCTGGGTCACGATGTCGCGCGCCGCCAGCATGCGGCAGTGGGCCCGCGACCCGGCCAGATCCTGGGCCCACAGCCGACGATCCACGCCGATCGAGACATTGATCGCCTGCATGATGTCGGCCGGTCGCGCGGAGAAGCGCCCGCCCCACATGTCTTGACCTTCCGCGTTCGGATCGGCTTTGGTCGGGGCGGAGGATTCTGGATCGGACATGAAGGTCTCGAAGGCGGTTCTGGGCGTTGCGGCGGGCGTGCTGCTGATCGGTGTGATCGGCGGTGCCGCGCTGCTATACGCCAAACCCGGCGGGATCGACAAAGCGCCGCCGCCCGCGGCTGCGAAAAGTGACCTGGCCCGGTTCGCCCGCGGCTCGATTGCCTCGCTCGAGACGCCCGCTGCGCTGGAGCCGGCACCGGCCTATGTATTCAGGACCCGCGACGGTGCCGAGGCGCGCCTGTCGGATTTCCGCGGCAAGGTGGTGGTGGTCAATGTCTGGGCCATGTGGTGCGCGCCCTGCCGCACCGAGATGCCCACCCTGGCCCGGCTGGCCGAGACCTATGCCGGTCGGGACGTGGTTGTGCTGCCCATCAACGTCGACAACGACGCCGACAAGATCGCGGACGCGCGCAGCTTCATCGATGTGCACGAACCGCTGCCGCTCCACAGCGACCCCAAATTCCAGCTGCCGTTCGAACTGCCGGGCAAGGGCAAGATGCCCCAGACCGTGCTGCTGGACCGGCAGGGCCGGATCCGGGCGCATTTCTCCGGGGAAGCCGACTGGGCCAGCCCCGAGGCACGCGCCCTGATCGATGCGCTGCTGGCCGAGCCACGCTAGGGGCTGATGTGGTCGCGGCCGTCGTGTCGGCTTCGGCCCGACAGTGTCAGTTGCCCCGCGTGTCGGTCGCCGTCTCTGCCTTCTGATCGTCGGCCTTTTCCGCCAGCTTGTCGGTCGCCTCGTCGACTTCCTGCGCTGCCTCGGTGGCCCCGGCCACGATGGCCGAGCCGACCTGGGACGCTTCTTCCTTCAGCGCCGTTCCCGCTGTTTCGGCCGCCTGGCCCGTGTCAGCCGCGGTGGCATTGGCATCCGCCTGGGCGTTGTCCTGCTCGGCCTGGCTGCAGGCGGCGAGCGACAGGGCAGCGAGGGCGGCGAGTGTGATGGTCTGGATGCGCATGGGAAATCCCCGTTCGGCGTTGAACCTCGGCGGTAAACGCGGGGGACCGGATGCGGTTGCGCGGACCAGCCGGACCGGCATCCGGCTGGAGAGAAATCCGGGGTCTTGATGGACGGGGTCCATCAAGACCGTTGTCGCCCTAGGCGGCGGCGTCGCCCCAGACCGCAAGCAGGCGCGCCGCGCGGCCGCAGAACCGGCTGTAGCCGCCGTACCGCACCGGATTGAGCCGCGCGAAGTCTTGGTGATAGGCCTCGGCCGGCCAGAAGCGCGCGGCGTCGCGCACGGGAGTCGTAAAGCGGGCGGCACCGATCCGCGCAGCGGCGGCGCGTCTCGACGCCTCGGCCGCGGGCTTCTGGGCCGCCGTCGCGAAGACCGCCGTCGCATAGGACGGCCCCTGGTCGCAGAACTGGCCGTCGGGATCCGTCGGATCGATGGTCAGCCAGAACCGGTCGACCAGTTGCCGGTAGCTGATCCGGGCCGGGTCGAAGGTGACCTGGACCGCCTCCAGATGGCCGGTGCCGCCCCGGACGACCTGTTCATAGCCGGGATTGGCGACCCGGCCGCCGGCAAAGCCGGAGACGGCGGTGACGACGCCGGGCATGTGCTCGAAATTCGCCTCCGTCGACCAGAAACAGCCGCCGGCGAAGACGGCGACCTCGCGCCGGCCGCTGTCCCGGGCCTGGGCCGCCGAGGCGGGCGTGACGGCCGGAGCGGAGGGCGCGCTCTCCGCGGGGGCCCCGGGCGAGCAGGCGGCGATGGCGAGCAGGATCAGGCTGGCGAGGGCGGGGCGCGACATGGGACGATCTCCGGCGGGGCGGACGGTACGCCACCGTCCAACACATACGACGCCCGGCCGTCCGAGGTTTCAAGACCCTGCAAAGCAAAACCGCCGGCCCCTATGGGGACCGGCGGTTCTGTTGTCTGGCCGATCGGCCTTCCGGGTTTAGCGGAAGTTGATGCCGATGGTGGCGCGACGGTTGAGGGGCTCG
>NZ_JAFCWB010000007.1:0-53343 GCF_049897345.1 Brevundimonas sp. TWP2-3-4b2 | reverse complement strand
CGGCCTGGGCGGTGGCGGCGGCCTGTTCATGGGCCGCCTGGTCGCGGCGCGCCTGTTCGGCGGCGGCGGTCTCGGCACGCTGGGCCTGGGCCTGGGTCGCCAGTTCGATGGCGCGGCGGTGAGCGCGCCTATTCCGACCGGCCCGCTCCGGCCCGTCCGGCGGGTCCCGCCGGTCGTCCGGCCGAGCCCGTCCGCTATTCGGCCCTGACCCCGCGCCCCGCGCCCGGCGCCGCCCGTCCGGGCCCGCGCACCGGCCCCGGGGGTCGCCCGACCCCGAACGCGCCACCGGCCGAGGCTAATGTCCTGCGCCCGGCTCGTGCGCCCGGCGGCGGCTTCGCCAAGCCGCTGAAGCCCGAGGACGATCGCGACAAGCGTTTCTCGGACGCCGGCAAGGCCGTCAGCCGCACGCGCGGCGAACCCAAGCGCCGCGAAGGCCGCCTGACCATCCAGTCGGTCGCCGGCGACGGCGACACCGCCGAGCGGATGCGCTCGCTGGCCTCGGTCCGCCGTGCCCGCGAACGCGAGAAGGAAAAGCGCAAGGGCGGCTCGACCGACGCGCCCAAGACCGCGCGTGAAGTCGTCATTCCCGACATCATCACCGTGCAGGAACTGTCCAACCGGATGGCCGTGCGCGGCGTCGACATCGTCAAATTCCTGATGCGTCAGGGCCTGATGATGAAGATCACCGACGTGATCGACACCGACACCGCCGAACTGGTGGCCGATGAATTCGGCATGACCGTTCGCCGCGTCTCGGAATCCGACGTCGAGACGGGCTTCCTGTCCGACGCGATCGACGACGAGGCGACCACGCCCCGCGCGCCGGTCGTGGCCATCATGGGCCACGTCGACCACGGCAAGACCAGCCTGCTGGACGCCCTGCGCACCACCGACGTCGCTTCGGGCGAGGCCGGCGGTATCACCCAGCATATCGGCGCCTATCAGGTCCGCCTGCCGAACGATGCCCGCGTCACCTTCCTCGACACGCCCGGCCACGCCGCCTTCTCGGCGATGCGGGCGCGCGGCGCCAATGTGACGGACATCGTGGTTCTGGTCGTGGCCGCCGACGACGGCGTCATGCCCCAGACGGTCGAGGCTATCCAGCACGCCAAGGCGGCCGGGGCCCCGATCATCGTGGCGGTGAACAAGGTCGACAAGCCCGGCGCCAACCCGCTGAAGGTCGTCAATGAACTGCTGCAGTACGAGGTCATCGCCGAAAGCCTGGGTGGCGACACCCAGATCATCGAGGTGTCGGCCAAGGAGCGGACCAACCTGAACGGTCTGATCGACGCCATTCTGGTGCAGGCCGAGGTCATGGACCTGAAGGCTGATCCCGAACGCTCCTCGGAAGGCGTGGTCATCGAGGCCAAGCTGGACAAGGGCCGCGGCCCGGTCGCGACCGTCCTGGTCAAGCGCGGCACGCTGAAGCGCGGCGACATCGTCGTGGCCGGTTCGGCCTGGGGCAAGGTTCGCGCCCTGCTGAACGAACGCAACGAACAGCTGACCGAAGCCGGTCCGTCGGTGCCGGTCGAGATTCTGGGTCTGGACGAAGCGCCCAGCCCCGGGGATCCGTTCGCCGTGGTCGAGAACGAGGCCCGCGCCCGCGAGCTGACCGAATACCGTGACCGCATCAAGCGCGAGAAGGCCACGGGCGGCATCAACCAGGTCAGCCTGGTCGACATGATGTCCAAGCTGCAGTCCAAGAAGGTCTCGGAACTGCCGGTCATCATCAAGGCCGACGTGCAGGGCTCCGCCGAGGCCATCGTCGGCTCGCTCGACAAGATGGGCAACGAGGAGGTCCGCGCGCGCACCGTCATGTCGGGCGCCGGCGGTATCACCGAGAGCGACGTCCAGCTGGCCAAGTCGGCCGGCGCGCCGATCCTGGGCTTCAACGTCCGTGCCTCGAAACAGGCCCGCGACCTGGCCGAGCGCGAGGGTGTCGAGATCCGCTACTATGCGATCATCTACGACCTGCTGGACGACATGAAGGGCGTGCTGTCCGGCATGCTGGCCCCGCTGCAACGCGAAACCTTCCTCGGCAACGCCGCCGTGCTGCAGGTCTTCGACATCTCCAAGACCGGCAAGATCGCCGGTTGCCGGGTGTCCGAGGGCGTCGTCCGCAAGGGTGCCAAGGTCCGGATCATCCGCGACGATGTGGTGGTTCTGGAACTGGGCACGCTCACGACGCTCAAACGCTTCAAGGACGAGGTCAACGAGGTCCCGTCGGGCCAGGAGTGCGGCATGCATTTCCAGGGCTTCCAGGACATCAAGGCCGGCGACTACATCGAGTGCTTCACGGTCGAAGAGATCAAGCGCACGCTCGACTAGGGCGCGTCGGATCGATGAAACCAAAGCGAAGGCGGCGCGTGAGCGCCGCCTTTTCGCCTTAACTGTCGGAGATCAGATCGCATGCGCCGTTTCCTGATCGCCGTCCTGACCCTGTCCGCCCTCACCCAGTTTGTCTGGGCCGGTCCGGCCTCGGCCGAGACGCGCTATCTCGCCTACAACGCCTCCGACCGGATCACCCAGGCCCTGACCCGGAGCATCACCCTGGAGGCAGAACGCGGGTTGTTCGGTGCCATCAGCGTGCGCCGGATCCTGTCTTTTTCCCGGGGTGGTTCGGCCGAGGTTCGTCGCGGCGGCCCTGACGCCGTAAGGCGCGCCCTTCCGGCCGGGTCTCCGGAAACGGCCGTCTATGCGATCGCGCCCGAGGGCGGTGGCCGGGCGCTGGGGCGCGCCCTCTGCCCCGGCTCGGACGAGACCTGGATGGTTCTGGGGCGCGTCAGGCTGGCCCGGCCGCTGACCGTCCACGCCGTGGGACGATGGCCGGACGGGACCTATCGGCACTGTGTGGAGCTGTCCTACGACTGGCGCGGCGAATGGACGGTTCCGCCGGCCGGCGGCGTCGCGGACGAACCGAACGCGCCTGTCGCGCGATAGCCGTTCACCTCTTCGTCCGGCCTCGCTAAGGTTGCGGCGATGCCTGCCGCCACCCTGCCTCGACAGACCGGACTGAAACGCCTCGCAGGCGGGCTGGCCTTCGTCTGTCTGGTGCTGTTCCTGCTGGCCATCGACAATCGCCAGGCCGTCGGGGCCTGGCGTGCCATCCGGGACGACGCTGCCCCCGCCGCCGGTCAGATGGCCGCCCAGGTCGCGGACTGGGCGGGGCGTCTGCCTGCCGGCACATCCGAGGGCCTGTCCGGTCTGAAGGCGGCGGTCCAGACCGAGCCCCGGACAGCGACGGCGGCCCCGACGGATGTGATCCTGACCGGTGAGTTCCAGCCTGCCGACGATGCAACACGAGAAGCCACGGGCAGCGTCGCCTTTGTCGGTGCCGAGGTCCGGTTCGAGACCGGCGAGGTCTTCCGCACCCGGCCGCTCAGGATCGCGGCCGCGCGCGAGGCTTTTGTCGCAGGGCAGACCTTTGCCGACAGGCTGGATGCGCCCGGTGATGCCCAGATCGAACTGCGCCGGATCGTGCCGACGGGGCGGCGGCCGGTTCCGGTTTCGACGCTCTGCGGAGGCGTGCAGCCCGGCGTGGTCGCCCTGCTGTATCGGGGCGACCGGGTCGATCTGATGGTGTTTCGGGTTCGGACGGTCGTGGGACCGGATGCGCCCGTCACGGCCCTGTGCGGCGTCTGGCGCTTCCGCGGGCGATGAAGCGCCGCCGGGACTCGTGGGGCCTGAAGCGTTTTGCGGCCGTCGCCATCCTCGCGACGATCGCGGCCCTGTGGACATGGACGGCGCCGGGGGACCCTGGGCGCTGGCCTGCCCGCGTCGACGCGGGCGGTGTCGAGGCCAGTGTCGAGGTCCATCTGCTGGACAACGGGTTCCACACCGACCTCGCGGTTCCCCGTCGGGCGCTTGAGGCGCGGCCCGGTCTACTGGCGGACGCCGTGCGCGGTCTGGCCCCGGGAGGCTGGGTCCTGATCGGTTGGGGCGACGCAAAATTCTACGTGGATCAGCGCCCGATGGAGAGCCGCCTTGCGGACGGACTCCGCGCCTTCTTCATGCCCGGCAACGCCTCGGTGATCATGCTGGACCCGGTCCGGAACGATCCGCGCACCGCCTACGCCCTCGAGAGCCGCCGCACTGTTCGACTTTCGGCGGCGGGCTTCGACGCCATGGCCGACCATATCGAGGGCTCGCTGGCGCTGAATGGCGGGAAGGCGCGGCTGGTGGTCGCGCGTCCCGGCGACGATGCGCGTTTCTTCGCCAGCCACGAACATTTCTGGATCGGGCATCTGTGCAATCACTGGAGCGCGGGGGTGCTGAACGCCGCGGGCCTGCCGGTGCGGCCGCTTCGGTCGGTGACATCGGCCGAGGTGATGGCCACGATTGACCGCGCCGAATTGGACACCGCGCGCTCACGGGACTAGACCCCGCCCTCTTTCAATTTCGCCGCGCCCGGAAGGTTTCGCTTTCCGAGCCGCTGCGACATCGCTTCCAGGCCGGGTCCGATCCCCGGCGGGCGACGAGGACAAGACGATGAGCAACCGCAAACCCAAAAAGCCCGCCGCCAAGGCCGGAACCGTCAGCCAGCGTCAGCTGCGCGCCTCGGAAATGATCCGCCACGCCCTGGTGGAGGTCATGCGCGAGAACGAAATCCGCGACGACGCCCTGACCGGCGTGTCGGTGACCGTCACCGAGGTGAGGCTGTCGCCGGACCTGAAGCACGCCACCTGTTTCGTCGAGCCGCTGGGTGCCGGCGTCGACACGGCGCCGGTCGCGGGCCATATCAACGCGATCGTCAAGGCGCTGAACGTCCACGCCAAATTCCTGCGCGGGGCCCTGGGGCGGCATATCGAGATGCGCTTCACCCCCGACCTGCGCTTCCGCCACGACGAAAGCTTCGCCGCCGCCGAACGCCTGAACCGGCTGCTGGACGACCCCCGCGTGCGCGCCGATGTCTATGTCTCGCCCTTTGAGGATGACGACGCGGACGACAGCGACAGGCCGGACGGCCCTCAGGCAGCGCAACACGCGACAGGGCCAAAGGACGAGTCCTGATGGGTCGCCGCAAGAAGGGCGAGATCGTCAACGGCTGGATCTGTCTCGACAAGCCGTTCAGCATGGGCTCGACCGAGGCGGTCTCCAAGGTGCGCCGGCTGTTCGACGCGCAGAAGGCGGGGCACGCCGGGACGCTGGATCCGCTGGCCAGCGGGATCCTGCCGATCGCGCTGGGCGAGGCGACCAAGACGGTGCCCTTCATGATGGAGGCGCAGAAGGTCTATCGCTTCACCATCAACTGGGGCGTTTCGACCGACAGCCTCGACCGCGAGGGCGAGATCACCGCCCGCTCGGACGTGCGGCCCGACGTCGAGGCCGTGCGCGCGGCGCTGCCGGCCTTTGTCGGCGAGATCGATCAGGTGCCGCCGCAGTTCAGCGCCATCAAGGTCGACGGCCAGCGGGCCTATGATCTGGCCCGCGAGGGTGCCGAGTTCGAGCTGGCCAGCCGCCGGGTGATGATCCACGAGGCGGCCGTCACCGATGCGCCGGACGCGGACCATGTCGAGATTACCATGCGGACCGGCAAGGGGGTCTATGTGCGCTCGCTGGCGCGCGACCTTGCGGCGCTGCTGGGGGCCGAGGGGCATGTTTCCGCCTTGCGACGCGAGCGGGTCGGGCCGTTCTCGACGGAAAACGCCGTCACGCTGGATTTCCTGACCGATCTGGTGCATAGGGACGCCGCCTCGGAAGGCTTGCTTCCCGTCGCGACCGCCCTGGACGACATCCCGGAGCTGGCCGTGACGGATCAGGACGCCTTCTCGCTTCGTCAGGGACGACCGATCGTTCTGCTCCCCCGA
This sequence comes from Brevundimonas sp. TWP2-3-4b2, assembly GCF_049897345.1. Classification (NCBI taxonomy): domain Bacteria; kingdom Pseudomonadati; phylum Pseudomonadota; class Alphaproteobacteria; order Caulobacterales; family Caulobacteraceae; genus Brevundimonas; species Brevundimonas sp. TWP2-3-4b2. The sequence goes on along the minus strand of NZ_JAFCWB010000007.1, from coordinate 47,536 downwards.
CAGGTCGAAACGCTCAAAGGCCGCCTTCGGGACGGCTCCAGAACCGTTTCAGCCTTCCAGGGACAGACCCTCGTCGCTCTCGGTCAGTTGCGGGCCGGCCGGCTAGAACCCGACCGCGTTTTTAACCTCCTTTAGGAGCTCCCCCGATGTCGATTACTGCTGAACGCAAGAACGAAGTCATCGCCGATAACGCCCGCACCGCCGGCGACACCGGCTCGGCCGAGGTTCAGGTCGCGATCCTGTCGGAACGCATCGCCAACCTCACCGAACACTTCAAGACCCACAAGAAGGACAACCACTCGCGCCGCGGCCTGCTCAAGATGGTCTCGCAGCGTCGTCGCCTTCTGGACCACCTGTCGAAGGTCGATCGCGAGCGTTACACCGCCCTGATCGGCAAGCTGAACCTGCGCCGCTAAGCGCAGGGGTTGTGGAGGGGCCCGTTCGCGGGCCCTTTTTCTATTCCGCTCATCCCGGCAAATGCCGGGACCCAGATCACAGACTCGATCTTCCGAGGCTGGCGATCTCCATCTGGATCCCGGCCTTCGCCGGGATGCACGGTGAATACAAGGATGCGGAAGCATCCGCATGACGCGAGGGCCATACCGGTCCTCTTCTTCCCGGGCGGTTCGCGATGGCGCGGACGCCCATGGACCGAAGGACTGAACGCCCGACGCTCCACCCACTGATGGGACCCCGCGCGGAATCCGCCCGCGGGATACGAAAGACGAAACATGTTCGATATCAAACGCAAGACGATCGACTGGGCCGGCCGCCCGCTGACGCTGGAAACGGGCCGTATCGCCCGTCAGGCCGACGGCGCCGTTCTGGCCACCTACGGCGAGACCGTCGTCCTCGCCACCGTCGTCTACGGTCGCGCGCCCAAGCCGGGCCTGGATTTCTTCCCGCTGACCGTCAACTACCAGGAAAAGACCTTCGCCGCGGGCAAGATCCCCGGTGGCTATTTCAAGCGTGAAGGCCGTCCGACCGAGAAGGAGACGCTGGTCTCCCGCCTGATCGACCGCCCGATCCGCCCGCTGTTCGTCAAGGGTTTCAAGAACGAGACCCAGGTCGTCGTCACCGTGCTGCAGCACGACATGGAGAACGACCCCGACATCGTCGGCCTGGTCGCCGCCTCGGCCGCCCTGACGATCTCGGGCGTGCCCTTCATGGGCCCGATCGGCGCCGCGCGCGTCGGCTATATCGACGGCGAATACGTTCTGAACCCGACCCTGGACCAGCTGCCCGAGAGCCAGCTCGACCTCGTCGTCGCCGGCACCCAGGACGCCCTGATGATGGTCGAATCCGAAGCCAAGGAGCTGTCGGAAGAGATCATGCTGAACGCCCTGATGTTCGCGCATCGCGGCATGCAGCCGGTGATCGAGGCCATCATCGAAATGGCCGAACACGCCGCCAAGGAGCCGTTCGACTTCCAGGCCGAGGATCACTCGGCGGTCGTCACCGCGATCCAGAAGCTGGTCGGCAAGGACATCAAGTCGGCCTATACCCACGCCGGCAAATACGAGCGCCGCAACGGCGTCGACGTGGCCAAGAAGGCCGCCGCCGCCAAGCTGGTGAAGACCGACGAGAACCCGGACGGCGTCGATTCCGCCAAGTTCGGCGCGGCCTTCAAGGAATGCGAAGCCCACGTCCTGCGTCGCGACATCATCGACAACGGCCACCGCGTCGACGGTCGTGCGCTCGACAAGGTCCGCGACATCGTCTCGGAAGTCGGCGTCTTCCCGCGCACCCACGGTTCGGCCCTGTTCACCCGCGGTGAAACCCAGGCCATCGTGGTCGCCACCCTGGGCACCGGCGAGGACGAGCAGTACGTCGACGCCCTGTCGGGGACCTACAAGGAGAAATTCCTTCTCCACTATAACTTCCCTCCCTATTCGGTCGGCGAGACCGGACGTATGGGCGGCGCGGGCCGTCGGGAAATCGGTCACGGCAAGCTGGCCTGGCGGGCGATCCGCCCGATGCTGCCGAGCTCGGAAGACTTCCCCTACACCATCCGCATCGTGTCCGAGATCACCGAGTCCAACGGCTCGTCCTCGATGGCGTCGGTCTGCGGCGCCTCGCTGGCGCTGATGGACGCGGGCGTGCCGCTGAAGCGTCCCGTCTCGGGCATCGCCATGGGCCTGATCCTCGAGCCGTCGGGCGAGTTCGCCATCCTGTCCGACATCCTGGGTGACGAGGATCACCTCGGCGACATGGACTTCAAGGTGGCCGGCACGCGCGAGGGCATTACGTCCCTGCAGATGGACATCAAGGTCGCGGGCATCACCGAAGAGATCATGCGCAAGGCGATCGCCCAGGCTTCGGCCGGCCGTCTGCACATCCTCGACGAGATGGACAAGGCCATCGACGGCGCCCGCACCGAACTGGGTGAGTACGCGCCGAAGATCGAATCCATCAAGGTTCCGACCGACAAGATCCGCGACATCATCGGCACCGGCGGCAAGATCATCCGCGAGATCGTCGAAAAGACCGGCGCCAAGATCAACATCGACGACGACGGCACGGTCAAGATCGCCGCCTCGGACCAGGAAAAGATCGACGCCGCCAAGGCCTGGATCATGTCGATCGTGTCCGAGCCCGAGCCCGGCACCATCTACTCCGGCAAGGTCGTCAAGGTCGTCGACTTCGGCGCCTTCGTGAACTTCTTCGGGGCCAAGGACGGCCTGGTCCACGTGTCCCAGATCAGCCTGGAACGCGTCGCCAACCCGGCCGACGTCCTGAGCGAAGGCCAGGAGGTCAAGGTCAAATTCCTGGGCATGGACGATCGCGGCAAGACCAAGCTGTCGATGAAGGTCGTCGATCAGGAAACCGGTGAGGACATCACCGACAGGATCAACGCCGAGCGCGCCGAACGCGGTGAACCGGCCCTGTCGGACGACACCGGCGGCCGTCCCAAGCGTGAAGGCAGCGGTGGCGGCGATCGCGATCGCGGTCGCAGCCGTCGCTAGAACGCGGCGACAACGCTGAATGAAGGGGGCCCCGGTGGAAACACCGGGGCCTTTTTCAGACTCCGCCTGGACTGAAAATGGGGTCTGAATCGTCTGAATCGTCTGAAATCCTGCCCGGGGTTGCCCGTCACCGTGAGGGGGTGGGGCAGTCTGGCACGGCCGCCAGGTGCGGCGGGTTCAGGACGCTGGTGATGGGGGGAGGGTGTGCGGGATCAAGGGGTTGGGCGGGCGGAATAGTCTGGCTGGGGGTGGATGAAGCGGCGAATTGCCCCCGGAAAGTCGGCCCTCAGCCTTTCGCGCGAGGACGACGGCTGACGCCGCCGTGCGCTCAAGCCCTCTCTCAACGGGAGAGGGGCGTGACAGGGGCGCGAACCCTCGCCATTCTAGGGGTCCGGGAAGAGGGGGGCGTCATGGCGATCGAGGGTCGACGGGACTGGTTCTTTCCTGCGCTGGCGCTGGCGATTTCGCTGACGGCGTTCGCCGGGTTCGCCTTCACCTATCTGGGCCCGCTGGCCACGGGGACCTATGCCCCGGTGTCCTGGGCGGTTCATGCGCACGGGATCGTCTATCTGGTCTGGTGTGCCCTGCTGCCGGTGCAGGCGACGCTGGCCCGGCGGGCCTTCGCCGTGCACCGGGCGCTGGGGGCGGGCAGCCTGCTGCTGGTCGCGGCCATGGGCTTCACCGGCTTTCTGGTGGTCGGGGTCAAAGTGCAGCAAGCGCTGCTGGGCCAGGGCGCGCCCTTCTGGAAATCGTTCGGGGTGCCGATCGCGGCGGGTCTGGTGCTGTTCCTCGGCTTCTATATCGCGGCGCTGCTGAATCGCGGGCGGCCGGAGTGGCACAAACGGCTGATGATCAGCGCGGCCGCGACGGTGATCGCGGCGGGGACCTAACGGCTGTGGGTCGGGGCCTTCGGCTTCAACGACTGGGCCATGCCCGCCGCCATCGTCACGACCAAGCTGTTCATCGTGGCGGGGATGATCCACGATTTCGCGACCCGGCGTTCGGTGCATCCGGCCTGGTGGGTCGGGCTCGGGGTGTCGGTTACGGTCGAAGTCGCCAGCCTGATGGTTCCGGGCACACTGTTCGAACCGCCCATTGCCCGCGCCATTGCCAGCTTCGCCGACGTGTTCGGCTGGATGTACTGATTTCAGGACCCTTCTCCCATTGGGTGGAGGAGGCTCGCATGCGAGCCGACGACGGGTGGCCCGGAGGGCCGGATGAGGGTCGGGCGGTTGAAGCGGCGAAGCCGCCTCCGGACAGTCGACCCTCACCCTTTCGCGCCAGAACGACGGCTATGCCGCCGTGCGCTCAAGCCCTCTCAGATCGGGCGAGTGCGCGGCTGTTCGAGGGACACACGCACTGCACGATCTTTCCGTGCGAGGCGTGGAGGTGATGCCGCGGTTGGGGGTTAGGAGGCGTAAGCCTCAAGCCGCCATCAGAGGCAAATCCTTCCACTCCGCACTAGCAGGACGGACGTGAGAGGTGACTTGCGACAGGAGAGCAAGCGACTCCGAGGGCCAATCACTGAGGTTCTCGACAACCGCCTCTCGGGGCCACTCAGGCTGCGCCCGCTGGACGTCCGAAAACTTGGTATGCGCAAAGGCCACCGACGGCGGGGCGGGACTAATGATCTCAAACAGTGCGATCCGACCGTCACTGAGCTTCACACCAAAATCGAAGTCATACTGGCTGCTGCTTGCTCCGAGCACCGCGACTTTCGATTGGACCATCGGCGAGGAATAGGCACGTTCCAGCTTGTCTTTGACCACCTCGAACAGCGCTCGCTCACGGAGCCTCACCGACCGATCCAACATCTGGGTGGCCCAAGCACGTGAGGCCTCGGCAACCAACGCCATAGCGGTGACGAGATTCTGCGCGCCGACGTCGTCAGCGACGAAAGCATCGCCTTCAAAACGAATGCCGGACTGTTCTGCGATCGCCTCAGCCCGTCGGCGGTCACCGGGACGCATGTGGTGAACACCCTCATCCAGCACGGCTGAACGGCCCAAACCATCATCCGAGACGCGGAAGCCGCCGCTTCGATTAGGGGCTATCGCGAGGTTGATAACCTCACCACTCGGAAACAGTGTGGTTGTGGGTACGCGAATGAGGCCGTCGGCGAACCAAGGTTGCTGGCTACCAGTGATCGCGTCTCTCAGGACTTCGTATTGGTCTGACACTAGAAAAGTTCCGGCCGATGAGGCGGGGGCGGAATGCTCCCTACAATATTGCATCTCTCGAGGAAGAACATCATCGCTGCGTCGAAATCGGTCATAGCCGGTTCCACGCGATGTCCATCGTACCGCTCGCGAGGCTGCCGTTGGCGGGGCCAACGTCGGTTTAACTCCCAAGGATAGAAGCGTGTCACATCGGCAGGCAGTCGGCTCCCGCGGAGATCGCGGGGCAAATCGGTTCTCAGCGAGTTAATGTGCTCCGCCTTAGGCCTAAAGCTCAGTCTCTGAATTGGATCGCCAGCAGCCACCAGCACCAAGCTCGCGGATTGGCGCTGTGTTCGGATTGTAGCGTTGCCTCGAACTTCCAGCCCGCTGACGGCGACTTCGTCGAGCAATAGCGGCACTACCAACAGGGCGCGACCGCTGCTCGTCGGATCCTCACGCCAACTGGGCTGACCCCCAACAACTTTGGTTGAAGCGAGGAGGCGATCGATTTCATCGAGCGAAAGCATCTCCCAACATCACGTGGATTTTCGAGTCGCGTAAGCCCTAGATTGTTTGCCGCTCCCTAATGCACCCGCGCCTTCCCGATCTCCAGCCCCTCTGCCCCCGCTGACACCGCGATCACGCTCCCGTCCTCGATCTCGCCGGCCAGCAGTTTGCGGGCGATCGGGTCGACGAGGTCCTTCTGGATGACGCGCTTGAGGGGCCGCGCGCCGTAGACCGGGTCGTAGCCCTTGTCGGCCAGCCAGGCGGCGGCGCTGTCGTCCAGCGACAGGGTCAGGCGGCGGTCGGCGAGCAGCTTTTCGAAGCGGGAAAGCTGTATACGGACGATCCCCGACATCTGGTCGCGGCCGAGCCGGCGGAACAGGATGATCTCGTCGATGCGGTTGAGGAATTCGGGACGGAAATGGCCGCGGACCTGTTCCATGACATAGGGGCGGACGCTCTCGACGTCGTCGCCCTCACCCTGACCGGCCAGGGCTTCGGAGCCGAGGTTGCTGGTCATGATGATCAGGGTGTTCTTGAAGTCGATGACGCGGCCCTGGCCGTCGGTCAGGCGGCCGTCGTCCAGCACCTGGAGCAGGACGTTGAAGACGTCGGGGTGGGCCTTTTCGACCTCGTCGAACAGGATCACCTGATAAGGCCGTCTACGGACGGCTTCGGTCAGGGCCCCGCCCTCGTCATAGCCGACATAGCCGGGAGGGGCGCCGATCAGGCGGGAGACGCTGTGCTTCTCCATATATTCGGACATGTCCATGCGGGTGATGGCGGCCTCGTCGTCGAACAGGAAGGCGGCCAAGGCCTTGGTCAGTTCGGTCTTGCCGACGCCCGTGGGGCCGAGGAAGAGGAAGCTGCCCAGCGGACGGTTGGGGTCATTGAGGCCGGCGCGGGCGCGGCGCACGGCATCGGAGACGGCCTCGAGCGCGGCGTCCTGACCGACCACGCGACCGCGCAGGGCATCCTCCATCTTGAGCAGTTTCTCGCGCTCGCCCTCCAGCATCTTGTCGACCGGGACGCCGGTCCAGCGGCTGACGACCTGGGCGATCTGTTCGGCGTCGACGACCTCGGGCGTAAGAGGCCCCTTGCCGTCGGATTCGGCGGCCTCGGCCTCGGCCAGCTGTTTCTCGATCTGGGGGATCTGGCCATAGGCGATCTCTGACGCGCGGCCGAGGTCGCCGGCGCGCTGGACGGCGGCCAGTTCGGCGCGCAGGCGGTCGAGGGTTTCGCGCAGCTGCGCCCCCTGGCCGACCTTTTCCTTTTCCGACTTCCAGCGGGCGGTCAGGTCTTCGGACTGGCCCTCGAGATCGGCGATCTCGTCCTCAAGTTTCTCAAGACGCGCCACTGAAGCCTTGTCGGTCTCCTTCTTCAGGGCCTCGCGTTCTATCTTGAGCTGGACCGTGCGGCGGTCGATCTCGTCCAGGGCCTCGGGCTTGGAATCGACGGCCATGCGGACGCGGGAGCCCGCCTCGTCGATCAGGTCGATGGCCTTGTCGGGCAGGAAGCGGTCGGTGATGTAGCGGTTCGACAGGGTGGCGGCGGCGACGATGGCGCTGTCGGAAATCCGCACCCCGTGGTGGACCTCGTATTTTTCCTTCAGTCCACGGAGGATCGACACCGTGTCCTCGACCGAGGGCTCGTCGATGAAGACCGATTGGAAGCGCCGGGCCAGGGCCGCGTCCTTCTCGATGTATTTGCGGTACTCGTCGAGGGTGGTGGCGCCGACGCAGTGCAGCTCGCCGCGCGCGAGGGCGGGCTTGAGCAGGTTGGAGGCGTCCATGGCCCCGTCGCCCTTGCCGGCCCCGACCAGGGTGTGCATCTCGTCGATGAACAGGATGATGCCGCCCTCGGCCGCGGTGACCTCGGCCAGCACGGCCTTGAGCCGCTCCTCGAACTCGCCGCGGTATTTGGCGCCGGCGATCAGCGAGCCCATGTCGAGCGCCATGACGACCTTGTCGCGCAGGCTCTCGGGCACGTCGCCGTTGACGATGCGCAGGGCCAGACCCTCGACGATGGCGGTCTTGCCGACGCCGGGCTCGCCGATCAGGACGGGGTTGTTCTTGGTCCGGCGGGCGAGGACCTGGATGGTGCGGCGGATCTCCTCGTCGCGGCCGATGACCGGATCGATCTTGCCGTCGCGGGCGGCGAGGGTCAGGTCGCGGGCATAGCGTTTGAGGGCGTCATAGGCATCCTCGGCCCCGGCGCTGTCGGCGGTCTTGCCCTTGCGGACATCGGCGATGGCGGCGTCCAGCTTGTCGGGCGTGGCGCCGACGGATTTCAGCACTTCCGCGGCCACACCGCCTTCACGCGCGATGGCGGAGAGGATGCGTTCGGTGGTGACGAAGGCGTCGCCGGCCTTTTTCGAGGCGGCCTCGGCGGTCGAGAAGACGCGGGCGGTGTCGCCGTCCAGATAGAGCTGGCCCGAGCCGCCCGAGACCTGGGCGCGCTTCTTGAGGGCGGTCTCGGTGGCGGTCTCGGCGCGCGCGGCGTCGCCGCCGGCGGCGGTGATCAGGTTGCGGGCCAGGCCGTCGCGCTCTTCCAGCAGCACCTTGAGCAGGTGTTCGGGGGCGAACTGCTGGTGCCGCCGGGCGAGGGCCAGCGACTGGGCGGACTGGACGGCCTGTTTGGCGCGGTCGGAGTAGAGGTCGAGATTCACGGTGCATCCCCTGATGGCGGATCATGCCGACGCGCCCTCTGATGCAAGCAACGCGCCGTGCGGCTGCAGCTCAGGTGGGTGTGACCGAAACGCCACGCAAGGGGGCGGCTGGGGGGCCGACCGAAGCCGGCGGAATCATCCGCCGGTGGTCGGGGCCGTGAAGTCGAACTGCTCCGGCCGTCGCTGGCCACCCCCGAAATTCCAGGTCAGGCCGATGAAGGCCGCCCGACCGCCGAACACCTGGTCCGTGGTGTCGGTGAAGGTGGGGGTGGCGATGGTGGTCCTCGACCCGAAATCATCGAAGGCGTCGCGGACCGTCACATTGAGCGACCAGGAGGCGCTGAGCTTGCGGCGATAGCCGAGGTTGACCAGGGTCGACTGCTCCCGCGAGCCCTGGGCCAGAAGTTGCTCGCCGCCCCAGATGCCCGCCACCTGAAAGAAATCCTTCTGCGTCGGGGTCCAGTTCAGCGTCAGCCGGCCCGAGACGCTCTGGCCGGAGCTGTCGACGGTGCCGACCAGACCGGCGGCGTCGATCTCCTGCCGGAAGACGTTCAGACTGGCGTTGTAGCGCAGGGTCGGATGCAGGGCCCCGCTGGCCACCAGTTCCAGCCCCGTCGAGGTGTTGGCCCCGAGGTTTTCGGGCCGCGTCAGGAAGACGCCGCCGCCCAGATCGCTGGTGACCGGGGTAAAGGCGTCGCGCGTGTCTCGGTAATAGAGGGTGGCCTGGTAGAAGGTCTGCTGCTGGCGATAACCCCAGATCAGCTCCAGCGCGTCGGTCTCCTGCGGCAGCAGGGTGGCGTTGCCGGAGCGAAGGTTGAGGTTGTCCTGATAGGTCAGGAAGGGGTTCAGATCTCCGGGGCCGGGGCGCTGGATACGACGGCCATAGCTGGCGCGCAGGGTCTGGGCCTCGCTCAGTTGGTACGAGACGTTCAGGGTCGGATAGGCGCGGAAATAGTCCTGCGACGACTGGATGTTGGTGGTGACTTGGTCGAGCTCGAGATCCGCCTGTTCGAGGCGCAGGCCGAACTGGGCCGTGACCTTCGCGCCGAAGGGCCGCTCATAGGTGGCGTAGAGGGCGTGGACCGTCTGATCGACGTGAAACTCGTTGGACACCGTGGGGTCGGGGACCAGGGTCGTCGGCGAGGGGCCGCGCGCGAAGGCGTTGTCCAGTTCCAGTCCGATGGTCTGAAGCTCATAGCCGAGGCGCAGCCTGGCCCCGTTGGCCATCGGCCGCACATAGGCGCTGGTGAAGCCGATCTGGTCCTGGCGGGTCCGGTTGTCGACCAGTTCGTTGAACGGGGCGGCCACGGGGATCAGCTGGTCGGCGAAGGTCGCGAAGCCGAAGCTGAAGCGGTTGCGGTCGTAGCGAAGCTCGTTGGACCATTCATGGCCCTGGGTGTCGAAGCGGCGCAGGACGCGGGCCGTGGCTCCGGAGAACTGGCCCTGGAAGCCGCCGCCCGAGGCACGACGATAGGCCGAGGCGATCCCGCCCCCGGCCGCGTCGGCCGCGTACAGGTCGATGGCGTCGGCAAAGCTGTCGACATCGGTGTGGCGGGCCTCGCCGACCAGCTGGGTTTTGGCGTCCAGATTATGCTCGACCGCCAGGCGGACGAAGGCGCTGTCGGAATCGCCCTCGACATCTTGGGTCTGGCGGGCCTCGAGAAACTGGCCGGAGCCGGCGTCGAACCGCGTCCGCAGACGGGTGAGTTCCTGCAGGAAGGCGTCGTGGCGCAGGCCGACGTCGGCCGAGACGGTGGTGGGGCCGTTCACATGGGCGACGCTGCCGCCGAAATTATAGCGGCCGCTGTCGCCGATATTGGCGCGCAGCGAGCCGGTCGTGGTCTGTCCGGGACGAACGGTCGTCGGTTTGGAGATCAGGTTGATCACCCCGCCCGAGCCCTCGGGGCTGTAGGCGGCGGACGGGTTGGTCAGGATTTCGATACGGGCGTACTGGGAGGCGGGAATCTGCTGCACCAGCTGGCCCCGGCTGGGACCGTTGAACTGGCTGGCGGGCCGGCCGTCGACCAGGATGGTGACGTTGGAATCGCCGCGCAGGCTGACATTGCCGTCGGGATCGACTTCGACCGAGGGGATGTTGCGCAGGGCCTCGGCCAGGGTGCCGGTCGCAGCCTGCAGGTCATTGGCGAGGCTGTAGCTGGTGCCCTCGCTGGAGGTGCGGACATCATTGGGCCGGGCGGTGACGACCACGTCGCCGAGCGTGCTGGCCTCGGCGGGCTTTTCGGCACCCTCGGCCGGGGTCTGTTGCTGCGGGGCGGCCGTGGCCGGAGCCGGAGCCGGCGTCCTCGACTGCGGCGGGGCGGCAGGGGCGGGGGTTTGGGCGAAGGCTGCGCCCGACGAGGTCGCGAGGGCCGTGCCGACCAGCAGCAGGAAGCGGATGGAAGTCATGAGGTGCGCCCCCTGCGCGTGGTCGGGCGGTTCAGCCCGTCAAGTTTCCTTTCCATACCGGTCGCCCGGAGCCGGAGCGAGTTACATCTTCTTCATTACGCCGCCTTCAGAATCGGTCACGTTTCCGCCGCCAACTGGCGGTCGTCCCGCACGGGGACGACGGTGGGTGGCCGGGGGCCGTCTCTGGTCTTCCCGCCGGGCAGGCGATAGGTCGGGAGACTGACCTTCGTGGTCCCTGGAGCGCCCGCTTGATTCCCCACACAGCCTGGCCCGTCGATCCCGCCGTCATCGCCCCCTTTCTGCTGGCCGTGGCCCTGATCGAGCTGACGCCCGGGCCGAACATGGGCTGGCTGGCTCTGGTGTCGCTGGCGCGCGGGCGGCCGGCCGGATTTGCCGCGGTGGCGGGGGTGACGGTCGGGCTGGCGGCATGGATGCTGGCGGCCGCGTTCGGTCTGACGCAGGTGCTGCTGATCTGGCCGCCGCTGTTCCAGCTGATCCGCTGGGCGGGGGTGATCTTTCTGCTGTGGCTGGCGTGGGAGGCCTGGCGCGGCGACGGCGACCCGGCCGCCGCGGAGCGGGACGAGAGGCAGACGTTGCGGGGCCTGTTCCTGCGCGGAATGACGGGCAATCTGCTGAACCCCAAGGCGGCGGTCTTCTATGTCGCCCTGCTGCCGACCTTCATGCGCCCGGATCATGGATCGGTCCTGAAGCAGGCCCTGACCCTGGGTGGACTGCATCTGGGTGTGGCAGTGGCGGTTCACGCCCTGATCGTGCTGGGCGCGGCGAGGGTCAGCGGCGCGGTTCTGGCGCACGCCCGTGGGCGCGTCCTGCGCGGCATCATGGCCGGGGGCATTGTGGCGGTGGCCCTGTGGATGGCCTGGGAAACGCGGGCCTGAGTCGAGGGGTGAGGCGGCGATGGACAGGGTCCGCGCGGGCGGGCTAGCGTTCGCGCCCAACCCTGTCCGGAGTGCCTGCCATGTCCATCCGTCTGACCCGCCGATCGGCCCTGTTCGCCTCCGCAGGTCTGGGCGGCACCGCGGCGCTGCTGCCTTCGGTCGGCTGGGCGCAGGCGGCCAATGACAGCGCGACGCTGGCGGATCAGGTCGACGCCTATGTGAAACGGGTCATGGCGGGCTTCCCCGACCAGCCGGCGGTGTCGGTGGCACTGGTCAAGGACGGGCAGGCCGTGCTGACGCGCGGCTATGGGGTGCGGTCGGTCGGCGGGGCGGCCGTGGACGAACACACCCTGTTCGCCATCGCCTCGAACACCAAGGCGGTGACCTGCGCGGCGCTGGCCATCCTGATCGACGAGGGCAGGGTGAAGTGGGACGCGCCCGTGCGGACCTATCTGCCCGGCTTCTCGCTGTCCAAGCCCGAGCTGAACGACATGGTCACGGTGCGCGATCTGGTCAGCCACCGGATCGGCTTCGGCCTCGGCGCCGGCGACCTTCTGTTCTGGCCCAACAGCGACCGGACGCGGGCCGAGATCATGGCCGCCGTGCCGCATGTGCCGATCGAGGACACGTTCCGGACCACCTACCACTACTGCAATCTGATGTTTGTGGTGGCGGGCGAGGTGGTGGCGGCGGCCTCAGGGATGGCGTGGGAGGATTTCGTCCAGACACGGATTCTGGACCGGCTGGGCATGACCGAAACCCTGCCGCTGATGACCGGGGCCGACCCCGCGAAGTCGGCCCTGCCGCACGGCCGCGTCGGACCGCCGCTGCGGTATCAGGGGGCGATGCAGACCATCGGCCAGTCGATCCAGGAGGTCTGGAACTGGTCGTCGGCGGGGGCGGCCGGCGGTTTCGTCACCACGCCGGTCGACTGGGCCAAATGGATCGCGGTGCAGCTGGCGCGGGGCGAACTGCCGGACGGGTCACGGCTGTATTCAGAAGCCCGTGCCAACGAGATGTGGCGGCCCAACATCCTGATCTCCAACTCGGCCGGGCCGACGGCGGAACTGCCGGGGCGGGCCATCGCCTCGACCTATGCCACCGGCTGGCAGGTTCAGGACTATCGGGGCGAGCGGATGATCACCCACGGCGGCGGGGCTCCCGGCTATGTCTCCGGCACGGTGCTGATCCCCGGGCGCAATGCGGGTTTCTCCTATTTCACCAATGCCGAAGAGAGCTTCCTGACCCGGGCCCTGCGCAGTGGCATTACCGACATCGTCATGGGCAAGGCCGGATTCGACTGGGTCGCGGACGGGGTGCGGCTGAAGGCCGTGGGGGATGCGAAATCGATCGAGGCGGCGGCGGAGATCGATGCGAAACAGGCCGCGGGCGCGCCGCCGTCCCTGCCGCTGGCGGCCTATGCCGGGACATGGCGCGATCCCTGGTATGGTGACATCGTCATCGAAAGCCGCACGACCGGGCGGGGCCGCAACCGCAAGACCGGCCTGTGGCTGGCCTTCAGCCGCACCCCGGCGCTGGACGGGCCGGTCGAGGCCTATGACGGCGAGACGATGCGGACGCGGTTCACCGACAGGCGGGAAGAGGACCTGTTGATCACCTTCACCCTGGCGGCCGGGGCGCCGGTCTCGGCGACGATGAAGGCGCTGAGTCCGGACGCAGACTTCTCGTACGACTATCAGGACCTGAGGCTGACCAGGGTCTGAGACGTCAGCGCGCTCTCGGGTCCAGCAAGATGCCAGACACCGTCGCCGCCAGCAGGCGGGGGGCCAGCGGCAGGCGCGCGACCTTGCCGAGCGCATGGTCGCGGACCCAGGGCAGCAGGCGGCCGTCGGCCTGGTAGAAGGGCGTGAAGCCGAGCGACAGCGCCTGATACAGCCGGACATGCCAGCGCCGCGCGCGGGCATAGGCCGCAAGCGCATCGCCGAGGTCGCGATGCTGCGTCAGGGCGTTGGCGAGGGCCTGGGCGTCCAGAAGGCCCATGTTCACCCCCTGACCCAGCTGGGGGCTGGTCGAATGGGCGGCATCGCCCAGAACGGCCAGCCGGTCGTCGACCGGACGGGCCAGGGTGTGGTGGCCGTAGGCGGCCAGGGTCATCTGCTCGCGGTCGGTGATGGCGTCCATGACCGGTGCCAGTTCGGGCCACAGGCGCAGGCAGTGATCCTTCCAGGTGCCCAGACCCAGGGCGTACCAGTCGGGCCAGATCTCGGTCTTCAGGCTCCAGAAGAAGGTCGCCATGGGCGCAGCCGGCGCGCCGGGGAGGGTGCCGCAGGGCAGGACCCCCAGCATCCGCGTCGCCCCCAGATAGACCTGTTGCAGGGCGGTCGGATCGAACGGCGCGCCGGGCCAGGGAACGGTGGTCCAGAGCGCGCCCCAGGCGAGGTCGCGGCGTTCGGCCCCCAGACTCGTGGCGATGGGCGAGCGCGCGCCCGAGGCGTCGATGACGAGGTTGAAGGCGGCGCTGCGGCGACCGGCGCTGTCGACCAGATGGCCCGCGTCGGCGGCGACAATCTCACGCCCCGTTTCGAAGTCGACGCCGGCCTCGATACAGGCGTCGTGAAGGATGGCGAACATGGCGGCGCGGTGGATGCCGATGGCCTGCCGCGGCTGTTTGAGGTCGCTGTAGCGGACGTCCAGAACCACGCGGCCCCGACGCGCCTCGCGGCCGAAGATGTGATCGATGGGTTGGCCGCAGGCCTCGACGGCGAGCGTCAGGCCCAGCCGGTCGAGGACGTGCAGGCCGGTGGGCTGGAGCATGAAGCCGGCCCCGACGGGGCGGGGCGTCTCGAACCGCTCGTGGATCATGACGCGGCGACCCTGCCGGGCCAGCATCAGGGCGACCGCGAGGCCGGTGGGTCCGGCCCCGATCACGGCGATGTCGGTGGCGCGGGCGCGACGCGGCGGGGATGGAATGTCGAGCGACTGCTCCCGGGCGCGCCGTGTTTTCCGGACGTTCGGGACCTCCCGATCCGACGGAAGGTCTTTCTTGAGAGGCCGCGGTCGTCGGCCCTTCGGGACCTCCCGATCCGACGCGGCCTCTTCTTTCAGGAGCCGCGGTCGTCGGCCTTTCGGGATTTCTTGATCCATAGCCTGACCGCGGGCTGACCGAAGGTCCGACCGGGGACCGGTCGGGGTAACGGCCTTCTTCGCCCGGGGTTTGCGGGGTTTCGGAGGCGGCTTGTCCGTCACGCGGGGATGAGTTCGATCACGTCGAGATTGGACTCGGCCTGGGGCCAGGGCAGGACGAGGCGCCAGCGGCGGTCACCGATCCGCTCCAGCACGGCGATCAGGTCGCGGTCGGGGCGCTGGCCATAGGAGTTGGCGGCGGGCTCCTCGGCGAGGGCCAGTGAGCCGAGCATGACCATCTGGCGGTCATTCTCGGGGAACAGCAGGCCCGACGGGCGCTGACTGCCGGTCAGTTTGGAGAATTTCAGGCCGCGCGGGGTCTGTTCGATCCGGCAGCCGAACCAGCCGTAGACGACATAGCCGAGACCCTCTTCGCCGCCCTGGGAGCCGAGTTTGACGGTGCGGCAGCGATAGTCGCCCGGTGGCGGAGTCACCGGCGCGCGGCGGATGGCGGGGTCGATCAGGTCGCCGACGGCGCGCAGGTCGCCCGAGCCGGTCTGGCGGCGCGCCTGCTGCAGGGCCAGTGACCAGGCGGCATCGCGGCGGGCGTAGCGGTCACGGTCGGTCGAGGTGACGATGCCGCGCCAGTCGCGCAGGGTCGCGCTTGATACCGACGGCGGGGGCGGGGGCGGCGGGGCACTGGCGCAGGCGGTCAGGGTCAGCGCCGCAAGGGCAAGCAGGGCCGGGGATCGCGACAGGCGGGACATGGGCGCTCCGGTTCGGGTCGGGCGCTCTTTGGGCCAGTCCGCGAAGGCGGCGTCAAGCGCGCCTTCGCGGCTGGGGCGGATCAGTCCTCGGCGGGGGCCTCGACCTTGCGACGCGGGGCGCGGCGCTTGGGAGCCGGCGTTTCTTCGGCGGCAGCTTCGGCCAGTGCCGGGGCCGGAGTTGTCGGGGCCGGAGCCGTTGAACGGGTCAGGAAGCCGGGCAGGGCCGAGGGACCGTCTTCGGTCGCCACGCCGGCGTCGCGACGCGGGCGGCGCTCGGCGCGTTCGGCGCGCTCCGGGCGCTCGGCGCGGGCGGGACGTTCCGTGCGTTCGGTCGGTTCGACGCGGGCCTCGGCCGGCTCGTCGGCGGCCGGGACCGGTGCATCGCCGTCGGCCTGGGACTCGCTCCCTTCGCGGTCGAAGCGGGCCCCGCGCTCAAGCTGGCGGCGCTCCCAACGTTCGCGGCGGGTTTCGCGGCGGCTGCCGTCGGCATTGGTCGTGGCCTCGCCTTCGGGACGGGGCTCGCGAGGTTCGCGCGGTTCGCGGTCGGGGCGGGGCTGGTCGTCGCGGTCGCGCCATTCGCGGCGCGGCTGTTCCGACTGGCGGTCGTTGGGGCGGTCGCTCGGACGGTCGTTGAAGCGATCGTTCTGGCGCTCTTCGTTTTCGCGCTGGCGGGCCTCGATCAGGGCAACACGGTCGGCCTCGACCTTTTCGGCGGCCATGATGGCGGCGGCCTGGGCCCCGGTCTCGTCCTCGAAATCGATGTCGAAGCCCTGGCCGGCCAGCTCGCGCTGGGCGATCTCGCTGACCGGGCGCGAGGGCTGCAAGGCGCGCAGGACGCGGAAATAGTGTTCGGCGTGCTGGGTGTAGTTTTCGGCCAGGACGCGGTCGCCGGCGGCCGAGGCGTCGCGCGCCAGCTGCATGTAGCGCTCATAGACGGTCTGGGCGTTGCCGCGGACCTTGATGTTCTCGGGGCCCTGGGAGTCCCAGGACCGGTTCGGATTGGTGGCGTTGGCGTTGTTATTGCCCTGGCCGCCGCTCCCGGGCTTCCTGTTGCGTCCGCGCTGACGCTTCATGCCCTTGAAATCTCTCATCGGACGCTACCGTGCTTTGTTTGAGGGACGATCCCGGGCGGAGGGCCTCGGGTGCTGTCCGTTGGGTCGTTCCGCTTCGTTCCGGGGCCAATCCCCGCTGACGATGTGATCGGAAATACGTATCTCCCCGTGGTCCGCCCGGCCGATCTGGCCAGACCTTCACATGCCCTGAGCGCGCGTGGATGGGCCAGACGCGGACCAACGCGTGCGTTTTGGGTCGGAGACAGACGAAGACTTAGCGCGGGCCGGGCCGGTTTCCAAGGGGATTGTTTGGCGCACCTACATCTTCGGAATGGGGTTGGTCCGGGGGTCCGGGCCGTTGGTGACCACGCGGTCGCGGTCGGACAGGTCCTTGACGACGATGACGCCCTCGAAGCCCGCCGCCTCGAACAGGGCCTTGACCTGCGGGCCCTGGTCCCAGCCGATCTCGACGGCGAAGATCCCGTCGGGGCGCAGGATGCGGCGGATCTCGGGGGCCAGTTCGCGGTAGGCGGTCAGGCCGTCGGGGCCGCCGTCCAGCGCCAGATGCGGGTCATGCTCGCGGACCTCGGGGTCGAGGCCCGGGATGTCACCGGAGGGGATGTAGGGCGGGTTGGACACCACCAGGTCGAAGCTGTGGTCGCCGAAGCCGGCGGCCCATTCGGTACGCAGGAAGGTCGCGCGATTGTCGAGTTCGAGGTTGGTCGCATTTTCTTTCGCCACCGCCAGGGCCTCGAACGAGATGTCGGTGCCGACGCCGCGCGCCCCGGCCCGTTCGGCCAGGGTGGCCAGCAGGATGGCACCGGAGCCGGTGCCGAGGTCGATCATCTCGAAGACCTTGTGCGGCGGATAGGCCAGCATGACGACGTCGAGGATGGCCTCGGTGTCCGGGCGGGGGCTGAGGACGTCGGGGGTGACGTTCAGCATGATCTTCCAGAAGCCCTTCTTCCCCAGGATGCGTGACACGGGCTCGCGGCGCAGGCGGCGCGCGACAAAGCCGTCCAGCTGGACCTGCTGATCGTCGGTGAGGATGCGATAGGGGTCGGTCAGGATGTCGGTGCGGGACGCGCCGGTCGCCACCTCGAGCAGCAGGCGGGCGTCGATCGAGGGGCTGTCGATCCGGCCGGCCTTGAGGGTGGCGGTGGCGGCCTTCCAGGCGGCGACGAGTGTCGGGGCGGGGGTCTGTTCGGTCATGTCATCTCCAGGCGGTCGCCGACGCGGACGCGTCCGCCGGAAGCGATCGTTGCATACAGGCCGCACCAGCGGTGGCCATACTGTTCGAACAGCGCCGGGACCAGATCGAAATCGCGCGTGGCGGTGTGCGGATCGACGTGGGTGGCGGCACAGCGGACGATGGGTTTCACCCCGGTCAGACGCGCGGAACCGAGGGTCAGTTCGCGGTCGGTGCCGTCGTTCTCGATCCAGGCGGGCCAGCCCTCGATCCAGACGTTGGCGCGGAACCGCAGGGGATCGACCGGCCGCCCGACGCGGGCCTCGAAATCGCGCACGCTGGCGAGGTTGAGGATCGAGAGCCGGCCGAGCGGGTGATCCATGAACCGGTGGTCCAGCCCCTCGGCCGAGACCAGTTTCAGCGGGCCGGAAACCGCATCGCCCAGAACGCCGGCCAGCCAGGCCTCGAACGTGGCGCGGTCGGCGGGGTCGTCGACGGCGATCGCCAGCGCGGGGTGATGCCCGGCGGCAACGTGCAGGACGCGGGCGGCCTCGTCCCAGCGGGTGCGTACGCCGGCCACCTCGGCGGTCCGCATCAGGACCGTGAATTTCTGCTTGGGCAGGTGTTCCGGCGTGGCGCGGTCGAATCCGGAGGGGCCGTCCTCGACGGCGAACATCCGGTCGCCGGGGAACCAGCCGCCGGCCGGCAGGTCGACGGCCTCGAGGGGTTCGGGTGTGAAGCCCTTGACCGGATGTCGCCACAGGGCGGTGACGACGCCGGTCGGGGTTTGAATCGCGGGGGCGGGCATGGTCCAGTCCTGCCGGAGCGGTGATATCGGCGCAAGCCGCCGGAACGCCCGTACCGTGGAGCCGTTGACGCGACGATGCAGAAGCGATCGGGACAGACAGGCAGGCTCGGCCTGTGGGGGGCGCTGGGGGCCCTGGCGGGCGGACTGGCCGCCGGAGCCGGGGCGGCCCACCTGCTATACTCGCGCGGACACAAATTCGGGCTGGAGCTGCGCAAGGAGCGGCCCGAGCCCGCGCCCCCGCTTGCACCGACGCCGGAGGATTTCGAGGCGAAGGAGCCCGGACGCGGTCGTCTGGCGGAGCGGCCCGAACATATTCCGCACAAGGGATGGGTCGACATCTTCTGGCGGCTGGGGATGTCCTATTTCGGCGACCGGGTCGGCTTCGTGGCCGGCGGGGTGACCTTCTTCGTCATGCTGTCGCTGTTTCCGACGCTGGCGGCCTTCGTGACCGTCTATGGCCTGTTCGCCGATCCGGCGGACGCCTCGTCGCGACTGTATTTCCTGTACTCGGTCATGCCCTTAGACGTGGCGCAGTTCCTGTCAGGAGAACTGCAGCGGCTGGCCGAGAATTCGAACACGGCCCTGACCTTCACCCTGGTCTGGACCCTGGCCCTGTCGCTGTGGAGCGCCAACGGGGCGGTGAAGACGCTCTTCTACGGGCTGAACATCGCCTATCACGAGGTCGAGAAGCGCAATATCGTCACCTACAACCTGATGTGCATGGCCTTCACCGTGGCGGGGCTGGCCTCGATCCTGATGACCGCCGTGCTGGTGGTGGGTGTGCCGCTGGTGCTGGGGGTCTTCGGCTGGGCCGCCGAGTGGAGCCATCTGGCGCCGTTGCGCTGGCCGGTGCTGCTGCTGGTCTATGTCGCGGCCCTGACGATCATCTACCGGATGGGACCCTGCCGGCAGAAGGCGCGGTGGCGGTGGCTGACGCCGGGGGCGATCTTCGCGGCCGTGCTGAGCCTGATCCTGTCGCTGATCTTCAGCTGGTATCTGCAGACCTTTGTGCGGACGGCGTCCTACGGGCCGCTGGCGGCGATGATGGGTTTCCTGCTTTGGACCTGGCTGTCTGTGCAGATCATCATCATGGGGGCCGAGCTGAACGCGGAGATCGAGCACCAGACGGCGGTGGACACCACCACGGGCCATCCGGCGGCGATCGGCGAGCGCGGGGCGGTGGTGGCGGATACGGTGGGTCCCAAGCGCGGCTCGCCGGCGGCGCTGGCCTTCACGCTGAAGCACGCGGAGGCGTTGTCGGACCGGTTGCTGAAGCGGCGGATCAGGAAGCCCTGATCAGCCGAACTCGGCTTCCAGATCGGCGAGGCGCGCGGCCTGGTCCTCGGCGATCAGGGCGTTGAGCAGGGGGTCGATGTCGCCCTCGAGGATCTGCGGCAGGCTGTGCAGGGTCAGGCCGATGCGGTGGTCGGTCACGCGGCCTTGCGGGAAGTTGTAGGTGCGGATGCGTTCCGAGCGGTCGCCCGAGCCGACCTGTGACTTTCGCGCGTCCGAGCGGGCGTTGTCCTTCATCTGGCGCTGCATGTCGTAGAGGCGGACACGCAGGTTCTTCATCGCCTTGTCGCGGTTCACGTGCTGCGACTTTTCCGAGGATGTGACCACGATCCCCGAGGGGAAGTGGGTGATGCGAACGGCGGAATCGGTCTTGTTGACGTGCTGGCCGCCCGAGCCGGAGGCGCGGAAGGTGTCGATGCGGATGTCCTTGTCCTGGATGTCGATCTCGACGTCCTCGACCTCGGGCAGGACCGCGACCGTGGCCGCCGAGGTGTGGATGCGGCCCTGCGCCTCGGTCGAGGGCACGCGCTGGACGCGGTGGACGCCGCTCTCGAACTTCAGCCGGCCGAAGACGCCGTCGCCCGTCACCGTGGCGATGATTTCCTTGTAGCCGCCGGCGTCACCCTCGGTGGCCGAGTCCAGCTCGACCCGCCAGCCGCGCGTCGAGGCATAGCGGGAGTACATGCGGAACAGGTCGCCCGCGAAAAGGGCCGCCTCGTCGCCGCCGGTGCCGGCGCGGACTTCCAGCACGGCCGAGGCGTTCTCGTCGGCGTCGCGCGGGGCCAGCAGCAGGGCGACGTCGCGCTCCATGTCCGGCAGGGTGTCCTTGAGGGTCTGAAGCTCGTCGGCGGCCATGTCGGCCATTTCCGGATCGGCGGCCATGGCTTCAAGGTCGGCCATCTCGGCCCGGGTCTTCGCCAGGGCCATGACGGCGTCGGCGACCGGCTTCATCTCGGCGTGCTCTTTCGACAGGCGCACGATCTCCTGACCGTCGCTGGCCGCGCCCATGCGCGCCTCCACCTGGTGGAAGCGGTCGACTACCTGATCGAGCCGGGCCTGGGGCAGTCGCAAGGGCGGGAGTTCCTGAAGGCGGGGAAAGGGCCGCGAGGCTTACCCCAAGGCCGGGCCGCCTGTCGATGCGGGCGTGACGGGCTTGATCACGAACGGATGAATAGATCGTCAGGTCGCGGGGCCGGGCGCAACCTTGGCCGTCGCGCCACATTGCCCTTACGGGGCCGCGCGGTGGCGGCGGCGGATTTCGGGACCGAATGGAAACCTTCCTGCTCTTCCTTGTGGTCGGCGTGGTGGCGCAGTCGGTCGATGGAGCCTTGGGCATGGCCTATGGGGTGATCTCGTCGTCGGTGCTGCTGGCCTTCGGCGTGCCGCCCGCCATGGCCTCGGCCAGCGTGCACGGGGCCGAGGTCTTCACCACCGCCGCCTCGGCCGGCAGCCATGTGGCGCACCGCAATGTGGACTGGCGGCTGCTGGTGCCGCTGGCAATCGCGGGCGTGATCGGCGGCTGTCTCGGGGCCTATGTGCTGGCCGGGATCGACGGCGACGTCATCAAGCCCTTCATCATCGCCTATCTGGCCGGCATGGGGGTCTATATCCTGTGGCGTGCGGGACACGACATCGCGCCGCGCTACATCCGGTCGTGGATGGTGGCCCCCCTCGGGCTGGTCGGAGGCTTCCTCGACGCCATCGGTGGCGGCGGCTGGGGGCCGACGGTGTCCTCGACCCTGGTCGGGGCCGGACAGGAGCCGCGCCGGGCCATCGGCACGGTCAACACGGCCGAATTCTTTCTGACGGTGGCGATCAGCGCGACCTTTGTCTGGGCGCTGCTGTCGGGTCACTGGGCCGAGGCCGGGGCGCTGGAAAACCATGCCGCCGCCATCGGCGGGCTGGTCGTCGGCGGGCTGGTGGCGGCCCCGTTCGCGGGGGTCATCACCAAACGTGTGCCGCGCCGCATCCTGACCTATGCCGTGGGCGGACTGCTGCTGCTCGTGGCCGGGTTCCAGGGGCTGCAGCTGGCCGGGGTGTTTGCCTGAAACGAAAAAGGGCGGGACCGACGCTCGCCGGTCCCGCCCCTCATTTTGCGTCGGTGAAGACCTAGTTGGATCGGCTGGTCGCAGCTGCCGCAGCGGCGGCCCGACGCGAAGCCTCGGCCTGCTCGGCGTCCCAGCGCGCCTGTTCGGCGGGCGTGCGCAGGGTCACGATCAGCGGGTTCGGGGTCAGGTCGTTCATGGCCCCCGAGGAGGCGTCGACCACGCCACCGATGATTCCACCGAAGATGACATTGCCGGCCATGCCGGCCGCGCCGCCGCCCGAGACCCCGCTCTTGATGTCGTGGGTCTGGGTTGCATAGCCGTCCATCGAGACGGTGGCGCGGAACTCGTCCTTGCGGGGCATACGGAAGGTGCAGGGCGTGGCGTCGCACTGGAAGCCGTTCGACGTCGAAACACGGCCACCGGGCGGCGTGCTCTGAACAGTGAACTCCTGGCTTGAGCCACGGGTAATGGTCGCGCAGGCCGGAAGTGAGAGTGCGACGCCGACGAGCGCGAGCGCTCGCGCGCCAAGGCGCACGGAACGGTTGGAAATCATGGAAGCCCCCAAAGAAATACTGGTCCGCCCCCGGCGGACCTGCGACAGATTTGGCATCCCCGCTGATCACCGTCAATCACCGGCGCGTGATCACGCGTTTCAACCGGGCCGGGTTTCCGAAAAGCTGGGCCGGGCTTCCAGCGCTGCGTGCAGGGCCGTGAGCTGCGGACGCCCGGTGCGCCAGTCATAGCCCGGGTGACGGAAGCCGATCCAGGCCACGGCGACGCCGGCGGTGATGACTCCCATGTCGAGCCGGGCGGCGTCGGGACGGGCGGCCTCCAGCGCATCGAGGACGCGGCCCATGTTTTCGGTCCAGCGGGCCATCCACGACGGCGAGCGTTCGCCTTCGGGGCGGCGCAGTTCCAGCAGCAGCTTGACCCCCATCTCGAGCGCGGCGTTGGCCTGGGTCTCCATGCGACGGACCCGAAGCCGATCCGGGCCCGCGGGCGGCAGCAGGCGCGGCCCGGACCCGAGCGCGTCGAGGTATTCGCAGATTACCGGGCTGTCGCTGATCGGCAGCCCGTCGTCGGCGATCAGGGTGGGCACCTGAACGATCGGATTGGAGGCCAGCAGTTCGGGGGCATTGGCGTAGGGATCGACCGCGATCTCCTCGATCCGCTCGATCAGGCCCTTCTCGCGCGCGACGATCCGGCATTTGCGGGCAAAGGGCGACGGGTGGGTGATGTAGAGCTTCATGACGATCATCGACGTTCCAGCGAGACACCGGCGGGTGCGGACAGGGTGTCGAGGCGGGCACGGGCCGCGGCCTCACCCAGTCCGTAGGATTTCATGAAGTCGGTACTGGCCTGGACGATCAGGTCGAAATCGGGCTGGTCGGCGTTGGCCACGAGGCTGTGGTCGCCACCCTCGAACACCAGCAGCATCTTGTCGCCGGGGGCTGCGCGGTCGAACGGACTGCGGTGGGCGTGCCAGTCGGTGACATAGCCCTCGACCAGGTCGGCGTCGCCGGTGATCATCAGGGTCGGCGTCTTCAGTGCGGCATAGGTGTCGGGACCGATCACGCCCGCCAGGTCGCCGGCAGACGAGAAGGCGACGACCGCCTTGACGTCGGGGTCGCCCAGCGGACCCGCCACGGTGACGGCACCACCCTCGATCAGGGACATCAGCGAGCCGAAGGAGTGACCGGCGGCGATCAGGGGCTTTCCGGCATGGGTCTGACGCGCAAAGCCCCGCACCACGGCCAGGTCGACGATGCGGGTGGAGAAGGCGGCCTGTCCGTCATAGCTGGCGCGCGCGGGATGCCGCGCGGAGTCGACGTGCAGGGGCGCGACGACGGTGAAGCCCTCGTCGACCCACTGCGCCAGTATGCGGCGGTAACTGGCGGGGCTGCCGCCGAACCCGTGACTGAAAATGACCACGCCGCGTTCGTCGGCGGCCTGCCAGACGCTGACATCGATCTTGCGTCCGTCCGGGGCCGGAAGTTCGACGTGGCTCGCGGCGGCGACAAACGGGTTGGGCGCGGCGACGGCGGCGGGCGCGGCCTGGGCCAGGACGGGCGCGGCCGGGGCGAACGCCAGCAACAGGACGAGGGACAGCCGCGTGAAAAGGGGGCGGGAGGTCATGGCGGCTCTCGGGTCAGAGGGTCTGTCCTGCCTAGCGGATGCGGCGTCGGACGCCAACGGCTGACTATTCGGCGGGCTCGAGGACCTGACCTGCGGCTTCGAGCGCGCGCGCGGCGTCCAGTTCGGCGGCCTTTTGTTCAACCAGGTGGACGATCTCGTCGATCATCCCGTCATTGTGCTGTTTGTGGGCCATCTTGCCGTTCAGATAGACCATGCCCGAGCCCGCGCCGCCGCCGGTGAAGCCAACGTCCGTGTACAGAGCTTCGCCCGGTCCGTTGACGACGCAGCCGATGATCGACAGCGACATCGGTGTGGTCACATGGGCCAGCTTTTCCTCGAGGATGCCGACGGTCTCGATGACGTTGAAGCCCTGACGCGCGCAGGACGGGCAGGCGATGATATTGACCCCGCGGTGGCGCAGACCCAGCGATTTGAGGATGTCGAAGCCGACCTTGATCTCTTCAACCGGGTCAGCGGCCAGCGAGACGCGGATGGTGTCGCCGATGCCCGCCCAGAGCATGTTTCCCATGCCGATGGCGGACTTGATGGTGCCGGAACGCAGGGGGCCGGCCTCGGTGACGCCGAGATGCAGGGGGCAGTCGATGGCCTCGGCCAGCTGCTGATAGGCGGCCACGGTCAGGAAGGGGTCGGAGGCCTTCACCGAAATCTTGAACTCGTGGAAGTCGTGGTCCTGCAGGATGCGGGCGTGGTTCAGAGCGCTCTCGACCATGGCCTCGGGGCAGGGCTCGCCGTATTTCTCGAGCAGTTCGCGCTCCAGCGAGCCCGCGTTGACGCCGATGCGCATCGAGCAGCCGTGGTCCTTGGCGGCCTGGATGACCTCGCGGACGCGGTCGGGAGACCCGATATTGCCGGGATTGATGCGCAGGCAGGCGGCGCCCGCCCGGGCGGCCTCGATGCCGCGCTTGTAGTGGAAGTGGATGTCGGCGACGAGCGGGACCTTCGCCTCGCGGGCGATGGTGCGGAAGGCGGCGGTCGACTCCTCGTCCGGGCAGGACACGCGGACGATGTCGGCCCCGGCTTCCTCGAGCTGGCGGATCTGGTCAAGGGTCGCCGCCGCGTCCGAGGTCGGCGTATTGGTCATCGACTGCACGCTGATCGGCGCATCGCCGCCCACGGGCACCGAGCCGACCATGATCTGGCGGCATTTGCGGCGCTCGATGTGACGCCAGGGACGGATATGCGAATGGTCAGCGCTCATGAGGCCGCAACATAGGCCATCGATTGCGGCATGGCCACGACAGCGGCCCCGAGATTCAGCCGCCGGCGGTGGTGGTCATGGCGGCCTCGACGGTCGCGGCGCGTTCCTGGGCCTCGATCCCGGCGGCCTGGGTGCGGGCGGCGACCTCGATGGCGGCCTGACGCGCCAGGGCCTGGGCCCGGACGTTGAGCTGGGCGAGCGGCGTCTGTTCGGCTGTGAGCGTGCCGCCGTGCTCGCCGTTCAGATAGACGTCGAAATCCGCGAAGTCCGAGGACGCATCGACCATGGCGGTCAGGCCCACCGGCGCGCGCCAGGCGTCGCCCGCGGCCAGTTGTCGCGCGAACAAAACCCGGCCGTCGGCCATGCGGATGACCAGGCTGGCGGCCTTGCGAGCCTGGATCACCACCTGGGACGCACTGGCCGAGGCCCCGTAGATGGCGCCCCGCGGATTGAAGGCGCGTTGGACCGGCGAGGCCGCGGCGGCAGCGGCGAGGGCTTCGGCGG
Source organism: Brevundimonas sp. TWP2-3-4b2 (assembly GCF_049897345.1). Lineage (NCBI taxonomy): Bacteria > Pseudomonadati > Pseudomonadota > Alphaproteobacteria > Caulobacterales > Caulobacteraceae > Brevundimonas > Brevundimonas sp. TWP2-3-4b2. The sequence continues at coordinate 21,837 of NZ_JAFCWB010000007.1, read as the reverse complement.
ATGTCGGATCGACGCCGGTCAGCTGGGTTTCGAGGCCCGGCGTCACGTAAAGGGCGGGAATGGTCTGGTCGGGCGGAGCCGGTTGCGGCGCGGACAGACGCAGGGACTGGCCGGGCACGGCGCCCAGGGTCCAGCTTTCGGGGATGGCGGCGATATCGGATGGCTGGGGCGCGCGCATCAGGCTGACGCGCTGGAAGACGTTCCAGCCGACCACGGCCATGACCAGGGCCAGGCCGGCGGCGATCAGGCGCGGCGAATAGCGGCGGACGTCCTCGAAGGCGACGCCGACCGGAGCCTGAAGCGGCACCGACGGGTCGGGGGTCTCGCGCTTGAAGCGTTCGACCGCGAGCTGTTCGTCAAGGCCCAGGGCGTCGGCATAGGCGCGGACATAGCCGGTCGAAAAGACGCGGTTGGGCAGGGTCGAGAAATCGTTCTGTTCGAGCGCGGTCAGGTAGCGGGCGGGCACGCGGGTGACACTGGACAGCTCGGCGAGGGACCGGCCCGACTGTTCGCGGGCGATCCGCAGACCGTCGCCCAGAGTCGGAGCATCCGTGATGGACGGCACCACATCCTTCCAGTCGGGATGAGCCCGGAACTCGTCGGCCCCGTTCCCCGTATCCAGCGCCATTGAACCAGACCCCACACTCGGCGCGCCCGGGGTGTCCCCTTGCGCTACCGAACTCGAACTCCGGGGCTGTATCATATCGGGATGACAGTTCGGGCCTGCCCCCGCAGACCCCCCGGCTTCGGCTTGTGGATAACTCATTTGAGCTGACCGATCAACGATTTGTTAGGCGTACCGGCCGGGTTCGGCGCGGGACGATCAGATCGTGACGTTCAATTTCCGGGCCAGGGACTCCAGCTCACCCCGAACCGATCCGGCCGAGGAGCCGAGAAGATTGGCCATGCCCCTGCGTGCGGCGGTCAGATCCGCCGACAGGATCATCCGCTTGACCGGCCCGACGCCCTCGGCCGGGGCCGACAGCCGGGTGTAGCCGAGGGTCAGCAGGGCGAAGGCTTCCAGCGGCTTGCCGGCCAGTTCGCCACAGACCGAGACGGGCGTGCCGGTGTCGGTGCATTTCCGCTGGATTTCCGCCAGGGCGCGCAGGGCGGGCGGCGACAGCGGGTCGTAGCGGTCTGACACGAGCGGGTTCGTGCGGTCCGCGGCGAACATGTACTGGAACAGGTCATTGGTGCCGATCGAGACGAAATCCGTCAGCGGCAGCAGGGCGTCGAGGTGCCACAGCAGGCTGGGGCACTCGATCATGGCCCCGACGCGCAGCAGGGCCGGCAGGGCGCGGCCCCGGCGTTTGGCCCAGGCGCATTCGACGTCGACCAGTTCGCGCGCGGCGCGGAATTCGTCGACCGTGGCGATCATGGGGAACATGACGCGCAGCTCGCGCCCCGCGGCGGCGGTCAGAAGGGCGCGCAGCTGAAGCCGCAGCAGGCCCGGCCGGTCGAGGCCGAGGCGGATGGCGCGACGTCCCAGGGCGGGATTCTCTTCCCGCGCCGTTTCCAGATAGGGCAGGACCTTGTCGCCGCCGATGTCGAGGGTGCGGAAGGTGACGGGCCGGTCACCGGCGGTGTCCAGCACCAGCTTGTACAGCGCCGTCTGGCTGGTCAGCCGGGGCAGCTCTTCCGACACCATGAACTGGAACTCGGTGCGGAACAGACCGATGCCCTCGGCCCCGGTGGCGTCGAGATTCTCCAGATCCACGGCCAGGCCGGCATTGGTCAGGACGGTGATCCGGGTGCCGTCGAGGGTGACCGCGGGGACGTCGCGCAGCTTGGTGAACTCGGCCTGACGGGCGCTGCGGACCACCATCCGCGACTGGACGGCGGCCAGCATGTCGGGCCGGGGCCGCAGATAGGTCTCGCCGGTTTCGCCGTCGACGATGACCAGATCGCCCTCGGACAGGCGGTCGCGCAGGCCCATGAGGCGGCCGACGCAGGGGATCTGCAGGGCCCGGGCGACGATGGCGGCGTGGCTGGCCGCCGATCCCTCCTCGAGCAACAGCCCCTTCAGCTTGTGGCGCGGATACTCCAGCAGGTCGGCGGGGCCGAGGTTGCGGGCGACCAGAATGGCGTCGTCAGGCAGGTCGCGCTCGCCCGGCTTGTCGCCGGCGAGAACCCGCAGAAGCCGGTTCGCCAGATCCTCGAAATCGTGCAGCCGCTCCTTGATGTAGGGATCCCGCGCCTGGGCGAAGCGGGCGCGGTGCTCGTTGCGGACGCGGTCGACGGCGGCTTCGGCGGTCAGGCCCGTGCGGACGGCCTCTTCCAGCGACCGGTTCCAGCCGCGGTCGTCGGCGAACATGCGATAGGTTTCCAGCACCTCGAACGGCAGGCCGGCCAGCTTGCCCTGACCGCCGTCGAGCAGGGAATCGATATTGGCCTTGAGCCCGATCAGGGCCTCGCGCAGGCGGATTTCCTCGACCTGCTGGTTGTCGGCCAGCAGGTTTTCCGGCGGCACCGGGGCCTCGTGCAGGATGACGTGGCCATAGGCCAGGCCCTCGGCGAAGCGCTGGCCCTTCAGCGTTTCCGGCCGGTGGGGGGCGACCTCGATGTCGCGCAGCTCATCCTGGGCCAGCAGCTCGCCCGAGGCCACAGTCTCGGCCAGGACCATGGCGATGGTCTGGATGTCCTCGACTTCCTCGTCGTCATAGCGCCGCTCGGAGCGGTTCTGGACGACCAGCACGCCGATGGCCCGGCCGCCGCGCAGCAGCGGGGCCCCGAGGAAGGCGTGATAGGGGTCTTCCCCCGTTTCCGGGCGGTAGGCGAAGCTGGGGTGGGACGGGGCGTCCGACAGGCTGATGGGCGAGGCGCTGCGGGCGACCTCGCCGACCAGGCCCTCGCCGGGGCGCAGGCGGGTGGTGTGGACGGCCGCGGGGTTCAGGCCCTGGGTGGCGAACAGCTCAAGCTCGCCCGAGGCCCGACGCAGATAGATGGAACAGACCTCGGCGACCATCGACTGGGCGATGGTGCGCACGACCATGTCCAGCCGCTCCTGCGCCGGAGCCGCTCCGGCCATGGCCTCGCGGATCTGGCGAAGGAGGTTGCGCGGCCCCCTCGTCGTCAATCCGCCCACCGGCATGCCGTTTCCGCTCCTACAGCCGAACGCCGACGCGCGCGGCGACGGCTACGGTGACACCATACAGAACTACGGTCAGCGCGCACCCGGCGAGAAGGGCGGGCCAGAAACCGACGCCGCGCCGCAACAGGGCCGGGATCAGCAGGAACATGGGCAGGGAGGGGATCACATACCAGAAGGTCGCCTGGGCATGATCGGCCAGCCGGTTGACGTCGCGGGTGTCGCGCCAGAGCCAGATCATGCCGAGCACCGAGACCAGCGGCAGGGACGCGAACAATGCCCCCAGGGCGGCGTTGCGGCGGGCCGTCTCGGACACCAGTCCGACCAGCGCCCCGGACAACAGGGCCTTGATGACCCCGTACAGCATCAGACGGTTTCGAGACCGTAGGCCGCGTGCAGCGCACGGACGGCCAGTTCCGCATAGGCGGCGTCGATCAGCACGCTGATCTTGATCTCCGAGGTGGAGATGGCCTGGAATTTCACGCCCTTGTCGGCCAGGGCCCGGAACATGGTCTGGGCCACGCCGGCATGACTGCGCATGCCTACACCGACCACCGAGACCTTGGCCACATCCTCGTCGACGCGCAGCTCCTCGAAGCCGATCTCCTGCTGGGCGGCGCGCATCAGGTCGGCGGCGCGGGCGGCGTCCCGACGGCCCGTGGTGAAGGTCAGGTTGACCGCCCCCTCGCTGCGCGCCTGGCTCTGGACGATCATGTCGACATTGACGTTGGCCTCGGCCAGCCGGGTGAAGACATCGGCGGGGGCCTCGACCCGGTCGGACAGGCCCAGCAGGGTGATGCGGGCCTCGTCGCGGCTCATGGTGACGCCGGACACGATGCGTTTTTCCACGATTTCCTCCTCGTCGCAGATCAGGGTGCCGGCATGGACGGGCAGGGCGCCGTTCTCGTCGGGTTCGATGAAGCTGGATAGCACACGCAGCGGCACCTGTTTGGCCATGGCCAGTTCGACCGAGCGGGTCTGCAGCACCTTGGCCCCCAGCGAGGCCATCTCCAGCATTTCCTCGTAGGAAATCTTCTCGAGGCGGCGGGCGCGGCTCTCGATGCGGGGGTCGGTGGTGTAGACGCCGTCGACGTCGGTGTAGATGTCGCAAGGGCAGTTCAGGGCGGCGGCCACCGCCACGGCGGAGGTATCCGACCCGCCCCGGCCCAGGGTGGTAATACGGCCGCTGCGGCTGACGCCCTGGAAGCCGGGCACGACCGCGATCTCGCCCTTGTCCATGGCGGCCCCCAGAACCTCGCCGGGGACCTCGTCGATGCGGGCGCGGCCGTGGGCGTCGTCGGTCAGGATGGGGATCTGCCAGCCCATCCAGGTGCGGGCGTTCAGGCCCATGTTGCGCAGGGTCAGGGCCAGCAGGCCTGCCGTTACCTGTTCACCCGAGGCGACGACTACGTCGTATTCATCGTCGGAGAGCGCGACGCCCGCGCCCGGACGGCCGGCGCCGTCCGTCCAGGCGACGAGCTCATTGGTCTTGCCGGCCATGGCGGAGACGACGACGGCGACCTGTTTGCCGGTGGCGGCCTCGGCCGCGACGATCCGGGCCGCACGGCGGATGCGCTCGAGGTCGCCCATGGACGTGCCGCCGAACTTCATCACCAGGCGCGTCGTGCCTCGCCGCGTTTCGTCTGGCCGCGTCATCGTGGCGGATCGCCCCATCTTGCGTGAAAGGCCGCGCGGGTTCATCCCTCGGCCCATGGCCGCTTCTAACGACCCGGTATCGGCGCGCAAACCCCAAAGCCGTCGCGAACCCAGCGATCAGGCCGCCGGGCCGTCGATCGATCCCGCCGATGTGGCGCGCTTTTCCGCCCAGGCGGCGGAATGGTGGGACGCGCGCGGTCCGTTTGCGCCGCTGCACAAATTCAATCCGTCCCGACTGACCTTCGTTCGTGACCGGGCGGCCGAGCGGTTCGGGCGCGATCCCAGGGCGCGCGCGCCGTTCGCGGGCCTGACCCTGCTGGACGTCGGCTGCGGCGGCGGGCTGGTCGCCGAACCGATGCGCCGGATGGGGTTTGAGGTCACCGCCATCGACGCCTCGTCCGAGAACATCGGCACGGCCCGCGCCCATGCCGAACAGCAGGGGCTGGACATCGATTACCGCGCGGCGACCGTCGAACAGCTGGAGGCCGAGGCCGCCGGTCCCTTTGACGTGGTCCTGACCATGGAGGTGATCGAACATGTGGCCGATCCCGAGGCCTTCGTCCGCGCGTGTTCGCGGCTGGTGAAGCCGGGCGGCATGATGGTTGTGGCGACCCTGAACCGGACCCTGAAGTCGCTGGCGCTGGGCAAGGTCGCGGCGGAATATGTGCTGCGCTGGCTCCCCGCGGGCACGCACGACTGGAACCAGTTCCTGAAGCCGGACGAGATTCGGCTGATGCTGTCGCAGGAGCCGGTCGCGGTCACCGGGCCCTATGGCCTCGTCTACGATCCCTTCACGGACCGCTGGAACGAAAGTGACGACGCGGGCGTCAACTACATGATGATCGCCACGCGCGACTGAATGCCGTTCATCGGGGGTTCATCGACCTGACCTCGAAGTAACGGGACAGTGAAGCTTCACGGTGGGATGACAGGGCTGCCTTGCAGCGTCCTGAAACCGGAGCCCTTCCATGAAACGCCTTCTGATCCTCGCCGCCCTGTCCGCCAGCCTGATGACCTCGGCCTGCGTCACCGTCATCGATGCTAGCGACGACGCCGACATGGCCTGGCATGGCGAGAACGCCCAGCCGTTCGACGCCGCCCGCGACGCCTGCCGCGCCTCCACCGGCAGGGGCCTGCGCAGCGACGCCTTCCGCGCCTGTATGGCCAACAAGGGCTGGACCCGCAGCTAGGTTCAATCGACGCTCAGACTTCGGTACCCGCTCCCTCCCGCGTCCTTCCGGGGCTGGGACCGGCGTAGCCGGGACAAGAACCCGGAATCCAGGGGTCTGGATGCCGCCGCCCGCCCCACGCTCCCGTGCCGAGTCCAGTCACCTGGATTCCGGGTTCCGCTTTGCGGCCCCGGAAAGACGGTGTTGATGGACGATCAGCGGGTCTGCTGAACGGCGATTGAACCTAGACCGTCAGGTCACGGACCATGTAGCGGGCGTCGGGGCCGTAGCTGGCCAGTTTGGCCGTCATGGCGCGACTGTCGACCACAGCGAAGCCGCGCCTTTCCCAGAAGGGCGCGGCGTTGTTGACCGCGACAAGGGTCAGCGCCGGCCAGCCTGCCGCGCGGGCCTGATCCGCCAGCCGCTCGACAATGATTTGCGACCAGCCGCCGCCCCGGACGTCGGGGTGCAGGGCCAGATCGTGCAGATACAGAACCTCGGCGTCCGCCGGGATGGCCTCGATCAGCGTATTCAGCGCGGGGGCCGCCGCTGCCCGCCAGGGATAGGCGACCAGATAGCCGCGGGGCGGGCCGCCTTCGTCGGCGAGGACGAAACACCCGGACGGATTCAGTGCCAGCCGGTTCTCGAAACAGTCGCGACCCTCGAAATGATCGGGGAAGCCGATGACCGCGATGTCGGCGACGGCATCCAGATCGGCCTCCGCCATCAGCCGCCAGCGGAGGCCCGTCCGGCTCAGAGGGGGCAGCGGGTGTTCAGCGGGACCGCCCTGAAATTCCATTCCATGCTCCGGGCCTGCCCGCCGATTTCGCCCTCGATCCGGGCCTTGAGGGCGTCGCCGTCGCGTTCATAGATCACGCGGGTGGGAAAGTCGTTTTCGGCATTGGCGAAGACCACGCGGGTCGGGCCGGTCTCTGCCACGACGAAGACCGTCGGTGGCGCGCCACCGGGCTGGGCGACATAGGCGAAGCCCTGCGGCGTCGGGCCGATGTGCGAAAGTTCGAACGAGACCTGACCCCGCGCCACCGTGAGGGCATGGCCCGCCATCAAGCCCGCGCGCGGGTCGCTCCAGGTCTCGGAGACTTCGCGACCGTTGGCGCAGTCGAGCCAGTAGCCGGCGATCCATGACAGGTCAGGGGTCGCCGCGGGCGCTGTCTGTATCAGGGCGGCGGCGAGGGCGGCGGTCAGCATTGAGGTGTCCCCTTGGGTTCGGCGTCAGCGGCACCCTAGTGCGGCGACAGCGGGCCGGTCTTGTAGGATTGCGACGCGAGGCTGCGGGCCAGGCCGATCTGGTCCCGGGCCCATTCGGTGGCGGTGCAGCCAAGGAAGCGGCGAAAATCCCGGGCCATTTGCGGCTGGTCGAAATAGCCGGCCTCCAGGCCCGCTTCCAGCCAGCCGACGGCCGCCGGTCCTTCGGCGGCGTGATCGAAGACGCGGCGAAAGCGCAGGATCGAGCGCAGCATGCGCGGCGGGATGCCGACACGGTCGAGGAAGCGGCGCTGCAGGGCGCGTTGCTCACCGGCCGGGCGAGCCGGCGTCGGTGCGTCGGCTGTCGCAGCCTCGATCCCGGCGCGCACGACCGGGTCCAGGGACCAGCTGTTGCGCCGGCGCTGGTCTTCCAGCCAGCGGACCATGACCTCGACCTGTCCGGCCGGATCGCCGGCGGGCGGCCCGAGGCCCGCAAGCCGCGCCACCATGTCCAGCCGGCGGTCAGTCGCCTCGACGAGGGCGTGGCCCAGCCAGTCGCGCGCGCCGTCGGGTTCGAACCGGATCGCAACCAGTTCGACCGGCCCGGCCGGGCGCAGGGCCAGCGGTCGGGTCATCTGGCCGGCGAACAGGGCCTGTGGTTGAAGCCGGAAGACGCCGTCGTCGCCCTGTTCCTCATAGGGTGAGCCGATGTCGAGGATCAGTTCGGGGCAGCCGTCGGGGGCGATCCGCTGCACGGTCGGATTCGGATCCGGGGCGGCATAGGTCCAGATCGTACGGACGAAGGGGCGCAGGGACGCGGGCGGCTCGTGCTCCTGATAGCGCTCCCGCGCGGCCACCTCAGTTCAGCTTGTCCGGTGCCGGCGGGAGCGGGGGCAGGGGTGCGCAGGGGACGCCGTCGTCCTTGAGCTTCTTCACCTCGGCGGGCGTGGCCTCGCCATAGATCTCGCGCTTTTCGGACCGGCCCTCGTGGATGTCGCGGGCCTCGCGGGCGAAGGCGTCGCCGACATAGTCGAAATTCTGCTCGACATGACTGCGCACCTCCCGGGCCGCCTGCATCATCATGGTCTGCATCCTCGCCAGGTCGGGTTGGGAGGGAGCTTTCTTCGTACCCGCGACGGCCGGTGCCATGATCTGTTTGGACACGGCGTGCGAACCACAGAGGGGGCATTCCACCAGCCCCCGCGCCACCTGGTCGTCATAGTCGGTCGAGGTCCCGAACCAGGCCTCGAAGCCGTGTTCATGCTCGCATCTGAGGGCGTAGCGGATCATCTCGCGACCTGGATCGGTGTCGCGAAATCGCGATCGTGGGTCAGCTGGGGGATGGCGGCGCGGGCGCGGTCGACGGCGTCGAAATCCAGCGTCGCGAACAGGACGCCGGGTTCGTCGTGGTCCAGCCTGGCCGCGACCTCGCCCCACGGCGCGACCACCGTCGAGCGGCCCCAGGTGCGACGGCCGTCCTCATGCGTCCCGGCCTGGGCGGGGGCCAGGATCCAGCAGCCCGTCTCTATGGCGCGGGCGCGCAGCAGCGTCTCCCAGTGCGCCTCGCCGGTCGGCACGGTGAAGGCGGCGGGCACGGCGATCATGACCGCCCCCGCCCGGGCCAGGGCCCGGTACAGCTGCGGGAAGCGGATGTCGTAGCAGATGGTCAGGCCCAGCCGGCCCCATGGCGTTTCGGCCACGACCGCCTGTTCGCCCGGCCGGACCGAGGCGCTTTCGCGCCAGCGTTCGCCGGTCGGCAGGTCCACGTCGAAGACGTGCAGCTTGTCATAGGTCGCGGCGATTTCGCCCCGGTCGTCGATCAGCAGGGAGCGGTTGGCGGCGCGGTCATCGCCCGCATGGCCCGACCGGACGATGGCCGAGCCGATCAGCAGCCAGACGCCCAGTTCGCGGGCCAGGTCGCGCAGATTGCCGACCGCCTCATCCCGCTCCTGGGTGGTCAGGGCGGCCGCACGCCGGTCCTTGTCCCGGATCAGGAAATTGGTCGCTTCCGGGGTCAGGATCAGCCGGGCACCGCCGGCCGCCGCATCCCGGATCAGGGGCTCGACATGGGCGAAGGCGGCCGAAGGCGAGGCCGGGGTCCGGGTCTGGATCAGGGCGATCGGAAGCGTTGTCATCAGGCCTCGAGCAATGGGTCCAGCGCGCCCTTGCGGTCAAGGGCGTGCAACTCGTCGGAGCCGCCGATGTGTTTTCCGTCGATGAAGATCTGCGGGAAGGTCATCCGGCCGCCGGACTTCTGGATCATTTCCTGCTTTTTGGCCGGATCATTGGAGGCGACGATCTCGGCATAGTCCGCGCCCTTGCGATCCAGCAGGCCCATGGCGGCGATGCAGTAGGGGCAGCCGGGTTTGGTATAGATGACAACGTCGGACACGGGGGCGAATCTCCTGAAAGCGGTTGATGCCTACATAGGCAGTTCCCGGACGGTTCGCACCCGGGCGACGACGGCAAGGTCGACGGCGCGCGCGCCGGCCTCGATCAGGGCGCGGGCGCAGGCCTCGGCGGTGGCCCCGGTGGTCAACACATCATCGACCAGAAGGATGCGGCGTCCCTTGATGCGGCGGCGACCCTCCTCAGTGACGGAAAAGGCCTTGCCGACGTTCAGGCGGCGACCGCGGGCGGACTTGCCGCCCTGTGAGGTGGTGTGGGTCTGCCGGGTCAGGGCGTCGGGCAGATAGTCGAGACCGGCCTGACGGGCCAGCGGCCGGGCGATCTCGGCGGCCTGGTTGAAGCGCCGCGACAGCAGCCGGAAACGATGCAGCGGCACCGGGGCGACGGCGTCGGCCTCGGCCAGCAGCGGCGCGGCCGAGCGACTGACCCAGCGCGCGAACAGGGGCGCGAAGGGCTGTTGGTCACCGTGCTTGAATTTCAGGATCAGGCCGCGCGACGCCTCGTCATAGACGCAGGCCGCCCGGGCCCGGTCGAAGGCGTAGGGGCGCGCGATACAGGCGGCGCAGCGGGGCGCGGCAAAGGCCCCGCCGTCCATCTCAAACCCCGCGCCGCAGCCGTCGCAGACCGGGTCCTCGAGGAAGACCACGCGGCTCCAGGCGTCGGGCGTCAGGCCGGCGGAAGCCGTCGCCTCGGGGCTGTCCCAGGCCAGCGGCGGCAGCAGCAGGTCGGTCAGGCCGCGCCCCAGCGACCGCGCGCCGCGCGTGATCTGCAGGCCGCCCGCTTTCAATCGGTCGCGCCAGCCCCCATCCTGCAGGTTCATGAACGCCTCCTCCGGTCCACCCCGCATCTTCGACGTTCCGCGCCGTACGGCAAGGCTTGCGCGCAGCGAAAAGACGATCGCGCGTGCCGACTTCCTGCATGCGCGGGCCGCTGACAACGCCGTTGGCAGTCTGGAGGCCCTGCTGCGCGACTGGCCCGGGGTGCTGGATCTGTCGGCGCATCCGGGGGCCTTCGCGGGGGCCCTGAAGGGCAGCGCGGCCGCGGGACGGGTGGGGCCGGTGGTCGCGGCGGGCGACCTTGCCGCCCGCGCGGGCCCAGGAAACGATCCGCTGGACGTCGCCGACGCGTCGCAGGACCTGATCGTCTCGCTGATGAGCCTGCACTGGGCCAACGATCTGCCCGGCGCCCTGACGCAGATCCGCCGGGCGCTGAAGCCGGACGGGCTGTTTCTCGGCACGCTGCTGGGGGCCGGCACGCTGAAAGAGCTGCGCGCGGTGCTGACCGAGGCCGAGCTGGAGGCACGCGGCGGGGCCCAGGCGCGGGTCTCGCCCTTCGCCGACGGCTTCGACGGCGCGGCCCTGTTGCAGCGGGCGGGATTCGCCCTGCCGGTGGCGGATGTCGACCGGGTGACGGTGCGCTATCCCGATCTGCCGACGCTGGTGGGCGACCTGCGGGCCATGGGGGAGACAAATGTGCTGGCAGGGCCGCTACGTCCGCTGACGCGCGGCATCCTCGCCCGGGCAGCACAGCTCTATACCGAGCGGTACGGCGAGCCCGACGGCCGCATCCCGGCGACCTTCGAGATCGTGCATCTGGCGGGCTGGGCTCCGCACGAAAGCCAGCAGAAGCCGCTGGCGCGCGGCTCGGCGAAAATGCGGCTGGCGGATGCGCTGGGCGTCAGGGAACAGACGGGCGAGGAATAGGGGCGGTCAGCCGCCCATGGCCGCCCGCAGCCTGTCCATGGCAGCGTTGAAGACGCCGCTGCCCGTCGCGCCGAAGGCCTGCAGGGCCCCGAGGATGACGAGGAACATCAGGGCCAGGATCATGCCGTATTCGATCGCGGTGGCCCCGCTTTCGTCGCGCCGGAAGCGGGTCAGGAAGCGTCGCAGCATCGGCCCCCTCCTTTCGGCGGCTAGAGCAGGTCGCGCAGCCAGGCGACCAGCGGTTCGTCGGCCGGAGGCATAGGATAGTCGGCCATCTGGTTCGGCCGCACCCATTTCAGCGCCGCGTGCTCGCGATTCTGAACCACCCCCGACCAGCGTCGGCACAGGTACAGTGGCATCAACAGGTGAAATGAATCGTAAGCGTGGCTGGTAAACACGAAAGGCGACAGACAGGCCTCGGTCACGTCGATGCCGAGTTCCTCGTGCAGTTCGCGGATCAGGGCCTGTTCCGGCCGTTCGCCGGCCTCGACCTTGCCGCCGGGGAATTCCCACAGGCCGGCTAGTTGCTTGCCCTCGGGCCTCTGCGCGATCAGCACCCGGCCGTCCGCATCGATCAGGGCCACGGCGACGACGAGGACGGTGGGAAGTCCTTCGCTCACGACCGATAGTCGCCGTTGATCTCGATGTAGCGTTTGGTCAGGTCGCAGGTCCAGACGGTGGCCGAGGCGCGGCCGGAGCCGACGTCGACGGTGATGTCGATCTCGGCATTCTTCATATAGGCGCTCATTTTCGCCTCGTCGTAGGTCGGCGACGGGGCCCCGTCGACGGCGGCGACATGGGGGCCGAAGCGGATGCCGAGGCGGTCGCGGTCGACCGGCTCCTCGGTCTTGCCCACGGCCATGACGACGCGGCCCCAGTTGGCGTCCTCGCCGGCGAGGGCGGTTTTGACCAGGGGACTGTCGGCGATCGACTTGGCCAGCTTGCGGGCCGAGGCGGGGCTGGCCGCGCCGTCGACGGTGACGCGGACGAATTTGGTCGCGCCCTCGCCGTCGCGAACCAGCTGATGGGCGAGGTCGAGCATGACCCTGTCCAGGGCGGCCGAAAAGTCCTTGAGCCGGCGGTCGCCGACCCGGCCGATGCGCGGGGCGCCGCTCGCGCCCGTGGCGAACAGCAGGCAGGTGTCATTGGTGGAGGTGTCGCCGTCCACGGTGACGCTGTTGAAGGTCGTGCGGACGTGCAGGCCGAGCATGGCCCGCAACACATTGGGATGGATGTCGGCGTCGGTGACGATGAAGCCCAGCATGGTGGCCATGTCGGGGGCGATCATTCCGGAGCCCTTGGCGATCCCGGCGATGCGGACGGTATGGCCGTCGATCCGGCATTCGGCATAGGACCCCTTGGGGAAGGTGTCCGTGGTCATGATGCCCTGACCCGCGCGCGCCCACTGTTCGGTCGGGTGCAGGTCGGCGTCCAGCGCCGTCTCGATGTCCTTGAGGCGGGCCGTGATCTTGCGGTCGTCCAGCACCACGCCGATGACGCCGGTCGAGGCCAGCATGACGTCGCGCTGGCGGCAGCCGAAGCGTTTGGCGATCCCGGACGCCGTCCGGCGGGCCGCGTCGGCCCCGGCCTTGCCCGTGAAGGCGTTGGCGCAGCCCGCATTGACCACCAAAGCGCGGACGTCCGTACCGCCCTCGGGCCCGTCCAGTTGCCGCTTGCACCAGTCCACCGGGGCCGAGCCGATCTTGTGGCGGGTGAAGACGCCGGCGCAGGTGGTGCCGCGGGCGAAGCGGAACACGACCAGATCGTCGCGCTCATGCTTGTAGAAGCCGGCCCGGGCCGTGGCGATCTCGACCCCGCCGATCGGCGGAATGGTCGGAAAGGGCACGGCCAGCGGCGAAATCTCCAGACCCGGCTTGCCGGGCGCGGCGGGTGCCGCCGGTTTCGGCGCCGGTGTCGTGGCGCGTTTCAGGGCCGTGGCCAGCGGGTCCAGCGCCTTTTCGAGCGCCTGTTCCAGTTTCTGACCGGTCGAAGTGCGACCGGCCTCGGGCGAACGGCTCATGATTTTTTCGCCGCGGCGGGCGCGGGGGCAGGCGGAGCGGTCACGGGCGCGGCCGCGGGACGCGGAGCCGAGGCGGGTTCCTGGGATCGGGTGGGGTCGCCCTCCAGCAGGACATCGACCTTGGCCTTGCCGCGCAGCTGCTCCAGCAGCTGGCGCACCCCCTCATAGGTCAGATAGCGCACGATCTGGGGTCGGGCCTGCTCCAGCGTCGGCGGCGTCTCGCGACGGCGGTCCTCGACGCGCAGGACGGCCCAGCCGCCCTCGGTCTGGAATGGCCCAACGGTCGAACCGGCGGGTTTGCCGCGCAGGGCGTTGGCATAGGCCTCGGGCATGACGTCGAGGGTGCGATAGCCCAGGTCACCGCCGGAATAGCGGGTGGCGTCGTCGATCGAGCTCTCGGCAGCCACGGCCTCAAAGGCCGAGCCCTGGGCCAGGATGCCGATGACGGCGTCGGCCTCGGGCCGGCTGCGCGAGAGGATCAGACGGACGCGGACCTCTTCGGACGTCTGCGCCAGCCGTACCTGTTCCTGGTAGATGGTCTCGACCGCGCGGTCGGAAATCGTGCCGTTGACGACGGTCTCGACCAGCATATCGCCGAGAATGCGTTCGCGGGTCGCCTCGAGCCGGCGCTGCGCCAGGGCGGAGTTGTCCAGGCCGCGGCGGCCGGCCTCGGCGGCCAGCAATTTCTGGTCGATGACCTCGTCCAGCACGCGACGGAACAGGTCGGAGGTGACGTCCAGGGGCTCGCCCTCGCCGACCAGACCCTGGGCCACAGCCTCGCGCTTGACGTCCGAGGCCCAGATGGTCTGGTCCTGGACCCTGGCCACGGCGCGATCGCCGGGCTCGGGCGGTCGGTCCGAACCGGGACCCTTGCCGCAGGCCGCCACGCCGAGCGACAGCGCCAGGCAGGCGGCGATCAGGACACGGGTAGCAAGGGCGGGGGCGAAGGGGGTCGAAAGCCTCATCGGGGGCGCGCTCCGTCACGAGGCGGGAAAGGCCCTCGCGTTGACAGGGATAAGGCCGGTGCTTAAGTCCCGCCTGCGCCCAAGTCGAGGGGTTTTCGAACGTTCGCGCGGCCCTCGCGCGCGCCTGTGTCAGGCGCGCCGGGCCGACGACGCCGGGAACCCCAACGCAACGTCATCGCCGCTCCTTCGGCACCCTTCAGTACCAGAGCCCCTGTGGCTCGCCCGCCTTCGGATCATTCATGTTCGGCATCGCCAAGAAGATTTTCGGCTCCTCCAATGACCGAAAGGTCAAGGACTTCATGAGCCGGGTCCAGAAGATCAACGCGCTGGAGCCGAAATATGCGGCGCTGAGCGACGACGAGCTGCGGATGATGACGGAAACCTTCCGCGATCGGCTGGCGGGGGGCGAGACGCTCGACAAGGTCATGAATGAGGCCTTCGCCGTCGCGCGCGAGGCCTCCAAACGGGTGCTGGGCCAGCGGCAGTATGACGTCCAGCTGGCGGGCGGCATGATCCTGCACAACGGCGGTATCGCCGAGATGCGCACCGGCGAGGGCAAGACCCTGGTCGCCGTGGCGGCGGTGTATCTGAACGCCCTGTCCGGCAAGGGCGTGCACGTCATCACCGTCAACGACTATCTGGCCCGGCGCGACGCCGAATGGATGGGCCGCGTCTATCGCTTCCTCGGCATGGAGGTCGGCGTCATCGTCAACGGCCTGTCGTCGGGACAGCGGCAGGCGGCCTATGCGGCCGACATCACCTACGGCACCAACAACGAATTCGGCTTCGACTATCTGCGCGACAACCTGGTCTATGACCGCAAGGAGATGGTGCAGCGCCCGCACCATTTCGCCATCGTCGACGAGGTCGATTCCATCCTGATCGACGAAGCGCGCACGCCGCTGATCATTTCGGGCCCGACGGAAGACCGGTCGGACCTGTATCTGATCGTCGACGGCATCATCAAGGACCTGATCCAGGACAAGACGACCTTCGACCTCGACGAGAAACAGCGTCAGGCGCTGCTGACCGAGGAGGGCTCCGAGAAGATCGAACAGATCATGGAAGACCGCGAGCTGTTTGCTCCGGACACCACCGGCCTGTACGACGCCGCCAACATCACCCTGGTTCACCACATCAACCAGGCCCTGCGCGCCAACACCCTGTATCAAAAGGACAAGGACTACATCATCAAGGCCGGCGAGGTCATGCTGATCGATGAGTTCACCGGTCGGATGATGCAGGGCCGCCGCCTGTCCGAGGGTCTGCACCAGGCCATCGAGGCCAAGGAGGGCGTGAAGATCATGCCCGAGAACCAGACCCTGGCCTCGGTCACGATCCAGAACTATTTCCGCCTCTACGAAAAACTGTCCGGCATGACCGGCACGGCCGCGACCGAGGCCCAGGAATTCCTCGACATCTACAAGATGGACGTCCTGGAAGTGCCGACCAATCGCCCGGTCAAGCGCATCGACCACGATGACGAGATTTTCCGCACCGAGGCCGAGAAGAATCTGGCCATCGCCGGCCTGATCGCCGAGTGCCACCTGCGCGGCCAGCCCATCCTGGTCGGCACGGTGTCGATCGAGAAATCCGAGACCCTGTCCGAACTGCTGCGGACCTATGAGCACAAGGTCGAGACCGGCCGCACCCTGAAGCCGGCGTTTGTCGGCAAGGACAAGGAGGCGGCCAAGATCGGCGACGCTGCCTTCGACATCACTTACGAAGTCCAGCTGCGCGGCATTCCGCACAGCGTGCTGAACGCGCGCCAGCATGAGCAGGAAGCCTATATCGTTGCCGATGCCGGTCTGCCCGGCGTGGTGACCATCGCCACCAACATGGCCGGCCGCGGGACCGACATCCAGCTGGGCGGCAACCTGGAAATGCGGCTGCAGAAGTGGCGCCAGGAAAACCGCAACATGGCCGTCGAGGTCACGCCGGAGATGGAAGCCGCGGAAGAAGCCCGGCTGAAGGCCGACATCGCCGAGCAGAAGCAGATCTCGCTGGCCGCCGGCGGCCTGTTCGTGCTCGGCACCGAGCGCCACGAGAGCCGCCGTATCGACAACCAGCTGCGCGGCCGGACCGGTCGTCAGGGCGACCCGGGCACCTCGAAATTCTTCCTGTCCTGCGAGGACGACCTGCTGCGCATCTTCGCCGGCGACCGTCTGGACGCCATCATGCGCAGCTTCGGCGTGGCCGAGGGGGAGGCCATCAGCCACCCGTGGCTGAACCGCGCCGTCGAGACCGCCCAGAAGCGCGTCGAGACCCGCAACTACGATATCCGCAAGAACCTGCTGAAATACGACGACGTCGTGAACGACCAGCGCAAGGCCGTGTTCGAACAGCGCCAGGAGTTCATGGACTCCGAGGACCTGTCCGAGCTGGTGGGCGAATTCCGCAATGACGTGATCGCGGACCTGATCGAAAAACATATGCCGCCCAAGGCCTATGCCGAACAGTGGGACATGGACGGGCTGGACGAGAAGGTGCGTTCAACGCTGGGCCTGGAGCTGCCGCTGCATGACTGGGCGGCCGAGGAAGGCGTGTCCAACGAGGAGATCGAGGAGCGCGTGGTCGCCGCCGCCGACGCGCGCGCGGCCGAACGGATGGAGCAGATCGGAACCGAGCAGACGCGCGGCCTCGAGAAGCAGTTCCTGCTGCAGATGATCGACATGCAGTGGCGCGAGCATCTGGTCCATCTGGACCACCTGCGCGGCGTCATCGGCCTGCGTGGCTATGGCCAGCGCGATCCGCTGAACGAGTATAAGACCGAGGCCTTCAACCTGTTCGAGACGCTGCTCTATGAGCTGCGCCACAATGTGACCCGCTGGCTGATGACGGTCGAGTTCCGCTTCGACCAGCCGGCCCCGATGGAGATGCCCGAGTTCCAGGAAATCCACCTGAACCCCGGCACCGGCGAGAACGAGATGGCCAACCCGCTGGCCCAGAATCCCGAAGGCCAGCTGACGGGTGACGATCGCGCCCGCCTGCCCGTGGACCTGCTGCCTGCCGGCTGGGCCCGCACCCCGCGCAACTCGGACTGCCCGTGCGGCAGCGGCCGGAAGTTCAAACACTGCCACGGCTCGCTGATCTAGAGCGAAACCGGTCTTGATGGGCGCAGTCCATCAGGACCCGGATTTCGTTCCGGAGACTGATCCGCGGTGGACTTGCGTGGCAGGTCCTCCGGGGCGGACCTCAGGCAGCCTGGTTGACGGCCGGGGATATCCGGTGTTCCGGATAGGCTGTATGACGGGCGGACGCGTTCGCCAGCATGGAGGCCCGCGATGATTCTGGCGCTGTTGTTGGGTCTTGTCGCCGGGCCGGTGCCTCAGAGTGAACAGGCCTTGCTCCGTTCCTGCGAAATGACCGTTGAGGGCTGGATCTGCGTCTACCGCATCCCGCCGATCACCGCCGTCCCCGAGCCGGGATCGGTCGTCACGAACCGGACCCTGGAAATGGAAATGGCCGGCCCGCCGGCCGTAGCGGTGCCTGCGCCCGTCGTCGTCGATCCGGCCGCGGTGGAGGCCAACCGGCTGATGTTGCGATGTGCAGAGGCGTCCTGGCTGTCCCTTTGCACGCCCGGCGACCGCCGGCAGGCCCGCCTGCTCAAGGACGCCGCCGACCGTCGCGCCGCCTTGCAGCATGAGGTCGGCCGTCTGCTGGGCGAGCAGCAATGCGATGCGGCCGTCCGTACGGCCCTGCGCGCCGGTGATCTGGCCATGGCCCGTGAGGCGCGGGATTTCTGCCAGGTGGGGGCCGCCGGAGCGACCCCGCCGGTGAGCCAATAGAAATCCCGGCCGGACCAGGTCCAGCCGGGATTCGAACAGCGCGTTAACGGCGCAGATCAGTTGGCGGGCGGGCAGCCACCGCTGGCGCAACCGACATAGTGAATCTCGGGCGGCTCGACCGTCACCTCGGACGGCCGGACATGAACATCGGGCGCACGCAGATAGATCTGGGGGGCGGCGATGCGGATCGGCGGTGCGTCGACCCAGACCGGGGGGGCCTGGATATCAATCCGGCCTGACGGGACCAGGACCGGGCGGCCGTAGATGCGGATGCCGGGGCCGCCGGAATAGCTAACGCTCCACGGCTGTACCGGGCGGTAGAAGTCCGCCTCATGCTGGCAGGTGCAGGGATCGTTCGGCGTGTGAGCATGGTCGCGGCAATCTGCGGGAGGCGGCGGCGAGTCATAACGGCTGTGCTGCTGTGCGAGGGCCGGAGCCGGCAGCAGCAAAAGGGCACCGGCGGCGGCGACTACAGTGCGTTTGATCATTCTCATCCCCTTGAGAAAAGCCGGACCCCCGCCGGACTTTATGGATCATTGTTAGGTTGGGGTTAACCATATGACAAGGCTGACTCGCCTCTCAGGTGAGTTGCGAAACTGGCGTACCGGGCGGCCGCGTGCGACATCCGGATCATGTCGCACAAGACCCTCTTTTCCCGCGCCCTGTCGCTGGACCCGGAACGGCTGCATTTCGCCGCCCACAGCCATCATCTGTGGCCCGACGCCAGTTTTGACGCCCAGGTGCAGACCTGGGTCGAGGCCAACCGGTTCGCCGACCGGAAATGGGACCTGATCTTCGGCGAGGTGATCCCCAGGGCCCAGGCGCATGTGGCGCGCGAGCTGAACCTGCCCGATCCGGCCACGGTGGTGTTCGCGCCCAACACCCATGACCTGTTGTTGCGGATCGTCTCGGGCGTCGAGCGAAAACCCGTGCGTATCCTCTCGACCGACGGCGAGTTCCATTCGTTCCGGCGTCAGGCCGAGCGCTGGGAAGAGGCGGGCGAGGCGCTGATCACGCGCGTCGCGCTGGAACCGTTCGAGACCTTTGACGCGCGGTTCGTGGCAGCGGCGACCGCCGGCGGATTTGATCTGATCGTCATCAGCCAGGTCTTCTTCCGCACCGGCCAGGTGTTCGGCCGGGTCGCCGATCTGGCCGCCCTGGCGGACCCGGCGGGACCGTGGGTGGTGGTGGACGGCTATCACGGCTTCATGGCCACACCGACCGATCTGGGCGCGGTGGCGGACCGGATCTTCTATCTGGCCGGCGGCTATAAATACGCCATGTCGGGCGAGGGCGTCTGTTTCCTGCACGCCCCGGACGGCTATTGCCCGCGGCCGGTGATCACGGGCTGGTTCTCGGAGTTCGGCGAGCTTTCGGGCCCGCCGGGCGGGGTGCCGTACCGCAGCGACGGCGGCCGGTTCTGGGGTGCGACCTTCGACGTCTCGCCCCTGTACCGGTTCAATGCCGTGCGCGGGATGCTGGACGAAGCCGGACTGACCACCGCCGATGTCTCGGCCCACGCGCGCGGACTGATGGAGCGGTTCCAGTCCGCCGTGACCGGCGGCGAGGCCGGAAAACTGTCCGGGGCCGAACTGATCAATCCGTTGACGGACGATATCAGCCGGGCGCGCTTCCTGGCCTTCCGCGACGTCAAGGCCGCCGACTGGCGGGCCCGACTGCTCGACGCGGGTGTCTTCACCGATGTGCGCGACGACGTGATCCGCTTCGGCTTCGGCCTGTATCAGGATGAGGCCGACGTCGAGCGGCTGATCGAGACGTGCAGGCGGGTGCTTTAGCCCTCTCTACCGTGCACCCCGGCGAATGCCGGGGTCCAGATCACCGGCGCGATGGCTGGATCCGCCCGCTTGCCTGACCCGCAAGACGAGCGGCATGCCATCTGGATCCCGGCATTCGCCGGGATACACGGCGGTGAGGAACCCTCCTAGAAGAAGGTCGTGTCGTCGCTCTGTTTGGCTTCCGGGGCCTTGCGCGGGACCGGGGGTGTCGCTGTGGGAGGCGTGGCCGGCGCGGCCCCCGGGGCGGGTGCCGCTGCCGGAGCACCGCCGGGGGTGCCGGGCAGGCTGGGATAGGGCAGGCTCTCGGGGCTGCCGTCGCCGGGGTAGGCAGCCGGCGCGGCCGGATCGCCGGACGCGACACCGGGCGTCTCGATCCGGTCCGGCGCGCCGAGGTCGTCGCGGATGAAGGTCCATGACCGGCTGTCGGAACAGGCGCAGGCCTTCATGAACCCCTGCTGGTCGCGCCAGATGATCACCGGATAGCCGGTCTGCAGGCCGTTGTTCTTCAAATGGCCGGCCAGGCTGGCGACAAAGGTCCGCCCGGCATTGACCACGGCACCGCGCGCCAGATTGCCGTCTGCGGCGGGAATGCCCGCGGCGGTCCAGTTGCGCACCGGCGTGGCGGTCCAGCGCTGGTACAGGGTCCAGTCGCGCGTCAGCCACAGCTCGGCCACGGTGGCGCGTTCGGCGGCGGTCGACTGGGCCAGGCCCTCACGCTCGGGCCGGGCGAAGACGATTACACGGGCCTCGACGCCGGCGGCGCGCAGCTTGGGCACCTCCTCGCGCTCGTAGCGCTGCATGGCGGCCGAGTCGCGATAGCCGATGATATAGAGCGGCTCGCCACCCCCGCCGGCCGAAAGCCATGAGGATTCGTCGAGCAGACGCTGGATGGCGGCCTGGTCGCGGCTGACCGTCACCGGCTGGAAGCGGGCGTAATAGGCCCAGTAGGCCCAGTAGCCGACGCCGGCGAGGATCAGGCCGATAAGGGCCGCGAGGGCCGACCAGATAAAAAAGCGACGCATGGGGGAAGGCGCTCCAGCTTCACGGTTCGCAGAGGTTAACGCCTAGCACCGAATTGGGTTGTCGCGCACGCCTGTGAGGCGAGCGGTCAGTCGGAAGATCGCATGGCGGCGACCGACCAGCGGACGATGGTCTTGTCGGACTGTTCCGCCCCGAGCCGGTCATAGAACCTGCGGGCAGCGAGATTGTCGGTCTTGACCTCCCATCGGGCGGGAAGGTCGAGGCTGATGGCGAGTTCGGCGAACCGTCGCATCAGTGCCTCCCCGACGCCCCGGCCGCGGACAGAGTCGTCCACGAAGATGTCGTCCAGGTTGAGATAGTCGCCGCCGCGCCAGATCCCGTAGGGCCGCGTCCACGAGAGGTAGCCGACGTCCCGGCCGTCCATCACGGCCAGCAGGCACCCGGCCCGGGGGACCTCTCCGCCCAGCGCGCTTTCGAGACTGGCGGGTGTCGCCGCCAGCCAGGGCGTCTCGCCCTGATGCTCCGCCAGCCCGAGCATCAAGGCATGAATACGGGCGGCGTCGGCAGGCCCGGCGGATCGGATGGTCGGCGCCATCACCCCATCGTCGGGATGACGAAGCTGGAGTCCGCATGCTCCAGCTCGGAGTCGGGCCAGCGGGCAGTGATGGTCTTGACCTTGGTCCAGAACTTCACGCCTTCCATGCCGTGCTGGTTGGTGTCGCCGAAGGCCGAGCGCTTCCAGCCGCCGAAGGTGTGATAGGCGACCGGCACCGGGATCGGGACGTTGATCCCGACCATGCCGACATTGACCCGGGCGGCGAAGTCGCGGGCCGCGCGGCCGTTCTGGGTGAAGATGGCGACGCCGTTGCCGTACTGGTGCTTCGACGGCAGCGACAGGGCCTCCTCGAACGACGCGGCTCGCACGATCTGCAGCACCGGGCCGAAGATCTCTTCCTTGTAGGACTCCATCTCGGGCGTGACGTGGTCGAACAGCGACGGGCCGATGAAATAGCCGCGCTCGTGGCCCTGCAGCGAGAAGCCGCGGCCGTCGACGAC
>NZ_JAFCWB010000006.1:0-61722 GCF_049897345.1 Brevundimonas sp. TWP2-3-4b2 | reverse complement strand
ACATCCCAAGGCGATGCCGGTGGTCCTGACCACGGCGGAGGAACGCGACGTGTGGATGCGCGCGCCCTGGGAGGATGCCAAGGGCTTACAGCGACCTTTGGCGGATGGAGCTTTGGTGGAGTTTGACCATCGCGCTGGAGCCGCAGTCTCTTGATCTATAATAGACCAAAGTAGGGACCTGAGTTGGTACCCGGTCAGCGCTCCGAAAAATAACCAAAGGAAATCAAAACGCTAGAGCGGGTGGTGGCGGACAGAGAGGGATTCGAACCCTCGGTACGCTTTCACGTACACACGCTTTCCAAGCGTGCGCGATCGACCACTCCGCCACCTGTCCGTTTCCACGACGTCGCCCGAAGGCCTTCGCAGCACGCCGGAGGTCGATCCGGCGCGAGGCGAGGCTGATAGAACACCCGGACCCCCTCGGCAAGCGCCTCGACGCATCCCATATAGGCGTTCGACCCTTCGACCGGAGTTCACACCATGCTGTTCAGGAAATCCCACGAAATGCCGACCGCCGCCGAGGCCCTGCCGGGCCGGGCGACGCCGCTGCACACCGATGAGGTGCACTATGTCACCGGGCGGCCGCTGAAGGGCCCGTATCCGGAAGGCTTCCAGACCGCCGTCTTCGGCATGGGCTGTTTCTGGGGCGTCGAACGCATCTTCTGGCAGCTGCCGGGCGTGTGGGTGACCTCGGTCGGCTATATGGGCGGACTCACGCCCAATCCGACCTATGAGGAGACCTGCACCGGCAAGACCGGCCACGCCGAGGTGGTGCAGGTGACCTTCAATCCGCACGAGACCAGCTATGGCGACCTGCTGAAGGCCTTCTGGGAGAACCACGATCCGACCCAGGGCATGCGTCAGGGCAATGACGTCGGCACCACCTACCGGTCTGCGATCTACTGGTTGACCGAGGAACAGCGGGCCGAGGCCGAGGCATCACGTGACGCCTATCAGGCGGCCCTGTCGAATGCCGGACGCGGGACGATCACGACCGAGATCGAGGCGGCGGGCCCGTACTATTTCGCCGAGGACTATCACCAGGGCTATCTGGCGAAAAATCCGGCCGGCTATTGCGGCATCGGCGGCACGGGCGTGGTCTGCCCGATCGGCGTCGGCGTCGAGGCCTGATCGTGGACCGGGCGGGGGTGGGCCAGGTCTGTCTGGCGCTGCCGGGCGTGACCCTGGACCATCCGTTCGGAGACGATCACGACACCTACAAGGTCGGCTGCAAGATGTTTGCCATGGTCGGCGGCATGGGCGGTGTTTCGTTCAAGGTCTCGGACATCGCCTTCGAGGTCCTGACCGAGGCCGGCCGCGCGAGCCCGGCACCCTATCTGGCACGCGCCCGATGGGTGAACCTGCCGCAGATCGACGACTGGGCCGATGACGAGCTGGCCGACCATCTGGCCATCGCCCACGGCATCGTTGCGGCGAAGCTGACGAAGAAGGCGCGGGTGTCGCCGGGGCTGGCCTAGTCGGCGGGCCGCGCCTTTTCCTCGGCGATCCAGCGGTCCATCCGCGCGTCCAGCAGGTCCAGTGGCAGGGGGCCGTCGATCAGCAGGGCGTCGTGGAAGCGCCGTACATCAAACCGGTCGCCCAATTCGCGCTCGGCCCGGCTGCGCACGCCGTGCAGCCGGATCTCGCCGATCTTGTAGGCCGTCGCCTGACCGGGCCAGCCGATATAGCGCTGGAGTTCGGTCTCGATATTCAGCGGGGCGAGGGCCGAGTTGTCGCGGAAACAGGCGCGGGCCTGTTCGAGGTTCCAGCCCATCCAGTGGATTCCGGTGTCCGACACCAGCCGGCACGCCCGCCACATCTCGTAGCTCAGGCGCCCGAACCGTTCATAGGGCGTGCGATAGAAGCCCATCTCCTCGCCGAGGAATTCCGAATACAGGCCCCAGCCCTCGATGAAGGCCGTGACGTCGACGCCCCGCCGGAAATAGGGGCCGTCGGCCGCCTCCTGCTGCAGGGCGATCTGCAGATGATGGCCGGGCACCGCCTCGTGCAGCGTCAGGGCCGGCAGTTCGTACAGCGGCCGCTGATCGAGAGACGAGGTATTGACCATATAGCCGCCCGCCACGCCATTTTTCATCGATCCCTGGAAATAGCGACCGGTGGTGTAGTTGGCCTCGATCTCGCGCGGCACCTCGCGGACCCCATAGGGAGTGCGGGGCAGGGTGCCGAACAGGGCCGGCAGATGATCGTCAGAGCGCTTGGCCATCTCTGAAGCCTTCTCCAGAAGATCCTCGCGTGTTGTGGCGTAGAACTGCGGGTCGGTGCGCAGGAAGTTGAGGAAGCTGGCGAAGTCACTGGTCCAGCCGGCCGCGCGCATCTCGACGTCCATGCGGGCGCGGATGCGGGTTACCTCGTTCAGCCCGATCTGGTGAACCTGATCCGGCGTCAGGTCGGTCGTGGTGAAGCCGCGGACCAGATAGGCGTAGAGTTCACGCCCGCCGGGTCGATTGACCAGGCCAAGGGTTTCCGGGGCCCGGGGCAGATAGTCCTGGCGCAGGAACCGCGCCCATTCGCGGCGCTGCGGCATGACCCCGTCGGCTACGGCGCGTGCGGCGCGTTCACGCAGGGCCGCCTGCCGGGCAGCCGGAATCGAAGCGGGCAGGGCGCCGAACGGCTTGAGCAGTGGATCAGTTTCGGGCGTCAGGGCGGCTTCGGGGTCAAGCAGCGTCAGGGCGTTCTCGACGATCGAGCGGGGCTGGACCATGCCGGTCTGCAGGCCCCTTCGGGCGTTGGCGAGCTGATCGGCATAGACCTTCGGCATGGCCTCGAGCCGGTCGATCCAAGCCTCGGCGTCAGCGATTGTGACGATGCGCGTGACGCTGGCGATATAGCCCATGCTCTGACCCGGCCCGCCCTCTGACGAAAAGGCATCGATGCGGCTGGTGTCCAGGGGAATGCGGTCGCGCGCGCGTTTCACGACATAGGCCATGAAGGCCTGGTTCAGCCGCTCGTCCTCGCCGAGCGTGGCGGGATCGATGGCAGCCAGCCGGTCGGCGAACCCTTTCAGCAGCGGCTCCTGCGCGACTTCGAAAGCGCGCGACGAGTCCCCCAGACGGGACAGCGCGGCGCGATCCCCCTCCATCCCCGCCGCGACGGGATCGACCGACCGCAGATAGGTTTCATAGTCCGCCAGGATCGAGGCCAGCGCGGCATTCGGGGCGGGTACCGGGACTGTCGCGGGCGAGGGAGTCCGGGTCACGGCCGACTGGGCGGCTGCGGGCTGGGCCAGGGCAGCGAACAGGGCGATGGCGCTCGCGGTAATGACGATTTTCATGAGGGCGCTCCTGAGGATGCGGGACTGCACCGGAGCCGGTGCGCCGCGTCAACCGCAGAAGGCGAAAAACCGGTCGATATTGGGTGCAGAGGCCGGGTGCGGCGCATAGGCCTGGCGCTCGCCGTCCTGCCACATCGCCAGCCAGCCGATGCGGCGGAAGCGCTGGAACACGGGTGCGTCGGCGCGGGCCTCGGCGGTGAGGAACACGCCGTCATGAAGCTCGGAGGGTTCGGCCTTGGCGGCGAATCGTTCGGTCTCGCCGCCGGACTCGATCTGGAACTCGGCCATGGCTCCGGCCGGGGCATTGCCGCTCAGGGCCAGTCGTCCCGAGCCCCGGTCGCAATCCAGGCCGAGCCGCAGGTCGTCGCTCTCTTCCAGGCCATAGGCCAGGCGGGCGCTGGTTTCGTCGCCGTGGAAGAACCAGTCATAATTCTCCACCGGCGCAGGGGATCCGCTGAAGGCAGTGTCCGTCGCGGATGGCGCTGTCGGCCCTGCCGTGGCGCAGGCGGACAGGGTGGCTGCCAGAACGGTCAGGACCAGGATCGTGGGGCTGCGCATGTCGGCTCCAGGGTTCAGCCGGAACACAGTTCCGAGAAACGGCGCAGCTTGGCAAGGTGCGCCACGGGTACGTCGACGGGGCGACGCGCCTCGCCGACGATGAGCGTCATCCGTCCGTCCGCCGCAAACGCTGCGAAGGCGGGATGGTCGGTCCGCAGGGTCAACCGCGTCCCCCCGCCTCGCGCGGCCTGGGCTTCGGCGATGGCGACGGCCTCGCCTGCTGTGACGCGCGCCATCCCGCTCATACCGGCTCCGTACAGCGTGACCCGGGCCACGCTGGACCCCGGATCACATTCCAGGGTCACCCGCAGGTTCGCCGTGTCAGGAACCTCGTTGGCCAGCACGACCGGCCGGGTGTCGGCATAAAGCGTCCAGGTCCATGAAGACTCGGGCGGCATGGTCTGCGCGACCAAGGCCGCTGCGGCTAGAATGAGGATCATGGCTCAGCCCCCGCTGAAGGTTCGATCGGATGTGATCAGGCCGGTCGGGTTCCGCAATAGGAGAAGAAGTCGCCGATCAGTTTGCGCTCTTCGGGCCGGGCAGTCAGTTCGAATTCGCCGGCGTCGCCCTCAACCGCGATCTTTCCGTACAGCGCGAGCTGCTTCAGCGACGGTTCCTCTACCGAGACGCGGACCTCGTCCTCCAGCCCACCGCTTATGGGATCTATGGCAGCGCGGGTCATGGACGCCTTCTGGATGCCCCGGAAGACCGGCTTCACATCGCCATAGATGACGGCCTGTGCCTGACCCGGTTCGCAGGTCAACATCAGGGCGAGTTGGTCAGAGCTCTCCACGCCATAGGCCAGTTTGGCCGTGACGCCCTCGCGGCTCAGATGCCACGCCATCGGCGCAGCGGCGGGCTGGACGTCGGCGTTCGTCGCCCGGGACTGGGCGGCGAACGCGACCAGGCCGAGCGCGGCAACTGCAGGGATGGCGAACTTCAGCATGAAAAACACTCGCGTCTGGTGATCAAACGCTGCTCTTCATTAACGGTTCACGGCCTCGCTTGGATGCGGCCCGGCAGAATTCGCCGCGTGACGGAAATGTCGCGCGTCACAGGCCGACTAGAACGGGCTGAAGCGTTCCACGAGGGACTGGGCCGCCGGCGTGGCCTGAACGCGGCTGATGTCCCCACGGCCGCCGTAGCTGATGCGCGCCTCGGCGATCTGGGTGTGGGCAATGGTATTGGCCGAGCTGATGTCCTCGGGCCGCACGATACCGGCGACGGTCAGCTCGCGGACCTCGCGGTTGGTGCGGACTTCCTGCCGGCCCTGGATCACCAGATTGCCGTTGGCCATGATGCCCGTGACGACGGCGGCGATGGTCAGGCTGACCTTTTCGGAGCGGTTGACCGATCCCGTGCCCGTGGCGTTCGACGCGCCCTGCAGTCCGACCAGGTTCTGCGGGTCGAAACCGCCGGGGAAGGCACGGCCCAGGCTGTTCTCCAGGCCGAAGAAATTGGTGACGCCGCCCGAGGTGTCATTGGTGCGCGAGCGGTTGGTCGAGTTCTGGGTCTGGGCGCGGTCGTCGATGTCGATGTTCACCGTCAGGATGTCACCGATGCTGCGCGCGCGCTGGTCACCGAAGAAGGTGCGGGCACCCGTGCGCCACAGGCTGTTGGCGCTGGCCGCGCGGTCGGCCTGCTGCTGGGCGGCCGAGGCCATGACGATCTGATCGGTCGGCACCAGGGCCGCCGGATAGCCGATGGGGGCCAGCTGCGGGCCCATGACGGTCTCAACGGCGGTCGAGCAGGCCCCGAGGGCCAGGCAGGAGAGGGCGGCGGTGAAAATCGAGGCGGTACGCATCAGGACTGTTCCCCTTACCGGGCGGCGAGTTGTTGGGTGGAGGCGCGGGCGGCCGGACCGGCGGCCGCCTGGCCGGGGGCGACGGCGACGGCGTCGATGACCCGGTTGGACTGCAGGTTCCGGACGGCCAGGCGCTGGCCGACGGCGGCATTGCCCTCAGCTCGACCGCTGATCGTCAGGCGGACACCGCCGACCTGATAGGCGACCTCGACGATGTCGTTGCGGCTGATCACACGGTCCGCATAGGCGCTGCGGGCGGGCACGGGTCGCGACGTGACCTGCGTGACGACTGCATCGGCCGAGGCGGCAGGCGCTTCGGGTGCCAGGGTGGCGTTGCGAACGACGACGCGGCGCAGGCCGGTCGGATTTGCCCAGTCCAGCCCGGATTGACGGGCGAGGCCCTGAAGCTGTCCGGCCTCGAAGACGATGGAGGGACCAACACGTTGGCCGACCACGACATTCGCGGCACCACCGGCACCGTCGAACAGGTCGCCCAGCGTCACACGGCCATCTGAATTCACCGGATTGGCCTTGAGCGTGACGGGTCCGGCGAAGGCCGGGGCCGCGAAGGCGAACGCCGCGACGGCAGCGGCGAGCATCAGCGTCCTCATGATTTCACCTGCGAGGCGACGGACAGCATCTGGTCGGCCGTGGTGATGACCTTGGAGTTCATCTCGTACGCACGTTGGGCGATGATCAGGGCGCTGATCTCGGCGACGGCGTCGACGTTCGAGGCCTCGGTATAGCCCTGCAGGATCTGGCCCAGACCCGCGTCGCCCGGCGTGCCGACGGTGGCCGAGCCTGAGGCGGCGGTTTCCATCAGCAGGTTGTCACCAACGGCTTCCAGCCCCGCCTCGTTGAAGAAGGTCGCGATTTCCAGCTGGCCGACCGTGGTCGGCGCCGGCGTTCCGGCGCTGATCACCTGCACCTGACCAGACTTGGAGACCGTCACGTCGACGGCGTCCTGCGGGATGGTGATGGCGGGCTCGACCGTATAGCCGTCGTCGGTGACCAGCTGGCCCTCGCCGTTGACCGAGAAATTTCCGGCCCGCGTATAGGCGGTCTCGCCCGAGGGCAGGGTAACCTGGAAATAGCCGCGCCCGTCGACCGCCATGTCGTAACGGCCCCCGGTCTGCGTCGGTGTGCCCTGTTCGGTAATCCTGTAGACCGAGCCTGCCTTGACGCCGGCACCGATTTGGATGCCGGTCGGGACCACGGTGCCCTGGCTGGAGGACTGTGCGCCCATCCGCTCGACGTTCTGGTACAGCAGGTCCTGGAACTCGGCCCGCTGACGCTTGAAGCCGACGGTGTTCATGTTGGCGATGTTGTTCGAGATGACCTCGACGTTCAGCTGCTGGGCGGACATGCCCGAGGCTGCGGTCCTGAGTGCGCGCATGTCTCAGTCTCCCTTTCTATGCCCGGCCCAGCCGCTCGACGGCGCGGCGTGACAGGTCGTTGGTGTTCTCGATCATCCGGCTGATGCTTTCGTAGGCGCGCTGGATCTCAATCAGATTGGTGATTTCGAGGATCGGATTGACGTTTGAGCCTTCCAGCATGCCCTGACGCACGCGGGCATCCGTGGCGTCGCTGGCTGTGGCATTGGAGGGGTTGCGGTAGAGGCCGTCGCCGCCCTTCTCGAGGGCGGCCAGGGTATCGAAGCGCACGATCGACAGGAGGCCGACCCGCGCACCGTTCTGGCTGATGGTGCCGTCGGGAGCCACGGCGGGCTCGCCGAGCGTCGGATCCAGGATGATGTCGCCGCTGTCGCCCTGAACGGCCGCGCCGCCCTGGGTGGTCAGCTTGCCTTCGGCGTCGACTGTGAACGCCCCGTCGCGGGTATAGGCTTCGCCCGCCCCGTCATTGACCTTGAAGAAGGCCCCTTCACCCTCGATGCCGAAGTCGAGATCACGGCTCGTCTGGGCGAGGGCCCCCTGGCCGTAGTCGCGGCCCACGCCGTTATCCAGCACGAAGCTGACACCCGGGCGGATGAAGGCGTTGCGGGCCCGCTCGCCGACTTCCTCTCCAAGCAGCAGCTGTTCGACCTTGAAGCCGGTCGTGTCCGCATTGGCGATGTTGTTGGCCACGATGTCGAGCTCGCGGCGCAGCGTCATCTGGCGTGACAGTCCAACATAGGCGGCGTTTTCCACGGGCAGCTCCTTTCGCATCCTGCCTCGCAACGACCGTGCCAGGAGAGTTAACCCAGTAGCGGCGGGCATTTGAGCGGTGGAGCCCTGCAAAGAACCCGGCAGGTTTTGCCGGTTCTTAGCGGCTCGTTAACCAAAAAACGGTCGTATGGGGCGAGAGATTCTCGGGGCACGTGGCATGTTCAAATTCGGCAAGAAGAAGGGGGCGAAGGCAGACGACGACGCGACTCTGCCCGCTGTGTCCGATACCCCCATGCCGGAAGGTGATGAGGGGGCGGACGTCCCCAAGAAGAAGAAAATCCCGCTCCTGTTCATCGTCATTCCTGCGGCGCTTCTCGTGCTCGGCGGGGGCGGGGGTGCGGCCTTCTTCCTGCTGCAACCCAAGCCGGCCGCTGCCGACGAGGGTGGCCACGGTGCCGAGAAAAAGGGTGGCCACGAGAAGAAGGACGAGAAGAAGGGCGGAGGCCACGGCGGCGGCGGTGGCGACGCTGCGGCGGATCCGGCCATGGGGGTGATCGCAGAAGGTCCAGATGGCGTCACCTTCTTCACCCTGCCGGACATGCTGGTGAACATTCAGTCACCCGACGGCCGCCCCACCTATCTCAAGCTCAAGCTGACCCTGGAAACCAAGGACGCCGCGGTTGCCGAGCATTTGCAGGCCGAGATGCCGCGGATGCAGGACATGTTCCAGGGCTTCCTGCGCGAGCTCCGCCCTGAAGACCTGGCCGGATCGGCGGGTACCTTCCAGCTCCGGGCCGAGATCCTGCGCCGCGTCAATCTGATCGCCGCGCCGGGCAAGGTCGATGCGGTCCTGGTCGAAGAAATGCTGGTGCAGTAGGCATGACCGACGCGGCCTTCGCCGACGACGCCGATCCGTTCGCGGAAACCATCGACCCGCTGGCTGACGCCGGCGCGGACGGGGGGGGCGCGGCGGCCCTGTCGGAACGGGTCCTGAATCAGGACGAGATCGACAGCCTGCTCGGCTTCGACCTCGGCGAGGACGATGGATCCGAACGTTCGGGCATCCGCGCCATCATCAACTCAGCGCTCGTTTCGTATGAGCGTCTGCCGATGCTCGAGATCGTGTTCGACCGACTGGTGCGGTTGATGACGACCTCCCTGCGCAATTTCACTTCGGACAACGTCGAGGTCAGCCTCGACAACATCTCGTCGATCCGTTTCGGCGACTATCTGAACTCCATCCCTCTGCCGGCCATCCTTGCGGTCTTCCGGGCTGAGGAGCTGGACAACTACGGCCTGCTGACGGTCGATTCCAACCTCATCTATTCGATCGTCGATGTGCTGCTGGGCGGGCGTCGGGGCACCGCGGCCCTGCGCATCGAGGGCCGGCCGTACACCACGATCGAGCGGGTTCTGGTCGAGCGGATGGTCGAGGTCGTGCTGGCCGACGCCCGTGCCGCCTTCGAGCCGCTGACCCCGGTGCATTTCACCCTGGACCGGCTGGAAACCAATCCACGCTTTGCCGCGATCGCGCGGCCCGCCAACGCCGCGATCCTGGTCAAGCTGCGTATCGACATGGAAGACCGGGGCGGGCGCATCGAACTCTTGCTGCCCTACGCCACGCTCGAGCCGATCCGGAAAATGCTGCTGCAGCAGTTCATGGGCGAGAAATTCGGCCGCGACAACATCTGGGAAGGACACCTGGCCACCGAGCTCTGGACCACGGAAACCGAGGTCCGGGCCGTGCTCGACGAGCAGCAACTGCCCCTGTCGAAGGTTCTGGGGCTGAAGGTCGGCGATACCCTGATGCTCAATGCCACGCCCGACAGCGACATTACCGTCTGCTGCGGATCGATCCCGGTCACCACCGGCAAGATGGGCCGCAAGGGCCAGCATATCGCCGTCCGCGTCGAAGCGCCGATCAGCATCGAGGCGGCGACCAGTCTGACGAAGGGAAAACGCTGATGACGGGCATCATCCTGGACGGCATTCTGATGCTGCTGCTGGTCGTCGCGCTCGGCTACGGCGTGCGGCTGGAGAAGAAGCTCTCGGTCCTGCGTGCCGGCCAGCAGGCCTTTGCCTCTGCCGTCACCGAGCTGAACATGGCCGCCGGGCGCGCCGAAGCGGCCCTGGCCAGCCTGCGGGCCTCGGGTCAGGAGACGGACCTGCTCCATGACCGGATCATCAAGGCGCGGGAGGTCAAGGCCCAGCTGGAGGCCCTGATCGCCCGAGGGGGCACCCCGGCCCTCGCCCCCGTCCAGCCGGACCGGATCAAAACTCCGACCGTGGTCACTGCTGCAGCATCGGTCGAGGACGAGCGCGCCCTGCGAATGGCGGCCCTGGCAGACCGGATCCACGGCATGGCACCCGGTGCTGCCCGTGCGCGGGCACCGGTTCCGGGCGGAAACAATGTCGCCGCTATCCTGGGGGCACTGACCGCTAACCAGTCTGCGAAGCAAAACATCAACCGCGCACGCCGTAGCCTCGACGAAGACCTTTTCGCCGCCTGACCCATCCCCTGGCCCTGTGGCCGGCGCACGCCGGCCGCCGACATGAGGGCCGCACCGAGTACCGCTCATGAGCAAGATTCCCCGTCTGCTGCCCCTGATCGCCATCGCCATCGGTGGGGTGGTCGCCGTCCGCGCCGTCGGCGTCGCTCCCGGCATGTTCGAGGGCGCGAAAGCCTGGGCCGAGGAGGCTGTGCCGGCCGCGGCTCCAGCCGTCGCCGCAGCGGCCGCGGTCTGCGCCCTGACGCCCGAACAACTGGCCAAGCAGGCGGGTATCTCGCCGGCCGAACTGCGTATCCTGCAGTCGCTGTCCGGTCGCCGCACCGAACTGGACGCCCGTGACGCCGATCTGGCGGCCATGCTGCCGCTGATGGCGACCGCCGAACAGAAGCTCGATGCCAAGGTCGCGGCCCTGGAGGCCGTCAAGGCCGAGGTCCAGGTGTTGCTGGGCCAGGTCAGCGAACAGGAAAAGGCCGAGAACGACCGGATGGTCGCAGTTTATTCGGCCATGCGGCCCAAGGACGCCGCACGGGTCTTCGCGACCCTGGATGACGATGTCCGCCTGCCCGTCGCCGCCGCCATGCGGCCGCGGTCGCTGGCGGCGATCCTGGCCCAGATGGACCCCGCCGCCGCCCGGGTGTTGACCGAGAAACTGGCCCATCGCTTCCAGGCCCGGCAGCAGCTGGCGGCACGGGCGGCGTCCGTCGCGGCACCGACGGCGACCGCCCCCGCGACGAGCACACCGGGACCGGTCGCTGCCGGATCGGCCGCTGCAGCCACGCCCGTGCCGGTGCAGACCGCTGCGGCGAATACGCCCGCTGCGACGCCGGCAGCGGCTCCGGCGAGGGCTTCTGGTCCGACGCCGGCCCGGGCCACAGCCCGTCCGCCGGCCCGCCGTCCGACCCCGCGTCCGGCGGCCCGGGCCTCGACGCCCCCGGCCGCGTCGCCCACGGCAGCCCGAGCTGAACCGGCCGGCGAGCGTCCGTATCAACCGGCCGCGACGGCGGCCGCCACCGCAGCGCCTGCGCCTCGCCAGTCGGTCCAGTAGACGCAAGCGTCGCCCGGCCAAGAAAAAGGGCCGCATCCTTCCGGATGCAGCCCTGATTCGTTTGACGAGGCGTGAGCCCTACTCGATGTCTTCGTTCAGCAGGCCGACCTTGTAGAAGCCCTGCTCCTGGAGGGCGTTCATGACCTCCATGAACTGGTCGTATTTCACTTCCGGCTGGGCGCGGACGAAGACGCGCTCTTCCTTGCAGCCCGGATTGCCGCCACCGAGGGCCGCGCAAACGTCGGGGATCAGGGTTTCGATGGTGGTCTGCTTTTCGGCGATGAAGATCGAGCCGGTGTCCTGGATGGTGACATAGACGGGCTCCTTCACCACGCCCGGGGGCGGCGGCGTTGCCGGCGGCAAGTCAAGGCGGATCGAAACAGTGGCCAGCGGCGCGGCGACCATGAAGATGATCAGCAGAACCAGCATGATGTCGACGAACGGCGTGACGTTGATGTCCGCGTTCTGCTCGATGGTCTTGCCGCCCTGGCCACCGGGACCTGAAAGTTTGGAGCCCATGTGCTTCAGTCTCTCCATCCGGCCCGGCGCGTGTGCGGCGAGCGTAAGCTATGACGTTCGGTTCGTCTCTTGGCGTCCCGCAACTCGCTTGTAAAGCGGCTTCGGGCCCGTAGAGGTTCCGGAGCGCTGCGATTGCGCGAAATACGCCTCAGGGGCGAGCCGATCAGCCCTTCGCCAGCTTCAGGAACCGGTCCTTCAGCGCGGCGTCGGCCTTGAAGGCCCCTGTGAACCGGGTGGTGATGGTCGAAACATGGCGGTGGTGCACGCCGCGGGTAGTCATGCACTGATGTTCGGCATCGATCAGGATGGCAACGCCGGCGGGTTGCAGGTGGGCGTCGATGGCGTCGGCGATCTGGTTGGTCAGCACTTCCTGTGTCTGCAGGCGACGCGAGAAGATTTCGACGACCCGGGCCAGCTTGGAGATGCCCACGACCTTGCCCGTGGGGATGTAGGCGACATAGGCCTTGCCGAGGAACGGAGCCATATGGTGCTCGCAGTGGCTCTCGACCTCGATGTCGCGCAGCAGGACCATGTCGTCATAGCCCTGCACGTCCTCGAAGGTGCGGCTCAGCTCCTTCTCCACATCGGCGTCATAGCCGTCGAACCATTCGCCATAGGCGTCGACGACGCGGCGCGGCGTGTCGACCAGGCCGGGACGGTCGGGATTGTCGCCGGCCCAGGCCAGCAGGGTGCGTACGGCCTCCAGCGCCTTTTCGCGCGAGGGGCGCGGGGCGGGGTCGTTGTCTCCAACCAGAACCGGCTTGACGGGGGTAACGCTCATGATCGTTCTCGACGCTGTTCGCTTGTGCGGCAGGACGGCTATATGGGACGGCAGGTCCGTCCTGCAAGAAAACTGAAAGCTGCCGCCTCACTATGTCGCTGACCCTCCACGACACGTTGCACCGCGAAAAGCGGGTGTTCACCCCCCGGGATCCCGACCGGGTGACCCTCTATGTCTGCGGCCCCACCGTTTATGACTATGCCCACATCGGCAATGCCCGGCCGCCTGTGGTCTTCGATGTGCTGGTTCGCCTGCTGCGCCGGACCTATGGACCGGGTGCCGTGATCTATGCCCGCAACGTCACCGACGTGGACGACAAGATCAATGCGAAGGCGGCGAAGGAGGGCACGCCGATCGGCGACGTCACCGCCCGGTACGAGGCCGCCTATCTGGAGGACATGAGCCGGCTCAACGTCTCGCCGCCGGACATCGCCCCCCATGTGACCGATCACATGGACGCGATCGTCGCCCAGATCGGCGCGATCATGGACCAGGGCTGCGCCTACGCCGCCGAAGGGCATGTGCTGTTCGACGTCTCGTCCTATGAGACCTACGGCCGGCTGTCGGGCCGGAATCTGGACGACATGATCGCCGGGGCGCGCGTCGAGGTCGCGCCCTACAAGAAGAATCCGCACGATTTCGTGCTGTGGAAGCCGTCGAAAGAGGGCGAGCCGTCCTGGCCGTCGCCCTGGGGCGCGGGCCGCCCCGGCTGGCATATCGAATGCTCGGCGATGATCGAGGAGACGCTGGGCCTGCCGATCGACATCCACGGCGGCGGCATCGATCTGGTGTTTCCGCACCATGAGAACGAGATCGCCCAAGGCGTCTGCGCCCATGGCCACGCGCATTCTCCCGACGCCCATGCGGAATACAGCCGCTACTGGATGCACAACGGCTTCCTGACCGTTGACGCGGAGAAGATGTCCAAATCGATCGGCAATGTCCTGCTGCTGCACGATCTGGTGCAGGCGATCCCGGGCGAGGTGGTGCGCTGGGCCCTGCTGAGTGCCCACTATCGCCAGCCGCTGGACTGGAACCAGTCGCTGCTGGACCAGAGCCGCAAGGCCCTGGACCGGCTGTACGGGGCCCTGCACCGGGCCGCCGGCGTCCCGGCAAACGGCGACGAACCGCCCGAGGACTTCCTCAAGGCCATCGAGGACGACATCAACACCCCGGGGGCCATGGCCACCTTGTTCGCCCTGTCCAGCGAGATTGAACGCGCCATGACGGCGGGCGACGAGGGCGTCGTCGCGCGGGCCAAGGGCGAGCTGATCGCCGCGGCTGCCATTCTGGGCGTGCTTCAGGCCGATCCGGCGACCTGGTTCGACGCGGGCGTGGACGACGCCTTCAAGGCCGAGGTCGAAACATTGCTGGAACAGCGCGCTGCGGCGCGCGCCGGCAAGGACTGGCCCGAGGCCGACCGGATTCGCGACCGGCTGAACGCTCTCAAGGTCGTGGTCATGGATGGTCCGACCGGCGCGACCTGGCGGGTCAAGGGGTAGGGTCAATCGACACTCAGCGGACCCGCTGAACGCCCATCAAACACCGTCTTTCCGGGGCCGCGGAGCGGAACCCGGAATCCAAGGGACCGGACTCGGCACGGGATCGTGGGGCGGCCGGCGGCTTCCAGACGCCTGGATTCCGGGTTCTTGTCCCGGCTACGCCGGTCCCAGCCCCGGAATGACGGGGGAGGGAGAAGGGGTGCCGACGTTTGAATGTCGATTGAACCTGGACGTCGGTCGCGTTCGGGCATGCGGATGCGGCCTCTCTGGCGAGGGGCGTGGGAGGCTTGGCGGAGCGCCCGGGCCTTCGCCCGGATGATCGAGATTTGAATACCGTTTCGGCGAAAGACAGACGCTCCGCGCGGCTGGTTTTCGACACGCCGGGGCCGTCGCCTGTTGTTGGCAGGTGACCCGGTCCGCGCGCCGCTGGCAGGGACGGCGACGACCGTCTCCTGGACCGGACGGGGGTTGTTCCCCGTCCCTTGACCTGGGGGCGTTGCAGCCTCCGGGCCTCCGCATCCGGATCGCTCCGTCACGGCCCGCTCCCTCCGCTCCCGCCGCCGCTTCGGTTCGCCGGCCGAGCGAGCCTCCCTGCGACGGGACGGGAAGCAGTGTCGCACGGGGCGGAGATGCGGCTGGGAGATGATGGTGGTTCAGACTTTATATCATTATCGATCAATTGGTTAGCCGAAAGAACCTGTATGGCTGAGCGTTTATTGCTCGCACTTTTCTTTCGTCATCCTCCGGCGAGCCCCCGGGTCCGAGCTTCGCTTGGCCCGAGGACAGGCTCCGCGAGACCGGGGGACCCAGCGGCGCCGAAGGTGATCTGTTCACGCGGCCTGGTTGCTGACAAGGTCCGCGACAGGTTCGCGCTCTCGCGCGCCGCTGGGTCCCCCGGTCTGCGCCGCGAAGGCGCGGCTTGCCGGAGGATGACGAAAGCAGGGAAACGGTGAATTTCCGTCATTAAAAACACCGTGCATCCCCGCGAAGGCGGGGACCCAGGTTTGAGCGGCCACGGGACGGGCTGAATGAACCCCGGCTCAACCCGACACCGGCGGTGAGGCCAAAGCCTGGGTCCCCGCCTTCGCGGGGATGCACGGATGAGACGGCACCGGCGGTTTTGCCGGACGGTCTGGCGGAGACGCAGGGACGTGCCGTGTCCGAAACCGGATGCTGCTGACGCGTTGATCTCAATGATGCAGACCTGAATCTGTGTACCAGACCCGCTACCCGAGATCGGCTCCTGGCGAAGCCGTCGACTGTCCGGTATCGGCAAGGAAGGTGATGTCGGCTCCCGACCCATAGTGGACGTTACGCCCTCGTGTCGCGGTCGTCGGTTAGGCTACCCAAAACCAAGCCACGTTAACGAACGCGCCGACTACGAAACCTAAGAAGACGGCTGACCAGACGCTCATACTCATCGCTAAAAGCGCGGCTGCGATCATGGAGAAGAGCAGCCACCGGATCAGCACGAGCCGCCAGAGCCTTCGAAACCATGACGGATCGTAGCCATTCCCGATGTTCATGATTGAAGGTTTTCGGCTCTGAAGCCAGCCTCCGTCAACAGCCGCTTTCCACCTTCAGGCGACTGTCGGCTGCCTACCTGTAGCGGACATTGCAACCGACGCTATTGCCTCAGCCTCCCACACGCATAGAGTGACGTTCGGGGAACAGCACTCATGTCAGAGCCTACACCGGACCCGCCTCCGAAGCGGAAAATCCGAATTTCGATCAGCCGACAGAGAATGGTCGAGTTTACCGTCGTCGTCTTGGGGGTGCTTGTCGCCCTTGGCCTCGAAAATCTCGTTCAGGAGGCCCGCTTCCGCACAGACGCACGCGACCTCGAACGCGCGTTCGTTGACGATGTGTCGCGCGCAGCCTTCCTTTCTCTGGAGCGTCAGGCCGTAACGCCGTGCCTCATCCAAAGATTGCGTGTGCTCTCGGAGCGGGTCGATGCGGCGACCGGGGATCTGGAGCCTGTCGAGGCTTCATCAAGCGGGTTCGGCTTCGCCACCCCACAAATCTATCGTTCGCCCACCCGCCTCTGGGTGACTTCAAGCTTTGATCGCGCCCTGGGCAGTGAAGCATTCAAACGCATTCCTGCCGACAGGGCAGTGGAGTACGCGTCCCTGTTTGCCCAGATCAGGAAACAGCAGGAACTCAATGATGCGGAGTTCCTCGCCGCCATGGGCCTCGCTCCGCTCGCCTACAGTCAGCTGAACATGGACGCCGAAGTTCGCGCCGACGCGCTTCAACAGATTTCCAATCTCGACCGCCATCAAGCGCTTATCGCAACCGCGAGCGAACAGATCGTGGAGAACGCCCTTTCCCTACAACTGATCGGCAAGGACGTGCGTCAATTCCTCGATGACGATGAGGGTTTTCCGGAATACCGTTCCGAGATGATAGCCGCCTATGGCGACTGTCTTGACTTCACGGCCATGGAAAGACTGCTGACACCCGACGCTTCATAGCGAGGCTGACAGGCGCGGTGTGTGTGCCCAGCATTGAAGGCCGCTCCCCCCCCCCCCCCCCACAGCGGACGTTTCGCGTGTCCGCGTTCGGTGCCCGAGGTGCTTGTACCGTGGTGTTGACCCTTGTTGGCCTTCACGCGCGGCCGTGCCCGGGCGGCCTGGCCATCCCGGGGAGGGGCTTTACAGGCGCAGGTCAACCCGTCGGGCGGGCCCCGCGTGAGACACGGGCTGCGGTGGTTTCCGTCCCGACCGAACGACGTCCATCGCCCCCCCCCCCTGCACCCCCAGGGGCAGGGGACACCGCGGCTTCAGGTGATCCGCTTGGCCGAGACCGGATCGCTGGCGGGGAAGGTCTCTTCCAGACCCTCGTCCACAAGGGCTTCCTGGCGGTCCTCCGACTCGCGCTGCGCCTCGCGCAACTGGTCCGGCTTGCCGTGTTCGGGCGGGGCCTTGCGGGCGTAGGGGGTGTCGGGGTTGTCGTCATCGCGGGCGGTCGGCAGCGTGTGGTCGGTTGGGCCGGTCATGTCGGCTCTCCTTGTTTCACGGGATGGTCGTCGTCGGCGTCAGGGCCGTAGCCCAGGCTGGCGATATCGTCGTCCGAGAGGCTTTTGGCCTCCCAGTGGGCGGCGCTGGCCTGGGCCCCGCGGACATTGCGCATCAGGCCGGTATAGACCAGCTCGACCTCGTCAGGGCCGCGGCCGCCCGCGCTCTCGCCGTCGATCTCGGTCAGGCGTTCGCCGTCAAGGCCCAGCAGGGCGTCGGCCTCGGCCTCGATACCCGAAGCGCCCTGGACTTCGTCCAGGTCGTCCCCGGCGTCTTCGTCGAATTCTTCCTCGTCGGCGTCGCCGGCGGCCTGGGTGACGTCGAGGACCGGATCGGCCTCGTCCAGCAGGATGTCGCCGTCGCCCTCATCATCGATGTGGGTTTCGTCATAGACTTCCGCCTGGTCCTGATCGTCCGGATCGTCGTCGCGTTCGGGCATGAGACGGTCTCCCTGTTCGGAAGATCAACGCCCCGCCGCTATCCGGCGTTCCCGACTTCGACCGCTTCATCCAGCGCCGTGCGAACCCGTTCGATCGCGCCCTCCCAGGCGTCGAAACTGTCGCGCGGGAAGAATTTCACATGCGGATAGAAGGGATATTTGTCCGTCGCCAGATAGTGCCAGTCGTCCGGCGCGGTGATCATCCAGGCCGTGCCCCCGACGGCGGCCGCCAGATTGGTCCCGGCGATGCCCGGACCGATCACCACGTCGAGGGCCACGGACAGGGCCGCGACATCCTCCAGATCGTCCTTCAGATTGATCGGGGGGGTCCAGATCGAGACGCCCGCCGCCTCGGCCGCCGCCAGATCGTCTGTGACGTCGCCGCACTGCAGATTGACCATGACGGTGCCCGGCGTCTCCAGCACGGGCCGCCAGCGGTCGAAGCTGGAGAAATAGCGCGCGCGCGCGCCCGTCAGCACCAGACTCTTCCAGTGCAGGCCGACCTTCAGGC
The DNA here is from genome assembly GCF_049897345.1 of Brevundimonas sp. TWP2-3-4b2. Taxonomy (NCBI): domain Bacteria; kingdom Pseudomonadati; phylum Pseudomonadota; class Alphaproteobacteria; order Caulobacterales; family Caulobacteraceae; genus Brevundimonas; species Brevundimonas sp. TWP2-3-4b2. The sequence goes on along the minus strand of NZ_JAFCWB010000006.1, from coordinate 43,639 downwards.
CCGGACCCAGCTTTTCCAGCTCGGTGCGCCAGATGGCGACCTTGTCCGGATCGGCCTTCAGATAGCCCCGTCGATCGGGGAAGCGGTCGATCGAGGGGCGATAGACGGCCAGCAGGGACGCCATGGGACTCCACAGATCGACCTCGTCCTCCATCTCCTCGACGAAGGGCACGTAGCGGGTGATCCGCCCCTCCAGCTTGACGGCCCTGTGGGCGCCGAAGATCACGGTCGGATACGCGCGCTGGAACATGCCGATCAGGCGCGGTTCGACCGCGGCGAAGACCTGCCCCTCCGGCCCGACGGCCTCAACCGCGTCGCCGATGCAGGTGCCGAAGACCATCTCGTCGGCGATCCCCTGTTCTCCCACGATCAGCAGCCGCCGGCCGCGAACGTCCTGGGTTTTCGGATCCCAGCGCGGGGCCTTCACGGCGACCCGCATGGCCTCGGGCAGGTGGGGGTCGAGCCGCACCTCATAGGCCTCGAACCCCTCGGGGATCCGGCCCAGGGTCATCAGCAGCATGGCCCGCGCCATGGTCATCATGGCCCGCTCATAGGGGCTTTCGGCGCCGGGCAGGGCCGCGTCCAGATCTTCCAGCGCCCCGAGCGCGTCGCCCAGCGGCTGACGGGCGTTGGCGCGGTTGTAGCGGGCCTTCGAGAAGCCCGGATCATGCCGCAGCGCCTCCTCGAAGAAGGTCAGGGCCGTGGTCATGTCGCCCTGGTCGCTCAGCACCGTACCCAGGGTATTCCAGAGCACCGGCGATTCGGGCTCGACACCCAGCAGGGCGCGCAGGGTCTCGACCGCGTCGCCATAGCGCTTCTGGTCACGCTGCACGCAGGCCAGATTATTGGTGGCTTCGATATGACCGGGATCGCCCCCCAGATATTTGAGGAGCAGTTTCTCGGCGATGTCGAGATAGCCCATCTGCTGCGCCAGCCGGCCGAGGTCGTGGGCGACGTCGGTCTCGTTGGGCAACAGCTTCAGCGCCGCCTCATAGGCCAGCAGGGCCTGGCCGAAATCACCCGACTTCTCGCGGCAGATCGCCAGGACATGCCAGGCCAGTCCGCTGGTCTCGTCAATCTGGAGGGCGTCCAGCGCCCGTTTGGCACCGAGCGCAAAGTCGCCCGCGCGAATCGCCATCAGAGCCGCCTTCAGCTTCTCCAGACTCTTGCGCTGGGCCTTCACCGCCAGTTTCGGACTGGCCAGCTGGCGCGACAGCTTTCGGATGGCCTCGGGCGAGGCGGAATCGCCCACCATTCCCTGTGCCGCGAGGCCCGGAGCGTGGACGAATTCTGAAGCCAGATCGGCTGCGGACATGGACGATTCCCGAGGTGATGCCCGAGGATGGCCGCCGGGTCACAAGACATGGTTAACCACGCCTGTTTAACCTGTGTTTGTTCCCGGCTTCCTAACGTCGCCGCGAGCCTGTCAGGAGACGCTCCCGCCCATGCCGCTCAAGCTGTCGCTCAAACCGGGCGAGAAATTCGTGCTCAACGGCGCGGTCGTCCAGAACGGCGATCGGCGCGGCGTGCTGATTCTTCAGAACAAGGCCTCGGTGCTGCGCGAGAAGGATATTCTGCAGCCTGATGACGTCAAAAGTCCTGCGACCCGGGTCTATTTCCCGGTCATGATGATGTACCTGGACGAGGCTTCGGCGGCCAAGGTCTATGATGAGTTCGCCCTGCGCCTGACCGAGTTCATGAGTGCGACCCGCAATCCCCAGGTGCTGGCGGACTGCATTGCGGCGTCACGTCACGTGATGGCGCGTGAATACTACAAGGCCCTGATGGCGGCCCGGAAACTGGTGGATTACGAGGAAGGGCTGGCGAATGTCGCTGCAGGCGTACAAGACCGCGGCCACGCGGGCTGAAAACCCGCGTGAAACGGAATACCGGCTGTTCGGCCAGGTCACCCGGGCGCTGATTCACGCCTCTACGGTGGATCCTTCCGACGTGCCCACCCGGATCGACGCGCTCGACTGGAATCGCCGGCTCTGGTCGGCGCTGGCGACCGATTGCGCCAATCCGGACAATGCGATGGACAAGAGCCTGCGCGCCCAGATCATCTCGATCAGCCTGTTCGTGAGCCGTCATTCGTCCGCGATCATGCGCGGCGAGGACGATTTTGAAGCCCTGATCGATATCAACAAGATGGTCATGCAGGGTCTGTCCGGCCCCGGAGCCGCGCAGGCTGCCTGAGCGCCGGGGGTAGGCAAGGCTGGGCCTGCGGAGTCGGTCAGACCTGCCGGGCGACGCCCGGACATCCGCCAAGTCTCTGAAAAGATTGACACAGGATGGGGCCGGAAACCGGCCTGATCCTTGCGTGTACGTGCGCGGACCAGAACTGGTTCGACGGCCAGAAGGCCGTTCTTCACCCGACCAGAATGGAAGGACCGCCGATGACCATGTCGGTTAATACGAACACGGGCGCGCAAATCGCGCTCCAGAACCTGAACGCCACCAACGCGTCCATGTCGCAGGTGCAGAACCGGATCAGTACCGGCAAGTCTGTCGCCGGCGCCAAGGACAATGGTGCCATCTGGGCTATCGCCCAGGGGCAACGCGCCGATATCGGGGCGCTGGGAGCGGTCAAACAGTCGCTCGATCGTGGCATCGCCGCGGTCGATGTGGCCCTGGCAGCGGGCGAGACGGTCTCAGACCTCTTGCTCCAGTTGAAGGAGAAGGCACTCTCGGCGACGGATGCGTCACTCAAGACGTCGGCCCGCGCTGCACTGAACGAGGATTTCAAGGCCCTTCGCGACCAGATCGCCACGGTCACGTCCAATGCGGAATTCAACGGGGTCAACCTGCTGAAGACCGGAGCGACGGGGTTCCAGGCACTGGCCAATGTGGCGGGTACGTCGTCGATCACGGTCGGCGCCGAGGTTCTGGCTCTGGGTGGTGCGAACGTGACGATCGCGGCGACGCAGTCGATCGACACCCTGACCAAGGCGGCGGCCTCGCTTACGGCCGTTACCACCTCCATCGACAAGGTCTCGGCCTCGCTCGCGCGGCTGGGCACCAAGTCGAAGGCGCTCTCGACCCACCTGACGTTCGTCGGCAAGCTGTCGGACGCGCTGGAGGCGGGGGTGGGCAATCTGGTCGATGCCGATCTGGCGAAGGAAAGCGCCAAGCTCCAGGCCATGCAGACGAAGCAGCAACTGGGGGTTCAGGCTCTGGGTATCGCCAATCAGACGCCGCAGCTGGTGCTGTCGCTCTTCCGCGGCTGACGGCTACAGGTTCTTGCAGACGCCGGAGGGGGAGACCTCTCCGGCGTTTCGCATTTCAGGCGGCCAGCCCGATCCAGCGGGCCAGACCGCCGAAAATGACCAAGCTCGCCACCGCCAACAACCAGCCGAAGATCAGGATCGCGCCGTCGCGTGACATGAGGTCGAGGCCGAACAGGATCATGGCGATCCCGAACAAGGCCTTCCCCCCCGGGCGGCCAGGGCACCAGGGTGACGAGCGACAGGCCCAGGATCAGGGCCCCGAAGCCGCGTTCCCCAAGGCTTTCCACCACTTCTTGGAGCGTCAGCCGGGGTCCGACACCCTGACCGGGATCATTGAGGACCTGCGAAAAGGTGCGCGCCCCGGCGTGGGGATGGGAGGTGGGCTTCAGCGCTCCGCGCGAAAAGGGAACCCAGCCGTGGGCGCAGGGATGCGCCAGAGCCACTGACGCCTTGCTCGGCGCTGCGGTTTCAGACGAGGCCGCCGACCCAGCGAAGGGCGTTTTCCAGTCCCGTGGCGATAAGCTGCCAGGCGACGAACAGAATGGTGCCGCACAGCGCGGCCCCGATCCAGCCGAGCAGGATCACGATCCCGTCGCGCTGGGTCATCCCATAGCCGAAAATGGCGATGGTGATCGCGGGGGCCATGTTGCCGAAGGGAATCGGCAGGACGAGGATGAAGGCCAGAATCGAACAGATCAGTCCGATCGCCATTTCCGATGTCGGACCGGTCATGGCCAGGAGCCGGGGCCGGGACAGGCGTTCGATCTGGCGCAACGGCCGGATGATCCGGGCGCTGGCCTTGCGGTAGCCCGCACGGTCGATCGAGCCCTTAAGCGCCCATCGGGGCAGCCAGATCTGGTCGCTTCTGACCAGCACCTGCAATGACACCAGAAGCAGCGGCGCACCGAGAACGGTGGTCGAACCCGGGGGCAGGGGCAGGGCGTTGATCAGCCCCAGAAACAGCAGCAAGGCCCCGAAGCCGCGCTCTCCGAACGCATTGACCAGTTCGCCGAGGTAGAGCTTCGGCTCGTCCCTGGCACCGAGGTCCTCAATGACCCGGGAGAAGGGGCGGGCGTCGCTGTGGTAGTCGTAGTCGGGCATCGGCGACGGGTGTCCGGACGGAGTGAGATGCGATCTAGGCACGACATTGTGACAGCGCCACTTAACAATCGTCCATCGACACACGCGCAATCCCGGAACACGCGAGCGGTTCCCTAGCCGCCCAGCAGTTCCCGCCCGATCAGGAAGCGTCGGATCTCGTTCGTCCCCGCCCCGATGTCATACAGTTTGGCGTCGCGGACCAGACGTTCGACCGGCCATTCCTTCGTATAGCCTGCACCGCCGAGGGCCTGCACCGCCTCGAGGCTGACCCTTACCGCGTTCTCGGACGCCAGCAGGATCGCGCCGGCCGCGTCATAGCGGGTGGTCTTGCCGGCGTCGCAGGCGCGGGCGACGGCGTAGACGTAGGTCCGGGCCGAGTTCAGGGCCACATACATGTCGGCGACCTTGGCCTGCATCAGCTGGAAGCTGCCGATGGCCTTGCCGAACTGCTTGCGCTCGCGGACATAGGGCAGGACCACGTCGAGGGCCGCCTGCATGATGCCCAGCGGCCCGGCCGCCAGCACCGCGCGCTCATAATCGAGCCCGCTCATCAGCACGCCGGCACCGCCGCCGACCGGACCCATGACGTTCTCTTCCGGGACTTCGCAGTCCTCGAACACCAGTTCGGCCGTGTCCGAGCCGCGCATACCCATCTTGTCCAGCTTCTTGGAGACGCTGAAGCCCTTCATGCCCTTTTCGATCAGGAAGGCGGTGACGCCGCCGTTGCCTTCGCCGGTGCGGGCGTAGACCACCAGGGTCTCGGCGTGCGGGGCGTTGGTGATCCAGAATTTGGTGCCGTTCAGGACGTAGCGGTCGCCCTGTTTGCGGGCCTGGGTGCGCATCGACATGACGTCGGAGCCCGAGCCGGCCTCGGACATGGCCAGCGAGCCGACGTGCTCGCCGGAGATCAGCTTCGGCAGATATTTCCGCTTCTGCTCTTCCGTACCCCAGCGGCGGATCTGGTTGACGCACAGGTTGGAGTGGGCCCCGTAGGCCAGACCGATCGAGGCCGAGGCGCGCGACACCTCCTCCATCGCCACCACGTGTTCGAGGTAGCCGAGGCCGAGGCCGCCGTATTCTTCCTCGACCGTGATCCCGTGCAGACCCAGCTCGCCCATCTCGGGCCACAGCTCGCGCTTGAAGGCGTTAGTCTCGTCGATCTCGGCGGCCAGGGGCGCCAGGCGGTCGGTCGCCCAGCGGGCGGTGGTCTCGCGGATCATGTCGGCGTTTTCGCCGAGGCCGAATTCCATGGATTGGGGGGCGTTGGGAATGCTCATGGCGGGGGGCGTAGCACCACGCGCACCGGAGGCAAAGTCAGTCCGGCTAGCCCCAGCGGACGTAGAGGTTCCACGACGACACGCCGACGCAGATCACGCCGATCAGGGCCAGGGCCCAGGCGATGACGGTGGTCTCGCCCATGGGCGAGGGCTGTTCAACAGCCAGGCGGAAGGCGGCCGCCGATGCGCCGCAGGCCGCCAGGCCCACGCCGCCCATGATCAGGAAGGCCCCGGTCTCGCTCCAGTCGAACCGGCGCGGCTGGGCGGGCTCGATCTCGTGACGCAGAACCGACAGCGTCGGCTCGTCCTCGAAGAGAACGGTTTCCCTGTTCGCGGCCGGTCCGGCGCGGTCTTCTTCGGGCCAGACGGGACGTTCGGTCGCAGCGATGTCGGCTTCGGTCAGCGGGGTCAGGACCAGCGGCTGGTCCATGGGCGGAAACGGCGAGGTCACCGGACCCGGAGACACCAGCGGAATCACTGGAGAGGTTTCTGCCGGCTCAAAGGCAACCGTTGCCGGCTGGTGCTCGAACGCCGGTGGCACCTCAACAGCGGCTTCGCCAGCAGCCTGGACGGGCTCGTCGGGGTCCACGGCGGCGGGAACGGGCGCTTCGTCGGCGGGCGCCTCAACAAGGGCTGCGAAGCCGGGGAGGGGGCCGATGATCGCGGCCCCGTAGGGCGAATAGCGGCCGAACGGGACAGCGCTGGTGGGGCCTGCCAGCGGCAGGGTTGGTGTCAGCCCGGCCGGCTCCGGCACCCCTTCCTCGCCGGATGAGGATTCGGTTTGACCCGTTTCGCCCAGCAGTGCGGCGACAGCCGCGGCGCGCGCATCGGATGCGACGCTCCCGGCGTCGATCACCGGGGTCCGCAGGGCGGGATCGGCCACGACCTCGCGGAACACATCGCCACTCCCGGCCGCGATCTGCGGGGTCGGCAGCGGCGCGGCCAGCAAGTCGGCGAGCGTCACCGCGGCACCCGGATCGGCCACGAACAGGGCACGTTCCGCAGCGCGGCGGCGCAGACGGGCATCGGGTGACGACGGCTCGGGCCAGCCGATCAGGGCGTCGGCGGCCAGCCCGGCCTGGCCCTCGTTCAGCCGCTGAAGGACGTCCGAGCCGAGGAACCGGTCGACTCCGACCGAGATGGAGAAACTGGCCAAGGCGTCAAATTGATGCTGGTTCAGGCCGACGGGCGCGCGCTCGTTCAGCGCCTTCACCACCGGCATCAGGTCGTACTGCAACAGCAGTTCCGCGTCCTGCTCGCCCACACTCAGGCCTTCGCGGGCCGAGGCCGTGTGGCCATAGCCGATGACCCAGCGCCCATCCCCGGAGCGCACGGCGTGCGGCCGAAAGCCCTCGAAACTCTTGATGAGGACGACCCCCTCGCGGGAGACTTTCAGACGTGGCGTGGTCGCTTCGGACACGGATTGACCCAAATCGAGACGGGCTTGCTCGCCCGTTGAGAGAACCAGCAAGGGCCGGACCATGCTTGTTTCGGGTCGAAGGACCCGAACCCGGAAAATGGTCCAGCATCATGCTGGAGCGAAATCCGGGCCGAGCTGGACGACGTCCAGCTCGACCGATTTCGCTCCGGCCGCGATCAGATCAGGACAAGCGTGGCGAGACCAAGGAAGATCAGGAACCCGAAGAAGTCCGTGGTCGCGGTCACGAACACCGCCGAGGACACGGCCGGGTCGAACTTCAGCTTCGACAGGGTCACGGGCGTCAGCACGCCGACGGTGGCTGCGACCAGCAGGTTCAGCACCATGGCCGCCGCGATGACAGCTCCGACCCGCCAGTCCTGGAACCAAAGTCCCGCCGCTGTCCCGATAAGCGGTGCCAGCACCAGCCCGTTGGCAAACCCCACCACCAGTTCGCGACGGAAGGTGCGCGAGGTATTCGAACTGTTCAGCTCGCGGGTCGCGAGGGCCCGCACCGTGACGGTCAGTGCCTGGGTGCCGGCATTGCCGCCGATGGCCGAGACGATCGGCAGCAGGATGACAAGGGCGACGACGTCCTTGATCGTCCCCTCGAACCACGAGATCACGATGGAGCCCAGCACCGCCGTCGCGAGGTTGATCGCCAGCCACGGCACGCGGCCGCGCACGATTTCCGACACCGATGAACCCCGGTCCTCGTCAGACACGCCGGCCAGACGCAGGATATCCTCGCGGTTCTCTTCCTGGATGATGTTGACGATGTCATCGACGGTGATCTGGCCCACCAGCCGGCCCGCCGCATCGATGACCGGCGCCGAGATCAGGTGGTATTTCTCGAAGATGTAGGCGACCTCTTCCTGGTCCTGGTCGACGGCGATCTCGTTGATCGGCTCCATCAGGTCGACCAGGGCGACGGAACGTGGGGCGCGCAGCAGGCCGCTGACCGGCAGGCCGCCCACGGGCTTGTTCGACGGGTCAACGACATAGATGTCGAAGAACAGCTCGGGCAGGTCCTCGCCCTGTTTGCGGATGTGGTCGATGGTGTCGCCGACGTTCCAGAACGACGGCGCGGCCATGACCTCGCGCTGCATCAGGCGGCCGGCGGAATCCTCGGCATAGCGCAGCGAGCTTTCGATCGCGGCGCGGTCGACCTCGGGCATGGCCGCCAGCACCTTCTCGCGCTGGTCATCTTCCAGGTCTTCGACCACGGCGGCGGCGTCGTCGGAATCCAGTTCCTGCAGCGCCTCGGCCAGAATCAGGTGCGGAACCCGCTCGAGCACCTCCTCGCGGATATTGTCGTCCAGCTCGGGCAGGGTTTCGGCCAGCAGGTCTGCCGGCAGCCACAGCACCACGACCGCGCGGTGTTCGGCCGTCAGGAAGCCCATCAGATCGGCCACGTCGGCCGGGTGCAGGTCTTCGAGCAGGGAACGGAGCTTGGGGCCGTCGCCGGCGTCGGAGGCATCGACGACCTTTTCGACGAAGGACGCCGTCAGGACGTAGTCCTCGTCGAGGGCGTCGTGGTCGATGTCGTCGTCGGGAGAAGGCGGCAGGGGGGCTGTTGCGGTGGTAATCACGCTCGGCCTCCCCTGTTTATGTCAGCTCAAATTCCAGCCGAAATTCGCCCTGTTGTTTCGATGGTGCGGTCGAGAAGACTCGAACTTCCACTCCGGTTAAGGAACAGCGACCTCAACGCTGCGCGTCTACCAATTCCGCCACGACCGCTCGCATCGGAGGGGGGCTGATAGCGGAGGTCGGCGGGGAAGGGAAGGGGAGAAGTGAGTGGCTGGTGGCTGGTGGCTGGTGGCCAGTTTGAGCCGGCTTCGCCGAGGGGCGACTGGACGGGAATTCTGGTTCGTGGCCCGACCTAGTCACTAGTCACTAGCCACTAGCCACGACTAGGCGGCACCCGCCATGAAATCATAGACGTCCGCTGCCCGCGTCACGGTTATGGCGATGCGGTCTTCGCGGATCTCGATCTCGCCGCGGGCCACCGGGTGGTTGTTGGCCAGGATCCAGACCTCGTCCGTCTCGGAGGCGTCGAGCGGAATCACGGCCCCGCGGCCCATCCGCAGGAGCTGGCTCATGGGCAGTACGGATCGCCCCAGGACGACCGAGATCTCGACTTCGACGGCTTCGATCTGGCTCAAGGGGGACTCTGATACTGGCTCTGACTGGGCGGTCTGGACTTGCATGGTGCTCCCGGTCCCCACATTGGAGGCATCATGCTTTCCCAAGCCTTAAGTTCAGCCGCGTCAAAACTGGTTCGCGCCGATGGTCGGCCGGTCGAATGGGCGGTCTCGAAGGGGCTGGTCGGCTACGAGGCGGCCGTGGCGGCCATGGAGGCCCGGGCGGCGGCCATCGCCGCGGGCGAGGCGGCCGAACTGGTCTGGTTGCTGGAACATCCGCCGCTCTACACCGCCGGTGTTTCGTCGAAGGACGACGATCTGCTGGATGCGACCCGGTTTCCGGTTCACCGGACGGGGCGGGGCGGGCAGTTCACCTATCACGGGCCCGGTCAGCGCGTGGCCTATGTGATGCTGGACCTGAACACGCGCGGGAAGGATGTGCGGGCTTTCGTGCGCGGCCTGGAGCAGTGGGTCATCGGTGCCCTGGGCGAGTTCGGCGTGCCGGCCGATGTCCGGGAGAGCCGGGTCGGGGTCTGGGTGGAGCGGAAAGGGCCCGGCTGGTCACGCGAGGACAAGATCGCCGCCATCGGCGTCAAGGTCCGCAAATGGGTCAGCTTCCACGGGATCAGCCTGAACGTGGAGCCCGATCTCAGCCATTTCGGTGGCATCGTGCCGTGCGGCATCGCCGAACACGGCGTGACCAGCCTGGTCGATCTGGGCGTGCTGGCGACGATGGACGAGGCGGACGAAGCACTCAAGGCGAGCTTCGGGCGGGTGTTCGGGGCTGTGGTGGATGGCGTGGGACTGATTTGAGACAGCCCTGACCGATGACGTCAGGCCTCTGCCGGGGAGGCACCGCGGGCTGGCTGCAGGCCGCGCCCGCGAGGCGCGGGCGCGTACTGGTTTGCAGCGGCGTCGCCGGGCAAGAGAATCAGGACGGCGAAGACGGCGGGGACGCCCACGAAGGGGATGATTGAAATCCAGGCATAGTAGCCCGGCCGTCCGATGTCGTGCAGGCGGCGGGCCGTCAGGGCGAGGAATGTGCCGAACATGCCGACAAACAAGAGACCCAGAACAAGATAACGGATGGCCCAGGCGTCGGTCGCGTGAACCGCACGATCCACAGCGGCACCATAGGCCTCGTAGTTGCCCTTCAGAAGCTGGTCGAGCATCAGGCCGCTCTCTGCAAAGCCGGATAGACCCAGAACCACCGGTTGCGCCAGCAACAGCGCGATTGCCCAAGCTGGCAGCCAGAGAAAATAAGGCAGGCGCGAGAGTCGACCGTCGACGCGGAATGGGTGGTGGGTCATGGCAACCTCCGTGCCTACCGAAGGTAGCCGACGTCGCCAAAGACACAAGTGTGCTGGGCCTCACTCTGCCGAGCCCAGACGCAGTCCGTTGTTAACCCGGACGTGTGAAGGGTGGAGTCTGACAGCAGCAGGAGTTCCCGGCACGATGCCCTCGCTCGCGACACGAACCGATCCGGATGTCGACGGGCTGGACATCCTCGGGACCTTCTTCGAGGTCTCGCTGGACCTGCTGGTGGTGCGTGAACTGGACGGGCGGGTGGTCCGCGCCAGTCCGTCCTGGGAGACCGTCCTGGGTCACCGGCCCGATGAGATGGAAGGCCTGCCGCTCCTTCGCCTGCTCCATCCCGACGACCAGGCGGCCACGCAGGCGAGCGTCATCGAGGTCGAGAACCGGGGTCCGGCCGATCCGGTGACCGGCTTCATCAACCGCTATCGCCACAAGAACGGCGAGTACCGCACGCTGGAGTGGCGGGCGCGCCGGGTCGGCGACCGCATCTACGGGGTGGCGCGCGACGTCACGGACCGGGTGGCGGCCGAACGCGAACTGCTGGAGGCCAAGGCTGCGGCCGAGGTCGCCAACCAGGCCAAGACGGACTTTCTGGCCAATATGAGCCACGAGATCCGCACGCCGCTGAACGGGGTCATCGGACTGATCGGCGCGCTGGCCCAGGGCGAGCTGACATCGGCCCAGCGCGAACTGGTCGAGCTGATCGAACAGTCGGGTGTGACCCTCGAGCGGCTGGTGTCCGACATCCTCGACGTGGCCAAGATCGAGGCCGGCCATCTGGACTTCTCGGTCGGGGACATGGATCTCGAGCGCGAGCTGGACGGCGTCATCGGCACCGCCCGCGTCAAGGCCGAGGCCAAGGGTCTGGCCTTCCACGTCGAGCGCGGCCCCGGCGCGCGGGGCGACTTCCTCGGCGACGCCACCCGCATTCGACAGGTGCTGTCCAATCTCCTGTCCAATGCCGTCAAATTCACCCCTGAGGGCGAGATCGCGGTCTTGATCGAGGTTGCCGACGACACCCCCGAGCCCGGCGTCGCCATGCTGACGCTCGCGGTTCGCGACACCGGCGTCGGCTTCGATGCGGAGGCCGGGGAGACCCTGTTCCAGCGCTTCAGCCAGGCAGACAGCACCATCACCCGCCGCTTCGGCGGCACCGGCCTGGGCCTGTCCATCTGCCGCTCCCTGGTCGAGATCATGAGCGGCGAGATCAGGGTTCAGTCGCAGCCGGGCGAGGGCAGCTGCTTTACCGTCTCCATTCCCCTGTCGCGCACCCGCTCGGTCGCCGCCCACGACGCCGCCGCCGACGCCGCAAAGGCGCGTGCCGCCGAACAGGTCTCCGTCGCCGTCGGCCGGACGCCGTGGATCGGGGACGCACCGCTGAAAGTGCTGCTGGCCGAGGATCATCCCGTGAACCAGCGGGTCGTCCAGGCCATCCTGTCCGGCGGCGGCATGGAGGTGACGACCGTCGGCGACGGCGCACAGGCGGTCGAGGCCTTCACCGCGGGCGCGTTCGACCTGATTCTGATGGACATGCAGATGCCGGTCATGGACGGCCTGACCGCTACCCGCGCGATCCGCGCCGCCGAACAGTCCGCGGGCCGCCCGCGCACGCCCCTGATCATGCTCAGCGCCAATGCCATGGCCCAGCACCTGCAGGACGCCGCCGACGCCGGTGCCGACAGCCATCTGGCCAAGCCGATCACGCCGGGATCCCTGATGGCGGCCATCGAGGCGGCGGTTCAACCGGCGGACACGATGACGGCGACGCTGTAGCCCACCGACCGGCTTGAGACGAGGCCGGGGCCCCACCGCCCTTCGAACGCCCTAAGCGCGTTACCAAGCGCTGTGGACTCATGGCTAGTCCGGTTGTGGTCGTCCCTGGCTCGGTGGCGCGCTGCGGCCCTGGATCTGCCGTGTGCGACCGCAGTGGCGAGAGCGGCATCCCGACCCCTGCCGTCACCGGAGACGGGTAGGCCAGCCGCGACACAACACCGGGATGGGCGTCCTCAAGCGTAAAGGACCCGCCCAGCTGTCTTGCCATACCGGCGATGATACGCAGCCCGAGACTTCCACTGGTCGCCAGGGCGAAGTCCTTCTTCAACCCTTCCCCGTCGTCAACAACCTGCAGGCGACGTTCCCCTGCGTCATCCGTGAGGATGATGGAGATGCGCCCGCCGCGGTTCGCCAGCCCGTGCTCCAGGGCATTGTTGACGCATTCGAGCATGGTGAGCATCACCGGCGTCGCCTCCTCGGCGTCGAGCGCTATTGTGGTCGGCGCGATCTCGAAGGTGACGTTGGTCCGACCGGCGGCCGCCAGTGCGTCGCTTACGATCGGTCGGGCGAACGAGTCGAACGGCGTGGCCCGGCCGTCGACGTCAGCCAGTCCATGCTGGATTCGCGCGATCGTGGCGGTGCGCGCGGAGGCTTCGTCGAGCGCCCGACGGGCCCCGGGGTCCTGGGTCGCCGACGCTTCCAGCCGAAGCAGCGCGCTGACCACCTGGATATTGTTCGACACCCGATGCTGCACCTCCTTGAGGAGCAGATTCCGGCTGTTGGCGAGGGCTGCGCTTCGTTCGACTTCAACCGCCAGCCTGCGCGTCGCGGAGTCCATTCCGACAATGAAGAAGATGTCGACCGTCACTACGGCCACATAGAAGCCGAGCGCCACAGCCGTCGCAGGGCCGAGATCAAAACCCGCTGTTCCGATCCAGAACCACCACGCGGTCAGGCCAGACAATACCGCGGTCAGAATGGCGGGTCGAACGCCGGCGAAATAGGCCACGACGACAACGGCCGGAAAGAAGGTCAGATAGGGGAAGCCCTGAGGAAACCAGTCCGAGAGCAGGAACCGGACGACAAAGGCTATGGCCCACGCCACGATGGCGAGACCGTAACCGTACACGCGCGACCGGCGGAAGGAGTCCTTGGTCAACCCGATCCCCTGACGAGCCAAAACAGATCTCAGCCGATACCCGTCGTGGCGCGCGAGCAAGTTTCCCTACTAGCCGCCGCTTGGTCAGGAAATCAATACGCTGTGAGCCTGCCGAATCTATTCGAATTCCACTAGGACGTCATCCGCCGCGACCGGGTCACCGGCCCTGGCACCGACCGCCTTTACGACCCCGTCGCGCTCGGCCTTGAGGATGTTCTGCATCTTCATGGCCTCGATGATGGCGACGGTTTCACCGGTCTTGACCTCCTTGCCGACGGTCACGGGGATGGCAACGACCAGGCCGGGCATGGGGGACTGGATCAGCTTGCTCGTGTCGGCAGCGACCTTTTCGGGCAGGCGGGCGTAGAGGGCGGCGATGGCCGGGGTCAGGACGCGGACGCGGGCGCGGGCCGCGCGGTGGCGGATGACGAAGCCGTCGGCGACCCGGGCGACCTCGGCGGTGAAGGGCTGGCCGTCGAGGGTGGCGCGGAACTGGGCCTGTCCGGGCCGCCAGTCGATGTCGGACAGATGCAGGGCGCGGTCTTCGCCCGCCAGCTCCAGCGACAGGGCCTCGTCGTCGTCATAGCCGAGAGAGACGCCGTGCGCCTCGCCGGGGCCTGAGGTGCCCTGGCCCTGGGCGGCGATCAGCACGATCCAGTCGGTGCGGTCAGACGGGTCGCCGGACTGTTCAGCGGCGATCTCGTTCATCGCGGCGGCGGCGGCGATCAGGATGTCGGTCTGGCGACGATCGGGCAGCAGGCCGTGGAAGCCGTCGGGGAACTCGTCCTTGATGTAGCTGGTCGAGATATTACCGCTCTGGAAGCGCGGCTGGTCCATCACCGCGGCGAGGAAGGGGACGTTGTGGCCGACGCCGGCCAGATGGGTGTCCTCCAGCGCGCGGGCCATGCCGGTCAGGGCCGCATCGCGGGTCGGGCCCCAGGCGCACAGTTTGGCGATCATGGGGTCGTAGAACATGGAGATCTCGTCGCCCTCGCGGACGCCGGAATCGTTGCGGATGGTGTAGCCGTCGGGATGGGGGCCTTCCTCGGGCTGCTCATAGCGGACCAGACGGCCGATCGAGGGCAGGAAGCCGCGGTAGGGGTCTTCCGCATAGATGCGGCTTTCGATGGCCCAGCCGTTGATGGCCAGATCCTCCTGCCCGAAGGCCAGTTTTTCGCCCCAGGCCGAACGGATCATCTGCTCGACCAGATCCACGCCGGTGATCAGTTCCGTCACCGGATGTTCGACCTGAAGACGTGTGTTCATCTCGAGGAAGAAGAAGGATTTATCCTGCCCGGCCACGAATTCGACTGTGCCCGCGCTGTCGTAGTTCACGGCCCGCGCCAAGGCGACGGCCTGGGCCCCCATGGCGGCGCGGGTCTCGGGGTCGAGGAGGGGGGACGGGGCCTCTTCGATGACCTTCTGATTTCGGCGCTGGATCGAGCATTCGCGCTCGAACAGGTGGACGATGTTGCCGTGTTTGTCGCCCAGCACCTGAATCTCGATGTGGCGCGGGTCGATGATGAATTTCTCGAGGAAGACCCGGTCGTCGCCGAAGGCGTTGAGCGCCTCGGCCTTCACCGCGGCAAAGCCCTCGGCCATGTCGGCGTCGGAGTGGGCAACGCGGATGCCCTTGCCGCCGCCGCCGGCCGAGGCCTTGATCATGACCGGATAGCCGATCTGGTTGGCGATCTCGACGGCGTGGGCGGGCGTATCGATCAGGCCCATGTGACCGGGAACGGTGGAGACGCCGGCCTCGGCGGCGAATTTCTTGGAGGTGATCTTGTCGCCCATGGCCTCGATGGCATGGGGGTTGGGACCGATGAAACTAACATTCTCCCGTTCGAGCCGACGCGCGAAGGTGGCGTTCTCACTGAGGAAGCCGAAGCCGGGGTGGACGGCCTCGGCACCCGTCTGGCGCACGGCTTCGACGATCCTGTCCTGCAACAGATAGGACTGTGCGGCAGGCGCGGGGCCGATCAGGACGGTCTCGTCGGCCATCTCGACGGCCAGCGAGCCGGCGTCGGCTTCCGAATAGACCTGGACGGTCCGGATGCCCATCCTGCGGCAGGTCTTGATGATGCGGACAGCGATTTCGCCGCGATTGGCGATCAGGATCTTTGAGAACATGTGTCTTTGAATCTGAAGCGAACGTGATCGCGGCGGGGCGGGTTCGCCCCGATTAGGCCGCGTTCCGGCGGGAGTAAACCGAGGCCGCGTTCAACCGACCGGCGTTCGGGCTTGGCAAAGCCTGTACCGATGGGGTTAAAGCCGTTCCAGTCCCGTTCATCGACGCCCGATCATTTTCGTCCACTCCCCCGTCCCGCTTATTTGGCCCGGAGCCTGACCTGATGTCCCGTTTCCTGACTTTCGCCGCTGCTGCGGCACTGACCCTGGCGGCAAGCGCCGGCCCGGTTGCGGCCCAGGACTTCCGCGCTCTCGCCCGTCAGGACCTGCAGAGGGCGCATGACGAACTGGCCGCCAACCATCCCGCCCCCGCCGTGCCCGGTGCGGCCAGCCAGGCTTTCCGGAGCTGGCTGGACACGGGCCTTCAGGATGCCCTGGGCCGCGCCGGTCAAGCCAACAGCGGCGACGCCCACGCCTATCTGATGCGCTACTATGCCGCCGGCTTCCGCGACTCCAACATCGCCATCACCCCGACCTTCGAGGGGATGGGCCCGTATTTCGGCACCAGCTGGCCCGGTTTCACGACCGGCTGGCGCGGCGGCAAATATGTCGTCACCTATGTGAAGCAAGGCGTCAGCGGTGCGCCCCGGGTCGGCGACACGGTGGTTGAGTGTAACCTCACCCCGATCGAGGAATTCGCCCGCAAGAAGCTGGACCGTTGGGAAGGCAACCTCGAAACGGAAGCCGGCCGTGTGACCTCGGCGCCCTATCTGTTCTGGAACCGGAATAACCCGTTCGCCGCCGGCGTGCCGTCGATGTGCAGTTTCCAGTCGGGCCGGGGCCGTCCGCGCGACATCCAGATCCGTCCGGTGCCGTTGGTCGCTGGTGATCTGGAGGCCGCGTACCGCGCGACCGTCTATATGCCGCCCGCAACCCCGCTGGCGGTCGAGACCGTCAACGGTCGCCCGTGGCTGCACGTCCATTCCTTCGCGGACAGCGCCGGCTGGCAGGCGTTCAACGCCGCCGTGGAGGGTCAGGCCGCGACCCTGCGCGGACCCCAGGGCTTCGTGCTGGACCTGCGCGCCGCCTCGGGCTCGGGCCTGAACTCCTCGACCGCGCGCGGCTATGGCCTCGCCAACCGCATCTGGACGCCGGAGTTCACCGTCAGCCGTCAACCGGCCGCCGGCGAACTGACCTACCGCGCTACCCAGGGGAATCGTGACTGGTACGCCGCCGCGCTGGGTCGCATGGAGGCGGACCCGCAGTTCGTGCAGGAAGCCGGACCCGTGATCGAGCAGACCCGCGAGATCGTAACCGCCTTCGACGCCGCCATCGCCGCCGGCCAGCCGACTTTCACCCTGGCGGGACGCGCCGCGGTGGCCGACACGGGTGCCGCCAACCCGGTCGCCGGTCCGGTGGTTGTGCTGGTGGACGCCGGCTGCTCGGGCGGTTGCCTCGATACGCTCGACCTGCTGTCCAAGCTGCCGAACGTGCGCATCGTCGGTTCGACTACGGCCACGGACTCGATCTTTGTCGAGCCGACCGTGATGCGGCTGCCGTCGAACTATTCGGACCTCAGCTACGGCCACAAGGCGTGGACCTCGCGCCCGCGTGCCAACAACCAGCCCTACACCCCGGCGCAGGGCCTGGTTTACACCGGCAACCCGGCTGATGAGACGGCCGTGAGGACCTGGGTCGCAAGCCTGTTCGGCTCCTGATCCAGCCGCCAACACCACAGAAAAGGCCGGTCAGGGGGAACCCTGGCCGGCCTTTTTCTTCGGGATATGTGAGTCGCCGAGGTTCAATCGACATTCAGACGTCGGTACCCCGCTATCACTCCCCGTCATTCCGGGGCTGGGACCGGGGTAGCCGGGGCAAGAACCCGGAATCCAGGAGTCTGGACGCCGCCGCCCGCCCCACGGCCCAATGGCGAGTCCGGTCTCCTGGATTCCGGGTTCCGCTCCGCGGCCCCGGAAAGACGGTGTTTGATGGATAATCAGCGGAGCGGCCGAATGTGGATTGGACCTAGTCGCGCTTGCGCGCCCGGTCAGCGGCATCGACGAGGCGAAGGCCCGAAATCTCGGCCGCGTCCGGGGACAGGCTCATGGCCGCATACGGCGGATCCTTGACGACCACGATGCCGTGCTTCGCCGTCGGCGTGAGCGGCTGAGTGATCAGGTCCTTGTCGGCATCCTTACGCATACAGCCAGAACGGTTTGCGGACGTGCGAGTTCCGGCACCCGGTTTGCGCATGACCCGACCGGTTCCTAAGTGGATGACATGACTGAAACAGACATCGCCCCCGGCCTGCATTCTCCGTCCGGTTACGACCTGACGCCGCCCAGCGACGGGCAACGCGTCGCGCTGGAGGCCGATCTGTCCGCCGAGGAGAAGCGCGTGCTTCTGGCCCATGGCACCGAGGCGCCGTTCTGCGGGACCTTGCTGGGCGAGAAACGGCCGGGGGTCTTCTGCTGCCGCGAATGCGGGCTGCCGCTGTTCCGTACCGAGACCAAGTTCGAGAGCGGGACAGGCTGGCCGAGTTTCACGGAGCCGGTCGACCCGACGCACGTCAAGGCGATTACCGACCGCTCGTGGGGCATGTCGCGGACAGAGACCCGCTGCGCACGCTGTGACAGCCATCAGGGTCATGTCTTTCCCGACGGACCGGGGCCGACCGGCCTGCGCTACTGCATCAATTCGGTGGCCTTGAGCTTCGTCCCCGAGGGTTCGCCGCTGCCGGACCCCCTGGGCAGGGGCGATGGAGACGCCTGATCTTGGCCGTATTTGCTGCTAGTGTGACGACCGTACAGGAGTTGGGCCCATGCTGATCACCGCAATGCTGATGGCCGGTGCATTCGCGTCCGGAGATCCTGACGGCGTCGTCACCACCGCCCCCGCGACCAGCGTTGATCTGGCCGCCACCATCCAGCCTTCGGTGCCGTCGGTCGTCGGCGCGGCCCAGGCAGGCGTGCCACATAATCTGTCGACCGATGAGCAGATCGACCGTTGGATCGCCACCCGCTCCGCAGACGACAGGCCCTATGACCGTGAGTCGCGCCCAGCGCTTGACGACGGCAAGCCGCATGGCGAGGTCAGCGTATCCATCGGAACGGGCGGCTATCGCGACTATGGCGTGGCGGTATCCGGCCCCATCGGCGAGAACGGCCGGTTCAGTCTCAGCTACCGTCAGGTCGAGAACGGCTATCCCTACGGTGGCTATGGCTATGGCTATGGCTACGGCTACGGCTACGGCTATGGCTATGGTGGATTGGACGGTCAGCCGTTCGGTGGCGCGGCTTTTGACGACAGCGGTTACGCCTTCCCGGGAAATCGCCCGGGGGCTGCAGCCCAGTTTGAGGCCCGCGTCATGCGGCCCGGGGGGCCGCCGAATCCTCAGCCACGGGTCAAACCGCAACTGCCCGACTCCCGGTAAGCGCAGACGGATCGCGGGGCAATTGCGTCGCCACCGCGTGGAATTTCGTTACCGGCTCGACACAGGGCAACGGTTTCTCGCGTCGGGCGTTGTCTGAAAGCCTCAGCTTGATAATTCTGTCGTGTTGGGCTGTTACGCAGATCGTCAATGCCATGAGTTGTATGGCATGATGCCTGATGCCAACTCAGGCGTTCAATACCAACCCGGCCACAGGAGTAGTCGCCATGAAGAAAACCATCATCGCCGTCACGGCGGGTCTGCTGCTGGTCGCCGGTCAAGCGGCTGCAGCCAATAATGTGTCGACCGTTCGCGTCGGCGACCGCGTGGGCGCCTCGGCTGATGAGGCCAGCGAGTTCTCCGGTATCCCGTTGCCGGTGCTGCTCATCGGTGCGGCCGTCATCGTGGCGACCGTCGTGGTTGCCTCGGACGACGATTCCGAGAGCGATTAATTCTCGCGACAACGCGTGATGAGAGCCCCGCCGGTACAGCCGGCGGGGCTTTTTCGTTGTGCGGGTCGTGAAAACTCAGGAGGCGAACGCAAACGGGGCCTGACCGCAAGGTCAGGCCCCGTCAGGGTTTCAGAGTGGTGCCGCCGGGGGGAATCGAACCCACGACCTCAGCCTTACCAAGGATGCGCTCTACCACTGAGCTACGGCGGCCTGTTCTGAGGAAGCGGCGATATAGCCAACCGGGGACGACGGGGGAAGCCCTTGAACGACTTTTGCTTCGCATAAGCCACAAAAGTGGTCCGAACGCCGATTGGCCAACGGCCCGAACCCTGACGGCCAGCGTCCTTCAAGGCATAACAGAAGCGTTTCAGGCGCTTGCGGAAAAGTTCGGCGCGGGCTCTCCTCGACTCATGGATGAGTCGAAGACCGAAGGGCCGAAGCCCGAATTGCCGACGAGTCTGCCGGACCCGCTGGCCGCGCCGAAAACCCCGGCCACGGCGCGGGCCCAACGGCTGTCCACGGCGCTTCGCGACAATCTGCGACGGCGCAAGGCGGCCCGCCACCCGGGGAAGACGGCCGCGCCGCGCAACTGAATGTCATCGCCGGAGACGTCGCCGGCCTTTCGCAATCGCAACCGTCCGGGCTAGATAGCCGATCCCCTTGCCTCCCGCAGGGGTCGCAAGAGACGACATGGACAGTATCGCCATCATCGGGGGCGCCCGCCTGAACGGATCGATTCCGGTCAGCGGCGCCAAGAATTCCGCCCTCAAGCTGATGGCCGCCTCGATCCTGACCGATCAGCCGCTGTTGCTGACCAACATGCCGCGTCTGGCGGACACCAAATTCCTTGGCCGCCTGCTGCGTGAGCTGGGCGTCGAGGTCGATCAGCGCGACGGGGCCGACGGCCAGGAGACGCTGTTCCACGCCGGCCAGATCACCTCGACCTTTGCTCCCTATGATCTGGTTCGCCAGATGCGGGCGTCTTTCAATGTGCTGGGCCCGCTGCTGGCAAGGACGGGCGAGGCCAAGGTCTCGCTGCCGGGGGGGTGTACCATTGGTGCCCGTCCGGTGGATCTGCACCTCCAGGCGCTGACGGCTCTGGGGGCCGAGATCGAGCTGGACGAGGGCTATGTCACTGCCCGCGCACCGGGCGGGCTGAAGGGGGCCGAGATCGAGTTTCCATTCGTCTCGGTCGGGGCGACCGAACACGCCTTGCTGGCCGCTGTGCTGGCGCAGGGGACGACGGTCCTGCGCAAGGCCGCCCGCGAGCCCGAGATCGGCGATCTGGCGCGCTGCCTGACTGCCATGGGTGCGAAGATCGAGGGGATCGACACCGACGTGCTGACGATCACGGGGGTGACGTCGCTGGGCGGCGCGACCTGGTCGGTGATTCCCGACCGGATCGAAATGGGCTCTTACGCCGTGGCGGCCGCGATGGCCGGGGGCGAGGTGCGGCTGACGAAGGCGCGGCCCGAGCTGATGACGGCGCTGACCGAAAAGATGATCGAGGCCGGGGTCGAGGTGACACCGACCGCCGATGGCGTGATTGTCAAGCGCGACCCGGCGCAGCGGCTGAAGGCCGTCAATGTGGCGACAGAGGTCTATCCCGGCTTCGCCACCGACCTGCAGGCGCAGTTCATGGCCCTGATGACGACGGCCGAGGGCGACAGCGTCATCCACGAGAACATCTTCGAGAACCGCTTCATGCACGCGCCCGAGCTGGCGCGGCTGGGAGCCGACATCTCGGTTCACGCCGGTGAGGCGGTGGTGCGGGGGGTGCCGGTGCTGCACGGGGCGCCGGTGATGGCCACCGACCTGCGGGCCTCGGTCAGTCTGGTGATCGCGGGTCTGGCGGCCGAGGGCGAGACCACCGTCGGACGCGTCTATCATCTGGACCGCGGCTTCGAGCGGCTGGAAGAAAAGCTCAGCGCCTGTGGTGCCGACATCCGCCGGATCAAGGACGACGGGAATGAGCACTGAGGCCCACGAACAGGGCAGCGAAGCGGCGGTGACGCCGCCCGAGCCGCTGCGCCTGCTGGCCGAGGACGCCGACGACCTGCATATCATTTCGGCGGCCCTGCAGGACGCCATCATGCGGCCCGTGGATATCGTCTGGGAGCCGGCGGCGCGGCGGGTGACGCTGAAGCTGAGCCGGTTCTGCTGGGAATGCGGCGGCACGCGGGTGATGGCCGCGATGCAGTTCGGTGATGTGACGGCGGTCAAGAGCCGCCGTCTGCCGCGGTTGCCGGAAAGCGCGCTGGAATTGCTGGCCATGGAATTCGCGCCAGATGAGGCTCCCGGTGGACGGGTCATTCTGATGTTCGCGGGCGGCGGCGACCTGAGGATCGACGTAGAATGCCTCGACGCGGTCCTGACCGACCTGTCCGAGCGCTGGCCGGCCCGGCTGGCCCCGACGCACGCCGGCGAAGAGGCGGACCCGGCATGAGCGATCCCAATTCCGGAAAACATTGGCTGACTTCGATCGATCTGGACGCCGCGACCCTGTCGTCGGCGACCGCCGAAATCGAGCATGAGCGGCGGGTCGCGATCTTTGACCTGGTCGAGAAGAACAGCTTCGAGCCCGCGGGTGCCGCCGGCGGTCCCTATGCGCTGAAGCTGGCGATGGTGGACGGACGGCTGGCGTTCGAGATCACGGGACCGGATTTTCACCGGGTCCACGGGCTGTCGCTGACACCGCTGAACAAGGTGGTGAAGGACTATATCGCCATCTGCGACAGCTATTACGAAGCCCTGCGCGGCACATCTCCCGCCCAGATCGAGGCCGTCGACATGGGCCGCCGCGGCCTGCACAACGAAGGGGCCGAGCTTCTGAAGGCGCGCCTGGACGGCAAGATCGACATCGACCACGAAACGGCTCGGCGGCTGTTCACCCTGGTGACGGCGCTTTATCGGCGGGGATGACGCCGAGGGGCTAGTGGCTGGTGGCTGGCTGACGCCGTCGGAGCCGGACTGCCAGGGTCAACCTTCCGCAAGCAGGTGCGCTTCAATCACTCGCCACCAGCCACTAGCCACTCTTCTGCTTCACCTCGACTTTTGGCGCGATCTCATGCATAGGCCCGCTCCTTAATGACGCGCGCTTTCGCCCGGCGCGCGTACAAGCCTGTATTTGCAGGGCGCGAGAGGCCGCATGGCTAAGGAAGAACTGCTCGAGTTTCCCGGCGTCGTCAGCGAACTGCTGCCGAACGCGACGTTCCGCGTGCTGCTCGAAGGCAATGACCACGAGATCATCGCCCACACCGCCGGCAAGATGCGCAAGAACCGCATTCGCGTGCTGGCCGGCGACAAGGTTCTGGTCGAGATGACGCCCTATGACCTGACCAAGGGCCGCATCACCTATCGCTTCAAGTAAGGACGGGCTCGAATGAGCCGTCCGGAACTCGTGCTGGCTTCTGCCAGCCCGCGCCGCATCGAACTGCTGGCGCTGGTCGGGATCACCCCCGATCGCGTCGAACCCGCCGACATCGACGAAACACCGCTGAAGGACGAGACGCCGTCGCGCCTCGCCGCGCGTCTGGCCGTGTCCAAGGCCGAGGCCGTGGCGGCCGGGGCGCCCGATGCGGTGGTGCTGGCCGCCGACACGGTGGTGGCCGTCGGTCGACGCCTGCTGGAAAAGCCCGCCGACGAGGCCGAGGCCGTCCGGTTCCTGAAACTGCTGTCCGGCCGCAACCACCGGGTCTTCACCGGTGTGGCGGTGACCGCGGGGGTGAGGACCACGCACCGGGTGGTCGACACCCGGGTGTCGTTCAAGGTCCTGGCCGACGCCGAGATCGCCGCCTATGTCGCCGCGGGCGAATGGCGCGGCAAGGCCGGCGGGTACGGCATCCAGGGCCGGGCAGGGGCCTTCGTCACCCGTCTGGTCGGCAGCTATCCCGCCGTCATGGGCCTGCCCCTGTTTGAGGCGGTCAATCTTCTGAATGGCGCGGGCTGGCGGGCGTGACCGTCGAGGTCTTCCTTGACGACACCCCCGGCGAGGTCCGGGGCATGGTCTCGCGGGACGGCCGTTTCCATCATCTGCTGCTCCAGCGCGACGACGCGGTCGCCGGCCATCGCCTCGGCACCCGGTCGGTCGGTCGAATCATCGACGTGCAACCGGGTCTGAAGGGCGCTTTCGTCGATCTGGGCACCGGCCCGCTGCCGGGCTTTCTTCCGTTCAGGGGTCCGAACCCGCTCGCGGTCGGCCAGAAGGTCGAGGTCGAGGTCGTGGCCGAGCCGCGCGAACGCAAGGGCCCGACCTTGCGGCTGATGGGGCCGGGGCAGGGCGACCCGCGCGTGCTGGTCGAAGGCCCGACGGTGGCGGACACGCTGGCCCGGCTCGCTCCCGGGGTGCCGGTGATCACGGGCCTGGCCGCAATTGAGGCGGGTCTCGAGGCCGAGGAAGAGGCCATGGCGGCCGGACGGATATTCCCCGACACCGGGCTGGACCTGCGGGTCGAGCGCACGCGCGCCCTGGTCGCGGTCGACCTGGACCTGTCGCCGGTGCCGGGCGTCTCGTCCGGGGCACCGGCGCGGGCGCGAGCCAATCGTCAGGGACTGGTCGAGGCGGCGCGTTCGATCCGGCTCAAGCGCTGGGGCGGGCTGGTGGCGATCGACCTGATCGGCGTGGGACATGACGGAGAGGCGATTCTGGGGGCCGCGCGGCAGGCGTTCGGAATGGACCCGGACGTCGCCTTTGGTCCGGTCAACCGGTTCGGCGTGCTGCAGCTGTCGCTGCCGTGGCGGTTGACGCCGCTGGAAGAAATCCTGAACGGGCCCGGGGGCCGCCGCCGACCGGAACAGCGGGCGCAGGACGTGGTGCGCGCACTGAGGGCCCATCTGCTGTCCGACACGACCACGCCCCGCGTCCGCGCCCGTTGCGCCCCGGACGAGGCCGGGCTGGCCACTCCGGGGGTGGCGAAACTGGGGCCGCGCGCCGATCTTGTGGCGGACGCCGCGCTGGCACCCGGCGCGTTCGTGCTGGAGGCGGTATGACCATGGCGACCTGTCCGATCTGCCGCCGCCACCCCGCGGCCGAGGCCTACAGGCCGTTCTGCTCGAAGCGCTGCGCCGACGTGGATCTGCAGCGCTGGTTCACGGGCGGATATGTCCTGCCGGACAGCGGCGGCGACGTTCCGAGGGACGACCCCGAAGAAGACTGATCTGACGGCTGGACACCCCCGGAGTGCTCGCCTATAGACGCCGCCTCCGCGCCGCGACGCGTGCGCCTGGGTAGCTCAGTTGGTAGAGCAGTGGATTGAAAATCCACGTGTCGGTGGTTCGAATCCGCCCCCAGGCACCATCGCCCTTCTGACGAAGAGTCGAAGCCGTCCCCGATCATCACGAAAATGTCGCTTTCGCGCCGGAAGAATCGGTTGTGGAGACGTTGGCTCCCCCGCGAGGGGAAAAGCACCGTCCCGCACTTGACGCTCTGGTATGCGTTCGCCAAAGGAGCTTGACCGCTTTCCTTTGCGGGCGGTCGGCGGAGAGGGAAAACGGTTTCCCGGTTCGTCGACGCCGCGCCGGGTGCCAGTTGGCAACCGGAAGCGTTACCAGGCGTTCCGCAGACCAGGGTTTCCGTAACCCTGTCGCTGAGGGCGAGTATTTCATCGAGGACGGTCGTCGTCTGCGGCCGTTCTTTTGGGTTCCACAAGTCAGACTAAAACAGCAGGAACTGGCGAACTATGTTCGATATGAAGAAGACCAACATCCTCCTGGCCATGGCCGGCGCCGCCGTCCTCATGGCCAGCACGCCGGTTCTCGCGCAGGATGCCCCCGCCCCAGCCGCCGACCCGGCCGCCGCCGCAGCTCCTGCTGCCGCCGCCGCTGCCCCGGCCGCTGATGCCGCCGCCGAGCCCGAGCCCGCCGTCGTCGGCGGCGAACAGCACGGCAAACTGACCCCGGCCGGCATGTTCATGGCGGCCGACCCGGTCGTTAAGGTCGTCATGGTTGGCCTTCTGCTCGCCTCGGTCTTCTCCTGGGTGCTGCTGCTCATCAAGCTGTTCGAGTTCAGCTCGCTGAACCGCAAGACCGACCAGTTCCTTGAATCCTTCCGTCAGACCCGCACCATCGCCGACATGCGCAAGGTCGCGACGTCGGACGAGTTCGACGGCAACCCGCTGGCCGATATGGCCGCCGCGGCGACCGACGAAATCGAGCTGTCGCGTCAGGCAGGCCTCTCGGTCACCGGCGATCACGCCGACTCGGCCCTGATGCGCGCCCAGCAAGCCGTTGCCGCCGTTCAGGCCGGCCTGGCCAAGCGCCTTTCGGGCGGCCAGCAGTTCCTCGCTTCGGTGGGTTCGACCGGTCCGTTCATCGGTCTGTTCGGCACCGTCTACGGCATCATGAACTCGTTCATTGGTATCGCGAACACCAACACGACCAACCTGGCCGTCGTCGCCCCCGGCATCGCCGAGGCCCTGCTCGCCACCGGTATCGGTCTGTTCGCCGCTATTCCCGCGGTTATCTTCTACAACTACTTCAACACCCGCATCTCGGCGTACGGCACCCGTTCGGACGGCTTCAGCGCCGAGCTGACCAACGCCATCTCGCGTAACCTCGACAAGGGAGCGTAAGCCAGATGGCCGCCAAACTTTCAGGCGGCGGCGGCGGCAAGTATCAGGTCGAGCAGAACAGTGAGATCAACGTCACACCGTTCGTTGATATCATGCTTGTTCTGCTGATCATCTTCATGGTCGCGGCGCCCCTGGCGACCCCGTCCGTGGAAGTGAAGTTGCCAACGGCTGTCGCTCCGCCTCAGACGAACCCGCCCGTCCCGATCTATATCTCAATCACGAGCAATGGTCGGGCCTATCTCGGCGACTTCCCGGTCGAACTGGAAGAGATCGGTCCCGAACTCACGGGGCAGATCGGCCGTCGCAATCCTGCGGACGAGCGGATCTTCATCCGCGCCGACCGCGGCACCCGCTACGGCGATTTCATGCAGGTCATGAACTCGCTGCAGGACAACGGCTTCTATAGCGTTGCCCTGGTGGGTGAAGACAACGCGCCGAAGTGAGGTTGGTGAATCATGACTGATATTGAATATCACCGCTCCAGGTACGACGCGCCCAAGCCGAAGGGTCTGTTCGGGGTCCCGCCGAGGGTCCTTCTGGGCAGCCTTCTGGTCGTCGCGCTTCTGTTCACCGTGCTGGCGTTCTACTTCATCAACGCACGGTTCACGTTGAAGGAGATCAACTACTCCGACGACGCGGTCGACGTGGAGATCATCGAGCCGATCCCCCCGCCGCCGCCGCCGCCGCCGCCGCCTCCGCCGGACACGCCCCCGCCGCCCAAGCTGCAGGTGCGTCCCCCGGTCGTCGTCCCGAACGCTCCGCCACCGCCGGTGACGCTGCCGATCGAGCCGACGAAGAAGGAGGACCGGGTCGAATACACGGGTCCGCCCGTGATCGTCCCCGGACCGCCGCCGCCGCCGGCTCCGCCGGCTCCGCCGCGGCCGTCGGTCATCACCAACCCCAGCTGGTCCCGCCAGCCGGTCGGTGAGTTCCCGGAACGCGCCATGTCGCGCGGTATCGAGAGCGGTGCCGTCGTTCTGAACTGCCTCGTCAGCCCGAACGGAAGCCTTTCGGACTGCAACCTGGTCTCCGAGACACCTGCGGGTGCCGGGTTCGCCCAGGCCGCGCAAGCGGGGGCCCGTCGGGCCCGGCTGTCGCCGCGTACGGTCGACGGTGCTGCCACGGGAGCGCGCGTCACGTTCACGACGCGGTTCCGCGCCGCAGAAGAATAGGAGCCTCACGGCTTCTGCAAGACGTCCCGGAGGTCCGCCTCCGGGGCGTTTTTGTTTGCGGCGGAGCCTTTCGGATACTCGGTCATTAAGCCGTGACGCTTTCGGAGATACCCCATGAAGATCCTCGCCGCCGCCGCCCTCGCGGCCTGTGCTGCCGCCACGCTGGGCGGCTGCGCCTATAACGAGACGCTGGGCCGCAACCAGCTGCTGATCGTCGATGACAGCGCCCTTACCCAGCAGTCAGACGCCGCCTGGGCTGAAGCCTTGAGGACACAGCGCGTCTCGTCGGATGCCGCCGGCAATGCCCGCATCCGTCGCGTCGGCGACAGGATCGTGCAGGCCGCCGGTCTCACGGATCGCCGCTGGGAATACGCCCTGTTCGTCAGTGACAGTCCCAACGCCTTCGTCCTGCCGTCGGGCAAGATCGGCGTGACCACCGGCCTGCTGGCGCTGGTCCGCAATGACGATCAGCTGGCGACTGTGATCGGCCACGAGGTCGGGCATGTCGTCGGGCGGCACGCCGCCGAACGCTATTCGAACACCGCCCTGACCAGTGTCGGTCTGCAGGTTCTGCGCGGGGCGGCCGGCGACAATGCCCAGGCCGTCGGTTCGATCGGCGGGCTGGCGGCCCAATACGGCGTGCTGCTGCCCTACTCCCGGCGCGACGAGCTCGAGGCCGACCGTCTGGGCGTGGACTATATGCAGGGGGCCGGCTATCGGCCCGCA
Source organism: Brevundimonas sp. TWP2-3-4b2 (assembly GCF_049897345.1). Taxonomy (NCBI): domain Bacteria; kingdom Pseudomonadati; phylum Pseudomonadota; class Alphaproteobacteria; order Caulobacterales; family Caulobacteraceae; genus Brevundimonas; species Brevundimonas sp. TWP2-3-4b2. The sequence continues at coordinate 15,748 of NZ_JAFCWB010000006.1, read as the reverse complement.
GAGGCGGTCGCCCTGTGGCGGTTGATGTCGCAACAGCGTCAGGGATCGACCCCGGAGTTCGCGTCCACCCACCCGTCCGACGCCAGCCGCATCGCCGCGCTGGAGCAGTATATCGCCAGCCGTGGATGGCGCTGAGCGACCCGACGCCACGACAGGCGCAATAATCCGGACAGGTTGCTTGATCGCGCGCGCGCGGCCCGGTAGATACGCCGCTCGCGTCGCCCCGGTCCGGGGCTCTGCGCCGCCTTAGCTCAGTTGGTTAGAGCGCCGGTTTGTGGAACCGGAGGTCCTCAGTTCAAGCCTGAGAGGCGGTACCATCTTCCCTGTGTGGAGGGCGTTGTCCGGCATGACCGATACGCCCCTCCCGAATGCCCGGCCAGGCTGGGACCCTTCGCAGTATCAGCGGTTTGAGGCCGAGCGCGACCGCGCCGCACAGGACCTGATGGCACGTCTGCCGACAGGACCGGCCCTGCAAGAGATCTGGGACCTCGGCTGCGGGACCGGCCTGCACGCCATTCAGCTTCAGCGGCGATTTCCGGATGCCGCGGTACACGGGCTGGATTCAAGCCCGCACATGCTGGAGCAGGGGCGTCTGGCGGAGCCCCGGATCGACTGGCGGCTCGGCGATCTCGCCGACTGGAGCCCCGAGGTTCCGGCGGAGCTGATCTTCGCCAATGCGTCCTTGCAGTGGGTTCCGGATCACGCAGCGCTTCTGCCCCGGCTGACAGGTGCGCTCGCACCCGGCGGCATCATCGCCGTGCAGATGCCGATGGCCCACGAGACGCCGCATCACACGCTGATGCGCGAGGTGGCCGGGCAGGGCCCGTGGTCGGATCGGCTGGCCCGTGTGCCAACCCTCGCGCCCCTGCTGTCCGCTGAAGCCTATTACCGGCTGCTGTCGGACGCCAGCTGCGAGGATATCGACATCTGGTCGACGCGATATCTGCACGTTCTCTCCGGCCCGAACGCGGTGCTGGAGTGGATGAAGGGCACAGCCCTGCGGCCGTACCTGTCTGTGCTCGCGGACGATGCCGCTATGGGCGCGGCATTTGTTTCCGCCCTCGGCGCGCGCCTCGCCGAAGCATTTCCAGCATGTCGGGACGGAGCGACGCTGTTGCCGTTTCCACGGCTTTTTCTGGTTGCGCGGATTCGCTGATCGACACGCGCCGGCGCAGGGCCGTCACCGGGCGATCCAGCATCGCCAGGACCTCATGGGTGGCGTGGTAGCCCGAGGCCACACCGGGCTCGAACCCCTTCCAGTCGCGGATATCCAGTCCATCCGGCATGGGCTGGACCAGGATGTCGGTCGCGGCGCGCGAGCTTTCTATGTCCGCGTCGGTCGTCAGGGTGGCCGACCGCATCAGGATCGAGACAATGGGCGGGCCCCGGCGCCAGGCACCGGTGACGATCATCCGCCAGATCGACGGCGGGTGTTCGATCAGGGCCGGATCGACGCCGCGGGTCTCGGACATGTCGATGCCGATGATCGGGCCGCCGTTCATCTGGCGCATGACCTCGGTCGGCAGGTTCTTCAGCACGGCCCCGTCGACCAGCACCTGGCCGTCCATGACGATGGGCGGCAGCAAGCCTGGAATGGCGATAGAGGCGCGGATCGCCCGCCGCATGAGACCGCGCCGGTGGACCTCGATCCGTCCGCTGGTCAGATTGGTCGAGACGGCGAAAAAGGGCCGGGTCAGATCCGCCAGATCGGTCTCGCCATAGGCTTCCTGCAGCAGCCGGTCGACCTTGTGTGCCCGGGTCATGGCCAGCATGGGGAAGGCCAGGTCCGACAGCGGGTCGCTTTCGACGAAGGCCTTGCGAATCCGCGCCTCGAGTTCTTCCTGTGACCAGCCCATCGCGGGGCCGGCGGCGATCACCGCTCCCATGGACGAGCCGCCGACGAAGTCGATCGGCACTCGCGCCTCTTTCAGCGCCCTGAGCGCGCCGATGTGGGCATAGGCCCGGGCCCCGCCGCCCGACAGGACGATGCCTACGGCGGACCCCGTCACGACCCGCGCCATCCGGTCGGCGTCGGCCTGGTCGCCCTCGACGCACTGGAACCAGCGGCCGGGCTGAACGGCATCCAGCCAGACGGCGGTGTTGGCGGGTCGCGACATCCGCGGGTCGCGCAGCAGAATCAGATCCGTCCGACGCTGGGCGTCCAGCACCCCGGCATGGGGCATGGGCCGGTTGGGCGGGGCCAGCAGGCCGTTGCCGACCACGAACACCCGGTCGACCTGGCGCGCGCACAGGGCGGCCCAGGCGGGCTCGTCCTGTTCGGCGACATAGAGGACGAAATCGTGGGCGTCCTCGACCCGGCTGAACCAGTCGGCGGCCGAGGCGAGGGCGGTCTGGTCGATGACCTGGCAGGTGAATCCATCGGCCGCGATCGCGGCGGCGACCCGTTCGACGAAGGCGCGGATGGGTTGGGGCCGGGCGGCGATGAAGCCGAAGACGCTGGGTTCGCCGCCGCCGGACCGGCGGTCACGCGCGCGCTGGATCATCAGCCGTGACAGCTCGACCATCAGGTCAGGCTCGGTGCGGGCGGCCTCGAAGAAGGCCTCGCGGGGCAGGGCCAGCACCTCGCAGTCGCGCAGGGCGACCACGTCGGCGGTATGGGTCGTGCCCGCCAGCATGGCCATCTCGCCGGCGGGTTGTCCCGGCCGGATGACGCCGACGAACTGGGGCGGGCGGTCCTCGTCGGGATCGCTGCGAAACACGCCGAGACGGCCGCTGCGCAACAGATACAGGGTGTCGGCGGCGTCACCCTCGGCGAACAGAGTCTCGCCGCCGGTCAGGGCGAACCAGCTGGCACGCGTGTTCCTGCCACCCTCGAAGATGCGGGCGAGGGCGTCTTCCAACCGGTCGGAGCGGACAGCGGGCATGGGAGGTTCGAGGGCTTAGGGCTTAGGTTCGGGGAATCGATGCAGTAACGATCGTCGCACATCTCCCCCCAATCCCTATTCCCTAAGCCCTGCTCCCTGACCTCTACCACGCCCCCATCTCGCGCAGCCGCATCGCGAGTTCCTCCGGCACTTCACCGGCGTCTAGGGTGGACAGGTCCATCGGTGCGTCCTTGGGCTCCAGATAGCGCCAGCCCTGGAAGGGGCGACGGGCCTGGGGCGCGGTCCGGACGACGTCAGGGCACAGTTTGATCCGGCAGTGCGAGGTCTTGCCCTCGCCATGGGTGGTGATGTCCAGAATGGGCATCCGGCAGGTGACCGAGCCCTTCATGACCCAGTAGATCGAGCCGCCGTCTTCCAGCTCGGCCGCGCGTTTGGGCGTCATCCGGGTGTCGACCGTCAGCCACTGGCCCTTGGCCGCGCGGCGCTCCAGCGTCTCGACCTTGGCGACGCCGACGCAGAGCTTGATTATGTGGAGAGGCATGCGGGGGAATTTCAACCTGTGCAGGCATGTAAATGCTATGGGAGAGCAGACGAGGCCGGGTGGAGGGGCGTTGTGTACGGGCTGATCACCAAACTAACCATCGTGCCGCTGCGCCGCGAGTCGGTCATTGACCGCCTTGTAGCGGGACGCCAGCCGCCCGACGGGTGCTTTAGCCATGTCGTCGCGCGCGATCCGACGGACGCCGACGTCCTGTGGGTGACGGAAGTCTGGACCGACGCCGAGGCCCACCGGGCGGCCCTGCAGCGACCCGATATCAAGGCGGGCGTGGCGGACGCCCTGGCCTGGGTCGCCACCATCCACGACCCCATCATCACCGAACCCGTGGGCGGCGTCGGCCTGCCTCAGCGGGCGTCGGGCACTGCGACGGTTGCCAGCACGGCCCCGTCGACGACCTGATCGCCGACCGAAACCCCGACCTCGCCGACCACCCCGTCGAACGGGGCGACGAGGGCGTGCTCCATCTTCATGGCTTCCAGCACGACGATGGGCTGGCCCTTGGTGACGGTGTCGCCAGCCTTGGCAGGGGTGGCGACGATCTTGCCGGGCATGGGGGCGCGGAGGGAACCGTCGGAGGCGGGGTTGCCGGCCCCTGACCCGCCCCGGGCGAAGGCGCTGACATCGAAGGCTGACCCGTTCTCGAAGGCGATCACCCGGGTCACTGACAGACCGATCAGGCGTGTCATCGGATGATCGTCGTCGTCGAGCATTCGGGCGACATGCGCCTCACCATCGACGACGACGGCCTGGGTGATACGGGTCGGGGCGTTGGCTCTGAAGCCGACCGCACCGGTCAGGCTGTGCCATGGCGAGTCGGCGCTGTCCCCGGATCTGGCCGCGAAGTGGCGCAAGCGGTGGGCGGCGTCCTCGATTCCCATTTCCGACAGAGGCTCGGCGGCGAGGTCGCTCCCTTCAGCGGCGATAAAGCCGGTATCAACGTCGCCGGCGACGAACCGGGGATGCTCCAGGCATTGCATCACGAATGCCGCGTTGGTCTTCACCGGCCAGACCTGTACGTGGCTGGCCGCCTCGGCCAGCGCCTCGGCCGCCTCTTGCCGCGTCTCCGCATGCACGATCAGCTTGGCGATCATCGGGTCGTAGAACTGGCTGACCTCACCGCCCTGATCGACGCCGGTGTCGACGCGGATGCCGTCGGGCATGACGAAATGCTCGAGCTTGCCGATACTGGGCAGGAAGCCGTTGGCCGGGTCCTCGGCGTAGAGCCGGGCCTCCATGGCCCAGCCGGTCAGGGTGATCTCGTCCTGCTTCAGCGGCATCGGCTCGCCCGCGGCGACGCGGAACTGCCATTCGACCAGATCGACGCCGGTGACCTCCTCGGTGACCGGGTGTTCGACCTGCAGCCGGGTGTTCATCTCCATGAACCAGATGCGGTCGGCCTTGAGCCCGTCAGAGGCGTCGGCGATGAATTCGATGGTGCCCGCACCCTCGTAGTTCACAGCCCTGGCGGCCTTGATAGCGGCGTCGGTGACGGCCGTGCGGGTGGCGGCGTCCATGCCGGGGGCGGGAGCCTCCTCGATCACCTTCTGGTGGCGGCGCTGGAGCGAGCAATCGCGCTCATACAGGTGGACGACGGTGCCGTGCTTGTCCCCGAACACCTGCACCTCGATGTGGCGGGGACGGGTGATGTAGCGCTCGATCAGGACCCGCGGATCGCCGAAGGACGACTGGCCCTCGCGCTGGGCGCTGGCGAGACCGGCGGCGAAATCCTCAGGCTTGTCGACGCGCTTCATGCCCTTGCCGCCACCGCCGGCGACGGCCTTGATCAGCACCGGATAGCCAATGCGTGCCGCCTCGGCGGTCAGGGTCGCTTCGGACTGGTCCTCGCCCAGATAGCCGGGGGTGACGGGCACGCCGGCCGCGATCATCAGCGTCTTGGCCGCGTCCTTCAGCCCCATGGCGCGAATGGCGGCCGGGGGCGGGCCGATCCAGACCAGACCGGCGGCGGTCACCGCCTCGGCGAATTCGGCGTTCTCGGACAGGAAGCCATAACCGGGGTGGATGGCCTCGGCCCCGGTGGCCTTGGCGGCGGCCAGTACCTTCGCGCCGTCGAGGTAGGATTCGCGGGCGGCCGCCGGGCCGATCAGGACCGCCTCATCGGCCTCGCGGACATGCAGCGCCCTGGCATCGGCTTCGGAATAGACGGCGATGGTCCGGATGCCCATGCGGCGGGCGGTGCGGAAGACGCGACAGGCGATCTCGCCGCGATTGGCGACCAGGACGGATTTGAACATGGGAGTTTATTAGAGTGACGAGTGACGAGTGGCGAGTGGCGAGTTGTGAGGCTCCGGCGGAGGATGTCTCGCCCTGTCTTTCCTCGTCACTCGCCACTCGCCACTCTTCACCCTGTTCACTCCGCCCAGTGCGGCTTGCGCTTGTCGAGGAAGGCGCGCACCCCCTCCTGCCCCTCGGGAGAGATGCGGGCACGTGCGATGCGTTTGGCGGTCTCTTCCATCACGCCGCTGTCGATCTTCTGGCCCGCTACATCGTTGACCAGCCGCTTGGCGTCGCCCATCGCGCCCGGCGCATTGGCGCTGATGCTGTCTGTCAGCATCGAGATGAATTCGTCGACCGACCCTTCGGGCAGGACCATGTCGATCAGCCCGGCGTGGGCGGCATAGTCGGCGTCGAAGATGTTGGCGGACAGGAACAGCTGGCGGGCGCGACGGGCCCCGATGGCCTCGACGACATAGGGGGCGATGGTCGCCGGGATGAGGCCCAGCTTGACCTCGGAGAAGGCGAAGCGGCTGCCCTCGACGGCCACGGCCATGTCGCAGGCGGCGACGATGCCGGCCCCGCCACCCATGGCCGCGCCCTCGACGATGGCACAGGTCAGGGCCGGGACGTCATGCAGGGCCTTGAGCATCTTCGCCAGGCCCATGGCGTCGCTGCGGTTGTCGCTTTCCGACCAGCCCGCCGCATCGGCCATCCATTGCAGATCGGCCCCGGCGCTGAAGGTCCCGCCCGCGCCGCGCACAAACACCAGACGCACATTGTCGGCCCCGTGCAGGGTCTCGAAGGCCTCGTACAGGGCCGCGATGGTCGGGGCGTCGAAGGCGTTGCGCCTGTCCGGCCGGTTGATGGTGATGAAGACGATGCCGTCGGCGGTGGAGTCGATCTGGACCAGGTCGTCATTGGCATCGGGTGCCGGATCCGCCAGCAGCGGGTGCGAGATGGCGTTGATCTCGGCGGCTTCCGCATCGGTGATGTCGAGGGCGTTGAGATCGGCTTCGGTCGGATCGGTCATGGTGGTTCCCTTGGCGCTTGACCGATGTGTAACGCATGGACCGATGGAAGGCATCGCCCTGACCGATGGATACCGACGTTATCTTGACACTGCCGTCGTCGGGGTCTTGAAAGCGGTGGTTAACGAAGAGTGGCCAGGTCCGCATGGCGAACGCACCCATCCCCCGAAACCGCAAGCCCGCCCGGCTGACGCCGGCCAAGGCCAGACTGGCGGCTGAAATTCGACAGCAGTTGCTGGTCCAGGGTGGCGCGGCCCACCGCGAAGTCGTCATTTCCAGCATCCTGCACCGCAAGGGTGTCACCGGGCCGGCGGCCGAGCGCGCGCGCCGGGCCCTGCTGTCCGCCTTCTACCTGCATGTCGACCCGGACCCCGAGAGCGGGGCACCCCGGCTGTTCGACCTGCCGTTCGGGCCGGAGTCCTACCGCTGGGCCCTGGGCGAGCCGGTCCGGTCGGTGATTACGTTCTGAGTGCTGGCCAGCTCAAACGACCGCGTCCGCCGGATGAGCGTGGCCAGTGTCCACGTCCACTATGTCGCCAAGGCTGAACGCAAGGGCCGGACACGGGCCGAGGTGGATGAGGTGATCCGCTAGCTGACGGGGTATTCTCGGGATCAACTGGAAGCCCTGCTGGCGGCGAAGACCGACTTCGAGACCTTCTTCGCCGAGGCGCCGGCCATGAATCCGAACCGCTTCCTGATCACAGGCATGATCTGCGGATACCGCGTCGAGGAGATCGAGGACCCCTTCATGCGAGAGATCCGCCACCTCGACAAACTGGTCGACGAGGTGGCGAAGGGGAAGGCGATGGAGAAGGTGCTGCGGTAGGGGTGATCGCTGCTTGTCATCCCGGCCGAAGCGAAGCGAAGAGCCGGGACGGAGTGCGTTGCTTCATGCGGGCTCCCGGAAATCGCCTTCGATTGTCCGGGAGACAGGCGGCCATCGCGCCGACCTGACCTGTGGCCCGGATAGCTGCTGGCGCAGCTTCCGGGCCAGTTTCGTTGTCTGCTGAGTCGTCCCGGATCACCGCTTCGCGGCGTCCGGGATGACAAGGCACTACATCCTGAACACGCCGAAGGTCGTCTCCGGGATCGGGGCGTTCAGTGAGGCCGAGATGGCCAGGCCCAGGACATCGCGAGTCTGGGCCGGGTCGATGATGCCATCGTCCCAGAGGCGGGCGGTGGCGTGGTACGGATTGCCCTCGTCCTCGTATTTCTGTCGCACCGGAGCCTTGAAGGCCTCGGCCTGGTCCGGGGTCCAGCTGTCGGCGTCGCGGTGGACGGTGGCCAGGACGGCCGCGGCCTGTTCGCCGCCCATGACGCTGATCCGGCTGTTGGGCCAGGTGAACAGGAAGCGCGGGCCGAAGGCGCGGCCGCACATGCCGTAGTTGCCGGCCCCGAAACTGCCGCCGATCAGGACCGTGAATTTGGGCACCTCGGCCGAGGCGACGGCGGTGACCAGTTTGGCCCCGTTCTTGGCGATGCCCTCGGCCTCGTATTTGCCGCCGACCATGAAGCCCGAGATGTTCTGCAGGAAGACCAGCGGGATCTTCCGCCTGCACGCCAGTTCGATGAAGTGGGCCCCCTTGAGCGCGCTCTCCGAGAACAGGACGCCGTTGTTGGCTAGGATGGCGACGGGATAGCCCCAGATGCGGGCGAAGCCGCAGACAAGGGTGGTGCCGTACAGGGCCTTGAACTCGTCGAACTCGGAGCCGTCGACCAGCCTGGCGATGACCTCGCGCACGTCATAGGGGGCGCGGACGTCGTCGGGGATCAGGCCGTACAGGTCCTCTGCGTCGAAGGCGGGGGCGCGCGGCTCGCGCACGTCGATGTCGACCGACTTCACCGTGTTCAGGCTGTCAACGATGGTGCGGACGATCTCCAGCGCGTGCTCGTCATTCTCGGCGACATAGTCGACCACACCGGACTTGCGGCCGTGGGTCTCGGCCCCGCCCAGTTCCTCGGCCGATATGACCTCTCCGGTGGCGGCCTTCACCAGCGGCGGGCCGGCCAGGAAGATGGTGCCGTGGTTGCGGACGATGACGGTCTCGTCCGACATCGCCGGGACATAGGCCCCGCCGGCGGTGCACGAGCCCATGACACAGGCGATCTGGGGGATCGACTTCGCCGACATCCGGGCCTGGTTGAAGAAGATGCGGCCGAAATGGTCGCGGTCGGGGAAGACCTCGGCCTGGTGGGGCAGGTTGGCACCGCCGGAATCCACCAGATAGACGCAGGGCAGGTTGTTCTGTTCGGCGATTTCCTGCGCCCGCAGATGCTTCTTCACCGTCATCGGGAAATAGGCGCCGCCCTTCACCGTCGGATCGTTGGCGACGATCATGACCTCGCGGCCCGAGACCCGGCCGACGCCACAGATCATGCCCGCGCCGGGGGCCTCATCGCCATACATGCCGTTGGCGGCCAGCTGGCCGACTTCGAGGAAGGGCGAGCCCGGATCCAGCAGGCGTTCGACGCGGTCCCGCGGCAACAGCTTGCCGCGCGCGACGTGGCGGTCGCGGCTGGCCTCGGAACCGCCGCGCGCGGCCTTGGCGACCCGGGCGTGGAGTTCGTCACGAAGGACGCGGTTGTGGGCGTCCAGCGCCTTGAAGGCGGGGCTGTACGGATCGATGGCGGACGTCAGCTTGGGCATGGGGGAGGTTTAGGGGTGTTCGCGGGCGCGGGAAAGTCATCAGGCGGTTCTCCCTCCCCCTCCGGGGGAGGGTCGGCGCCGCGCAGCGGCGGCGGGGTGGGGGCGCTTCGGCGAGACAACGCCGGTGTTTGTGTCGCCGAGCCCTCCCCACCCGGTCGCTGCGCGACCACCCTCCCCCGGAGGGGGAGGGAGACCGCATTTTCCTTATGTCACCCGACAGCAAATCCAGTTGACCTCGCGGCGTCCCCATGGCCTGACGCGCCTCCCATGATCGGCTTCAACATCCAGACCCGGACGACCCTGCGCGAGCTGCTGCATCTGGCATGGCCGGTCGTGCTGGCCCGTATCGGCATCATGACCATGGGGCTGACAGATGTGATCGTGGTCGGCAACTGGTCGGGGCTGGAGCTGGCCTACAGTTCGCTGGCGCTGGCACCGACCTCCATCATCATCACCACGGCCGTCGGCCTGATGATGGGGGTGCAGGTCCTGACCGCCCGCCTGATCGGTCAGGGACGGCGCAGCGAGGTCGGCGGCGTGCTGCGGCGCGGCGTGGCCTATTCGCTGCAGCTGGGCCTGATCTCGATGATCGGCCTGATCCTGATCGGCCCGTGGGCGCTGCAGCACATGGGACTGGCTCCGGGGCTGGGCGAGGGTGCGTCGCCGGTGCTGGTGGTTTTTGCCCTGTCGATGCCGGGCTATCTGGTCAGCGTGGCGGCGCAGTTCTTCCTTGAGGCCCTGCACCGGCCGCGTGCGGGTATGTGGGCCATGTGGATCGCCAACGGCGTCAATCTGGCGCTGAACCTGCTGCTGGTGCCCGATATTCTCGGCCTCGGGATCGACGGAGCCATCGCCTCGGCCTGGGCCACCTTCTTCGCGCGGACCTCGCTGGCCGTGTTCCTGATCCTCTATATCCTGCGACTGCCCGAGGCGCGGGCGCTGGGGATCTTCAGCCGTCCGAAGCGCGACCTCCCCGCCGAGCGCGAACAGCGCAAGATCGGCTACGGCGCAGGCTCCAGCTATTTCATCGAGGTCGGGGCGTTCGCCGCCATGACCTTCATCGCCGGCCGGCTCGGGGCCATCGAAACCTCGGCCTGGGCGATCGTGCTGAATGTCACGGCTATGGTCTTCATGCTGCCGATGGGGCTGGCCTCGGCGACGGCGGTGCTGGTCGGGCGGGCCCATGGCGCGGGCGACGGACGCGGTGTGCTGAGGGCGGGCCTGGTCGGAATCGGGGTGGTGACGGCCCTGACGCTGCTGGTCGCACTGGTCGTGTGGCCGGGCGCGCCCCTGATCGCCAGTGCCTATAATCGCGATCCGGCCTTGCTGGCGGTGGTAATCCCGGCCCTCGTGCTGACGACCCTGTTCTTCGTCGCCGACGGCATCCAGGTGGTCTCGGCCTCGGCCAACCGCGCCGCCGGCGACGTCTGGTGGCCGACGATCATGCATTTCGTCAGCTATACGGCGATCATGATGCCGCTGGGCTGGTGGTTCGCGCATGAGATCGGCGTCAATGGCCTCGTCTGGGCCGTGATCATCGCCAGCCTGGTGTCGTCGGTGCTGCTGACCGGGCGGTTCGTTCGGGTGGCCGGACGCCTCCCTTCTCCCCCTGCGGGAGAGGGTGGCAGGCCGCAGGCCTGACGGATGAGGGGTCGCAATCGCCTGTCCGGCTAGCGGTCGAGGGTGCCCGGCGAGGTGACCGCCGCGTGACCCCTCATCCGACCCGCTTGGCGGGCCACCTTCTCCCGCAAGGGGGGAAGGACACGGGCTTTGCCGCAGGCGGCTTCGGCCTCTATATCCAGCATCCATTTCACGACCGGACTCCGCATGGCCCGCATCCTCATCACCTCGGCCCTGCCGTACATCAACGGCATCAAGCATCTGGGGAATCTGGCGGGCTCGATGCTGCCGGCGGATGTCTACGCTCGCTTCAAGCGCGGCCAGGGTCACGAGGTCCTCTACATCTGCGCCACCGACGAGCACGGCACCCCGGCCGAGCTGGCCGCCGCCGCGGCCGGTCAGGACGTGCGGACCTATTGCGACGAACAGCACGAGGTCCAGAGGGCAGCGGGTCAGGCCTTCGGCCTCAGCTACGACTGGTTCGGGCGGTCCTCGAACGCGCCCAACCGACGGCTGACCCAGCATTTCGCGAACGTGCTCGAGGCCAGGGGTCTGATCGAGGAGCGGGTCGACCGGATGATCTATTCGGTCGACGACGCGCGCTTCCTGCCGGACCGCTATGTCGAGGGCACCTGCCCGCACTGCGGCCATGTCGGCGCGCGCGGCGACCAGTGCGACAACTGCGGACGGCTGCTGGACCCGACCGACCTGATCGACCCGTACTCGGCCGTTTCGGAGTCGAAGAACCTCGAGGTGCGGGATACGCGCCACCTCTATCTTCTGCAGACGAAACTGGCCGACCGTATCCGGACGTGGATCAACTCGAAGACCGACTGGCAGACGCTGGCCCGGTCGATCGCCCTGAAACACCTCGACGAAGGCCTGATCGACCGCGGAATCACGCGCGATCTGAAATGGGGCGTGCCGGTGGTCGGGCCTGACGGCGAACCGCGTCCGGGCATGGAGGGCAAGGTCTTCTATGTCTGGTTCGATGCCCCCATCGAATACATCGGTGCAACCGAGGAATGGGCCGATGCCACGGGCAGGACCTGGCGCGACTGGTGGCGCACGGATGAGGGGGCGGACGACGTCCGCTACGTCCAGTTCATGGGCAAGGACAATGTCGCCTTCCACTCGGTTGTATTCCCTGCGACTCTTCTGGGATCAGGTGAGCCGTGGAAGACGGTCGACACGCTGAAGGCCTTCAACTGGCTGAACTGGTACGGCGGCAAATTCTCGACCAGCCAGAAGCGCGGCGTCTTCATGGACCAGGCGCTGGAGTTGCTGCCCGCGGACTACTGGCGCTGGCATCTGACCGCCTATGGCCCGGAGCATTCCGACGCGGCCTTCACCTGGGAGCAGTTCCAGTCGACGACCAACAAGGACCTGGCCGATGTGCTGGGCAATTTCGTCAACCGCATCGTCAAGTTCGCCGAGAGCAAATTCGGCGGCGTGGTGCCGGACGCGGGCGAGCCCGGGCCGCTGGAAGCGAAGCTGGAGGCCGATCTGCGCGCCGGCATCGCCGAGGCGACGGCCCAGTTCGAGGCGATGGAGTTCAGGAAAGCGACCGTGGCCCTGCGCGCCGTCTGGGTGCTGGGCAATGAGTATCTGCAGGAGGCCGCGCCCTGGACGGCCTACAAGACCGATGTCGAGCGCTCGGCGGTCGGGGTGCGAACGGGGTTGAACCTCGTCGCCCTGTTCGCCCGTCTGGCGGCACCGGTCATGCCGGATTCAGCGGTGAAGATCGCAGCCGCCGTCGGGGCGACGGACCTGAGCTGGCCGGCGGCTGACGAACCCCTGCTGGACGTGCTGCCGCGCGGCCAGACCGTGGCGGCGACGGGGGTGCTGTTCATCAAGATCGAGGACACGCAGGTGGCCGAGTGGTCGGAACGGTTCGGCGGCGCGGACGCCTGACCGTGGACCGGTCCGCCGCCCTCGTCAGGCTGCTGGCCGAAGATCGGGCCGAGGATCGCGCGGTGCTGACCGGACAGCCTGCCTATGTCGCCCTGCGTACGCGTGATCGTGCTCGCCGGGAGGCGGTGCTGGAGCTGCTGGCTTGACGGCTGGCCCGAGGACGCCGACGCCCTCTACGCCGCCGCCTGGGTCCTGAACCATGGAGACCTGTCGGAAGAAGCGGCGCTGGGCAGCCGGCTGGCGGCCCGCGCTGCGGAACTGGGCCGCCCCGGTGCGCGATGGCTGGCCGCGGCGGCGCTTGACCGGTCGTTGATGTATGCGGATCGGCCGCAGAAGTTCGGCACGAACATCGTCTCTGATGGGATCGGCTGGCGCCTGTGGGACGTCGATCCGGCGACCACCGACGCCGAGCGGCTGGCCAATGACGTGCCGACCCTGGCTGATATGCAGGCTCGCGCTGCGGCCATCACCGACCCGCAGCCCGATCCGGGCGGTGCTCCGGACTCACTCAGGCGGGCGATGCGCCGCTGGGGGACGCTGCCGCCGGAGTGACCGCGACCGGCACCGGTCCGGCCTGCGCCATACAGACGGTGAGTTTGGCACCGACCTCGGGCTTGCAGAATTTTCCGATCTCTTCCGCGCCGATGTCGAGGAAGGCCGGAGCGAAGCTGTTGTGCTGGGCCACGGCCAGGGCCCGCACCGTGGTCGCGCGGTAGCCGTCCCAGACCATGTGCAGGGCCACATAGAGGACGATGACCAGGCCGACGTAGCCGATCCAGCGGTGCTTGGTCAGCAGTTTGGCGATGAAGGTCGCGGCCACACCCATGAGGGCAATGGACAGGATCAGGCCGAAGACCATGATCCAGGGGTGTTCATGCGCCGCGCCGGCCACGGCAAGGACGTTGTCCAGCGACATGGTCACGTCGGCGATCATGATCTGGATCAGGGCGGCGGCGAAGGTCTTGCGCTTGATGCCCAGGGCCTCGGGCGGCGGGCCACCGCCGTGGTGGGCGGACAGGGCGGTCTCGAGCTCGGCCTCGGCCTCGGCCTGGTCGTGGGTGCGCTGCTCCTGCAGTTCGCGCCACATCTTCCAGCACACCCACAGCAGCAGGATGCCGCCGGCCAGCAGCAGGCCGATAATGGCCAGCAGCTGCACGGTGATCAGGGCGAAGCCGATGCGCAGCACGACCGCGGCGGCGAGACCAATCAGGATGGCCTTCTTGCGCTGCTCGGGCGCGAGGGCGGCGGCGGCGAGGCCGACCGCGACGGCGTTGTCGCCGGCCAGCACCAGATCGATCATCAGGACCTGGCCGAGGGCGGCGGCCTGGCTGGCGAGTTCGGGAGACGAAAGAAATTCCATGGGCGCTCTCTAGCGGGGGAGAGCGGATGCGCCAAGGGTCCTCGCCATCACAAGCGACCGGCAGGACACGGTCACGATGCCTGTTTGCGGGTCGCCTCATACAGGGCCACGGCCGCTGCGTTCGACACATTCAGGCTCTCGAAGCCGCCGGGCATGGGAATCTTCGCCAGCACGTCGCAGTGCTCGGCCACCAGACGGCGGATGCCGTCGCCTTCCGAGCCCATCACCAGAACGGTCGGGCGCTCGTCGAGCGCCTGTTCCAGCGTCAGTTCGGCCGAGCCGTCCAGACCCACGGCGCGCCAGCCCATGTCGGCCAGGGTTTCCAGGGCGCGACTGAGATTGGTGACCCGCGCACAGGGCAGGCGTTCGGTCGCGCCGGCCGAGGCCTTGGCCAGCGCCCCGGCGAGGGCGGGCGAGTGCCGGTCCTGGACCACGATGCCCTTCGCCCCGAACGCGAGGGCCGAGCGGAAGATGGCCCCGACGTTCTGGGGGTCGGTCAACTGGTCCAGCATGACGATGACTCCGCCGTCTCCGGCGATGTCCTCAAGCGCCACGCCTTCCAGCGGCTGAACCTTGAAGGCCAGGCCTTGATGCACCGCGCCGGGCGGGAGCATACGGTCCAGCGCCTGGGCCTCGATCACCTCGATCGTGTGGCCGTTCGCCGCCTTGTCGCGCTCCAGCTCGGCGGCGCGGTCGGCGGTCGCCAGCAGCCGGCCCATGCCCTTGCGGGCCGGGTTGGCGAGGGCCGCCAGGACCGGGTGGCGGCCCCAGACGAAATTGTCGGCGTCCGCCTTGGCCCGCGATGGACGCGGGGCAGAATCAGAGAAGGCCTTCGGCTTGGGATTGGGGTTCCAGCCGCCCCGGTCGGGACCGCTGGCGGACGGACCCTTGGCACCCGCTCCGGGCCCGCCGGAGCGGGGCGCGGACTTGTCGCCGAAAGCCGGTTTTTTGCCCGATTTCCGGTCGTTGCGTTCTGGATTTCTCGACACTATAAGACGCCCTCCGATTTGGAGCCCTGAGGGCTTTCGGGTCTGGCGCCCCTCCTAAACCAGGCGACGCAGGACACCGAGAGCTTTTGTTGTTTCGACGACCGAAAGGTTGCCGAGGCATCGGTCCGACGGTTCGAAAACGCGCTGGGGGAATGTCCCGAGTGGCAAAGGGGGGGGACTGTAAATCCCCTGCGTAAGCTTCGCAGGTTCGAGTCCTGCTTCCCCCACCACGCGCTTTCGGAACGAGGGGCCGGACCCCATATCGGGTCGGCGGTCGACGGCTTTCGGGCCCGAGGCCGTCTCCGTGCGGGTATAGTACAATGGTAGTACAGCAGCCTTCCAAGCTGAATATGTCGGTTCGATTCCGTCTACCCGCTCCAGGTTTTTGAAGCAGACAGCGCCCCTCAACCCGGGCCATCAGGAGTTTGGCCATGGCCAAGGAAAAGTTCGAACGTAACAAGCCTCACTGCAACATCGGCACGATTGGTCACGTTGACCACGGCAAGACGACGCTGACGGCGGCGATCACGATGGCGCTGGCCAAGGCGAG
>NZ_JAFCWB010000005.1:0-128390 GCF_049897345.1 Brevundimonas sp. TWP2-3-4b2 | reverse complement strand
GCGGCCTCGGCGCGAGCGGCCTCGGCGGCAGCGCGGGCTGCGGCGGCTTCGGCCTGGGCCGCGCTGGCGGCCTGGGCGGTGGCGGCGGCCTGTTCATGGGCCGCCTGGTCGCGGCGCGCCTGTTCGGCGGCGGCGGTCTCGGCACGCTGGGCCTGGGCCTGGGTCGCCAGTTCGATGGCGCGGCGGCGGGCTTCCTGTTCCTCGTTCGACAGGCGTCCCCCGGCGGGTCCGGACGGCATGGCCGGACGCGGAGCCTGCGGCGCAGGCGCGTCGGTCCGCGGACGCGCGGCGACATCAAAGCCCTGCGGCCGCTGATGGCCCGGCGCAACACCGGCGCGGGGGCGTTTGGTCTCGACCACCACGGTCTTGGTGCGGCCGTGGCTGAAGCTCTGGCGCACGGTGCCGGTCGAAACCGATCCCGCCTGCCGGGGCTTGAGGCTCAGAGGCGCGCGCGGACCCGTCGTGGACGGAGTTCCGGTCGGAGCCTGCGGTGCGCCGTCGTTGGTCTTGTCGTTCTCGTCAGTCATCCGGTCGCTTTACTCGGGACAGCGGGTGATCCGCCGTCGTCTCGTTCAAACACAAAAAGCCGCGCGTCGCCCTGCCCCCAAATCAGGAAGCAGAACCCCGCCCGTCCATAACCTTGTTCGGCATCCCAGCCGCTTCATCGCCCCACTGCGGAGGCGTCAACGGTCGAAATCCCGCCAGTCGTTTGACCTCTATGGTCCAGCGATCGGCCCGCCCGCCCTGAAGCAGGACGGCGTGTATCGCATTTTCCAGCCCAAGGGCCAAACTCAAATCGTCCGCCGTGAAGACGCCGCAGACTTTCGGGGGCGGCGTCATGTGTTTCGCCAGCGAAAGCAGCTTGCCGCGACCGTCGGCGGATCCGTCCGCCGCCTCGATGATCCACGCGGTCTTCCCCGACCGCACATTGGCCAAGGATTTCTCGAAGCCTGAGATAAGCACGCCCTCGCGCCGGGCAAGACCCAGCTGGTCCAGGCAGCGCCGTACCAGCAGGGCTTCAACCGTATCCGCAAGGTCCCCTGCGGGCTTCATCGGGGCCTTGGCCGCGCGCGAGAACAGGTTTTTCTTCACCGCCGCCTCGATGGAGGCGCGATCCGCCGCCACCCACAGGCCACGGCCCGGCAGCTTGCGCGCCAGGTCGGGGGCCACCGAACCGTCCGGAGCGGCGACGAAGCGGATCAGGCGAGATTCGTCCATGACCTGGTGGGTGACCAGGTCGCGTCGTTCTCTATCGATCGTCGCTTCGCGCAGACTCATGAACGATCCGGTCTCCCATCACGCGTCGGGGGTTTGTTCGGGGTCCTCGGCGAGGACCTCCGCATCATCACCGCCGTCGTCGGCGGCGACCGTTTCAGCCCCGGCACCTTCCGGCGCGGCGGCAAAGACGGCTTCGGCGTCGTATTCGCCCTCGGGCAGCTCTTCCTCGTACTCGGGCTCCGGCGGCTGCGGCAGTTCCGAGGCGTCGATCCAGCCGGCGGCGACACGCGCCTGCAGGATCAGCATTTCGGCGTCTTCCTGGGCCAGGTTGAAGCTTTCCAGAACGCCCGGGACCTTGGTCCGTTCACCGTTCTTCACTTCATAGCCGCCGCGGATTTCGTCGGTGGCCAGATCAGCCAGATCCTCGACGGTCTTCACGCCGCCTTCGCCGAGGGCGACGGCGATGGCACCGGTCACGCCCGGAACGGCCATGACGCCGTCCTCGACGCCCAGCTCGACGCGTTTGGCATCCAGGATCGCCGCCTGACGATCGAGGAAGTCGCGGGCACGGGCCTGCAGTTCCTCGGCCGTGTCCTCGTCAAAGCCCTCGATGTCCGAGATTTCGTACGGTTCGACAAAGGCCAGATCCTCGACCGTGGCAAAGCCTTCGGTAACCAGCAGCTGGGCGATGACCTCGTCCACGTCCAGGGCTTCCTGGAACAGCAGGGTCCGCTCGCTGAACTCGCGCTGGCGGCGCTCGGAGTCCTGCGACTCGGTGATGATGTCGATCTGCCAGCCGGTCAGTTGCGAGGCGAGGCGGACGTTCTGGCCGCGACGGCCGATGGCCAGCGACAGCTGCTCGTCCGGCACAACCACTTCAACGCGGTCGGCCTCTTCGTCGAGGACCACCTTGGACACCTCGGCCGGGGCCAGGGCGTTGACGATGAAGGTGGGCTCGTCCGAGTTCCACTGGATGATGTCGATCTTCTCGCCCTGCAGTTCGGCGACGACCGCCTGGACGCGCGAGCCGCGCATGCCGACGCAGGCACCGACCGGATCGATGGAGGAGTCGTTGGACAGCACGGCCATCTTGGCGCGCGAGCCGGCGTCGCGGGCGGCGGCGCGGATCTCGATCACGCCGTCATAGACCTCGGGCACCTCCTGGGCGAACAGCTTGGCCATAAAGCCGGGGTGCGAGCGCGACAGCATGACCTGCGGGCCCTTGGCCTCGGCGCGGACGTCATAGATGTAGGTGCGGATCCGGTCGCCGATGTTGAACACCTCGCGCGGGATCGAGTCGTTGCGGCGCATGATGCCCTCGCCCCGGCCCAGATCGACGACGGTGTTGCCGTATTCGACACGCTTGACGGTGCCGTTGACGATCTCGCCGACGCGGTCCTTGAACTCTTCATACTGGTTGGCGCGCTCGGCATCGCGAACCTTGCCCATGACGACCTGGCGCGCCATCTGGGTCTGCACCCGGCCGAACTCGAACGGCGGCAGGTTCTCGATATATTCCTTGCCGACCACGGCTTCCGGATCACGCTTGGAGGCGTCGGTCAGGCGGACCATGGCGCTGTCGTTGAACTCTTCCAGCTCGTCTTCCGGCTGCCAGTCGTCGGCCACGATGGTGACGTGACGGGTCAGGGCCAGTTCGCCGGACTTGACGTCGATCTTGGCGCGGATGTCGTGATGGGCCCCATAGCGGGACTTGGCGCCCTTCTGGATCGCCTCCTCGATCGCCTCGACGACGATCTCCTTGTCGATGTTCTTCTCGCGCGCGACCGCATCGGCGATCGTCAGCAGTTCAAGTCGGTTCGCGGAAACGCCAGCGACAGCCATGGTCTAGTCCTCGGTCTCGGTGTTGTCGTTACGGGCGGCGCGCTTCTCGGCGCCCGCCTTCATCAGTTCATCGGTCAGCACCAGTTTGGCGTCGACCAGCCAGTCGAAGGGAATGAGGGCCGTGTCCTCCTCCCCTTCCAGATCCATGGCGATGTTCTCGCCGTCCGTGCCGGCGATCACGCCCTTGAAGCGTTTGCGGCCCTCGATCATGCGATCGCTTTCCAGACGCGCCTCATAGCCCTCGAACAGGTCAAAGTCCGACTGGCGGGTCAGCGGGCGGTCGACGCCCGGCGACGACACCTCCAGCAGATATTCGCCGTTGATCGGATCGGCGGCGTCGAACACCTCCGACACGGCGCGGCTCAGGCGGGCGCATTCCTCGACGGCGATGTCGTGATCGCTGGGCCGTTCGGCCATGATCTGCAGGCGACGACGCAGGGTGCCGCCCATCAGCCGCACGCGCACGATATCGAGACCCAGGCTCTCGGCCACGGGTTCGATCAGCTCCAGCAGAGCGCGGTCTTCGGCGGTCTTGGCCTTCAAGGGGCTTGGTCCAAACAAAAAGCGGCGGGCCCGACGGCCGCCGCTTCAAACGGCGCCGTTAGGACGCCGGTCTAACGATGTGGGAGGGCGTATAGCGCCGACGGGAGAGCTTGTCAGCCCCTCTTGGCGAAGGCGGAGTAGATCAGGCCGGCACCGGCACCCGCAAGAAGCAGGCTGGCCACCATCCCCCAGGCTTCCCTGCCGTTGTTCGGCCACAGGTCGGGCGTGGCCCAGGGCGCGAAGAACATCGCCGCGCCCGTCGACAGTCCGGCGATCCAGAGTCCCGCCAACACATAGAGGCCGGCGGCGACCACGCCGCTGATCAGATAGACGATTGCGACGGGCGGTCCGCGCCACGCAATCCGCTGGATTACGGCCAGCACGAGCCCACCGAATACAAAACTTGGAATGGCGCCCCAGATCGTCGCGAGCAGGACAAGGGAGATCATGTTGATCAGCGCGGAGCCCAGCCCGTTCAACCCTCCCGAGGACGTCAGCGACACGGCCAACGCGCCCAACACGAAGGTGATCGCCGCCATCCCCGGCGCTGAAAGGGCGGCGGCAAGAAAGCCATTGCCACTGACAGGTGGTTGCGACCGAGGCCCCTGCATGATCACCCCTCCGCCCTAGACGAGCTCCAGCTGCCCCAGGAAGTCGCGCTTGCCCAGGGCCACCCCCGCCTGCCGCAGGATCGCGTAGGCCATGCTGAGGTGGAAATAGAAATTCGGCAGGGCGAAACTGGTCAGATAGCCCGCACCCTCGAAATCCAGCGCGACGCCGGGAAAGCGCAGCTCGATCCGGCGCGTCTCCCCGCCCTCGAAGGCCGCCGCGTCCGCCGCCTCGATGAAGGCGATCGACAGGGCGATCGTCGCCTTCAGTTCGGCCAGGGTCGCCTCGGAGTCGTCCGTCTTCGGCCATTCCTGTCCGGTCAGGCGGCCGATGCAGCTGCGGGCCGAAAATGCCGCCATGCGGATCTGGTCGGGAAACGGCCGCATGTCCGGGGCCAGACGCGCCTCCATCAGCGCCGCCTCGTCGAGACCGGACTCGACGGCCTTGTCGACCAGACCGGCCAGGCTGTTCAACCCGCGCAGGAACATGGGGGCGGCGAGGGTGTCGAGGGCGAGGCTCATCCGTCAGTCCTTTTCAGATGGACCGGCTTGTGACGCCGTTTGCCGGGGAAGGCCAGAGCGACCAGCCGGGGCTCAGGCACCGCGTTCAGGTCCCGTGCTCGGCCCACATCCAGGTCGCCAGCAGCGCGGCCATGACTAGGTCGAGCAGGACGGTCATCCCGGCCATGCCCTTGAGGAACCGGCCGCGTCTGGCGATCAGCTGACCATGTAGAAGACCTTGCTGATCAGGGCGACGCCGATGGCCAGGGTCCGGGTCTCGGGATGGAAGGCGGCCCACAGCAGCATGAACCCGGTCAGGGCGATCAGCAGGCCCCAGCCGCGGACCGCAACATCGGCCATCGGGCCGTCAACGGTTTCGCCGAAGACCGAGCGCGCGGCCCGGCGCGGCATGAGGGTGAACTGCAGCATCGACGCCGTCAGCAGGCCGCAGACCACCAGAATGGCCTGAATGTTTTCGACAACAATGTTCATGGCGTCCCCCCCGGAACGTTGCGCGGCCACGGCTCGTCGTGGTCACGCCTGAAGCGTAGCCTTACCTAGATCGGGCGACGGCGGCCGTCAAACACGCCTGAAGTCGAGGAAGATCGGCGGGGTGTCGCCCAGCTTCTTCTCTTCATAACGGGTGACCACGTGGTCGGCGGGGGCCTTGAACCAGTCATCGGACGGGTCGACCTGCCGGACCAGGCCGGGCGTGCGCTCGAACTTCTCGAGTGCCCATTCGGCATAGTCCTTCCAGTCGGTCACGAACCGCAGACCACCGCCGGGCTTCAACAGTCGGGCGATCTCCGCCGCCGTCTCGTCCTGGATCAGCCGGCGCTTGTTGTGCCGCGCCTTGTGCCAGGGGTCGGGGAACAGGATCATGACCCGGTCCAGCGAGGCGTCCGGCAGGGCCGTCATCACGTCGCGCGCGTCGTCGGCGTGCAGGCGGATGTTCTTCAGCCCGCCCTCCTCGATATGGCGCAGGGCCGAGGCGACGCCGTTCAGGAAGGGCTCGCAGCCGATCATCAGGGTGTCCGGATGGCGCGCCGCCTGTTCGGCCAGATGCTCACCCCCGCCGAAGCCGATCTCCAGCCAGACCGCAGCCGCCTCGGGCATCAGGGCCTTGGGATCGATCGGGCCCGCCTTGGGATCGGGTACGGTGATGGCCGGCAGCAGGCTGTCGAACAGCGCCGCCTGACGGGGCTTGATCGCGCGAGACTTGATGCGACCGAACGAGCGAAGCGGGCGGTGGGCGGGATCGTCGGAAGAGGACATGGCGGGCGCTATAGCCCGGTCGCCCCGCCGGAGCGAGGGATCAGGCAACAGGCAGCAGAAGCGGCCGACCTGTTGCCTGTTGCCTGACCGCTGTTGCCTTAGGCCAGAGCCTTCAGCTGATCGACCAGATCGGTCTTCTCCCAGCTGAACCCGCCATCCGCGTCCGGTGCGCGGCCGAAATGGCCGTAGGCGGCGGTCCGCGCATAGATCGGCTTGTTCAGGCCCAGATGCTCGCGGATCGCGCGCGGGGTCGCCCCGCCGATCAGGCCGAGGATCCTGTCCTCAAGCACCGCCTCGGTGACGCTGCCCTTGCCGGTGCCGTGCAGGTCGACGTGGATGGACTGGGGCTTGGCCACGCCGATGGCATAGCTGATCTGGATGGTGCAGCGGTCGGCGAGACCGGCGGCGACGACATTCTTGGCCAGGTAACGGCAGGCATAGGCCGCCGAGCGGTCGACCTTGGTCGGATCCTTGCCCGAGAAGGCACCGCCGCCGTGCGGAGCCGCGCCGCCGTAGGTGTCGACGATGATCTTGCGACCGGTCACGCCCGCGTCGCCGTCCGGTCCGCCGATCTCGAAGATGCCCGTCGGGTTGATGTGCCAGACGGTGTTCTCGTCGGTGAAGCCTTCCGGCAGCACGGCGAGGATGTGCGGCTTGACGATGTCAGCGACGTCGGCGGACGACAGGCCCGCGGCGTGCTGGGTCGACAACACGATCGAGGTGGCGCGCACCGGCACGCCGTCCTCATACTGGATGGTGACCTGACTCTTGGCGTCCGGCTCCAGCCGCTTGTCGCCGCCATGGCGGACCTCGGCGAGGCGCTTCAGGATGTTGTGGCTGTACTGCAGCGTCGCCGGCATGAGCTCGGGCGTCTCGTTGGAGGCATAGCCGAACATGATGCCCTGGTCGCCCGCGCCCTCATCCTTGTTGCCGGCCGCGTCCACGCCCACGGCGATGTCGGCGGACTGGCCGTGCAGGCGGTTGATGAATTCGAATTTGTTCCAGTGGAAGCCCGACTGCTCGTAGCCGATATCCCTGACCGCGGCGCGCACGGCGGCCTCGATTTCCTGCTCCACGCCCGGGGCCCACTGGCCGTCCCGTCCCATGATGCCGTTGCCGCGAATCTCACCCGCCAGAACGACCAGATTGGTGGTGGTCAGGGTCTCGCAGGCGACCCGCGCATAGGGATCCTTGGTCAGGAACAGGTCCACGACGGTGTCGGAGATTCTGTCCGCGACCTTGTCGGGATGGCCTTCGGAGACGCTTTCAGACGTGAACAGGAACGACGAACGGGACAAGGCGAAACTCCGGCCGGGTGGGGTCGCCGGCAGACATATAAGGATATGTTTATATGTTCAAGGCGGTCATCCGTGTTTGCGGGATCGGGTTTCCGGCCTGGTCCCTAGCAATTGTCAGGAAGCCGCCGTCGCCAGAGCGCACGCGCGCTGACCGGCGTTTCCCCGGCAAGCCAACACTCGGCCACCCCCAGAAACAGGATGCTGAAGGTCAGCAACCCGAGGCCGACGCGAGCGGACATGGCGGCGCGCCAGTCCAGGTCCGGAGCAATGACCGGCGACACATGAACCATGACGGTCAGCACCATCACGCCGGTCATGGCGAACAGCCACCATCGGTCGCGCTGGAACGCCATCCATCCGAAAAGCAGGGTCAGTCCGAGGTCGGTGATCGCGTCGACCAGAAAAAGACCGCCCAGCTGGACGTCCGTTCCCGGAATCGTCGATACAAACGAGATCAGCAGGGCCGCGACGGCCAGACGCTCGGGGTGGCCACCCTGAAACCACGCCAGGGGCAGGCTGAGCAGGGCCAGCAGAAGAAGACCTTGTTGAAAGACCGTGATCTGGGAACCTCCGATTCAGCCACCGGTTCAACCAGGCTGTTGGGCCCGCGGGGATGTGTTGTCGTGAATCACGGCGGCCTGGCTTGTGTAGGCGGCGACCATATCAGCGACGGCCTTCATCATGACCGCGGTCAGGACGACCGACAGCACGATGATCAGGATACGAAAGCCTAGGCCTCTTGGCGGCGGCCGGTAGCCGAGCCGCCACTCTGGGCGCCCACCTGGGCCATCACCCAGCCCGCGCTCAGCACCTGTTGCAGCAGCTCCCGCGGGCTCGCCCGCTCCGCGTCGTCCGCCAGTCCCCGCATCAGGTGCGCCCGCACCGGGTCCTCCGGTCCCATCGGGCTGAACCCGTCCAGGGCCGCTTCCAGATCGTCCCAGGTCCAGTGGGGCAGGGTTCTTGATTGTGACGACATCGCCGGACTCCGTATCTACAGAGCCAGAGACACCGAGGGGCTCCCGGCCCGCCATGGGGTCTTTCGTAGCCTCTGGTACGTTTCGTTCCAGAATCGCCAGCGCCGCCTTGCGCCGGTTCACGCCCAGACGGCGGCAGCCCTCATGCACATGCTTCTTGACGGTGGCCTCCGCCAGCCCGAGGCGGACGGCGATCTCTTTGTCCGTCAGGAAGGCCGTCAGCCGCAGACACTCTTCCTGACGCGCGCTGAGCTCCTGGGTCATGACCACTCCGATACTGCCGTCTAGCTAGGATGTTCCGGACGACCCGTCCAGATCATCACTCTCGCCATGACGGTAAGGATATGGTGCCGCTCAGGTGACTCGAACACCGGACCCCGCGCACGACGAAGGCCAGTCAGGCAGAGAAAAAATTGTTATAATACAAATATTTGCTGAAGAATCCAGACGGGCGTCGGCCTGCAACCCGGCCGCTTCCCAGCCTTGCGTCAGGGGCCCGAAAGGCCGTTTCCCAAGTTGCGCGCATTAACGTGGGAAACGCGGAAATTGTGACCTGCGCCATACCTGCAAGCGCATCTCGGCGAGGTGCAACTCCCGGGCAAGAAGGGGCTCTCTTGCGCTCAGGCTGCGGCGCGGATCTCGGGATCGTCCTCGCTCGAGTAGATCGCTTCGATCCTGGCGACGGTGGCGTTGCGGATGATCTGGTGGTTCTGGAACTGGTGAACCAGGGCGATGTCGGTCCCGGCAATGTGCTTGAGGATGTGAGGCAGGCCCGACGGGTCATCGCCGGCCAGGGCGACCTGAGCGGGGTCTCCAGTCACGACCATGCGTGAATTTCGTCCCAGACGCGTCAGAGCCATACGCATCATTTTCTTGCCCATGTTCTGGGCCACATCGACCAGGATGAAGCACTCGTTGAAGCTTCGTCCGCGCATCCGACCGAGAGGGGTGATTTCCAGAAGGCCGTGCTCAATCTGACGCCGGGTCTCATCGCGCCCGATCAGTTCCCGAAGCTCATCCTCAATTGGCGTGAGCTGCTCGTCGTAGACGGTCTCGGCGCGCAGGGCGGCCGTCATGATGTCACCCTCCAGCATGCCTCGGGGTCGGGTGACGACCATGCTCTTGAAGTGTTTGTCGGCAATCAGGTTGAGACCGGCTGCTATGGCCAGATGGGTTTTTCCGGTGCCTGTAGGGCCAACCCCGAAGATCAGCGGGCGGTCATGAAGACAGCATCGCATTCATGAACGCGACCTGGCTGAGGGACATGGGGCGCACCGCCGAATGAATGCCGTTCAGCCGGAAGGCCAGTTCGTGTTTGAGCGCGTCCTGCACGGCGGAGAGGGCCACCGCGTTGACCATTGGCTCGCTGATGGCATGGCCAGCCTTGGTCGCCTCTTCAATCCGCCTCATCATCTCGGCGACGAGCGAGACAGCGATCTCGTCTCCGGTCATGCGGATGCCGCCTGGAACAGGCGAGATGCCCACACGAAAGGGCATCACGGCCCGCTGGATATTGTGCCCTGCAGCCCCGGGTCCGGCAAACAGGGTCCGGGCGCTCTGGGCAGGCAGTTCTATATCCTGCGTGACCATCCTTTGGTTTGAGCTTGAAACCGAATTCACCGAGACGCTCCATTGTATCCGACCCGGGCAGCCCGGCGGAAAAACACAATCGCGCCTTGCCGCCAGCCTTGTTCGTTATCTCTGGCAGCAAGGCTTCAACATAAATATAACCGCGAATTTCCGCCGCTGATAAGGCCCGGCACCCTGACGTCTGCCGGAAAGCGCAGCGGCAGGCGTGCCAGAAACCGGAAGCGGATAAACTCACCCACGCACTCTGATCAGGGCTGGATGACAAACAGGGATCACGTCACCTGGACCCACGTGCCGACCCAGCGATACGGCATCTCCGCCGCTCGCTCGCAGGCTTCCTGCTGAGAAGGTCTTTGGAAAAAGTGGTGCCGCTTTGGTGACTCGAACACCTGACCCCCGCATTACGAAGGCTAGGGAAGCAGGAGGGCAAAAGTCAGTGTCGACATGGCTTTCAGGGGCCTGGGCAGCTCTCCAGAATCAGGCCCACCCAAACCCCTTCCCGGTTTGGGCTAAGGAGGCCGTGAGGGCGTTTCCTAAGTTACGCGTCTTCACGTGGGAAACGCCGGCATTTCCACCTGCGCCATACCTGCAGAACCGCTGCACGAGCGCAGCCGCAACCCTTTCGTTGGGGGGTTCCGGCGGGTCGATCCCCAAACGCCACCGTCACTTCGAATCCCACCCACACCAGTCTGACAGCACCTCGCCCGTTGCCCGTCTCAGCCGTTGGGCTTCAGCACCACCTTGGTCCAGCCGTCGTCGCGGGCGTTGAAATGCTTGTAGGCGTTCGGGGCTTCGTCCAGAGAAAGCGTGTGAGAGATGATCTTGGACGGCGTCGCTTTGCCGGCGTGAATCAGATTTGCAAGGCGACGGTTGTAAGCTTTCACATTGGCCTGTCCCGTGCCGATCTTCTGGCCTTTGAACCAAAACGTTCCGAAGTCGAAGGCCATCTTGCCTTCCTTAGCCAGGTCGTCCTTGGCACCGGGATCTTCGGGGATGAAGACGCCGACCACGCCGATGCCGCCAGTGGCCTTTGTCGAGGCGACGAGACAGTTCATCGTATAGTTGCTGCGTTCCTTGCCGTGGCGGTCGCAACACTGATAGCCAACGCATTCACAGCCCCGGTCAGTGCCCAGACCCTCGGTGGCGTCCAAGATGGCCTCGATTGGATCGACGTCCTTCATATTGATTGGAATGCCGCCCAACTCTTCGACTAATTTCAGGCGATCCGGCTGGTTATCAACCACGAAGACTTTGGACGCACCCTTGATTATCGCCGAATGCAGAGCCATCAGGCCGACAGGACCAGCACCGTAGATGGCGATAGTTTCTCCCGGCAGCAGTCCGGCCAGTTCGGTGGCGTGCCAGCCGGTCGGAAAGATGTCGGACAGCATGACATAGTCGCCCTCCTTTTCCTCGGCATCCTCGGGCAACACTAGGCAGTTGTAGTCGGCGTACGGCACGCGCAGCATCTCGGCTTGGCCGCCTTGGAACGGACCCATGCCGGCGAAGCCATAGGCCGCGCCGGCAGTACCGGGATTGCACGTCAAGCAGAAGCCCGAGAGCCCACGTTCGCAGTTGACGCAGAAGCCGCAGCCAACGTTGAAGGGCATGCAAACGCGGTCGCCCTTCTTAATCCGATCGACGGCAGAGCCGACCTCGATCACTTCGCCCATGTTCTCGTGACCAAACACTTTGCCGGCTTCGAAATTGGTGCGGCCCTCGTACATGTGCAAATCCGAACCGCAGATGTTGGTCGACGTTAGGCGGATGACGACGTCGGTGGCCTTCTCGATTTTGGAATCCGGGACTTCCTCGACGCTGACGTCGCAGGGGCCGTTGTAGACGACGGCTTTCATGGGCGTTTCTCCTTGTCCTGACCGAAATGGGCACAGGGAGAAGCGGACCGCGACCGCTATCGTTCCGGTGATGTCAGGTTAATCCCTCGGGTCGAAAGTGAGGTGGTGCCGAAAAATCGGACAGGCGGCCAAGGTGGGTCCGACTGACGTGACCCCCGTATCTCATCCAGCCATAACGAGAGTCCTTGGGTGATCTGAACTGGTGTTGGTGGGGTTGGCGTTCTCGTCCTCAAGCGCCTTCAGCCGCCGGGCCTCCGACACATCCATGCCGCCGAACCCGGCCTCCCACTTGTAAAACGTCGGCGAGCTGAGCCCGTGCTTCCTGCACAGATCAGCCACCGGGACACCCGTCTCCTGCTCCCGCAGGATCCCGATGATCTGCTCTTCCGTAAATCTCGATCGCTTAATTCCGTCCGTCCTTTCGAGGGGCGGACTCTAGCTATTCCTGGAGGAGTTTCAGGCGGTCACGTCACTGCAAACCGCGCTCGATCGGGCACCAGCATGTCGCGGCAGAGGGTACGCCGTCCGTTTTCCACACGGGCCGCTGAGTCCGCTGTCGACCCATAGGCGACCGTGGGGACGCCCACAAATCGACCTTTGCGGCGGCGGCCCACCTTGCTCTTTTCGCCTTCAATGGATTGGACGAATTTTCCATCAGGCAACGCGAGCGCGCCCGTGATGCCATTTAGCTTATTGTTTCGGCGCGATACTTTAAATATTGCGTCAAACTCAGCCACGTCATCATGAGCAATGCAGGATTTGCTTCTGTAGACCAGTCGGATCAGGTCCTTTTCCATAGATTATTAGTGCCTTGGGGCTGAAAGCCCTCGCCATTGCAACGCTTCACCGTGTCGAATGATCCCGGTTACACGGGGAACATCCGAACATGGTCCGTGCGGAAGTGACAAATGAGGTCCGCTAACCGTCCAGCGCCAACTTTTAGGGAACGACCGCGATGCGGGCCGGTTCATCTTCCTCGAAGCGGCAGGCAAGCCTCAGGCGGCAGGTGCCAGCCCAAGGTCTTCATCGAACACTTCAAGTTTGTCCGGTCGCGGCAAAGATGTCGGTCCTTTGAGACGCGCCAGAAGATAGGCCACTGCGAGCACCATCTCGTAGGCGTCATAGGGCTTGGGCATGGATGCGATCGCGACGGTCGCTGCCGTCCGCGCCCGGCTGATCTGACCGCTGATGAAGACCACGGGGATATCCAGCGCCTTCAGTTGCACGGCCAGCTCGATGCCGTCGTCGCGACCGGCGAGGCGGATATTGACCAGAGCTAGTTCCGGCTTGCAGGCCCTTGCGACCTCAAGGGCCTCGGCGTGTCGCGTCGTGAGGTCAAGCACATGGTAACCGGCTTCGGAGAGGACATCCCGAAGGACGATCGCCACCAAGGCCTCGTCTTCGACGATCAGCAGGGTCTGGCCGATCCTCTGAGGGGGCTGCACGTCGGTCATGATCGGTCTTTCTGGACTTGATGCCTCGCGGTGCCGGGGGCGGCCTGGGTCTTGGAAAAGGAGTGCGAGACGACTTCGGGCTTTTCGTGGACCAGGGCGATCTGCGTGTGTTCGATCGAGACCTTAGTGCCAGGATTTTCAGGCACGGTCGTCACCGAGGCGTTCAACTGTCTTGCGAGGGCCTCAACGATGCTCGCTCCTAGGCCGGTTCGATCAGGGGCAACCAGCGGAATTCCCACCCCCGTCGTCTCGAACGCACAGGATCCAGTTCGGGCCATGAAAACTGTAGTCGACGGTGATCCGGCCCGATCGACCGTCGGGGAAGGCATGCTTCAAGGCGTTGATCACCAGCTCCGTGATGATGAGACCCAGGCTGACCGAAACCCGCGCGTCGATCACCCCGTCGCCGCCATCGACCGTCAAGGTGACGTTGCCAGCCTCGCCGATCATCGACGCCGTGATGCTCTCGCACAAGGCGGTGAAATAGGCGTGCACATCGACATCGCCTTCCTGCGAGGTGGAGAGCAGCCGCTCCAACGCCGCCACGGACATAACCCTGTGATGGGCGTCCGTCAGGTGGCCACGCGTTTCCTCGGAGGGGGTCTTGCGGGCATTCTGCAGCAGGACGCTGGCGATGATCTGTAGGCTGTTGGCGACCCGGTGGCGCACCTACTGCAGCAGGACGATGTTGTGGCGTGCCTCATTCTCTTTCAGCGCCGTGTCGGCTCTGGCCTCGGTGACGTCTGACAGGGCGACGAGCAGCCTGGTCTGATCGAGGTCGAGGTAGTCAAGCCGCTTGGCTTGGACCACGAGATGCCTGAGAGGCGGTTGGGTGAGCTTAAGGTCCAGTTCGCAGTCGTCGCTCTCTGCCCCGGAAAGGGTGGCTTCCAGCGATCGGCGAAGTTCGGGATGTCCCAAGCGCTGTTCGAGAGACTATACAGAGCCTGCCCGGTCAGCTCTACCTGAGCGACTTCGAACACTTGTCGAAACGAGTTGCTCGCCGCGATGATGGCGAGGTCGCCGTTCAACAGCAGCAAGGGTGACGGAGAGGCGGTGAAGACCGCAAGAGTCAGACTCAAAGCCACGTCATCGGGTGGTGATACTGAGGTCGACATTGGATGCTTTGGGCAATCCGAAGGCTCGCGGGGCGAAAGCCAAGGTCGGAGCCATGAGCGGGTGGAACTGGATCGCTTTTGTTTACAACGGTCCTGGCATTAAGAGGTTGCGGTCAGGCTTCTGCCAGGCCGATCGATGGGCGCACATCTTTCCGCGAACGGTGACGCTGTCGCAACACCCTCAGCGCGGCTGTGCAGGTCGGTGCGGACATCAGTGGATGATCGTAATGTCAGGTCTCTGTCGCGGACTGCATGACCGATAATTGCGGAAACAAAGCGCTGCCTGAGACCGAAAGAGAGGTCTGCTTGCCCCGGTGGGCTCAACCGGTGAACGCAACACAATACCTTTTCTTTGGAGACGGAGCGTGGACGGAGAAGCAGCAGCGTCGCTTCTGCTCCCCGGTGGCGCATAGGGCTAAAGTCCGGGATCGCTGGAAGGCCGGCGGGTCGATGAGTTCGATCGGACGGCGGTTTGATCGAGGGGCCTCCTCAGCGTTCTCGGTGATCTCGCTGACGAACGACATTCGACCTCCTGCCGAGAGTCCGGCGTCGTGAGCGCTCAGTCTCGGCGAGCGGGAGATTCATCCGGCTTTTCCGATGAGGCAGCGTCATCTTGTCAAGCCGGGCAACGTGATCGGGCTGCGGGCGTTTTGCCATTTCAGGCTTGGCCGTTCTCGGACGGCGTCGGGCGAGAGCATGCGAGGACGCGTCCCATGACCTTCATCTCCCGCCTTGTCTTCGGGGCTACCAGCCTTGTGCTCCTGCTTCTGGCTCTCGGTCTGATGGGCGTGGGCCTGATGGAGCTGACCAAGGCAGGTACTGGAACCGTCGACGCGGCCGGCGACGCCATTTTGGCGGCTCTCGGCTATGTCATCATCGCCATCGCCGTTTTCGACGTGGCCAAATACATGTTTGAGGAGGAGGTCACCGGCGACCATGAAAAGCGCGGAGCCGCCGTGGCCCGGCGCTCGCTGACGAAGTTCCTGTCCACCATAGTCATCGCCCTGTTCCTCGAGGGGCTGGTGATAGTGTTCAGGACCGCGCGGAGCGATGTCGCCCTGCTGGGCTATCCCACCGCCCTAGTTCTGGTCTCGGTCCTCGTACTCGTGGGGCTGGGCGTCTACCAGCGCTTTTCAGCCAGCGTCGAGGAGAAGGTCGGCGACGGCGACGAGGCCGCCAAACAGAAGGAAGATGCTGAAAAGGCGGCGGTGAAACGATCAACCGCCTAGCGGCGGAGTGGGGCATTGGCGGCGTTGAGGTGTGGATCGGCGTCCAAAACGGACCCCCGTTGCTATGCCGGCAACCGACTGGCGTGAAAGAAGAAAAGTCATCCGACGGGGGGTCACGAGCGGTGCCGATGTCATGCAGACTACTGCCAGAAGAGTTCTATGGATCAGCTAGTTGGCCAAACAGGCGAGGGTCTCGTTTTGGACGCCGATCTACAATCCTGGCCTGCGAGGCCCTCGGCGTAACGCCCTTCGTGCCCAAGCCGCTGACCTCCGGGGCCAAGGCCGACGGCCGGTTCGGAAAGCAGGACTTCGTCTATCTGCCCGACAAGGACGCCTATCGCTGCCCGGCCTGCGCGCTGCTGCCGCGCCGCCTCACGACCGTCGAGAAGGGACAGACGCTGCATCGCTACCTGAACCGGGCCAGTTGCACCGGCTGTCGCCTGAAACCGCAATGCACGCCCAGCGTCGAGCGCCGGGTCACCCGCTGGGAGCATGAGGCGGTGATCGATGCGCTGCAGGCCCGGATGGACCTGACGCCGGGTGCCATGCGGGCCCGCCGAACCCTGGTCGAACACCCATTCGGAACCATCAAGGCCTGGATGGGACACACTCACTTCCTGATGAAGCGCCTATCCAACGTAAAGACCGAGATCAGCCTCCACATCCTGGCCTACAACATGAAACGTGTGATGGGGGTGCTCGGAACCAAGTCGCTGATAGAGGCGATGCGGGCCTGAGGCGAAGGCGCTCTGCGCCTCGTTGCAACCCGCGCACCAATCCAGCTCAGCGCGTTTTTACACGGCCTCGACCCATAGCGGACCTTTGTTGTCGGCCAATCGGTCATTTGGGCAACGATGCTGAGGACACCGGATTTGCAGCTGCGATCATAGCTCAACCTGCGCCATTTGGAACAACGTTGATCTTTCTTCGCTCTGCCTGCGCCGGGGTTAAACAGGACAGTAACATGAAGACGAACCGCATCGCCGCCTTGACGGCATCCGTCGCGCTCGCGGCTACACTGGCTGCGTGCGCAGGCATGGACGGGATGATGGGTGGCGGCTCGGTCACAAGTGCCTCGATGGGCATGAGCGGACGTCCGGACGCAGATATGCAAGCCGTACTCGATGCACACGCCGCTCTTGGGGCTCGACCAATCGAAACCCTGTCCGTGGCCCAGGCGCGCACCCAGCCCACGCCGGCTGACGCGGTGCGTCGGGTCAAGGAAATGCGCGGCATGTCGACTGCGCCCGATCCGACGGTTTCGGTGCAGAACCTGACTTACTCGGCTGGCGCGGGCTCGCAGCCGGTCAGGGTTTACAGGCCGGCCGGCACAGTCGGCACCAACCTGCCGGTCGTTGTTTACTACCATGGTGGCGGTTGGGTCATTGCGGACCTCGACGTCTACGACGCCACCCCACGCTCCATGGCCCGAAACATGAACGCCATCGTTGTGTCGGTCGAGTATCGCAAGGGGCCAGAGATGAGGGTCCCGGCGGCGCACGACGACGCCAACGCGGCGTGGCGGTGGGTTATGGCCAACGCAGCGTCATGGGGCGGCGACCCCATGAACATGGCGTTGGCGGGCGAAAGCGCGGGCGGCAATCTGGCAATGAACGTAGCCATCGCCGCGCGCGACAACGGCTGGACGCAGCCCAAGGCAATTCTCGCCGTCTACCCCATCGCTAACGCAAACACGTCCCTCCGTTCCAAGGTCGAGAACACAATGAGCCTGCCGCTGCGCACGGCCACGCTGGACTGGTTTGGCCGCTACGCCCTTCCCTCCGCGGACTTCGCCCAAGACCCGCGCTTCAATCTTGTCGCCGCCAATCTGCGAGGCCTCCCGCCAGTAATTATCGTCAACGCAGACATTGATCCTCTGCGCGACGACGGAGCGACGCTGGAGACCGCGCTGGAGGCGGCGGGCGTCAGCGTAGAGCGAAGAAATTGGGAAGGCGCGACGCACGAATTCTTTTCGATGGCTGACGTGGTCAGGGATGCTTACGACGCCCAGCAATGGTCCTTCCAACGTCTCCGCGGCGCAATGCGTTAGGGCCTGCGGGGTATCGAGATTTGCTAGGCACCCCCGCCTCAAATGTCCGCTTCTCAGCCTCAGGTGACGGTCGCTTCCCGACCCGTTGGGGACCTTCAGAGTCCGTTTTTGTGCGGCGAAGCTGCTTTTGGGTCCGTGGTAGGCCCCCCTAGGGGCGATCGTAACCCGGCGCGCTCGCACTGATCGCTCCGTCGCGAGGCAAAACCGGCACATTAGAAGCCCGTATCTGTAAGGACCAACACCCCATCGCGCGGAAATCGCTGGCGCAATGAGGTTATCGGGCGCACGCAGTCTGAATGGCGACAAGGGGTTCGACGCAATGATTGATACTTGCGACCGCCCGGCCCAGACCTCGTCTGAACATGCGTTTCTCGCCGGCGGTGGTGAGATGGGTAGTTTGATGCGGGCTTTTGATTGGAGCCGTTCAACAATCGGTGCGCCGGAGACATGGGGGGAACCCCTGCGCATTGTGACCCGTCTGATGCTGAACACGGGACATCCCATGTTCGTCTTCTGGGGCAACGACGGAGCTTGCCTTTATAACGACGCCTATCGGCAATCCATTGGGTCCGAGCGCCATCCCACCGCCCTAGGGCAGCCTGCACGTCAGGTGTGGGAGGAGATCTGGGATGTAATCGGGCCGCAAATCGAGCAGGTCTTGGCCGGGGGGAGCGCGACTTGGCACGAGAACCAGCTATTGCCGATCACCCGTCACGGCCAACGGGAAGACGTCTACTGGACCTACAGCTATAGTCCTATCGGCGACGACACTGCGCTCAGCGGGGTCGGCGGCGTGCTGGTGGTCTGCACCGAAACCACAAAGCATGTGTTGGCGGAACGCCGGCTCATTGATCAGTCAGAGCGCCAGCGGCGTCTCTTTGATCAGGCCCCGGGCTTTATCGCCGTTCTCACCGGGCGCGATCACGTGTTTGAGTTCGCCAACGCCGCCTACAAAAGGCTGACACATCGGACCGATTTAGTCGGCAGGACTGTACGAGATGTATTTCCAGAACTAACGGGCCAAGGCTTTTTCGAATATCTTGACCAGGTCTTTGAAACTGGGGAGCCGTTCGTTGCAGCGCACATCCCGATAAAACTTGAGTGCGGCCTCAGCGAGGGGTCAAATGAACTCTTTCTAGACTTTATCAACGCTCCGATCTTCAGTGAAATCGGGGAGGTAGTGGGCATTTTCGTCCAAGGGCACGACGTTACCCATTCGCACCTCGCCGCCACGGTTCAGAATAGGCAGGAACGTCACCTTCGTCTGTTGATCGACGAGTTGAACCACCGAGTCAGAAACACCCTTGCGATCGTTCAGGGTCTAGCTCAACAGACTTTTAGTGGTGACTCCGCAAGCCCCAGCGCTCGCGCGGCGTTCGAGGGGCGCCTTCTCGCACTTGCATCCGCGCACAATCTGCTGACCCAGGAAACTTGGGTTGCGGCTGACCTGACCGATGTCGTGGCTGGTGCCTTTGATGCTCACTCGACCAGCTCGGACCGATACACGGCCAATGGGCCCCGAGTGAGCCTCGAACCAAAGACCGCAGTGATGATGGCCCTGGCCCTTCATGAACTCACCACTAACGCCACGAAGTACGGCTCCTTGTCGACGGACGAGGGGCACGTAGTGCTGACATGGTCCGCGAAACCGGACGATCCGGCTCGCTTTGTCATTCGGTGGGAAGAATGTGGCGGCCCGCTTGTCTCGCCGCCCGAACTGCGAGGGTTCGGCTCAAAACTGATCGAGCGGGCTTTGGCGGCGGAACTACGTGGGCACGTCGACCTTAGCTTTCCCCCTACCGGCGTGGTCTGCGAGATCGTCGCCCGGCTTGGAGCGGATGACACCACCGACGTCACATGTGCGGGTGAGTTCCCTACGGTGCATGGCTATGCGAAAATAGGATTGGGTCAAGTTGCTCACGGCAGCCCTCGCGCGGTTTAGTCGAGCGGCAGGCGCTTAACGGCCTCGTGAAGGTCCATTGACGAACCGCAGGCGACCGTCCGTCCACGACCAACGGCGGTCCCTCACCACGTCCGCTTCCAACGTGAGGCGGCCGGCCTTCCTGAGCCTGCCGCCCTTGGCTGTCAGAGTTTGAGCAGCCACAGCCAAGCCTCACCGATCTCTTCGTCCGCGGTTGAGCCGATTTTCGTGAAGCCAAGGCCCGTCAAAATCTTTGTCGACGCGTTAGGTTGAGGCTCTGTCTTGGCGGAGAGTTCGACTTGTGGCACCATATCCCGCGCGATCCTCAACAGGTGTTTCGCCGTTAAAGTCGCGTACCCTCTCCCCTGCTGAGCGAGGTCGGTGTAGTAGGCATTTTCAACTCGATTGTCCGCTGGTGGCCAGACGAATGCGCCACCGCCCACAGCGGAGTTTCCGTCGACAGCGACATAACCGAGCCATGGCGGCTCGAAGCCTACCTTTCGATACAGCGCCACCATCGCTCGGCAAAACTGCTGAGTTTCTAGCTCCAACTGAATCGCACGGCCACCGAGCGTGCCATCGGCGCGGATAGGGACGAGCTGAAACTGGAATTGTTGATTATGTTTGATCACTTGGATGTCCTGCATGACTGAGGACGACGCGCAGCGCGCAGCGTCAGAAACGAAATAGGCCGATCAACAGCCCGGGCGCTCAGTCGATGGCAGGCAGAGGCAAGTTCTTTCGATTTGAAGCTCCTTTATGGAGCATGGTCGCGGGAATTCGCAAGCCTTGGTCGCGTCGGGCCTGACAGGTTAACTTTGCCAGGTCAAAATCCCCCTACCCCGCCGCCATTCAGGCAACAGCCGTCGCCCATGCTGCGTCCGCTTCAGCGCGAAAACGCCGAAGGGTGGGTCTGCTGATCAGATGGCGTTGAATGTTGAAGGTGTTGTAGATCGCTGCGTGGGTGGTGAGGAATCTCCGGGCTGAGGCCTGGGATTTGAACCGCTGCTGCTGTCGTTCTCGTCGTCGGATCGGAAGGTGGGAATTCTCGATCCGATTGTTTTCACGAAGCCGGCCGGGTCGATGGAGATGTCTCAGATCCAGCTGATCCAGAGCCGCGCCGTATGAGGCCAGGCCGTCCGTCGTGATCGTCTGCGGCTCGACCGGCTGGTTGTGAAGGAGCCGTCTGATCAGCTTCAACGCAGCCTCTGTATCCCGCCGGCGCTGGACGAGGACGTCGAGGACCTCGCCTTCGTCATCGACGGCCCGCCACAGAAACATCCGCTTGCCGCCGATATTGCAAACCACCTCGTCCAGGTGCCAGCGCGGCGACGGCGGCCACCGCCGCTTTTTCAGTCGCCTGGCGATCAGAGGTCCGAACTTGATCGTCCAGCAGCGGATGGTCTCGTAGCTCACGTCCACACCGCGGGCCGCCATCAGCTCCTCGACATCCCGAAAG
Source organism: Brevundimonas sp. TWP2-3-4b2 (assembly GCF_049897345.1). Classification (NCBI taxonomy): domain Bacteria; kingdom Pseudomonadati; phylum Pseudomonadota; class Alphaproteobacteria; order Caulobacterales; family Caulobacteraceae; genus Brevundimonas; species Brevundimonas sp. TWP2-3-4b2. The sequence continues at coordinate 107,457 of NZ_JAFCWB010000005.1, read as the reverse complement.
CTTAGACTGAAACGGAAGTACAGCCATACCGCCTGACGGATCACATCCGCTGGAAAGCGATGGCGCTTAAACGAAATCGGCTTCACGAAATATGATCTCCATCAGCGGCTTAGCCGTTGACGTGACCCCCTGAAACTCCGCCAGGAATAGCTAGAGTCCGCCCCTCGAAAGGACGGACGGAATGAAGCGATCGAGATTTACGGAAGAGCAGATCATCGGGATCCTGCGGGAGCAGGAGACGGGTGTCCCGGTGGCGGATCTGTGCAGGAAGCACGGGCTCAGCTCGCCGACGTTTTACAAGTGGAAGGCCAGGTTCGGCGGCATGGATGTGTCGGAAGCCCGGCGGCTGAAGGCGCTTGAGGACGAGAACGCCAAGCTGAAGCGGTTGCCGGCGGATGCGATGCTGGACAACGTCGCGCTGAAGGATCTGCTGGGAAAAAAGTGGTGACGCCCGCCGCGCATCGAGAGGCTGTGGCGCACCTGCGATCGGTCTACGAGATGAGCGAGCGGCGGGCGTGCCGGGTTCTGGGCGTCGATCGTGCGAGCGTGCGCTACCAAGCCACGCGGCCGGACGACGGTGCCCTGCGGGATCGGCTGAAGGCGCTGGCCCAGGAGCGGCGACGGTTCGGCTATCGCCGTCTGCACGTGATGCTTCGGCGCGAGGGACATGCCGTCAACAGGAAGCGGGTCCAGCGGATCTACCGCGAGGAGAAGCTGATGGTGCGCCGGCGCGGTGGACGCAAACGCGCCATGGGCACGCGGCGTCCGCTGGAGGTTCCCCTGGTGGCCAACCAGCGCTGGTCGCTGGACTTCGTGTCCGACCAGATGACCGACGGGCGGCGGTTCCGGATCCTGACGGTGATCGACAACTGCACCCGCGAGTGCCTCGGGCTCGTCGCCGACACCTTGCTGTCCGGCCAGCGGGTGGCGCGAGAGCTGGACGCCATCATGCTTCGGCGCGGACGACCCGACACGATCATCAGCGACAACGGGACAGAATACACCTCCAACGCCATACTCGGCTGGGCCGACGAGACCGGCGTGGGTTGGCACTACATTGCGCCGGGCAAGCCCCAGCAGAACGGCTTCAACGAGAGCTTCAACGGTCGCCTGCGCGACGAGCTGCTGAACGAGACGCTGTTCCGGTCCTTGCCACACGCCCGGTCCGTGCTGGACGCCTGGCGGCGCGACTATAACGAAACCCGACCGCACTCGAAGCTCGGATGGCTGACCCCGACGGCCTACGCCAGAATGCTAACCGGACAGATCGGCCGGCCTGCTGCGCTGGTTGATGGCTGCGCAGGCCGGCCTATTGCCACCCCAACCAATCACGGCTCAGATCACCCAAGGACTCTCGTTATGGCTGGATGAGAAACGGGGGTCACGTCACCGTCCTCAGTGGAGATAAGTTAGCGTTAGACTGACAGCACCTCTGCTGACGCTGGACAGGCTGGATGGGGCGCTGCGGGCGATGACGCAGCAGGGAATTGCGGCGCGACTCGTCAAATGGCGTCATTTTGACGAGGGTCGAAGCACTGCTAAGTTGGATTCCCGTCGGAGGGTCTTGATGCTTGTCCTGATTTCATTGCTGGCTGCGGTGCCTTCGTTCCCAGCGCAGGACGAGATCGTACGGACCGGTCCGCCGGCCGTGACGGCCACGGCGAGGCAGGACTGCATGTTTGGCGGCCAGCCCGTCGCCTGCCCACAACCGGTTTCGGCAACGAATGTGCCGATAACTGCCGCTGCGCCAGAGACCGAAGACGAGGACGGTAATCCATGGAACTCCGCGCTGAACGCCAACTTCGAGAACACGACCACGAACCGGCCATCGCCGCCGGCTCCCCCGGAGGGCGGCTATTCGCGTAGCCGAGGCATTCGCGGTACGGCGTCCTACGATGCAAACGCCCCTCAGCCGACTACGCCAGCCCGCCCACGAGTGTTCGTCAGCGACCCCAACCAGAACGGCAACCGTATATCGGCACCGGCGTCAGAGGGCACCACACCGAGCCAGGGGGCTGCGCCACGCTTCAACTGGTCTGCGGGGGCAGAGAATGGTGCCTCTCGCGCGCCCTACCCCGCTGCCGAGTACACGGCCGGTTTCTACACGGCGAATGGAGCATCGGCAGACAGTGATGCCGTCCCGCAGTGGGCCTTCGGTGATCCGGAGCGCTATGAACTGGACCAGTGCGGACCGGGGACCAGCGAACCGTCCGCCCAGTGCCGCCGGAATGCACGAAACCGCCTCGCGTCGGCAAGGGCCGAGGCCGCGGTTTCCAATGAACCCACACGCGATGCCGCCCAGGACCAAGCGCGTGGCTCAGGCTGCCGGACCGTGAACGAACCCGCACGCGACGGGATGCCCGCATCATCGTCGCTCGTCTGTGGCAACGGCGATACGGAGGCACTGCTGGACAACATGCGCGAACGGGCGACGCGGGTCATGACGCCCGGCTGGTGAGTTACGCCTGCATAAGGGATGCATCCAAACGGTGTTGTCAGCCCAACCGATTTCGGCGCTGCCGTCGGCACCTCTTTTCCTGAGACATGGTCAGCATAAGTAGCTCTGAGCAGGCGGTGCCCCGAGCAAGCAGTCAAGAAGAAGCCGCCTACCTGATTGGTTTAGGCTGACAAGACCGTTCGAACCCCTGTCAGAGCGGTAAGGGGCCTGTCCTGATGAAAAGATTGTCCCGCCGCGATCATCACTCCAGGCTCGTCTCAACCTGACCCGTCCTTGTCGCCCGGGCCCGTCGGCATGAAACGCGCCGCCCGAGCATCCCACTGGAGACGCGCGTCCCGGCAAGGCACGTCGAAGCCACATTCAGGATTGCTGATCAGGACCGCCGGTCGGGTGGAAATATCATACACCGGTTGCTCACCGGGTTCGGACGTGAAGGCGAGTTCTGCCCCGCCGTCGGCCCGGGCCAGATAGATCATGAAGGGTTTCTGATCGACCACGGTCCCCTCGGACCTCTCACAACCGTTTGGTGCCTCATAAAGCCAGTCGCGGGCACCATCGCCGTCAAGGTCGGGGATACTGAGGATGTCGGCGTGGACGATGTTGAATGCCCCCTCGCTCACGGCCGACGGACAGGCCTGGACCGTTTCTCGCCAAAGAGACTGAAGGACGTCGGGCGCATCCTCAGGCGGCCGGGGCTCGTCTTCCTCCGGCGGAGCCAGAACGCCGAACGACGAACTCAACAGTGTCTCGCCGCGCACGTTGGGTCGCTCGACCAATCTTCTCAGACCCAGATCCCAAGCGAAACTGTAGGCACAGTCATCGTTCAGTGGCCAGCACATCACCCTATGGACAGCCATGTCGATGACAGTCTCGTTGTTGCGGCGAGCGATGGCAAAATCGATACTCTGATCGTTGAAAGCGAGCACATAAGTACCGTCGGGCAGGCTTACGTACAGGCTACGCAGACATCCACCTGTACCGCAGTAAACCAGGCCGGACTCTGTATAGTCGACGAGCCAGTCAGCCAGGCCGTCGTGCGAGATATCGACCTGCTTGATGACGCCTTCCGGCACGTGTTTGACGAGAGCCAGACGGTTCATCGGCTCCTCACGACGGAAATAGGCACTGTTTATCTCGTTGAGCACCATCCACTCGAGCGCTTCGCGAGGGTTTGGCTGATCGGGCTCCGTCCGCTGGGACGTTGCAGCCGCGGCACCGGCCGAGATCAGGGAAACAGTAGCCAGACCGACTGCAAACATTCGCGTCACCGGATTATTTTCCTTCCAAACTGAGACATGCCATGACGTGAACCCCGTTGCTCATCCAGCCATAACGGGAGCCCTTGGGTGAACTGAGCCTGCGTTGGTGGAGTTGGCAATAGACCTGTCCCTGCACAGCCAGGCACAGCTCAGCGCCATCGCCCAACAGCTCAACGAACGGCCCAGAAAGACATTGCTCTAACGGACGCCCGCGGAGACCTTCGCTGAGTGTGTTGCAGCGATCAGTTGAGCCCACCGTCGAAAGCGGTCCTTGGCATCCGGTCGTAAACCGGACTTCAGACGATTACCGAGGTCGTGCCCCATCGCGGAGCCCTTCCTTGCGGAAGGCTACCCGGCCAGGACCCACACAGCGAACCAGCGTTAAGGCGCTTCCGCCGCTTGCCCGACGGTTTCCTGGTCAGAGTGTCTCCGGAAAAAGTGGTGCCGCTTAGGTGACTCGAACACCTGACCCCCGCATTACGAAGGCTAGGGAAGGCCGGACAGCAAGTTGTTATAGAGCAGGTGGTTGATGCGGATTTCGGGTAGGCTCTGGACCGCAACCCAGCCCCTTCCCAGTCTCGGCTGAGGGGCTCGTGAAGCCCTTTCCCAAGTTACGCGCTTTAACGTGGGAAACCCGGAAATTGTGACCTGCGCCATACCTGCAGACCCGCAGCAGGTGCCATACCCTCGGACTCCACCCCGCCCGGGTGCTTCCGGCTAGTGCGGAGATGCGTTGAGCCGACCCCACCCCCCACCGTGCCGCCGATGGTCCACGGCTACGTCTATTTCACGCGGACTCTGCGGTGCCCATCAGACCTTTCAGCTCCCCTTTTGCGCCTGAAGCGCGCTATTCGTAATCGACGCCGATTGGTACGGCGGCGCTGACGTTGGTGAGGGCGATACCTGACGGCTGGCTTAACAGACCGGTGATCTGCAGCCTGTCGGAGCCCTCGGCGTTCATTCGGGCCGTCAAGTTCCGGGTGATGTCGCCGGAGTTGTCACTGATGACGGTGAAGACATCGACTGTCAGATTTCCCGGACGCGCGACGATCGCGGCCGGCAAAGTCACCCGATAAACCCGGCCCGGATCACCGCTGACACGGATGATGGCTGTTCCCGATTGGGTCGTGACCTCCACGCCCGTGCGTGTCGAGACCGGATTAAAGCTCATCGGCTGAACGGCTGCGATCGTCAGGGACCGCTCGATCGTCAGCGACGCGTTAGTGTTCGGCGGGCTTTCGGCATTCTGTGCGAAGGCGGGAGCCGCAACGCCGCACAGGCTTACGGCGAGGACCAAGGAACGTATCATAGGAAGGTCGCCGTAACCGTGAATGTAAAAGTGTCTGTGCCGCTATTTGCGGCGGCTGCCAGCAGGACATCCATTCCCAAGGTGAACGTCGCCGACCCCCGCGAACCAAGCGGCATGAGATCGAAGGCAAGGCTGGCGGCATCGGCCGGCGCGGCGGTACGATAGGTCGCGCCGGTCAGGGAGCCGATCCGGAACCGGGTGATGCTGCCAGCCCCCGATGCTCCGCTCGCTGTCACTGTGACCCTGACATCCCTATTCTGGCAGTTGGAATTCGTCCCGCAGGTCAGGGTGACGGTCGGTTGGGTGATCGACGCGGAGCTCAGCCTGATCGCATCACCGGACACGCGGGTGACCACGCCGGCCGAGCTGACAGAAAAGGTGGTGGCCGCATTGCCCCGCACCACTGTTCCGATCACAGGCGAAGCGGCAGGTGAGCGCGACATGCTAATCTGGGCGGCTGCCGGCGTCGCGATCAGGAAGATCGCCGCCAGCCCGGACAAGAGCAGAATACGTGTCATGCGCCGGTCTCCAGTGAGCGGATGCGAATGAAAACGTCGCCGCCCCTTACGAAGCCACCCGTTGGGGGCACTACCAACTCGAGCGCGGCGTCCAAGCTCATGCCGAGGTCCTGCGCCTGTTCGGGTTCCAAAGTCACATTGTAGCGACCCGGGCGGACGGCGTCGACAAAGGCGACGCCAGCGTGGTCGGTGCGCGCAGCGACCACTTCGCCCCCGGCAAGGGGGATGAGGCGCAGTTCCACAGCCGCCAAGGGCCGGTCCGAGCCGTCGCGGCGAAGACGCGCGCTCAGCTCGATCTCGCTGGTGACCTGAAGGGGGTAGTCCACGACCGCGATCCGCCCCGGGCGAGGCACGGTTTCGATCACAGCGTCGCCGACCAGGAATGGATCGTCTATGCCTTCGAGGTTGATCCCGATGCGTGCCTTGCCGGCGTCGCCGAGACCCGCGGCCAGTACCTGGCCATCCACGCCGGTGACGGCTGCACCCGCCGGGGTTTCGAGAACGACGTTGGGGACCGGCTCCTCAGCGGGTTGGCGCCGACCGTCGCCATTCGCGTCGATGAAGGCGTTGAACGCGACCGAACCGCCCCCCGCCACGCCCGGCCGGACCATACGGTAGCCCCGCTCGAACGGATCGAACGCCAGGCCGAAACCAAATTGCAGGCCGATCTGCCAGTCGCTGCGGTCCGTTTCATAGGCGGCCGTCACGGCGACATCGAAGCGGGATCCGCGATAGTGGCCCGAGGCCTGAACTGTCGTACTGCCCTGATCGCCCAGCGATCGGATGACGCCCAGTCTGAGAGCGCGACGCTCGCTGATCTGATAGTCGACATTGGCATAGGCTGTACTCAACCGCGGATCCGGCCTGAGTTCGTAGGTCACCCCTCCACGGATCTGGGCGCGGGCCGCGACCAGGGTCGCGACATCCAACGCTCCGACCAGGCGATGCGTTCGCAGCGCCCCAGCCTTCTCGTTTTCATAGGTCAGCGCGCCTGAAAGATAATAGCGGTTCACCGGTGCCGAGGTCCGCACCTCTGCCATGAACAGATCCGTGTCATCCTCGCGCTGCAGCCGGCGAAAATCGGCCGACAGGGGCAGTGTGAAACCACGCGCCAAAGGCAGCTGGGTATCGACGCGCAGATCGGTGCTACGCGTCAGGGCGGCTCCACCCGTCCCCAGTTGCCGGGTCTCGTCGATGAATTCGCCAGCATATTCCGAGTGTCTGCCGACCAGCGAGATGCCGAAAGGCCGGGCCGCGAGACCGAGGGTGCCGCCTGTGCCGCCCTCGCTGTCCGCAGCCACGTCAAGTTGCGCCGCGAGGGAACCGAGCGCAGCGCGCAGCCCGATCACCCCGACGGACCGCGCGCCGCGATCCTGCGGTGTATAGCGGGCAAGGCCCCCGCTAAGCGTGAGCGACGGACTCAATCCGTAGTCGAAAGCTGCGGCCAAGCGAGCCTCGCCTGTCGAGGTCCCAGCGATCCTGTCGTCGACGGCAAACACCGGCACGTCCTGCTCGACAGCGCCGAGCCGGAACACAAACCTGCCCGCCGCAACCTGACCTGTGCCGAAATTGATACGGCGGACCTCCTCGCGGGTCTGTCCTTGCGGGCCGTAGAAGACCAGTCGGATGGTGTTGAGACCAAACGTCAACGGCACGTCCAGAAACTCGTAGCGACCACGCGCGGCAGAGGCCTTTGTCGCGCGCAGGACCTCGTTGATGTATAGTTCGACGTCTTCGCCCAACGGCAACTCGCCGCGGAGATCCAGCGGCGTCGACAGGTCCAGCGCTTCAAGCGGAGCTGAGGTGTAGTAGACGCCGCGTCCGCCAGCGCTGCCCGCACCCAACGGCATGGACGGGGTGAAGACGTCGCCTGCGCCCGCGCGGGTCGCGCCCAACGGGCCGAGAGCCCTACCACCGGGATCCTTGCGTTCGAACAGGACGCGCACATCGCGCACGCCGCCGTCCTGGTCCGAACCGATAAAGCCCTGAAAGCCCGCGTAAAGAAGGTCGCCCGCCAGTCGCAGGTCGTAGCTGCGGGTCTGGTCGGACCCGTCCCGCGCGACCTGGCCGCCGAGTTTCACGTCGATGGCGGGCGGTGTGAACGCTGTATAGGGCGTAACAGCCATCAGCACCTGTTCCGGCCTGGTTACCGTTTGCAATCCGGCGGCGCGCCGGTCGCGCGCTAGCCGCTGCTGGAAGGGCAGGGGCTCGGTCGGCATCACTGCCAAGAGCTGGGCGCTGATGTCGGCCCGCAGACGGATCGGCAGCAGCTGTTCGATCAGATCGAGCCTGACATAGAGGTCGTCGTCATAAATCGCCGCCTGACTGGCCTCGAACGCGACGGTTCTTCCATCGACCACAGCCCGGCCCTGCCGCAAATCCACCCGAAGCTCGCGGTCCCGCGATCCCACCCAACCCTCGGCTCGCCCTTGGCTCGGGAAGACACCGACGGCGAAGCCCAGTACCCTGGCGAACTCGCCGAGCGGGACGAACACACCGCTGCGCGAGCCGTAGACGTTCATTGTTTCGGCGAGTTGATAGCCGTCTGCCGCCACCTCCATGAACAGGAGATCGTCGGGACTAAAAGGTTGCGGCGCGGCGGCTTCAGCGAGGCCGGCGATGACCTGTTGGGCTTGGACATCGTCCGCGCAACCCAAGCCCGCCAGTCCGACACCGAGGGCGGCCACAGCGATCCTCCAATTCATTGGGCCGGGATGGCTGCAGTCGCGAGGGTGGTGCCGGGCCGGGTATCATCGTCCTTGTAGACGACCCGGATGGGCTCATCGGCGGCCACCGGCTCGGCTAAGGGTACAATTACGGTACGGCGCTCGATCTCGGGGTAGACGGCTACGCCCCTAACGACGGCGACCAGCCGTTCGCGTGCACCTCGTCCGGCATAGACGTCGATGTCGCCGTACACGGAGTTCGCTCCGCGCCGAACCAGGTCAAGCTGGAGCGCGCCGTTGGGGGCATTTTCGGCCGCAGCCAGGCGAATGGGCGCGCTGATGTCCGCGCGAACGTCGATTTCACCTTCCCGGACGATCAGTGGGATACTGACGCTGAACAGAGCGATAACTTGAAGGGACACCTCATCCGAGCCCGCGCTCGCGGCTTGAGTGGCGGTGAAGCCGGCGTCCTCGGGCGGCAAGGCGGTGACGGTCAGGTGCGTCCTGTACTCCGCGGACCCGCCCGTGGCGGGTGGTCGCAAACGCAGACGGATCACCTGGCTCTCACGTGGTTGCAGGGTGACGCGTCGCGGCGTGTGCTGGATAAATGCGGCCGCGGATCGGGGAGCGCCAACATCCGGAGTGTCTGCCGCGGCGACGATCTGACCGTCAGGGCGCATCACGCGATCGACCAGTTCGACCGTATAGGTCGCCGGGGCGTCGCCCTGATTGAAGACGTACACTGAGGCCGAGCGCTCGTTGGCGTCAAACGTCACGCGGCGCGGCGAAATGTTCAGGTCGGCGCCGACCTGTGCGGCCGTCGGACCGGCGAGCGCAATGGTCAGGATGGCGAGGGCGGCGGCGACGGCGACGGCGGCTCTGAACATCTTGGTCCCCTCAACGCTGTGCTGGAAGCGACGCTTAACGCTGATCGCTTCCAGCGAGGTTAACGAATTGACCGCTCGGGGGCGGCCGATCTGCCTTAGTTGTAGGCGGCTGAGACGGTGAAGGTTCCGGTGTAGGCACCCGTGTTGGTGGTCGAGGCGACCGGGACGCTGCCTCCGACACGGAAGGACAGAGTGCCTGCCGAACCCAAGGCATTGCTCAGGGTTTGCGCGCCTGCGGAGCCTGCCAGGTTGTTGGTGGTGGTCACGGTCAGGCTGTCGAGACCATTCGCCATTGTGAAGGTTGCCGGAATGGTGACCGAGATCGACTGGCCGCCTTCGCCGTCGACGGTGAATTGCGCGGCTTGAGGTGTATCACCCGATGCCAAGGCGACGACGCCGCCGGCGACAGTGCGGGCACCAGCAGCGCTTACGACAACCGACCCGGCACCGGTCGACGGGCGAACGACGGTGCCGAACTTGAGGTCGGCATTCTTGGTGATCGTCAGGGGGCGAATGACGGTGATCGATCCCGTGCCTGTGGTCGAGGCCGTCGACTGGGCCATTGCGGGGGCGGCGAGCACTGCGGAGGACAGGACGGCGAAGGCGGCAGCGACAACGAGCTTGGACATGATGGTTTCCTTGGAATGGCAACTACGATTGGTACTGGCGCTCAGTCTGCCCCCGCCTCCACACTGTCCACCGCGTGGAGCGCCAAATTGGCTCAAACCGGACTAAAGTTATAGGTTCACTTTCAATTAGCTGGCCGAAGCTCATAGGAGTCGGCAGACAAATTGCGCGGATAGCTACTGGGATATTCAATGCGCTGGATTGTCATGATTGTGGATGACCATCCGCTGGTTGGAGAAGGTTTCCAGCTATCGATCGGTCTGGCCTATCCGCATCTCGAAGTTGGGCTCGTCACTTCGGCGGCAGCTGCCGAAGCTTATGCGCGGGCCAATGCGGCGAGGATCAAGCTCGTTATGCTCGACCTGATGTTACCGGACGCGAAGGGATTCAGCGCCCTACTTCGCCTTAAGCAATTGCTGCCGAACACGCCGATCGCCATTGTTTCGGCGCGCGCAGACGCGCACTCCATCGCCATGGCGCGCACTTTCGGCGTGGCGGCCTATCTCAGCAAGGCACAGCCGGTCAGCACCCTCGTCAATTCAGTCGGCGATATCCTGAGGGGCGGAGCGCCTTTCGCTGAGCCATCCGAGACGGATACGGGCCCGCCCAGCATCAGCGGTAAGATGGCAAGTCTGTCCGCGGCCCAACTCCGCATTCTTGTGGCCATGGCGGACGGAAGATTAAATAAGCAAATCGGCGCGGATTTGAATATAACTGAGGGAACGGTCAAGCAGCATGTCTCAGCGATATTCCGAAAACTGGGCGTGAACAATCGAAGCCAGGCGCTTCTCGCCGTCCGCCCATTTCTAATCAACACTAATCTGAATTAGTCGGCGGCGGCCTCTCTAAGGAGTGGGGTTAGCCTATCGAAAAGGCCGCTTTCAGGGGCTTCTCCCCGCGCATAACAATCGTCAATGGCCAGTGCTGCCTCACCAAGCGCCGGATAGCCAAACAAACACGCCGCCCCGGCAAGATCGTGGACGAGCCGCTGGAGGTCAGTTGATGTCTGCTCGGTGACTCGCAACCACTCAATGCGGTTCAGGTCGGCAGCTGCCCGGCTACGGAACCGTCGCTGAAGCGCCGCCATGGCGTCGCTCACGGACGGGCACCGGCTAGATAGCCCCTGATCTCGGCCGCCAGGGTGGTTGGATCGAATGGCTTGGTGATCACCCCTATAGCGCCTAGCGAAAGCAGACGGTCGCGCTGACGTGCATGGGCCCGGGCAGTCATGAAAATCACCGGCGTGCTTGAGTGCAATGGCATCTCTCGGAGGAGTGCCAGCACTGTCGGGCCGTCGAGGCCCGGCATCATCACGTCAAGCAGGATGACATCAGGTTTGTATCCGCTCTTAAGCGCCGCGAGGGCTTCCTCGCCGGACGCCGCCGTGCGGACAATTCCGTCAGCGGCGAGCGAGAAGATCAGTTCGGTCAGCGCCCGGATGCTCTCGTCATCCTCGACGTGAAGGACATTTAATGCGCCCATTTTGTTTCCGCCGGTAGAATGGGAAGCTCAAACCAAAAAGTAGAGCCCTCTCCCAAAACGCTATCCACGCCCAGTTGGCCACCCATCATTTCGAGGAGCTGGCGTGATATGGCGAGGCCGAGGCCGGTGCCGCCGTAACGCCGAGCAGCCGAGTCGTCAGCCTGCACAAATCGCTCAAATAGCTTGGCGACGGTCTCGGGATCGATACCTATACCGGTATCACGAACGGTGACCCGCGCCATCGGTTGGTCATCAGCCGCGCTTCGCATCTGAACCTCCACGACAACGCCACCCCGTTCAGTAAACTTGGCTGCGTTGCTCAACAGGTTCAGCAACACCTGCCTCAATCGCGCGGCGTCGCCCAAGATCGATTGCGGGACCGACTTGTCCACGCTGGCAGAGTAGGAAAGCCCTTTACTCTCGATCTGACCCATCACTATCTCGGCAGTTTCCTGCAAAGCCAAGCGTAAATCGAACGGTTCATGAGTTAAATGAAGCCCTCCCGCTTCAATCTTCGAATAGTCTAGTACGTCATTAATGATTGTGAGCAGGGCTTGGCCAGAAACCGAAATACGATTGACGCACTGCAATTCAACATCGCCGAGCGATTTACGAGCCTGGAGTAACTTGGAAAAGCCGATTATGCTTGTGAGGGGAGTCCGGACCTCATGGCTGATATTTGCCAAGAAGCGTGATTTGGCATCCGCCGCCGCCTCCGCTCGATCTCGAGCTTCTGTGAGACTCTTTTCCAGGGCACGACGTTCGGACATATCGCGGATTACCGCGATAATCTCCTGGGATCGCCCCTGCCCATCCAGCACTGCTTGAAAGGTCGACTCGACCCAGATTTCGCGGCCGTCCTTGTGCAGCGCACGGGTCTGCAGCGTCGCGCGCTGCTGCCCGGATGCTATCAGCCCAAATGTAGCTAACAGGTCCGCACGATCGTCGACGTGAATAAAGGCCTGTGCTGGATTGCCCTCCATCTCTTCAGCAGTATAGCCGAGCAAGCCCTCGATCCCGGGGGATATATAAGTGCTAGAGCCGTCGAGCCTCAGCCTGGTGATGATATCACCCATGTTATCGGCAAGAAATCGGAATTGCTCTTCACTGCGATTGATTCTTTCGAGTTCCCGGTGCCGGTCCGTAATATCCTGGACCACGCCAAACATGACCTCGACCTTTCCATCACAGTCCAGTTGGCGTCTCGCAGTGACCGCGATCTGACGAACGCTTCCGTCCGGTCTCGAGATTACGGTATGAAACTCGTCACCCGACTCCTGGGCGATAACTTCCTCCACAAAATCGTGCAGTCGAGCCTTTTGAGCAGAGTCCCACGCCCCCCGGATGTCACGTAAGGAAATGGACGCTTCTGGTTTGTTAGGGTCCAGTCCAAATATGCGGCAAGCCTCTGTAGAACAAGCCATTTCGTTGTCAGACGTCCAACGCCAATGGCCCGTGTGGGAGACCGTTTCTGCCAACTCCAGCGACCGCTTTTGTTCGTCTGCGGCAAATCTCTCAGTCGTTAGTTCAAGTTGTTCGGTTACTAACTCACCGAGTTCTTGCAAAAGTGCACGTTCTTCATCGAGAAACTGCCGTGGTTTGGTGTCGAGTATACACAGAGTACCGAGTTTGTGACCGGCTGCAGTTGTCAGCACCGCGCCCGCATAGAAGGAGATGTTTTCGGCACCGTTCACGTAGGGATTTCGGGCGAACCGAGGATCTTTCGTGGCGTCTTCGATTACCATGACGCTGCTGGCCGGCAGCATCAAGGCGTGGTTACAGAAGGCATCGCCTCTGGCGCCTTCAGCCGGCTCAAATCCGTGCCTCGCCTTGAACCATTGCCTTTGACTGTCGACCAGGCTGATGAGCGCAACCGGGGCGTGAAAAAGCCTTGCCGCGAGACGCGTAATTCGATCGAACCGCGGCTCAGGCGGCGTATCCAGTATTTTCAGGGCGTAAAGAGCCCGTAGTCGTTCAATTTCCTCATCAGGCCTATTAGCGTTAGACTGTCGGGAATTCTCCACCAGGGTCGGGCCGACTGGCTCCTTCGCTTTATCGATCATTCGGCACGCCTCTCAATCTTCGCCTAATGGTGTAAGCGACTTTGGTATCGTGGATCCAGCAAACGCTAGAAACCTCGAGATATTGCATAGCCAACACGACAGGGCTGTCCGGTTAATCGGCTTGGCAGCCTCCATCGCTGAGCCCATCCCTTGCGGAAGGTACCCAGCCCGGACCCACGCGCCGACCCAGCGTTACGGCCTCTCCGCCGCTCGCCTACCGCTGTCCTAGTTAAAGTGGCTCTGGAGTGGTGGTGCCGCTTAGGTGACTCGAACACCTGACCCCCGCATTACGAATGCGATGCTCTACCAGCTGAGCTAAAGCGGCCTCGGCGCGATGGACGACGTGGTCCCGCGCGAGAGGGGCTCTTTATACGCGGTGCGCGGGCTTGCCAAGCGCCGCGAGCAGGGCGGATTCGTCCGGCGAGGCCGCGACGCGGATTTCGAGCCCCGAACCGTCGCCGAGGGCCCCGGCGACGGCGGCTGACAGCACGACGGCGACCTGCCCCGCGAACGGCCCCCGCGACCGCAGCGCCAGCGCGGCCCGGGCGGAATGGACGAGGACCGCGTCAAAGACCTCAGGCGCGGCCACGCCCGTGTCCCGGGTCTCATAGACCGGCACGGCCCTGACCCGGATGGCCGGGGACGCCATGGCCGACAGGTCCCCTGCCGGCTCCTGCGCACCCGGTGCCAGCACCCAGCCGTCCCGCGGGACCTCGGCGATCAGCAGGGCCGCCAGATCGGCCAGGGCTCCGCCGGCGGACCGGACCGAGCGAAACCCCTGCCCTCGCGCGGCCTCGGCCGTCGCATCGCCGACGGTGAAGACCGGCAGATCCCGCCCGGGGCTCAGCGCGGCGAAGGCGGCGACCCCGTTCTGGCTGGTGAAGGCGAGGGCCGATACCGCGTCGAGGTCCAGCGGGGCATCGTTGATCGGGTGGACGGCCAGCAAAGGCCGGACGACGGGAGTGAATTTCAGGGCCGTCAGCCGGTCGGCGGTGCGCGCTGCGCCCGGCTCGGCGCGGGTGATCCAGATGCGGCGCAGCGGCGTCAGGAGGTGACCATCTGATCGCCGGCGGCCTCACGGACCGCCTCGCCCAGGGTCAGGCCCAGGGTCCGCGCCTGCGCCATCGCGTCCGGTGCGTGGATATCGTTCATCTCGGCCGAGCGCCGCCAGCGCGCCGACCCGTCGGGGGCCAGGATTTCGGTGGTCAGCCGCAGCCGGCCGTCGAGGGCCTCGGCATGCGCCCCGATGGCTGTGCGGCACGATCCCTCGAGCGCCGTCATCGCGCCGCGCTCCGCCGCGACCGCAAGGGCGGTGAGCGGATCGTTCAGCGCCGCGACCCAGGCGGCACCCGTATCCGCCTCGCGGGTCTGCAGGGCCAGAGCCCCCTGACCCGGCGCCGGCAGGAAGGCGTCGAGGGACAGCCGTTCGCGGATCACGCTCTCGAAGCCCAGCCGGTTCAGACCGGACACGGCCAGCATGATGGCGTCGAAATCGCCCTCGGCCGCACGGCGCAGGCGGGTGTCGACATTGCCGCGCAGCATCTCGATGGTCAGGTCGGGCCGCAGGGCCAGCGCCTGGGCCTGCCGCCGCAGCGAGGCCGTGCCCAGCCGCGCACCGACGGGCAGGTCGGCGAACGAGGCGAAAGTCTCGCTGATAAAGGCGTCCCGGGCATCCTCGCGCGGCGGCACGGCGGCGATGCACAGGCCGAACGGCTGCTCGGCCGGGACGTCCTTCATCGAATGCACGGCCACATCGACGCGACCGTCGATCAGGGCCTCCTCGATCTCCTTGGTGAACAGGGCCTTGCCGCCGATCTCCATCAGCCGCACGTCCTGGACCCGGTCGCCCGTGGTGACGATCTCGACCAGCGGCACGGCCTCGGCCAGGTCAGCGTCGGCCACGCCCAGGGCACGGCCGATGGCGCGCTGCATCATCCCCGACTGGGTCATGGCGAGTTTGGAGCGGCGGGTGCCGATGCGGACGAGGTGGGACATGAGAGTCGTTGCGCCGGGTGAAAGGGGTCGCTACCTCGACCCGATGGACAGGCCTGCCGATTATAGCAGCGAAGGGAACCGGGCAACCGACGCCACCCCCTGCGTCCCGTCCCTGACGGTGCTCGGCATCGAGACCAGCTGCGACGAGACCGCCGCCTCGGTCGTCCGCCTGTCGGCCGACGGAGAGGCCACGGTGCTGTCGTCGGTGGTCCACAGCCAGATCGACGATCATGCGGCCTATGGCGGTGTTGTCCCGGAGATCGCGGCCCGCAGCCATGTGGAGATGATCGACGGCGTGGTCCGCCGGGCGATGACGGACGCCGGCCTGTCGTGGGACGGGCTGGACGGCGTCGCCGCCACCGCCGGACCCGGTCTGGTCGGCGGCGTCATGGTGGGTCTCAGCTTCGGCAAGGCCGTCGCCCTCGCCCGCGACCTGCCGCTGATCGCCGTGAACCACCTCGAGGGCCACGCCGTTTCGGCGCGACTGGGCGCCCGGGTCGCCTATCCCTTCCTGCTGCTGCTGGTCTCGGGCGGTCATTGCCAGCTGCTGGAGGTGCGCGGCATCGGCGACATGACCCGGCTGGGCACGACCATCGACGACGCGGCCGGCGAGGCCTTTGACAAGATCGCCAAGGCCCTCGGGCTCGGCTATCCGGGCGGGCCCGCCCTGGAGGCGCTGGCTGCCACAGGCGACGGGGGGCGGATCGAGCTGCCGCGCGCCTTGCTGGGCCGCAAGGACTGCGACTTCTCCTTCTCCGGCCTGAAGACGGCCGCCTCGCGTCTGGCCCAGGCCTGCGAGACGGATCAGGACCGCGCCGACCTCGCCGCCGCCGTCCAGACCGCCATCGCCCGCCAGCTCAGCGAGCGGTCGGATCGCGCGCTGAAGGCCTGGACGGAAAGTCATGATGACGCCCTCAAGCAACCGCGCCCCGCGGGCGAGACGGCAGGCCAACAAAGACTCTTCGTCGTCGCCGGCGGGGTGGCCGCGAACCGCACCATCCGGTCGACGCTGGAGGCGACGGCCGCCGCCAACGGCTTCGCCTTCCTCGCACCGCCCATGGCCTATTGCACCGACAATGCGGCGATGATC
The DNA here is from genome assembly GCF_049897345.1 of Brevundimonas sp. TWP2-3-4b2. NCBI lineage: Bacteria > Pseudomonadati > Pseudomonadota > Alphaproteobacteria > Caulobacterales > Caulobacteraceae > Brevundimonas > Brevundimonas sp. TWP2-3-4b2. The sequence continues at coordinate 91,103 of NZ_JAFCWB010000005.1, read as the reverse complement.
GCCCTGGCGGGCGCCGAGCGCTTGCAGAAGGGCCTGACCTCCGACATCGATACCGCCGCCCGGCCGCGCTGGCCGCTGGACGAACAGAGTGCGCTCGCCGACCCGGTCCATCCGCCGGGCCGCAAGGGTGCCAAGGCCTGAGGAAGACCATGCAATTCAAGACAGCGGGCGTGATCGGCGCCGGTGCCTGGGGCACCGCCCTGGCCCAGGTCGTGAGCCGGGCCGGACTCGACGTCCGCCTCCAGGCGCGCGAGCCCGAAGTGGTCGAGAGCATCCGCGACCGCCGCGTCAATGAGGCCTTCCTGCCCGGGATCACCCTCGACGACCGGATCTCGGTGACCGCCGATCTGGCCGACCTCGGATCCTGCGACGTCATTCTGGCCGTGCCCCCGGCCCAGCATATGCGGTCCACCCTCGCGGCCTTCGCGGCGCATCACCGGCCCGGAGTCCCGGTGATCCTGTGTTCGAAGGGGATTGAGCGCGGCTCCCTGAAGCTGATGACCGACGTCCTGGCCGAGACCCTGCCGCAGGCCCCCGCCGCGGTCCTGTCCGGCCCCAGTTTCGCCGGCGAGGTTGCCCGCGGCCTGCCCAGCGCCGTCACCCTGGCCTGCGTCGACGCCGCCTTGGGCGAAGAGCTGATGTGGACCCTCTCCGCGCCGGGCTTCCGGCCCTATCTGGCCACCGACCTGATCGGGGCCGAGGTCGGCGGCGCCATCAAGAATGTTCTGGCCATCGCCTGCGGCATGGCCGAAGGCCGGGGCCTGGGCCGCAGCGCCCACGCCGCCCTCATCACCCGGGGCTTCGCCGAAATGACCCGTATGGGCGTCGCCCTGGGCGGCCAGGCCGAGACCGTGGCCGGTCTCTGCGGCCTCGGCGACCTGGTCCTGACCTGCTCCAGCCCGCAGTCGCGCAACATGAGTCTGGGCCTCGCCCTCGGCCAGGGTCAGACGGTCGAACAGGCGCTGGCCGGCAAGCGGTCGGTGGCCGAAGGCTATGAAAGCGCGCCGGCCGTGCGTGAGCTGGCGACAAAAATGGGCGTCGACATGCCGATTTCGCTGGCCGTCGCCGCCTTGCTGAACGGCGAGACGACGGTCGAGGCCGTGATCGACGACCTCCTGTCCCGACCGCTGAAGGTCGAGCGGCATTGAGCGAGACGCCCACTCCACCCGAAAGCGCGCCCGAAAGCCCCCCCGAGCGCGCGCGAGTCTGGACCACGCCCGCGAACGTCGCCCTGTGCGCCGAGGCCGACATCGCCGATCCCGGCTCACGCGGCTTCGTGCTGCAGATCGGCGAGGCCTTTTTCCACGGCTTTGTGGTCCGCGAGGCGGGACAGTTGGCCGGCTATGTCGACCGCTGCCCGCACCAGGGATTTCCGCTGGCCATCGAGCTCGACCGTTATCTGGTGCCGGACGGAGCGCTGATCCTCTGCGGCTGGCACGGAGCGGTGTTCAAACCGCTGACCGGCGACTGCGTCGGCGGCCCCTGCGCGGGCGCGCGCCTGACGCCATGGCCGGTCACGGTCCGGGACGGTGTGATCCGGACTGCGTGAGAGTGAGCTTGAGCCCGCTCCCAACCGTGCATCCCCGCCTCCGCGGGGATGCACGGGGTTTTGAGTGCGAGCAATAAACGCTCAGCCATGCAGATTCGTTCGTCTAACCGATTGATCTATAATAATATAAAGCCTGAACCAACGTCATCTCCCAGCCGCAGGAAAGACCCGCCCCATACTACGCAGGTCCCGTCGCACCGGGAGGCTCGCTCGGCCGGCGATCCGAAGCGGCGGCGGGAGCGGAAGGAAGCGGGCCGCGACCGGTCCCCTCCCGGGGATCGGGACGCGGGCTGACGGGGCTGCAACGTCCAGTCGGCCAGGGGCGGTGACCGAATACCCGTCCGGACCAGCAGGCAGTCGTCGCCGCCGCTGCCCGCCGCTTGCAGAAGGGGAACTCGTCAACAGCGAGGCGTAGCCCCGCGCACGTGGAAGCGCCCTCCGCGCGGAGCATCCTGCCTTCGTCGAAACGGTATTCAAAACTCCATCATCCGGGCGAAGGCCCGGACGCTCCGCCACGCCTCCCGCGCCCCCCTCGTCAATCCAAAACCAAGCACTTTACATTACAAAGTGACTGTGCGACCAAGGGAGCTCAGACGGAGATCAAGCCATGACCGAGACCACCGAAGACCCCGCCGCCGACATCGCCTGGATGCGCCGACTGGCCGAGGAAGGTTCGGATACGCCCTTCCGTGGCGCGTCGACCCTGATGGCAGCCGGGCTGATCTTCGGGGCCGCCAGCCTGCTGCACTGGAGTGTGGCCAGCGGGCTGATCGCCCTGCCGCCGGCGGTCTTCGGCGGCCTGTGGGGCATCGCCACCCTGGTGTTCCTGGCCACCCTGACCGTTCTCACCGTGCGCAGACGGAACGAGGGGGGTGTCGTCACCCTGGCCAACCGCGCCTCGGGGGCCGTCTGGTCCGGCGTCGGCATCGGCATCTTCTTCCTCGGAACCTCGATGGCGGTGGTCGGTGCCCGGCTCGGCGACGGATCGGCTCTGACCGTGATCTGGCTGCTGCCCTCGGTGATCATGGTCTTCTACGGCCTGGGCTGGGCGGTGACCGCGTCCATGCTCAAGTCCCGCCCCCTGTGGTGGCTGGCCGCGGGCTCCTTCCTGGCCGCGCCGCTGCTGGCCGCCCTGGCTGGCCAGGCGACCCTGTATCTCGCCTATGCCGCCGCCCTGTTCGTGCTGATGGCCCTGCCCGGCTTCCTGTTGATGCGTGCAGCGAGGCGCTGAGCGTGGCTGACGATTTCGATATCAACCGCCTCGATGAGGTCATCCACGGTCGGGTCCGGCTGGGAATCATGGCGGTCCTGTCCAGCGTGGACAGTGCCGACTTCAACACCCTGAAGGCGCGACTGCAGACGACGGACGGCAATCTCTCGGTCCATCTGCGCAAGCTGGAGGACGCGGGCTTCGTCGCCGTGACCAAACGGTTCGAGGGCCGAAAGCCCCTGACCGAGGCCTCGATGACCCCGGCCGGACGCAAGGCCTTCGTGGCCTATCTGGATGCCATGCAGGGACTGGTCGGCAAGGTGTGACGGCGTGGCGGTGGTTCCCGCCCGGCCGCTCGTCTAGACAGGCATCATGACCGGCCGCATCCTCCGCTTCGACGCCCTCGACAATTTCCGCGACTATGGCGATTACGCCGCGGCGGGCGGGGGCCATGTCGCGCCCGGCCGGCTGTTCCGCTCGGCCCACCAGGCCCGGGTCAGCGAAGCCGATCTGGACCGCCTCGGCGCGCTGGGTCTCGGCGTCATCGTCGACCTGCGCCGGCCGTCGGAACGCCGGGACCAGCCCTCGAAGCGACCCACCGGCTTCAGCGGCGCGGTGATCGAGAGCGGGCATGACGACGGGGGCGAGGCCCCGCACATCACCTTCCTCAGGACCGCCGACCTGACCCCCGACTCCGGCCGGCGCTTCATGACCGACACCTATCGCCGCCTGCCGTTCGAAGCGTCGCATCTGGACCTGTTCAGCCGCTATTTCCAGGCCCTCGGAGAGACGGAGGCCCCGGTCCTGATCCACTGCGCCGCCGGCAAGGACCGGACCGGCATGCTGGCCTCCCTGACGCATCATCTGCTCGGGGTCCACCCGGACGACATGGTCGCGGACTATCTGCTGACCAATACGGCGGTCGATCTGGACCGCCGCGCCCCGGGCATCGCCCGCCAGCTCGAGGCGATGACCGGCCGCCCGGCCTCGCATGACGCCGTGGTCGCCTTCCTCGGCGTCGAGCCGGTCTATCTGGAAACCGCCCTCGCCGAGATCGTCGCCCGCCACGGCTCGGTCGACGCCTATCTCGAACAGGCCCTCGGCGTCGACGCCACCCTGCGCGACCGCATCGGCGCGCGGCTGGCGGCGTGAACGACCGAAGCATCGAAACCCGCATTCGGCCCTGGCGGGATCCGCTCGCGGTCGCCAACGGCCTGAGACATCGCGACGGTCCGCTGGCCCTGCTGTCGGACGGCGGTGTCTTGGGGCGCCGGTCGTGGGTCGCCGCCGAACCGGATCACATCCACGTCGGCCCCCTCGATCCCGACGGCGGATTTTCGCCGCTCGGAGCAAACCCTTATGTCACGGGGGTCGTCGGCCTGATCGCCTATGACGCCGGGGCCCGCCCCGCCACCGGTCCGCGACCGGTCGTCTGGCCCGACCTGATGCTGGCCCGCTATCCGGCCATGCTGGCGTTTGATCACCAGGACCGCACCGTGACCGTTATCGGTCGGGGCGAAGATCCCGCCTCCGCCCGCGCCGCCGCGGATCAGGCCGAGGCCTGGCTGGCCTGTGTCCTCGATCCGGTTCCTCCGCCGGCGCCGGCCGCACACTTCGAGGCCGAGGCCCCGGCCCGGGCTTATGTCGACGCCGTCACCGACGTCATCGGTCGGATCGGCACCGGCGAACTGTTTCAGGCCAATATCGCACGGGCTTGGTCCGGCCCGCTGAACCCGGGCGCGGATCCCTTCGACGTCATGCTGCGTCTCGCCGACCGGGCGGCCGCCTACGGCGCCTTCTGGCGTCTGGGCGACCGGGCCGTCGTCTCCAACTCGCCCGAACTGTTCCTGACCTTCGACCCGGCCAGCCGACGGATCGAGACCCGGCCGATCAAGGGCACCCGGCCGCGCGATGCCGATCCCCGGCGCGACGCCGCCCTCGCCGCCGAACTTCAGGCCAGCGCCAAGGACAGGGCCGAAAACCTGATGATCGTCGATCTGATGCGCAACGACCTGGCCCGGGTCAGCGAGGCCGGATCGGTGGCGGTGGAACGGCTGTTCGAGATCGAAAGCCTCGCGACCGTCCACCATCTGGTGTCAACGATTTCCGGGCGCGCCGCGGGCGGCGTGGTGGCGGCTGACCTGTTGCGGGCGACCTTCCCCCCCGGCTCCATCACGGGGGCACCCAAGCATCAGGCCATGAAGGTCATCGCCGTCCACGAACCCCCGCGTGGCCCGTGGTGCGGCAGCCTGTTCCATATCGAGGACGACGGACGGATGACGGCCTCCGTGCTGATCCGGACGGCCGCCTTTGAGCGCTCGGGCGAAGGCTGGTCCTTCCGCGCCCTGGCCGGGGCCGGCATCGTGGCGGACAGCCAGCCCGCGGCGGAACTGGCGGAAACCGACGTCAAGATCCGCGCCCTTCGCGAGGCCCTGATCGACCTCTAGCAGTTCGAGCAGGCCACGCTGTCGACGGTGCGCGGCCGAAGATAGTAGATATGCGAGAAGCGCGTGACGCCCGGCATCAGATAGTCGGCCGGCGAGTCATAGTCATAGGTCGCTTCCGACACGATGATGCTTTCGCCGTTCGCGATCAGGTCGGTCGGCAGAACGATGACCTCGTTCACCGCCCGGCTGGTCATGCCGTCGCCCCGGCTCCAGACGACCTTGGCCACGCCCGCCGTGCGCGTCACACTGCTCACCCGCTGCTTCAGCGCCGTCGTGGAAAAGGGCTTCATGATCAGCCCGCCGATGTCGAAGATATCGTCCAGGTTCGCCGTCGCGACGACCTCTTCCTGGGCCACCAGATCGGCGACCATGGCCGAGACGTGACCCATCCGCTTCTGGGCCATATACCCTTGGCAGAACTCGGCCATGCCGAAATAGAAGGCGATCAGGATCGGGGCCAGCAGGGCGAATTCGATCGCCGAGAGCCCCCTCTCGTCGCCCGCAAGGCGAGAAAGAAGTCCGCGGCGCGTCATGCCGGTTCGTTCCGGAACGCCGTCGTGGACGTCAGAATAGCGGCGCCGTCGTTCAGGCGCGACAGTCCCTGGGCCATGAAGGTCGTCAGAAGGGGCTGGCGATACCAGACGCGCACCAGAACGAGGTCGCCCGGACTGCCGTTGCTGTAGGTCAGCGCCGCCGTGCTGAACGTCCCGCCCGCCATCGGATCGGGCGGCACGGTGTTGAACTGCGGAATGACCCGGACGTCGACCGTCGCCCGCGTGGCGCAGTCTGTACTGAAGATGCTCATCCGCCCGCACAGGGCGGTCTTGAACTGGGCCGCCGTCATGCTCTGGGCACTGGCCTGGCCCGTCCGGACCAGCCGGCTGGTCTCGATGGTGGCGTTTTCGAGAATGGAGTCAGTGACGAAAACCATACCCAGTTCCAGGATGGCGAACATCATCAGGCAGAACGGCAATGCCACCATGCCGAACTCAACCGCCGCCGATCCGTCCCGCGCCGCGAGCAGGCGGGACAGGAAGCCGCGACGCGTCCCTCGCGAATATGGCGGGCGATATCGCATGGGGATCGCAGCCGTTACGGTGTCGGCGATCCCGGGCCACTGGTTCCGCGCATCGACGGGGAACAGGAGGCCGCGCAGGCCATCTCGGTGGCCTGCCCGCCGCGCCAGACCCGGACCCGACCCGAACCGGCCCCGTCCGTGACAACGACCTCGCTCTGGAACACCGTCCGGCCGATGGCGTCGACGGCCACGATCTCGGTCACGCCATAGCCCTTGCCCGTAATGTAGAGAGTGTTGGCGTCGACCACCGTGACATCGGCAATCTGCGGATTGCCGACGATGACCGAGCCGGCCGCGCCGCGCAGCTGCACCCGCGCAGCCTGATCGATCTCGACGCTCAGACGCGCCGACTGGGCAAGACCCACGGCCGGTACCGACAGCAGGCCGATCGAAGCCAGGAGGGCTCCCGTTCGGGTGAGGACCGTGAAGACTGTTGGGCGGGTCATGGCGTCGACTTCCAGTGAACGGGCGCGCGCGTGAGCGTGGTTCGGACACTGCTCTGCAAACCTCAACAAAGTCTGAAATCATGCAGTTGCGCAGCGGGATCATAGTAAACGCGGCGTCAATAAAGAAATCGACGTAAAGTACCGCCGTTTTACTCGTCCTTAATGCGTGGTCGGCATGATGAGGATGCAAGAGGGGTCAAGCGGGCAAAACCGACGACCCCGGTGGTGTCAACGATTGCTCGCTTAAACAAAGAAGGAATTCAGCCATGACCAAGTTCGTTTCAAAATTCATGTCCGACGATTCGGGTGCCACGGCCATTGAGTACGGCCTCATCGCCGCCCTGATCGCCGTCGTCATCATCTCCGCCGTGACCGCTCTGGGCACGACCATCAAGTCCAAGTTCAACGCCGTCGTGACCGGCATGGGCGGCACCGCCGGAACCTGAGGCTCCGATCAACGTCTTGAAACCGGCGAAGGGCCGGGGCGGAAACGCCCCGGCCCTTTTGCTTTGGCGGACGGCGGCCCGAGGTCGTCGTCCGATTTATTAGAGTAAACCTCAAGGTAACCACGCCCGGCCACGCAGATTTAACCGACATGGGCGAAAACGGTTCTGCGTTTGGGGGTCAAGCGGGCTACCGGCTCCCCCCCGTTTCAGTAGCTCGCTTCATTCCATCAAGAGGGAAATCCAATGACCAAGTTCGTTTCGAAATTCATGTCCGACGAGTCGGGTGCCACGGCCATCGAGTACGGCCTCATCGCCGCCCTGATCGCCGTCGTCATCATCTCCGCCGTGACCGCCCTGGGCACGACCATCAAGTCCAAGTTCAACGCCGTCGTCACCGGCATGGGCGGCACCGCCGGCACCTAAGGCTCCGACGAACGTCTTGAAACCGGCGAAGGGCCGGGGCGGAACGCCCCGGCCCTTTTGCTTTGGCGGCGACCTGCCCGACAAGCTTTTCGGTAAACGCGCGGGTAAACAAATTCTTAAGCAGAGGCTTAACCCAGCTTCGACGACCCTGTCCTGGTTCGGGGCCTGTCAGATGCCAGCGCAAGGCCGGCAGCGGGGACCACACAACTCGGGAGAAGCAAGCCATGATAAATTTCGTTTCGAATTTCCTGTCTGACGAATCCGGGGCCACAGCCATCGAGTACGGGCTGATCGCCGCGCTGATTGCAGTCGTCATCATCAGTGCCGTCACCGCCCTGGGCACGACGATCAAGGGCAAGTTCAATGACGTCGTTACGGGTATGGGCGGAACCGCCGGCACCTGACGCGGCAAGAAGCCTGACCATGCGCGGAAGGCCGGGACGATCGTCCCGGCCTTCCGGCGTCTGTGCGCCGATACTTCGGCAACCCCGTTTTAACCGCAGCCATGTCAGATGCAGGTATGGACACCATTACCCTGATCCTGCTCGCCGTCATGCCGGCCCTCGTCATCGTGGCGGGCCTCAAGGACCTGACCTCGATGAAGATCCCCAACTGGATCTCGGGCCTGCTGGTTCTCGCCTTCTTCCCGGTCGCCTTCATGGTGGGTCTCGCACCGATCACCGTCGCCACAAATCTGGGCATCGCCGCCCTGGCCCTGGTCGTCGGGGCCGGCATGTTCGCCCTCCGCTGGATCGGCGGCGGCGACGCCAAGCTGATGGCGGCGGCCTGTCTCTGGCTCGGTCTGTCGGGGTCCGGCATGTTCCTGTTGTGGACCGGGGTGATGGGCGGCCTGTTCTGTCTGGCACTGCTGTTCGCCCGCTTCCACTCGCGCCCCTACCTGCTGGGAGCCCCCGGCTGGGTGGTGCAGCTGATGGAGCCGAGAGGTGACATTCCCTACGGCGTCGCCATCGCTGCCGGGGCGCTGATGGCCTATCCCGCCTCGCCCCTTCTGGCCGCCTTTATCGCGGGATAGTCGCCACTTAGGCCCGCGTTAACCCGCACCCCGGCATGGTCCTTGGCGGTAGGGGGCCGCAGGACCGACTCAGCGGTCCGTCCCGATCCTGCCGGAGACCGTCGATGAAGCCCGCCCGTATCATCGTGATCTGCGTCGCCGCCGTGGCCGCCATCGGCCTGGCCCTGGTCGTGCGCGCCATGGGATCGCCCTCGAAGACCCCGACTGCCGTGGCCGCCGCCGCCGCTGTTCCCGCGCGCCCCATGGCCAAGGTGCTGGTCGCGGCCAAGGACCTGCAGCCCGGCCAGCGCCTGGCCGAAGGCGATCTGGACTGGAAGGACTGGCCTGTCGACGAGGTCAACCCGGCCTTCATCACCGACGGTTCTGTGCCCCTTCCCGCGGCCGAAGCCACTGCCGCCAGGCCCGCGGACAAGCCCGAAGGGGCCGTCGCGACCGTGACCCGCGCCGCCAACAATCTGACGACCGGCGGAGCCAAGGCGGACTACATCGGCTCGGTGGTCCGCGAGCCCATCCTGGCCGGCGAGCCCATCGTCAGCCGAAAGATCGTCCGCGCCGGCGACAGCGGCTATATGGCCGCCTACCTGGAGCCCGGCATGCGCGCCATGGCCATCCGGGTCACGGTAGAGACCGCCGCCGGCGGCTTCATCCTGCCCGGTGACCGCGTCGATGTCCTGCTGACCCGCGAGACAAATCTCAGCAATGTCGGCACCCAGGACAGCGACCGTTCGAAATTCGCGTCCTCGACCGTCATGCAGAATATCAAAGTCCTGGCGATCGACCAGTCGACCCGCGCCGGCGACGACGAACAGGCGGTCGTCGGTGCCACCGCCACCCTCGAGGTCGGCCCCCGCGACGCCGAAGCCCTGGCCCTGGCCAAGTCCGAAGGCGAACTGAGCCTGGTCCTGCGCTCCTATGCCGACACCGGCGGCCCGTCAGGCCGGGTGGCGCCGGTCGTCCGACAGTCAACCGCCGTCCGCGTCTACCGCGGCGGTGCGCCGGAAGTGGTGGTGGTCCAATGAAACGCCTGATTGCCATCGCCCTCGCCGGTCTGACCGTCGTCGCCGCGGCTCCGGCCCTGCCCGGCGTCTCCCAGGCCCAGTCCCGCGCAGCCCTGCCCATGGGGTCCGGTGCCCAGCTGATCAATCTGCCCCGCGGCTCGTCGATGGCCATCGACCTGCCTTCCGACGCCCGTGACGTGATCGTGCCGAATCCCCTGGTCGCCGAGGCCATGCTGCATTCACCGCGCCGCATCACGATCATCGGGCTTCAGCCTGGCGAAACCGACGCCGTGGTGCTGGACGCCGCCGGCCGCACCATCCTGTCCCTGCGCATCCGGGTGGACGCCGGCGTCTCTGCCCTGCAGGACACACTGGGCCGCGTCATGCCGGGGTCCTCGGTCCGCGCCGAGGCGGTCAACGACAGCATCATCCTGACCGGGCCGGTCAATAGTCCGGGCGAGGCCGACCGGGCCGCCCAGGTGGCCCGCGCCTTCGTTTCGGCCCCCGAAAAGGTCATCAACATGATGACCATCGCCGGCTCTGATCAGGTCATGGTCAAGGCCCGGGTGATCGAGGTCCAGCGCACCGCGATCAAACAGCTGGGGCTGGACGTCAACGCCGTGCTGAACAACGTCGCCGACGGCCTTTCCCTCACCCAGGGCGCGACCTTCGGCGTGTCCGGCAATCAGCTTGGCGGCGGTATCCTCAACTATGCGGACCGGAGCGGCGACGGCAACAGCCTGACCACCAGCATCCGCGCCTTCGAACGCGCCGGTCTGGTGCGTATCCTGGCCGAACCCAATCTGACCTCGGTCAATGGCGAGAACGCCGAGTTCCTGGCCGGCGGCGAATTCCCAGTCCCCACAGGACGCAGTGTGGACGCCACCACCGGTCAGGTGACGATCGGCGTCGAGTTCAAGCCATTCGGCGTGCGTCTGGCCTTCCGCCCCATCGTCCTGTCCCAGGGCCGGATCTCGCTCCAGCTGTCTACCGAAGTGTCGGAACTGACTTCGGCGGGTGCCTTCACGCTCGGCGGCACCGGTGCCGACGCGCTCGTCATTCCCGCCCTGAACGTCCGTCGCGCCTCGTCCACCGTGGAGCTGCCCTCGGGCGGATCCATGATGATCGCGGGCTTGCTGCGCGAAGACACGCGCCAGAACATCGACCAGCTGCCCGGCATCGGCAGCCTGCCCGTGCTGGGGGCCCTGTTCCGCTCGCGGGATTATCTCTCAGGCGAAACCGAGCTGGTGATCATCATCGAGGCCTACATCGTCTCCCCGACCTCGCCCGGCCGGCTGCAGACACCGGCCGACGGCCTGGTGATCGCCAACGACGCCCAGACGATGCTTTTCGGGCAGCTGAACCAGCAGTACCGGCCCACCGGCACCGCAACGGCCGCGTCCAGCGCGGGCTGGAGCGGACCCGTCGGCTATGTGATCGAATGAGGAGTCCGATGATGCGCGCCTCTGCTTCCGCCATACTGGTCCTCGCTCTCGGCCTCAGCGCTGCGGGCTGCGCGCCCATGATGGGCAGCGACCCTTCGGCCCCGATGACGCCGCTCACGCGGTTCAGCCTGCAGGTCGAGCCTGGCCTCGACCGCATCGCGCTCGCGGTGCACGACGCGGGCCTGTCGGACAATCAGCGGGACGCGGTGGGTCAGCTCGCCGCCCGCTATGGCGCGTCCGGTCAGGGCTGGATCAAGGTCGAGGCCCCGTCCGGTGAGGATGCTGCGGCCGCCGGACAGGCCTATGCCGTTCGCGCAGCCCTTCAGGCCGCCGGCGTTCCGGGCGAGCAGATTCAGATGGCGGCCTACAACGCACCCGATCCCCGCGCTCCGGTTCTGGCAAGCTTTGAAACCGTACGCGCCGCGGTGCCCGACTGCTCCAGCGTTGCACGCAACGCCGGGCCCCGCTTCTCAAACCAGAGCACGGGCAGCCTGGGGTGTGCCATCAACGCCAATATGGCCGCCCAGATCGCAAATCCGCGCGACATCATGGGGGCGCGGGCCATGACGCCGGCCGACTCCGGGCGGGCGGCCGTGGTCTTCGACAACTACCGCAAGGGGCAGGCCAGTTCGACGCCGCAGGAGCCCCTGGTGAACGGCCAGATCGCAAGGGCCGTGGAATAGCGTAATGACGAACGCCTTCGCCCCTCAGCCCTTCGACGAGTTCGACGACGAGTTCGATCTCGACATGGGCTATGTCACGCCCGAAGCCGCCGCCGAGGTTTCTGCCGAAATCACAGACATCGAGGACGGCGCAATCGTCTCCGGCGAGACCGTCATCGAGCAGCGTCCGCCGCTCCAGTTCACGACACCTTCCACGGTCTTCGCGGAGGCCGAACCCCTCCATCCGCCGCGCGATATCGATGTCGCGCCCGTCACCGCCGCGAGCGGGTTCAATCCCGTCGGCGACCTGGTCGCCGGGGCCGCCTCAGCCTTTTCGCCGCCTGCGCTGGGCGGTCCCCACGCCGCCGAAGTGTCGGTGCCGCGCATCGCCATCCACGTCTTCGCCGAGCGTCAGGACACCCTGGCCGCCGCCGAACGGGCCGGTCAGGACCGCCGCCTGTCGCGCGCCACAACCCAGATCCGCGTCGGCGGTGTCGCCGCCGCCGTCGAGGCCTATCAGCACGAGCCGACCCCGCCGTTGATCGTGGTCGAATGCATGAAGGACCCGCAGACCCTGCTGTGGGAAGTCGACCAGCTGGCCGAGGTCTGCGATTCCGGCACCAAGGTCGTCGTCGTCGGTGCGACCAACGACATCCTTCTGTTCCGCGAGCTGATGCGTCGCGGCGTCAGCGAATATCTGGTTGCACCGCTCCAGCCCTTGCAGCTGATCGCCGCGATCGGCGGCCTGTTCGCCGATCCGGCCCAGCCCTTCGTCGGTCGCTCGATCGCCTTCGTCGGCGCCCGCGGCGGCACGGGCTCCAGCTCGGTCGCTCATAACACCGCCTATGCGATGAGCGAGCGGATCGGCGCCAACACGGTCATCGTCGACTACGATCTGCCGTTCGGCACCGCCGGGCTGGACTTCAATCAGGACCCGCTCAGCGGCGTCGCCGACGCGCTCAGCCAGCCCGACCGTCTCGATCCCGTGCTTCTGGACCGGATGATGGTTCGCTGCACCGACAAGCTCAGCCTGTTCGCGGCCCCGGCGACGCTGGACGTCGACTGGGACATTTCACCCGAGGCGTTCGAGGAGGTCACCACCCAGATCCGCTCGACCGCTCCGTTCGTCGTTCTGGACCTGCCCCATCTGTGGTCGGGCTGGATGCGGCGAACCCTGATCGCCGCGGACGAGGTCGTCATCGTCGCGACGCCGGACCTCGCCTCGCTGCGCAATGCCAAGAACATGATCGATCTGATCAAACAGGGCCGCCCCAATGACGCGCCGCCCCGGCTGGTGCTGAACCAGGTCGGCGTGCCCGGGCGGCCCGAAATTCTGGCCAAGGATTTCGGCGCGGCCCTCGGGGTGCACCCCAGCCTGATCATTCCGTTCGATCCCAAGACCTTCGGTGCCGCCGCCAACAACGGCCAGATGATCCTCGACGCCGGAGCCAAGTCCAAGGCGGCCGAGGCCTTCCAGACCCTGGCCCAGATCGTCTCGCGTCGGGAATTGCCGATGCTGACGGGCCCCAAGGCGAGGGTCGAAGGCAAGTCGATATTCAGCGGCCTGTTCAAGAAGAAGTCCTGACGCGTGTTCGGCAAGCGCACAGGTCAGCCAGGAACTGTCGCGACGGCGCCGCGCCCCGCCGCGCCCGCGGCTCAACCTGCGCCGACCGCGCAGCCCGCACCCGGCATCCAGACCGAGGCCTTCGCCTTCGGCGGCGAACAGACAGCCGAACAGGTACAGACGGCGGCGCGCAAGGCCGAATCCTATGCCGCGAAACCGGCCTCACCCGCCGCGGACCGGCTGGATGCCCTGGCCATGCGCCCGAAGCCGTCCGGCGAGGCTCCGGCACCCTCGAAAGGTCCCGGCCCCAAGGCCACGCCCGGCTATGAGCAGCTGAAGAAGGCCCAGGCCGTGGCCGAGATCGTCCGCGAGCAGTCGGACTATTACCACGCCACCAAGACGACCATCTTCAACGCCCTGATGAACACCATCGACCTGGCCCAGCTGGCCCAGCTCGATACCAAGGCGGCGTCGGAGGAGATCCGCGACATCGTCGCCGAACTGGTGGCGATCAAGAACGTCTCGATGTCGGTGGCCGAGCAGGAGCATCTGGTCCAGGACATCGTCAACGACGTCCTCGGCTATGGCCCGCTCGAACCCTTGCTGGCGCGCGACGACATCGCCGACATCATGGTCAACGGGGCCGGCCGGGTCTTCATCGAGGTGAACGGCAAGGTTCAGCTGACCAACGTCCGCTTCCGCGATAACGCCCAGCTGATGAACATCTGCCAGCGGATCGTGTCCCAGGTCGGCCGGCGCGTCGACGAAAGCTCCCCGATCTGCGACGCCCGCCTGCCCGACGGCAGCCGCGTCAACGTCATCGCGCCGCCGCTGGCCATCGACGGCCCGACGCTGACGATCCGGAAGTTCAAGAAAGACAAGCTGACGATGAAGAATCTGGTGGAGTATGCCTCCATCAGTCCCGAGGGCGCGCGGGTGCTCGGCGTCATCGGCGCCTCGCGCTGCAATCTGGTCATCTCGGGCGGCACGGGCTCCGGCAAGACCACCCTGCTGAACACCCTGACCGCCTTCATCGACCCGACCGAACGCGTCATCACCTGCGAGGACGCCGCCGAACTGCAGCTGCAGCAGCCGCACGTCGTCCGCCTCGAGACCCGCCCGCCCAACCTCGAGGGCCAGGGCATGATCACCATGCGCGACCTGGTCAAGAACTGCCTGCGGATGCGTCCCGAGCGGATCATCGTCGGCGAGGTCCGCGGCCCTGAGGCCTTTGACCTGCTGCAGGCCATGAACACCGGCCACGACGGATCCATGGGCACCCTGCACGCCAACAGCCCGCGCGAAGCCATCAGCCGGATGGAATCGATGATCACCATGGGCGGCTACGGCCTGCCCTCGAAGACCATCCGCGAGATGATCGTGGGCTCGGTCGACGTCATCATCCAGGCCGCCCGTCTGCGCGACGGCTCGCGCCGCATCACCCACATCACCGAGGTGGTCGGGCTGGAGGGCGACGTGATCGTCACCCAGGACCTGTTCGTCTACGAGATCACCGGCGAGGACGAGAACGGCAAGATCATCGGCCGCCACCGCTCGACCGGCATCGCGCGCCCGCGCTTCTGGGACCGGGCGCGCTATTACGGCCTTGAGCGCGAGCTGGCGGAAGCCCTCGACGCGGCGGAGTAGGCGGCCATGCTTCCCATCCTCGCAGCCGTCCTGGCCTTCATCACCATCGGTGGCCTGGGCTGGGCCTTCGTCGGCGGCGGCGACTCCACCGACGTCGCCCTCAAGCGGGCCGAGGGCTTCGGCGGGCCCAAACAGAACAATGCGGCCGCCAAGAAAGCCGCCGCCGCCAACACCCCGGAAGCCCGCCGCAAACAGATCATGCAGCAGCTGCAGGAATCGGAGCGCGCCGAACGAAAGGCGCGCATCAGCCTGTCGGCCAAGCTGAAACAGGCCGGGATGGGCACCAAGGTGTCGACCTTCTGGATCGCCAACGGCGTGCTCGGCCTGGTCGGCTTCCTGCTGCCGCTGATGTTCGGCCTGAACATCTTCATTGCCCTCGGGGCGGCCTTTGTCGTCGGCCTGGGCTTGCCGCGCTGGTGGGTCGGAATGCTGGGCAAACGTCGCCGCAAGAAATTCTCGAGCCATTTTGCCGACGCCGTCGATGTCATCGTGCGCGGCATCAAGTCGGGCCTGCCCGTTCACGAGTGTTTCAAGATCATCGCCCGCGAGAGCCCCCAGCCGCTGGGCGCAGAGTTCCAGAAGCTGGTGGAGGGAGTCGGTGTGGGCCTGACCCTCGCCCAGGCCCTGGACAAGATGTACGAGCGCATGCCGACGCCCGAGTTGAAATTCTTCGCCATCGTCATCGCCATCCAGCAGAAGACAGGCGGTAACCTGGCCGAGGCGCTGAACAATCTTTCGGTCGTCCTGCGTGCCCGCAAGATGATGGGCGAGAAGATCAAGGCGCTGTCGTCCGAAGCCACGGCCTCGGCCGGCATCATCGGCTCACTGCCCCCCGCCGTGATGATCCTCGTCAGCGTCACCACCCCCGCCTACATGGCCAAGCTGTTCACCGACCCGCGGGGGCAGTTCATGCTGTTCATCGCCGTGGCGATGATGAGCTTCGGCGTGTTCGTGATGAAGAAAATGATCGCCTTCAAGTTCTAGGAACCGGCCCGTGATTGATTTCTTCACCAACGTCCAGAACCTGCTGAGCCTCGGCGTGGGCGTGCTGGTGTTCGCCACGCTGGTGACCCTGCTCGGGTCGTTCGGCGGCGGTGTGAAGCTGGAGTCCCGGATGCAGGCCGTTGCGGTGCGCCGCGAGGAGCTGAAGCGCCGCTCGCGGCAGGCGATCGCGACCCAGAATACCGGTCCCCAGCAGCTTCGCCATACGGACGAAGGCTTCAAGAAGCGGGTCGTCGAACGGCTGAACCTGACCAAGCTGCTCGAGGATCCCAAGGTCGCCGACCAGATGGCCCAGGCCGGGTACCGCGGGCCCAAGCCGCTGACGACCTTCTATTTCTTCCGCTTCTCCATGCCGTTTGTCTTCCTCGCGATCACCGCCTTCTACCTGTTCGTTTTCAACGACTTCGGTCTGGCGGTCATGGTTCGGGTGACCATGACCATGGTGGCGGCGGTGATCGGCTTCTATGCGCCCAACATCTTCCTGGCCAACCGCATTTCCCAGCGCCGCGCCTCGATCATGCAAGCCTTCCCGGACGCGCTGGATCTGCTGCTGATCTGCGTCGAGGCCGGCATGTCGATCGAGGCGGCGATCCAGAAAGTCAGCCAGGAGATCGGCGGTTCGTCCATCGATCTGGCCGAGGAAATGACCCTGCTGTCGGCCGAGCTCAGCTATCTGCCCGACCGGCGCATGGCCTATGAGGGGCTGGCCAAACGCACCAACCATCCCGGGGTCAAGTCCGTGGCCACCGCCATGACCCAGGCCGAAACCTATGGCACGCCGTTGGGGTCGGCCCTGCGCACCATGGCCAAGGAAAACCGCGAGATGCGGCTGTCGGCCGCCGAGAAGAAGGCCGCCGCCCTGCCCGCCAAACTGACCGTGCCGATGATCCTGTTCTTCCTGCCGGTGCTGTTCATCGTCATCCTGACGCCGGCGATCATCAGCATCCAGGACACGATGGCCAAGGGCGGCTGACCGAAGGTCAGCCCCGGGGGCCAAGGGCGGTTGACCGAAGGTCAGCCCCGGGGCCAAGGGCGGCTGACTCCCTTCAGACCGGCAGCGCTCCGCGCTTGACCACCGTCCGCATCGCCACGCTGGACGACACCCGCGTCACCCCGGGTATACGGGTCAGCTCGCGCGAGTGGACCCGCTCCAGGTCGTCGACATCGCGCACCACCAGCCGCAGCAGATAGTCCGAGCCGCCGGTCATCAGATAGCATTCCACCACCTCGGGCACAGTCGAGATGGCGGTCTCGAACGCCGTCAGCGAGGCCTCGGCCTGGGACGACAGCGTCACCGTCACGAAGACGCTGATCGGCAGGCCGACGGCGCGTTCATTGATGATGGCGGCGTAGCGGCTGATCACGCCCTCGCTCTCCAGCGCCCGCAGCCGGCGCAGGCAGGCGCTCTCCGACAGGTTCACTGTCCGCGCCAGTTCGGCGTTGGTCATGCGGCCGTCCGCCTGAAGCGCCCGGATCATCTTTCGGTCGGTATCGTCGAGGGCAACGGCGGAAATCGTCTTCATTGAGGCTCTCGTTCGCAGATTCTGCGAGTGTATGGCGTTCAGTCTCTGAAAAGAACAGGAACCTGCGGTCAAACCGCCGCTAGATTGCCGCGCGAAGCGAGGTGGCCGCAGAGCCCGCCCGCATCCCCTCTGGAACAGGAAACTCCCATGCGCGTCGGCGTCCCCAAAGAAATCAAGAAGAACGAACACCGCATCGGCCTGACGCCGACGGCGGTGCGCGAATACGTCGCCCACGGCCACACGGTCTCGATCGAGACCGGAGCCGGTCTCGGCGCGGGCTTCACCGACGCGGACTACAAGAAGGCTGGCGCGAAGATCGTCGCCGACGCCAAAACCGTCTTCGCCGACAACGACATGATCGTGAAGGTGAAGGAGCCGCAGAAGGTCGAGTGGGAAATGCTCCGCGAAGACCAGATCCTGTTCACCTACCTGCACCTGGCCCCGGACCCGGAGCAAACGAAGGGCCTGCTGGCCTCGAAATGCGCCGCCATCGCCTATGAGACCGTCACCGACGACCGCAAGGGCCTGCCGCTGCTGGCCCCGATGTCGGAAGTGGCCGGCCGCATCGCCGTCTTCTCGGCCGCCGAAACGCTTCTGAAGCACAACGGCGGCATGGGCCTGCTGTTCTGCGGCGTGCCGGGCGTGGCCCCGGCCCGCGTTCTCGTGCTGGGCGGCGGCGTCGTCGGCCTCAACGCGGCCCGCATGGCCATGGGCCTGGGGGCCGAGGTCGTGGTGCTGGAGCGCTCGATCCCGCGCATGGCCTATATTGACGAAGTGACCCAGGGCCGGGTCATCACCCGCTATTCCTCGATCGGTGCGATCGAGGAGGAACTGGTCAAGGCCGACGTCATCATCGGTGCGGTGCTGGTCCCCGGGGCCGAGGCCCCCAAGCTGATCAAGCGCGAACACCTGAAACAGATGAAGCCCGGCTCGGTACTGGTCGATGTCGCCATCGACCAGGGCGGCTGTTTCGAGACCAGCCACGCCACGACCCACGAAGACCCGACCTATGTCATCGACGGCGTCGTCCACTATTGCGTCGCCAACATGCCGGGCGCGGCCCCGCGCACCTCGTCGGAAGCCCTGAACAACGCCACCCTGCCGTTCGGCCTGGCCCTGGCCAACAAGGGTCTGGAGGCGCTGAAGCAGAACCCGCACCTGGCGCGCGGCCTGAACGTGCTGAAGGGCGAGATCACCTATCCGGCGGTGGCCGAGGCGCTGGACATGCCGTGGAGCGATCCGTTCGGCGTGTGGGCGAAGGGGTAATACTCCTGAGGGGAGTCGACCTCAGACCCTGATGGATATTCCGGTGGGCGCGTTGTCGATCTGGCGTTCCAGGTCGGCCTGCGCCTTGTCGGCCTCCTTCCAGTCATCATCGCTGGGCGGACGCACGGCCGAATGGGATTCGAACCGGATGTCTTCGCGGGCCTTGCGAAGACCCCTGACCAGGCTTTTCACTTGATCGAAGAAGCCAAGGTCGGCACCGGCGACTGCCTCCATCTCGGTCAACCGGTCGATCGAACGACCCTGGAACTCCGCACTCGCGGCGGCGGCATAGGCCTGCTGCGCGCGGTGAGCCTCGGCGTCGGGGTTGGAGAGGGTCCCGTGATCAACCGGCGGCGAGGCTTCGGCTGCTTGTGCCCCGGCCGAGGAAGACGAACCCTCCCGGGCGGCGGTGATCTGGCGGCGGATCAGGGCCATGTCGCCGGACGATACATTGCGACCTCCGGCGTCCTGATAGGCCTTCACCGCGGCCTTGAGCTCCCTCGCCAGCTCGGCCGCCAATTTCAACGCCGAGCGGGGGTCGGCCTTGATCATCAGACTGAGGGTCCGCATCCGCTCGGTGACGCCCTGCATCCGGCGCGACGCCATCTCCTTGCGCATCGCCCGAGCGGCCTCGCGCGGATCGCCGAACGTGAAGGAGGCCGCGATTTTCGAGACGTCGTCGCGCCCTGTGCCGGCCGGGGGCCGCGACAGTTTGATCAACGTCGGAGCCGCGTTCGCGGCGGTGATGACAGAGATCATTCTGATCCCCCGTTGAATTCCGGAGACCATCGATATCCGGTCCGGACTTTCCATATGCTTAAGTCCCTGAACCCTCGCGTGCGGCTGCGCCTGTAATTCGCCGCGCTTTTCCTACATAAGCCCGCGATGAAGTTTCTCGACCAGGCCAAGATCTACATCCGCTCCGGCAACGGTGGGGCGGGCTGCGTCTCGTTCCGACGTGAAAAGTTCATCCCGAACGGCGGGCCGGACGGCGGCGACGGGGGTCATGGCGGCAACGTCTGGATCACCGCGGCCGACGGGCTGAATACCCTGATCGACTTCCGCTACCAGCAGCATTTCAAGGCCCCGACCGGCACCCACGGCATGGGCCGCCAGATGCACGGGGCCAAGGGCGAGGACGTGATCCTGAAGGTCCCGGTCGGCACCCAGGTGCTGGACGACGACAAGGAGACGGTGCTGCTGGACATGGACTATGTTGGCAAGACCGAGATGCTGCTGAAAGGCGGCAACGGCGGCTGGGGCAACGTCCACTTCAAGGGGCCGTCCAACCAGGCCCCGAAATACGCCAATCCGGGCCAGGAAGGCCAGGAGCGCTGGATCTGGCTGCGGCTGAAGCTGATCGCCGACGTCGGTCTGGCCGGCCTGCCCAATGCCGGCAAGTCGACCTTCCTCGCCGCCGCCAGCGCGGCGCGGCCCAAGATCGCCGACTATCCCTTCACCACCCTGGTGCCCAATCTGGGCGTGGTAGACCTGTCCGAGACCGAGCGGTTCGTCATCGCCGACATTCCGGGCCTGATCGAGGGTGCCTCGGAAGGGGCCGGCCTCGGCACCCGCTTCCTCGGCCATGTCGAGCGCTCGGGCTGTCTGATCCACCTCGTCGACGGCACCCAGGACGATGTCGCCGGTGCCTGGCGCACCATCCGCCACGAGCTGGAAGCCTATGGTGCCGGACTGGCCGACAAGGCCGAGGTCCTCGCCCTGAACAAGATCGACGCCCTGACCCCCGAGGCACGCGAGGAAAAGGCGGCCGAGCTGGAAGCCGCCGCCGGCCGTCGTCCCATGCTGGTGTCCGGCGTCTCGGGTGAAGGCGTGACCGAACTGCTGCGCGCCGCCTGGACCGAAGTCCGCAAGGACCGCGGCGAGATCGCACCGGCCGAGGAAGACGAGACCGTGACGGAGACCCCCGGCGGCTGGGCTCCCTGATGAGCGACGGCGCGCCCCGGTCCATACGGGCGATCGCCGACGCCCGACGCATCGTTCTCAAGATAGGCTCATCCTTGCTGGTCGACAGCCGGACAGGCACCGTCGACCGGGCCCGGCTGGAGGGTCTGGCCGGGCGCGTCGCCGGATGGATGCAGCAGGGAAAACAGGTGCTGGTCGTCTCGTCGGGCGCGGTCGCCCTCGGCGCGCGACGGCTCGGAACCCGCGGGGTCGGCCTTGAGGGCAAACAGGCCTCGGCGGCGGTCGGCCAGTCCCTGCTGATGGCGGCCTGGGCCTCGGCCTTTGAACCCCATGCGCGGATCACGGCCCAGATCCTGCTGACCCGCGACGATACGGAGACCCGGCGACGGTGGCTGAATGCCCGCGCCACGGTCGGCTCCCTGCTCGACCTGGGCGTGGTGCCGGTCGTCAACGAAAACGACACGGTCGCCACCGAGGAGATCCGCTACGGCGACAACGACCGGCTGGCGGCACGCGTGGCCCAGATGATCGGTGCCGATCTGCTGATCCTCCTGTCCGACGTCGACGGCCTCTACAACGCCGATCCGCGGTCGGACCCCGGGGCGGTCCATATTCCGCATGTTCAAATCCTGACACCCGAGTTCGAGGCCATGGCGGCAGGCCCGAACACAGCGGCGGGCATGGGAACCGGCGGCATGGCCACCAAGCTGATGGCCGCCCGGATCGCCGCGGACGCCGGCTGCGCCACCCTGATCGCCGCCGGGCGGTCAATGGAGGTCGGCGTGACCTTCGGCACCGAAATGCGCAGCACGCTGATCGAGCCCGCCACGACGGTGAAGGCGGCCTACAAGCAATGGATCGGCGGTTCGCTGGCACCGCGGGGCGAACTGGTTGTCGATCCCGGATGCGCCCGCGCCCTGCTGGAAGGGAAATCACTGCTGGCGGTCGGGCTGGTCTCCGACACCGGGGCCTTTGGCAAGGGCGATCCGGTCGCCATCCTCGACCAGACCGGGGCCGAAATCGCACGCGGCCTCGTCCGCTACGATGCCGGCGACCTGTCGAAAGTCATCGGCGTCCGTTCCGCCGACCTGGCCACCGCGCTCGGCTATGAGGGCGGGCCGGTCGTGGTCCATGCCGACGATCTGGCACTGCGCCGGACCTGAGGTCTTTGAAACCGGCCGTGCCGGTGCGACCCTGAGAGCATGACCCCGTCCGTCGACCCTTCCCCTGCGACCCCGCCCGACCGCCTCGGTGCCGATATGCTGGCCATGGGTCGCCGGGCCCGCGCCGCTGCCCGGGCCCTGTCGCTTGCCGGAGCGGAGACCCGCACGCGCGCCATCCGGGGCATGGCGGAGGCGCTGCGGTCGCAGGCCGGTCAGGTGCTGGCCGCCAATGCCGCCGACCTGGATGACGCACGGGCCGCCGGCATGGCGACGGCCCTGATGGACCGGCTGGCGCTGGACGCGAACCGGCTGGACGGAGTCATCGCCGCCCTGGCGTCGATCGCCGCCATCCCCGATCCGGTCGGGGTCGAAACCGCCCGCTGGACACCGCAGAACGGCCTCGACATCGCCCGCATCCGCACCCCGATCGGGGTTCTGGCCATCATCTATGAGAGCCGGCCCAACGTCACCGCCGACGCCGCCGCCCTTGCGGTGCGCGCGGGTAATGCCGTGATCCTGCGCGGTGGGTCGGAATGCCTGCGCTCCAACCTCGCCATCCATGCCGCCCTCGTCGCGGGGCTGGAACAGGCCGGCCTGTCGTCCGACACGGTGCAGATCGTCACCACGCGCGACCGCGCGGCCGTCGGTCATATCCTGACGGGTCTGGACGGATCGATCGACCTGTTGATCCCGCGCGGCGGACGCTCGCTGGTCGAACGGGTCAAGGCCGAGGCCAGGGTCGCGGTGCTGGGTCACCTGGAGGGAGTCAACCACGTCTATGTCCATGCCAGCGCCGACCCCGACATGGCCCGGGCGATTGTGCTGAACGCCAAGATGCGGCGCGTTTCGGTCTGCGGCGCTGCCGAGACCCTGCTGGTGGACCGCGCCATCGCCGCCGGCCTTTTGCCGGCCATCGCCGACGACCTGACGGCCGCGGGCTGCGCCCTGCGCGGCGACCCCGCGACCTGCGCCCTGGTTCCGCAGGCCAGCCCGGCCGGGGCGGCGGACTGGAGCACGGAATATCTCGAACCCATTCTCTCCGTTCGGGTGGTCGATGACCTGAACGGCGCGATCGACCACATCGCGCACTACAGCTCCGGCCATACCGAGGCGATCGTGGCGTCCGACAAGGGCGCGATCGAACGTTTCCTGGCCGAGGTCGACGCCGGGATCGTGATGGCCAACGCCTCGACCCAGTTCGCCGACGGCGGCGAGTTCGGGTTCGGCGGCGAGATCGGCATCTCCACCGACCGCCTGCACGCCCGCGGGCCGGTCGGGGCCGAACAATTGACCAGCTTCAAATACGTCATCCGGGGCAAAGGCCAGGTCCGGCCGTAAAGCGTCGCGGCGCGGCACTGTGGTCTGGCCAGACCCGGTGCACCGGCCCTCGCGCCGACTTCACCGGCTGATCACAGGCGACACGGCCTGTTCCGGCGTGTTAGCTCCCTTGTGAGCATAAGTCCCCGCGAGTCCCGCCGCCTTGTCCTTCTTCCATGCCGGTCCCGCGCCGAAAGCCCAAGGGCCTCGCCCCGGAGCCCTGCGTGACGGTCTGGACCTGCAGCCCGGCATGGCGGTCGGTCTGTTCGGGGGATCGTTCAATCCGGCCCATGACGGCCACGCCCATGTCGCCGAGACCGCCATGCGGCGGCTGGGGCTGGACCGTGTGGTCTGGCTGGTGTCGCCCCAGAACCCCCTGAAGGACGCCCGCGACAGTGCGCCGCTGGCCGAACGCATGGCCTCGGCGCGGGCGGCGGCGAAACTGGCGGCCGACGGTCGCGCCATGATCGTCTCCGACTTCGAGACCCGGGCCGGCACGCAGTGGACCGTCGACACCCTCCGGACCCTGACCGCCCGCCATCCCGGTGTGCGCTTCGTCTGGCTGATGGGGTCGGACAATCTGGCGAGCTTCCACAGATGGCGGGGCTGGACCGACATCATGCGGATGATGCCCATGGCGGTCATCGCCCGGCCGGGCAGCCAGCTGGACAGCCGCACCGCACCCGCCGCCGCCCGCTTTGCCCCGGCGCGGATCCCGGCGGCCCGTGCGCGCCTGCTGCCCGACCTCGAAGCTCCCGCCTGGACCTATCTCACCGCGCCGCTGAATCCGCGGTCCTCGACCGCGCTGCGGGCCGCGCGTGACGCCGCTGCGCATTTGTGATAGGCTTCCGCTTTAGTAATCTCTCCGGAGCCTTCCGCTGACCCCCTCGCCCGCGCACGACGCGCAAGACGCCGTTTCCAATACGGCGCACGAGATGGACGAATTCGAACCCATCCGCTCCGAAGACGGGTCACCGATCGATGGGCCGCAGGCGCCGCTTCCCGTCGGCTCCACCGATCTGGAACAGGTCATCCTCTCGCGTCTCGACGACGACAAGGCCCAGGACATCGTCCTGATCGACCTGAAGGGTAAAAGCCCGATGGCCGACACCATGATCATCGCCTCCGGGCGGTCGCACCGTCACGTCGGAGCCCTGGCCGACCATCTTCAGCGTGCGATGAAGGAACAGGGCCTGGGCAAGGTCAAGGTTTCGGGCCTGCCGCATTGCGACTGGGTTCTGCTGGATGCGGGGGACGTCATCGTCCACCTGTTCCGTCCCGAGGTGCGCGCCTTCTACAACATCGAAAAGATCTGGTCGGTCGAGAGCGGTCACCGCGTCGACGCCCGCGCCTGATTTCCTGATCACCGGATGAAACTGGCCGTCATCGCCATCGGCAAGCCGGGGCGAGGGCCCGAGGCTGTGCTGGCGGCCGACTATGCCGAGCGCGCGACCCTGGCCGGTCGGGTCCTGGGGCTGGGCCCGCTCGAGCTGATCGACCTCGAGCCGCGCAAGGCCGGCAAGGCCCCCGAGGCCGAACTGATCCTCAAGGCCGCCGAGGGCGCGCACCTGATAGCCTGTGACGAGCGGGGCAAGACCTTCTCCAGCCGGGCGTTCGCCGACCATATCGCCCTGCTCCGCGACCGGGGCGAGCGGCGGCTGGTGTTCGCGATCGGCGGTGCCGACGGACTGGACGAAAACGTTCGCGCCGTCGCCGGATCGACCCTCGCCTTCGGTCCCCAGACCTGGCCGCACGCGCTGGCGCGCGCGATGCTGGCGGAACAGCTGTATCGCGCCGTGACCATTCTGGCCGGATCGCCCTATCATCGCGACTGATGCGCCCGCTGGTCCTGATCCTGTGTCTGAGCCTGACCGCCCTGCCGGTCGGAGCCACGCCGAGCCCGGACGTGGCGCGGCTTCAGGCCGAGTTCCGCGACGAACAGGCCCGCGCCCGCCGCCTGCGCGCCGAGGCGGTCGAGGCCGCGACCGAACTGGCCGGGCTGGAGCGGTCACTCGGCCAGCTGCGCACCGCGGTCGGCGAGGATGACCGGCTGATCCTGGGCCAGCGCGCCCGGCTGCGCGAACTGGGCTCACGCGAGGCCGCTCTGGTGACACAGCTGTCTCAGGCGCGGCGCCGTCAGGGCCGGCTGTTGTCGGCGCTGCAGATGATGAGCCGCCGCCCGCCGCCGCCCTTGCTGGTGCCCGCCGACAAGGCGGTCGACACCGTCCGGGCCTCCATCCTGATCCGCGCCATGGCCCCCACCCTGCAGGCCCGCGCCCAGGGGCTCGCGGACCGGCAGGCCGAGGTGAACCGGGTGCGGCGCATCGCCGCCCTGAACAGCGAACAACTGTTCACCACCGAAAGCGCCCGTGGTGACCGGCGCGCCCGTATCGAGGCCCTGACCGCCCGCAAGACTGCGCTTCAGGCCGTGCTGCGGGCCGAGGCCCAGGGCGCGGAACGCGCCGCGCGGACCCTTGAGGCCCGGCTGCGCTCGCTGGGTGCCGCCGTGCCGGTCGCTGACACCGAGGTGGCCCAGCCCGCCGCCGCCCGTCTGCCCGCCGGCCGCACCAGCCTGACCCCACCTGTCGCTGGTGCCCCGTCGCAGCGGTTCGGACGGGGCTCTACGGGCTGGCGCTGGCGCGCTGACCGGGCCGAGGCACGGGCCCCCGCCGGCGGCCGGGTCGCCTTCGCCGGCCCCCTCAGCGGCTGGGGCCAGGTGGTCATCCTCGACCTGGGACCCGGTTGGCGCGCTGTGGTTTCGGGTCTGGACGAGACGACCGTCAGAACCGGGGACCGGGTCGCCGACGGCCAGGGTCTGGGCCGCTCGGGCTCCGACGGCGAAATCGCCTTCGAGCTGCGCCGTGACGAACGGCCGATCGATCCGGCACCTTGGTTGCGGTAAGGGCTGGTGGCGGGTGAATGTCGTGGGTGCGCTGCGGCGACCTGACACCGAAGCCGCCAATCACCCCTTCCGCGAAACCGCTTCCCAAGCGGTCATGACGCTGATTTTATCCGCCGACCGCCGATCGGCCACGATTTCGTCGCCGATCGGTCCGTATCTGCATCTGACGCCGCGCTCGCGGTGGACGGACGCCCGTTGAAAAGAGACCCGATGCGTAAACTGCTTCTGATTGGCGCCGCTGTGGTGACCATGGTCGGCGTGGGAGCCGCCACCGCGGTCGGCCAGACGCCGCGCAACGAAGCCTTCCGCATGCTGGGGCTGTTCGGCGACGTGCTGGGCATCGTCGAACAGGCCTATGTCGTGCCGGTCGACGACAAGAAGCTGATCGAGGCGGCGCTGCAGGGCATGATGACGGCCCTCGACCCCCACTCCAACTATCTGCCGCCCGACGGTTACGGCGACCTGCAGGAGCGCACCTCGGGTGCCTATTCCGGCGTCGGCCTGACCATCCAGTCCGAGGCCGGGCTGGTGAAGGTCATCTCGCCCATGGACGGCGGACCGGCCGCCCGCGCGGGCGTCAACGCCGGCGACGTCATCTCTTCCATCGACGGCCAGAACGCCTCGGGCCTGACGGTCAGCCAGGTGTCCGAAAAGCTGCGCGGCGCGGTCGGCACCTCGGTCAAGGTCACCTTCCTGCGCGACGGCGAGGAGCCGAGAGAGGTCGTCCTGACCCGCGAGGTCATCAAGATCGAATCCGTCACCGGGCGGGTCGAGGGCGATTTCGGCTATCTGCGCGTCTCGACCTTCAACGAGAACACCGGCCGCGAACTCAGCGAGACCATCGCCAGGCTCAAGACCGAGAACCCCGGCATCAAGGGCTATGTGCTGGACCTGCGCAACAACGGTGGCGGTCTGCTGGACGCGGCCATCTCCGTGTCTGACGCCTTCCTCGAGCGCGGCGAGATCGTCAGCCAGCGCGGTCGCAAGGCCGACCAGATCCAGCGTTACGCCGCCCGTCCGGGCGACCAGACCGGCGGCCTGCCGCTGGTGGTGCTGATCAACTATGGATCAGCCTCGGCGTCGGAGATCGTCGCCGGCGCGCTGAAGGACCATCAGCGGGCCACGCTGGTCGGCCTGACCAGCTTCGGCAAGGGTTCGGTCCAGACCGTCATCCCGCTGCGCGGCGGTGCCGACGGGGCGCTGTCGATCACCACGGCGCGCTACTACACGCCGTCGGGGGCCTCGATCCAGAAGATCGGCATCGAGCCGGATCTCGAGGTGTCGCGCTCGGCGGCCGAGGCCAAGATCGTCTCGCGCTCCAACTTCATCTATTCCGAGGCGGCCTATGCCACGGCACTGGACGCCTCCATCGGGGCGGAACGCAAGGGCCCGCACATCCCGCGCGAAGCCCCGGGGGCCGCCTGGCCCGAGGACAAGGATTACCAGCTGGAACGCGCCTTCGACGTCTTGCGCGCCGGCGGCAATCTCGCCCAGCTGGCCGCCGCGCCTGAAGGCATCGTGGTGTCCGAACCTGGTGCGACCCTGGCCGCGGTCGAGCCGGATCCCGCCCCGGAGAACTAGCTCTGACGGGCGTCCTTGCGGGCGTCACGTCAGGCTTTGTTAACCGACGCCCGGCACTGTGGTCCTTGAAGGAGTCCGTCTCGCGGACCCCGTATCAAGCGTCCAGTTCTGACCATGTTCGCCAAACGCCAATCCGTCCTGGCCGCCACCGCCGGAGCGCCCCCGGTGCGCCGCTCGATGCGTGAGCAGTTCGCACCCGTGGGCCGCTTCCTCAGCAAGCCACCGGTCGCCGTCGCCGGGGCCGGCCTGCTGCTGCTGGGAGCTGCGGCCCTGTTCATCACCGTGCTGGGCGATCCCCGCGCCGGAGCCCCTTCGGCCCGCGCGGCGCTGAAGCGCGAAGCCCCCGTCGCCGCCCCGGTCCCGACCGGTCTGGAAGCCTTTTCCATGGGGCCCAATGGGTCCTGGCAGGATCTGGCGGCGGACGGTGCCGCGGGCCTCGACCCCGCCCTCGCCGGCGAGGCCGTCATCACCTTGCCGAACGGGGCCACCGTGTCGGGCAACGGCGCACCCGTGACCGCGCCGCGCGTGGCCGCCTCGCCCCTGCCCGCCGCGCCCATCGCCGGCCTCAGCCAGCCCGGACCGAACGGGGCCCTGCCGACCATCGCCAGCGACGGCCGGGTCCCGGCCCAGGCCTATGCCCGCCCGTTCCGTTCGAATGGCCGACCCCGCGTCGCCCTGATCGTCGGCGGCCTCGGCCTCAACGCCGTCACCACCCGGGCCGCCATTGAACGCCTGCCCGCCGAGGTCACGCTCAGCTTCGTGCCCTATGCCGAGGGTCTGCAGACCTGGATCGACATGGCCCGCGCCCAGGGTCACGAGGTGATGCTGGAAATGCCGATGGAACCCACCGGCTATCCCGACAACGACCCGGGCCCCTACACCCTGCTGGCCTCGGGCCAGCCGGCCGACATCACCGCCAAGATGAACTGGCTGCTCGGCCGGGCCACCGGCTATTTCGGCGTCACCAATTATATGGGCGACCGGTTCGCCAGCTCGGACCCGGGCATGAACGCCTTCCTCGGCATCCTGCGCCAGCGCGGCGTGGCCTTCCTCGACGACGGCTCGATGACCCGCCGGCCGGGGGCCTGGGCCCGCGCCAGCGCCAATCGCATCATCGACGAGCAGCAGACCCCCGCCGCCATCGTGGGCCAGCTGAACGCGCTCGAAGCCCTGGCCAAGGGCAATGGACAGGCCCTGGGCACCGGCTTCAGCTACCCGGTCACGGTCGAGGCCGTGGCTCGCTGGACCGCCGATCTCGACGCTCGCGGCCTGCAGCTGGCCCCGGCCTCGGCGATGACGCAGCGGCCGGGAAGATAGGTCGTAGGGAGTAGGAATTAGCCAGTAGGGACGCGATCAGGCGACCTGCTACAAGCCAGTCCTCCCCTTTCTAACTCCTACGCCCCAAGCCCTCCCCATGACCGACCTCTCCCGCTATCGCCCCAACGTCGGCGTCGTCCTGTTCCATCCGGACGGCCGCGTCTGGTACGGGCGCCGCGCCGGGACCGAAGGTCCCCACAATTGGCAGTTTCCGCAGGGCGGCGTCGACGACGGCGAGGACCTCGAGACGGCCGCCCGCCGCGAACTGACCGAGGAGACCGGGGTGACCTCGGCCGAACTGATCGCCCGCACCGAGGAATGGATCGCCTACGATTTCCCCGTCGACTACGGCGGGTCGAAACAGGCGCGCGGCTGGGCCGGCCAGAAGCAGCAGTGGTTCGCCTTCCGCTTCACCGGCGCGGAGTCCGAGATCGACCTGGAGGCCCATGGGGAGATCGAGTTCGACGCCTGGCGCTGGGGCCCGCTCAGTGACGCGCCCGACCTGATCGTACCGTTCAAACGGACATCCTACGAACAGGTCGTGGCCGTGTTCGCGCCGCTGGTGGGCTAGGCGGCGGCGCAGCCCTGCGGCTTGAGCACCCGTTTCGTCGAGGCCGGATATTTCGCCATCAGATGCGCGGGCCGGATCGGCCGGGCGCTGAACCCGCCACCGCAGTTGGGGCAGGTGCCCTTCAGCACGCCATCCACGCAGGCGGCGCAGAAGGTGCATTCAAAGGTGCAGATGCGGGCCTCGGCGCTGTCGAACGACAGGTCGCGGTCGCAGCACTCGCAGTTGGGACGGAGTTCGAGCATGCCGCGAATCCAACCCCGCTAGTGCGCAGGGGCCAGACGCATCAGCACGATCCCGCCGACGATCAGCAGCGCCGCCAGCACCCGCATCAGGCTGAGATGTTCCTGCAGGACGACCACGCCGACGATGAACGCCCCGACCGCGCCGATGCCGGTCCAGACCATATAGGCCGAGCCCATGGGCAGCGACTTCATCGCCAAGGCCAGCAGGCCGAAGCTGGCCCCCATGAAGGCCAAGGTCGCCACGCTGGGCCACAGACGGGTGAACCCGTCCGACTGTTTCATGAAATAGGCCCACACGATCTCGAGCAGGCCGGCGATGATCAGATAAGTCCAGGCCATGGAAACGGCCCTCCGTGCAAAGGGCCGGGCCGTCCCGGACTTTGCCCGCGATCCAGGATCGCCGGGGCGAGGACGTGGCCTCGTCTGCAGGGGCTATCTAGGACCTCCGGCCGGAGGGTCAAGCCTTGGCGGCGCGCAGGGTCACGATCACGATCTCAGGGGGAGCCCGGAACCGCACCGGCAAGATCGATACGCCGACGCCCCCCGTGACGAACAGCTTGCGCCCGCCCTCGTCGTACAGGCCGCAAGCCCATCGCTCCGACATCGCGGACGCATGCACCAGTCGGCCCAGAAGCGGCAGGTTCACCTGTCCGCAGTGGGTATAGCCGGCCAAGGTGAGCGCGACCCGCTCGGGCACATCCACGAACGGGTCCGGCCAATGGGTGAGGACGATGATCGGGGCAGCATCAGTGACGTCACGCAAGGTCCCGGACACCGTTGGCGGCTGGCGCGGCGAATGCAGATCCGCCAGCCCGGCTACCCAGAAGGCGCTGCCCGGACGGGCGATGCGTTCCGCGCGATTGTCCAGAACCCGGACACCGGCCCGGGTCAGGGCCGCGCTGATGGCTGCGTCGTCGTACCAGGAATCGTGGTTGCCGAGCACACCGTGTACGCCCAGCGGCGCGGAAAGGCCGCGGAAGGCCTCGACCCCACGAAGGATTTTCGATTGCTCCGGACGGGCCCTCAGGGCCGCCGGCTCATGGCCGCCGGCGTAGTCGCCCAGCAACACGACGACATCGGGCCGCTCGGCGTTCATGCGCACGACGAGCCGCTCGATGCGGGCCACATCCGTGTGGGGCGCGGCGACATGGGTGTCGGAAATGACGCCGATCCGGAGGGGCGGACCCCGCCATTGGGTGCTCTCCACCGTCACATGCCGGACCGTCAGCGTGGCCGGCTCGATCAGGAAGGCCCAGACGCCGAGACCCCATGCGATCGCGAAAGCCGCGCCCAGAGTCCCGGCAAGAAAAATCCGGCGGCTGCGCAGCAACCGCCGGATCAGAACGATGCAGACGATGGGTCCGAAGACCGCGCCGATCCAGGCCATGACCAGAACAACGCCCGGTCCGGCCATGATCAGATCAGCCCGCCGCCACTTCCGAGGCCTGTTCGGCCAGGATGGTCAGGCCGGCGGGGGTCACATCGGCGAAGCCGCCGTGGACCTCGAACTGGCGGCGCGAACCGCCGTCGATGACCGTGACCACGCCTTCGCGCAGGGCGGTCATGAAGGGGGCGTGGTCGGCGAGGACGCCGAAATCGCCCTCGATGCCCGGCGCGTCGACCTGATCGACGAGGCCGTTGAAGACCTCGCGCTCAGGCGACACCAGCGAAAAGCTGAGCTTGCCGGCCATGGATCAGGCCGCCTCGGCGGCGAGCTTCTGGGCCTTCTCGACGGCTTCCTCGATGGCACCGACCATGTAGAAGGCGGCTTCCGGAAGGTGGTCGTATTCGCCGGCGACAATGCCCTTGAACGAGCGGATCGTGTCTTCCAGCGAGACGAATTTGCCCGGCGAGTTGGTGAACTGCTCGGCCACGAAGAAGGGCTGCGACAGGAAGCGGCTGATCTTGCGGGCGCGCGAGACGATCAGCTTGTCCTCTTCCGACAGCTCATCCATGCCCAGGATGGCGATGATGTCCTTCAGGGCCTTGTACTGCTGCAGGACTTCCTGGACCGAACGGGCGACGCGGTAGTGTTCCTCGCCGATGACCAGCGGGTCCATGATCCGGCTGGTCGAGTCCAGCGGGTCCACGGCCGGGAAGATGGCCTGGGCGGCGATGTCGCGGTTCAGAACCGTGGTCGCGTCCAGGTGGGCGAAGGAGGCGGCGGGGGCCGGGTCGGTCAGGTCGTCGGCGGGGACGTAGATGGCCTGGACCGAGGTGATCGAGCCCTTCTTGGTCGAGGTGATCCGCTCCTGCAGGTTGCCCATCTCGGTGGCCAGGGTCGGCTGATAGCCCACGGCCGAGGGGATGCGGCCCAGCAGCGCCGACACTTCCGAGCCGGCCTGGGTGAAGCGGAAGATGTTGTCGACGAACAGCAGGACGTCCTTGCCCTCTTCGTCGCGGAAATATTCGGCCTGGGCCAGGCCGGTCAGGGCGACGCGGGCGCGGGCACCGGGAGGCTCGTTCATCTGGCCGTAGACGAGGGCGCATTTCGAGCCCTCGGTCGAGCCGCCGTTCTTGGCCGGGTCCACGTTCACGTTGGACTCGATCATCTCGTGATACAGGTCGTTGCCCTCGCGGGTGCGCTCACCCACGCCGGCCAGCACCGAATAACCGCCGTAGGCCTTGGCGATGTTGTTGATCAGTTCCTGCATGGTCACGGTCTTGCCCACGCCGGCGCCGCCGAACAGGCCGACCTTGCCGCCCTTGGTATAGGGGCACATCAGGTCGATGACCTTGATGCCCGTGACGAGGATTTCCGACGACGTCGACTGCTCCTCGAAGCTCGGGGCCTCGCGGTGGATCGGGCGGTACATGGTGGTCTTGATCGGGCCCTGTTCGTCGATCGGCGCGCCGACGACGTTCATGATGCGGCCGAGGGTGCCGGGACCGACCGGAGCCAGGATCGAGGTGCCGGTGTCGATCACGGCCTGGCCGCGCGTCAGGCCTTCCGAGGTGTCCATGGCGATGGTGCGGACCATGTTCTCGCCGAGGTGCTGGGCGACTTCCAGAACCAGGGTGAAGGGCAGGCCGGTCTTCTGGTCGACGTTCTGCGTCTCCAGGGCGTTCAGGATCGCCGGCAGCTGGCCGGTGAACTCGACGTCCACAACGGCGCCGATGACCTGGGCGATCCGGCCCACGCCGGTGCCGGCAGTGACGACCGTGTTTCCGGTCGCGGCGGCGGCGGCCCCCGAAACGGTCTTGGGAGCCTTGGGAGCGGCCGGCTTCTTGGCGGCGGCGGGTTTCTTGGCGGTGGTGTCGGTCATCGGTTCATTCCGTTCGGAAGGTCTTGTCTGGGCAGGAATCGGATCAGAGGGCTTCGGCGCCGGCGATGATCTCGATCAGTTCGGTGGTGATCTGGGCCTGGCGTCTGCGGTTGTAGCTGAGCGTCAGGGCGTTGATCAGGTCGCCCGCGTTGCGGGTGGCATTGTCCATGGCGCCCATCTGGGCCCCGAAGAAGCTGGCCTGGTTCTCGTACAGGGCGGCCAGGATCTGGGTGGTGATGTTGCGCGGCAGCAGGGTCTCGAGGATTTCCTCTTCCGAGGGCTCGTACTCATAGGTCGCGCCGTTCAGGTCGATCGGGGGGGCATCCCCGTCGACGACCGCCGGGATCAGCTGTTTCGGCGTCGGCACCTGGGCGATGACCGACTGGAACCGGCTGTAGAACAGGGTCACGACGTCGGCGTGGCCGGCCTCGAACTCCTCGGCGACCAGGGCCGCGATCGGCTCGGCGGCGGGCAGACCCACGACCTTGTGGTCGCTCATCTCGAAGGTCTTCACCAGCTTGTCGCCGTACAGGCGCGACAGGCCGTCGCGGGACTTGCGGCCCACGGCGATGATGCGGACGTCCTTGCCGGCGGCGATCAGGCTGTTGATCCGCTCGCGCGCGGCCCGGATGACGTTGGTGTTGAACCCGCCCGCCAGGCCCTTGTCGCCGGTGGCGACGACGACGAGGTGTTTCTGGTCCTTGCCCGTGCCGGCCAGCAACTTCGGCGCGCCGTCACCCGACACACCGGCCGCCAGATTGGCGATCACCGCTGCCATCTTGCGGGCATAGGGACGCGCGCTTTCGGCCTGGTCCTGGGCGCGCTTCAGCTTGGCCGCGGCGACCATGTTCAGGGCTTTCGTGATCTTCTGCGTGGACTTCACGCTTCCGATCCGATTGCGCATTTCCTTGAGGCTGGCCATCCGGGGCTACTCTCTCGCTATCCGGCCGGGGCTCAGGCGAACGTCTTGACGAAGGCTTCCAGCACCGACTTCAGCTCGGCTTCGAGCTCGGCGGTGAGGTCCTTCTTGGCGCGGATGCCGTCCAGCAGGCCGGCGTTCGACGACTTGATGCGGGCCAGCAGTTCGCTCTCGAAACGGCCGATGTCGCCCACAGCGATGCCGTCCAGATAGCCGCGCGTACCGGCGTAGACCGAGACGACCTGTTCTTCCATGGTCAGCGGGCTGTACTGCGGCTGCTTCAGCAGCTCGGTCAGACGGGCCCCGCGGGCCAGCAGCTTCTGGGTCGAGGCATCGAGGTCCGAGCCGAATTTGGCGAAGGCGGCCATCTCGCGATACTGGGCCAGTTCGCCCTTGATCGAGCCGGCGACCTTCTTCATCGCCTTGGTCTGGGCCGACGAGCCCACGCGCGACACCGAGATGCCGACGTTCACGGCGGGGCGGATGCCTTGGTAGAACAGGTCGGACTCGAGGAAGATCTGGCCGTCGGTGATCGAGATCACATTGGTCGGGATGTAGGCCGAGACGTCGTTGGCCTGGGTCTCGATCAGCGGCAGGGCGGTCATCGAGCCCGAGCCGTAGTCGGCGTTCAGCTTGGCCGAACGCTCCAGCAGGCGGCTGTGCAGATAGAAGACGTCGCCCGGATAGGCTTCGCGGCCCGGCGGGCGGCGCAGCAGCAGGGACATCTGGCGGTACGCCACGGCCTGTTTCGACAGATCGTCATAGACGATCAGGGCGTGCATGCCGTTGTCGCGGAAGAACTCGCCCATGGCCGTGCCCGAGAACGGGGCCAGGAACTGCAGCGGGGCCGGCTCCGACGCCGTGGCGGCGACGACGATGGTGTAGTCCAGGGCACCACGCTCCTCGAGCGTCTTGACGATCTGGGCGACGGTCGAGCGCTTCTGGCCGATGGCGACGTAGATGCAGTACAGCTTCTCGCCTTCGCTGGTCGCGGCGGCGTTGGTGCTCTTCTGGTTCAGGATGGTGTCGATGGCGACGGCGGTCTTGCCGACCTGACGGTCACCGATGATCAGTTCGCGCTGGCCGCGGCCGATCGGGATCAGCGTGTCGATGGCCTTCAGGCCGGTCTGCATCGGCTCATGCACCGATTTGCGCGGGATGATGCCGGGAGCCTTCACGTCGACGCGGCGGCGCTCGGTGAACTGGATCGGGCCCTTGCCGTCGATCGGCTCGCCCAGCGGGTTGACGACGCGGCCCAGCAGACCCTTGCCGACCGGAACGTCCACGATCTCGCCCAGACGGCGGACCTCGTCGCCCTCGGCGATCTGGTTGTCCTGGCCGAAGATCACGGCACCGACGTTGTCGCGCTCGAGGTTCAGGGCCATGCCCTTCACGCCGGCCTTGGGGAATTCGATCATCTCGCCGGCCTGGACATTGTCCAGACCGTGGATGCGGGCGATGCCGTCGCCGACCGAAAGCACCTGGCCGACGTCGGACACGTCGGCTTCAACGCCGAAGGAGGCGATCTGCGACTTGAGGATGGCCGAGATTTCGGCGGCGCGGATGTCCATGACAGGCTCTCTGTTATCGTCTTGTCAGCGCAGGGGTCAGGCCCGCTGCATTCTTGTTGGTCAGCGCGCTTACGCGCGCTTCAGGGCGAACTTCATCTGGTCGAGCTTGGTCTTCAGCGAGGCGTCGAAAAGCTTCGAGCCGACCTTGACCTTGAGGCCGCCCAAAATCGACGGATCGACGCGGGCGGTCATTTCCGGATCCTTGCCCAGCGAGGTGCGGAGCGCGGTCTGGATGGAATTCATCTGGGCGGGGGTCAGGGCCTGGGCCGAAACCACCTCGGCGGCGACGACCCCGGTCTTCCTCGCATACAGCAGGTCGAAACCAGCGATGACGGCGGGCAGGTCGCGTGAGCGGCCGTTCTGGCCCAGCAGGCCGAGGAAATTGCGGGTCACGCCGTTGAACTTCGCCTTGTCGGCGATGGCGACCAGACCCTTCTGCTGGTCCTCGGAGGCGATGACCGGAGAACTGGCGAGGCGGCGCAGGTCCGCGCTCTCGTTCCACGCGGCGCGCAGCGAGGCCAGGTCGGCGCGCACGGCGTCGAGGACGCCTGTCTCGTCAGCGAGGTCAAAGAGCGCCTGTGCGTAGCGCTCGCCGACTTCCGTCGTCCTGTAATCGTCAGCCACTTATAAGGTCCGCGCGGGTTAGCGTTCGGGTTTGCGACCGGCGGCGGAGTGCGCACCGATCAAAGGCCTGAAATGCTTGAAGAAAGCACTTGGGGAGCGCGTCTTGCAACGCACCCTCCGGCTCAGCCGGGCGCCTGATAGCATCGTAACCCCCTGACCGCAACCGACGCGGCGGGTCGCGGCCCGTCTGATTGCCGCACCCGATCAGTGGGCGGCGTGCTTGCCGCGCGGTATGAGATGCAGGAGCGCAACGATGATCCCGCCGGTCACGAGGCCGACGACCGCCGAGGCGGAAGCCGTCGCCAGCCATTGGGTGACGGGGCCGATGAGGGCAACCTGCCCGGCGGCGTGTCCCAGGCGTTCGATCAGGCCGGGCAAGAGATCGAGATGGTACTCGTGCAGGCCGTGGACCAGAATCCCGCCGCCGACCCACAGCATGGCCCCGGTGCCGATCGTCGCCAGCCCTGACAACACCATCGGCATGGCGTGGACCAGGCCCCGTCCTACCGAACGGGCTGACGCCGATCGGCGCTCGGCGAGGTGCAGGCCGATGTCGTCCATCTTCACGATCAGTGCCACGGCCCCATAGACGGCCCCGGTAATCAGCAGCCCGACCAAGGCCAGGGCCGCCGCCTGGGTCGCCAGCGGGCGTTCGGCCAGATCGGCCAGGGCGATGGCGGTGATCTCGGCCGAAAGGATCAGGTCGGTGCGGATCGCCGACCCCACCATCTTCTTTTCCTGCGCGGCGGACGACAGGGCCAGCTCGTCCGTCGGTGTCTCGCCCCCGCCATGACCCGCCAGCTTCTCCCATATCTTCTCCGACGCCTCGAAACACAGATAGGCGCCGCCGATCATCAGCAGCGGCGTCAGCGCCCAGGGCGCAAAGGCGCTGATCAGCAGGGCCCCCGGCAGGAGGATCAGGAATTTGTTCTTCAGCGACCCGATCGCGATCTTGCCGATGATCGGCAGCTCGCGCTGGGGCGAGAAGCCCATAGCGTAACCCGGTGTCACGGCGGCGTCGTCGACCACCACGCCGGCGGCCTTGACGCTGGCGCGGCCGGCGGCGGCGGAGACGTCGTCGACCGAGGCCGCCGCCATTTTGGCGATCGCGGCGACGTCGTCGAGAAGGGCGGCAAGACCTGAGGGCACGCTTCACCTGACAAAAGGAAATGTAACTTACCCTTGGCTAGGCGAGGCGGGGCGCCGGGTCCAGTGGGCGGCTCCAGCGCGGCGCACTGACGCGCCTGCGGCGGCGAAAAATTCTGGCGCGGCGTCCCGGGCTGGCATATCCCAGGGCCCATGACCGAAATCACAGCACTCCTGTCCGATCCCGCCGCCTGGGCCGCGCTGGTCACCCTCATCGTGATGGAGGTGGTGCTGGGGATCGACAACCTGATCTTCATCTCGATCCTGTCGAACAAGCTGCCGCCGGAACATCGCCAGAGGGTCCGCCGTATCGGCATTTCCCTTGCCCTGATCATGCGTCTGGCCCTGTTGTCGATGATCGCCTGGATCGTCAGCCTGACGGCACCGGTCTTCACGGTCATGGACAATGCCTTCTCGTGGAAGGACATGATCCTGATCGCGGGCGGCCTGTTCCTGTTGTGGAAGGCGACCAAGGAAATCCACCACAGCGTCGATCACTCCAGGAGCGACGACATGCTGGAGAAGGATAAGACCGACATGGTCATCTCCAACGTCGGCTCGGCCATTTTTCAGATCATTCTGCTGGATCTGGTCTTCTCGATCGATTCCATCCTGACCGCGGTCGGCATGACCGATCACCTGCCGATCATGGTCGTGGCCGTGCTGGTCGCCGTCACCGTCATGCTGCTGGCCGCCGATCCGCTGGCGAACTTCATCAACGACAATCCGACCGTGGTCATGCTGGCCCTCGGCTTCCTGCTGATGATCGGCATGGTGCTGATCGCCGAGGGCTTCGGCGCCCATGTGCCCAAGGGCTATATCTACGCCGCCATGGCCTTCTCGGCCGGGGTCGAGGTGCTCAACATGTGGAGCCGCAAGGCCTCGGAGAAGAAACAGGCGGTCCTGGCGGCTCGTCAGGCCGCGCTGAACAAGGCGGAAACCGCAGAGCCCGGCGTCTGACCATGCGGGTCGCGGCGCTCCTGTTCGTCCTGTTGCTGACGCCTCTGCCGGCGCTGGCGCAGACGACGGTGCCGGCCGCGACGGAGACGGTGCCTCAGCCCACGCCGGTGCCGGTCTATGGCTTTGAGGTGGTCCACACCTATCCGCACGATCCGGCCGCCTTCACCCAGGGGCTGGTGTTCCGCGACGGCGTGCTGCTGGAAAGCACCGGCCGCTCGCCGTCGACGATCCGCAAGGTCCGGCTGGAGGACGGGGTGGTGCTGCAACGCCGCCAGCTGGGCCCGGCCTATTTCGGCGAGGGGCTGACGGTCTTCGGCGATCGGATGCTGACCCTGACCTGGAAGGACGGAAAAGGTTTCATCTGGAACCCCGAAACCCTTCTGCCCGAGGGCGAGTTCGCCTACTCGGGCGAGGGCTGGGGCCTGACGCATGACGCCACCCGGCTGATTCTGTCAGACGGCACGCCCTCCCTGCGCTTCCTCGATCCGGTAACCCTGACCGAGACCGGGCACGTGCCCGTGACCCTTCAGGGCCGGCCGCTGGGGCAGATCAATGAACTGGAATGGATCGACGGCGAGGTCTTCGCCAACATCTGGCAGACCGACTTCATCGTCCGCATCGATCCGGCCACGGGTCGGATCACCGGCGTCATCGACCTGTCGACCCTGATGCCGGACCGGTCGGAGCTCGACCCGACCGACGCGGTCCTGAACGGCATCGCCTGGGACCCCGTGGGACGGCGCCTGTTCGTCACGGGCAAGAACTGGCCGAAACTGTTCGAGATCCGCCTGACCGGGCCGCTGCCGGGCGTTGTGGTCAACAGCCAGCCGGGCGGTTGACCGGCTACAGGAAGCTGTAGGGATCCACGTCAACGCTCAGCCGCACGGACGCCGGCACCTTCACCCGCGCCAGCCACGCCCGCAGGAACCCCTGCAGGTCGACGTCGCGATCCGCCCGGACCAGCAACCGTTTGCGCCTGCGCCCCCGTACCAGCGCCAGCGGTGCATCGGCGGGGCCATAGACCTCCAGCCGTTCGGCGTTGGGGATGTTCCCCGCCAGATCGCGCGCGACCTTCTCCACCGCTGCGGCATTCTCGCTGGACAGGATGATCGCCGCCAGACGGCCGTGCGGCGGCAGGGAGGCGGCCTCGCGCTCGGCCAGCTCGGCCTCGACGAAGGCGTCACGATCGCCCGCCGCGAGCGCCATCAGCACCGGATGGTCGGGCGTCCAGGTCTGCAGGATGGCCCGCCCCGGCTTGTCCGCCCGGCCTGCACGGCCTGTCGCCTGCGTCAGCAGCTGGAAGGTCCGCTCGGCCGCGCGCAGGTCACCGCCGCGCAGGCCGAGGTCGGCGTCCACCACCCCCACCAGCGTCAGATGCGGGAAATTGTGCCCCTTGGCCGCGGCCTGGGTCGCCACCAGAATATCGATCTCGCCCGCAACCATCCGCTGGATCAGGGCCCGGGCGGATTTCGCATCGGGGGCCGTGTCACTGCTGAACACCGCCGTCCGCGCCTGCGGGAACAGCTGGCGCACCTCTTCCTCGACGCGTTCCACCCCGGGCCCGACCGAGACCAGGGACTCCTCGGCTCCGCAGGCCGGGCACTGTTTCGGCCGGATCATTGAGAACCCGGTCAGATGGCAGATCAGCCGCCCGGTGTAGCGGTGCTCGACCAGCCAGCTGTCGGTGTCGGGCGCGGTCAGCCGATGGCCACAGACCCGGCACAGCACCACCGGCGCATAGCCCCGCCGGTTCAGGAACAGCAGGGTCTGCTCGCCGCGGGCAAAGGTCTCGCCGATGGCCTCGCGCAAGGGCTGCGACAGCCACGTCTGGGGATCGGGCGGATTCTGGCGCAGGTCCAGCAACGAGATGTCCGGCAGTACCGCCGCGCCGTGCCGTGCCGCCAGCTTCAGCCAGCCATAACGGCCCTGATGGGCATTCCACAGCGTCTCCAGCGAGGGCGTGGCCGAGGCCAGCACCACCGTCGCCCCCTCGATCCGCGCCCGCGCCACGGCCAGGTCGCGGCCGTGATAGACCAGCCCCTCTTCCTGTTTGAACGAGCCGTCGTGCTCCTCGTCGACCACCACCAGCCGCAGGTTGGCATAGGGCAGGAACAGGGCCGACCGGGCACCGACCACGATATTGCAGCGCCCGGCGATGACCGCCTCCCAGACCTGACGCCGGCGCGGCGGGGCGACGCCCGAATGCCATTCCGCCGGGGCCGCGCCGAACCGGTCGGTGATACGGGCGATCAGGGCCTGGGTCAGGGCGATTTCGGGCAGAAGGATCAGGATCTGCGCCGTCGGATCGGTCTTCAGCGTCCGTGCCGCCGCCTCCAGATAGGCCTCCGTCTTGCCCGATCCGGTGACCCCGTCGAGCAGGAAGGGCGCGAAGCCGCCTTTCGCCGTCGCCTCGGCCATCTCATGCGCCGCCGCCGCCTGATCGGGGTTGAGCGTTGCCGGGGCATGGTCGGAATCCGGCGCGTCAAAGGCCGCGACCGCCTCGATCTCGATGATCTCCAGCACGCCCTCGTCGACCAGCCCCTTGACCACGCCCGAGGACACATTCGCCGCCCGCGCCAGATCCGGCCCCGGCATCGAACGCTGGCCCAGTGTCTCCAGAACCGCCGTGCGGGCGGCCGTCGGCCGGGCGGGAGTCCGGTCGCCGACCCGCCGCACCCGCCGCTCGGGTCGGGGCCGGGGCGCGCGCAGGCCCTTCAGGGCCGTGGCCGCCATCTCGCCGGGCGGGCTCAAGGTCCAGCGCGCGGCCCATTCGACGAAATCCATCGTGCGTTCGGGCAGGCGCGGATCGTCCAGCACATGGTCGATCGCCTTCAGTCGCCGGTTCGAGCCCGTCGTCTCGCGCGCCTCGGACACGATGCCCCGTATCAGTCGGGGCCCCAGCGGCACGGCGACCTGATCGCCGCGCGCGACGTCCAGCCCCTCGGGCACCTCATAGTCGAAGGCCTCCGGCACCGGCAGGGGAATGAGGACGCTGGCGACTTTCACCGCGAGGCCTGCTCCGCTAGAGAGACGCGCATGAAACTCTTTCTCGACACAGCCGACGTCGCCGTCATCAGGGACATGGTCCCCACCGGCATGGTGGACGGCGTCACCACCAATCCCTCGCTGATCGCCAAATCCGGTCGCAACATCGCCGAGGTCATCGCCGAGATTTGCGCCCTCGTCGAGGGCCCGATCTCGGCCGAGGCCGTGGCGACCGATTTCGAGACCATGGTGAAGGAGGGCGACAAGCTCGCCGACATTGCCCCGAACGTGGTCGTGAAACTGCCCCTGACCTGGGACGGGCTGCGCGCGGCGCGGGCGTTCGCCGACAAGGGGATCCGGACCAACGTCACCCTGTGCTTCTCGGCAGCCCAGGCCATGCTGGCCGCCAAGGCCGGTGCCACCTTCATCTCGCCCTTCGTCGGCCGGCTGGAAGACCACGGCGCGGACGGCATCGGCCTGCTGGAGGAAATCCGGGTGCTGTACGACGTGCACGGCTTCGACACGCAGATTCTGGCCGCGTCGCTGCGCAATCCGAACCATGTCAGCGCCGCCGCTGTCGCCGGTGCCGACGCCGCGACCCTCCCGGCCGACGTTTTCAAGGCGCTGGTCAAACACCCGTTAACCGACAAGGGGCTTGATGCCTTCCTGGCGGACTGGGGCAAGACGGGCCAGTCCATTCTGTAGATTTGCCTCAAGGAGAGGTTTGTGAGCGTTTCGCCTGACCTCTCGTCCAAGCCGGAAGAGCCGCACTGGCCGGAGATCCGCGCCTGGCTGCAGGCCAACCCCCGGTTCCTGCTGGACGATCGCTCCCTGCTGGAAGAGGTCGGTCTCAAGCCCCACGGCCGCAATGTCGTGGAGTTCGGCCGCGCCGCCCTGACCCGGCTGGAAGAGGTCGCCGAGCGCGAGGCCGACGCCCGCAAGCGTATCGAATCCATCGCCCGCGCCAATTTCGCCGCCCAGACCCAGACCCATGTCGCCGCCCTCGATCTGATGGAGGCGCGCAATCCTTCCGATCTCGCCCGCCGCCTCGATGCGGTGGCGCAGGGGCGGTTCGGTCTCGCCGGTGCCGCCATTGCGCTGGAAAAGCCCGGCGGCGTGCCGTTCGGTTGGCGCGGACTCGAGGCGGGTGGCGTCGACGACCTGCTGGGCGACCACGGCCTGACCTGGCTCGGGCCCAATTTCGACGGCCTGAACCTGTTCGGCGCGAACGAGGCCGAGATGAAGTCCGTCGCCCTGATCCGCATGGCCCCGCAATTCCCCGGTGCCGAGGTCCCGGCGCGCCATGCCCTCTGCGCCTTCGGCTCACCCGAAGAGGACGGCTTCGCCCCGACCATGGGCTGCGAGCTGGTGGCCTTCATCGCCCGGGTGGTGGAACGGACCGCTGAACGATGGCCGATTCTGAGCTGAAAGGGGCCCGGTTGACCGCCGACGAGGCCCTGTCGGCGTGGCTTGAGCACCTGGCGCACGAACGCCGGCTGGCCGCCAATACGCTGGAGGCCTACGGCCGCATCGGCCGACTGTATCTGGCCTTCCTGCAGCGCCATCGCGGGGAACCCCAGCGTCTCGCAGATCTGGGCAGCGTGTCCGCCGCCGAAGTCCGCGCCCATCTGGCCGAGCGGCGCAGCGGCGATCATCCGCTGGCCGCGCGATCGATCAGCCAGACGCTGTCGGCCATCCGCGCCTTCCACGCCTTCCTCGACCGCCGCTGCGCCACGCCGGCCCCGCAGCTGGCCCTCGTCCGCGGGCCACGGATCAAGGCGTCCCTGCCCCGCCCGGTCAGCGAGGACCAGGCACGCGGCCTGATGCAGGAGCCTGAAGCGGACCCGGACAGCCCGCCGTGGGAGGCCGCGCGCGATCGCGCCGTCCTGACCCTGCTCTATGGATGCGGCCTGCGGATTTCGGAGGGCCTGTCCCTGACCCGCGCCGATGCGCCGGTTCCCGAGACCCTGCGCATCACCGGCAAGGGCGGCAAAACCCGGCTGGCTCCGGTTCTGCCGGTCGTGCGGTCGGCCGTGGACGCCTATCTGGCGCTGCAGCCGTTTCCGCTGGCACCGGAGGACGCCCTGTTTCGCGCGCGACGCGGCGGACCGCTGACGCCGCGCCACGTCCAGGCGATGGTCCAGCGCCTTCGGGGCCGGCTGGGCTTGCCCGCCTCGACCACGCCCCACGCGCTGCGCCACAGCTTCGCCACCCACCTGCTGGGTGCCGGAACCGACCTGCGAGCCATCCAGGAACTGCTGGGCCACGCGAGCCTGTCGACCACCCAGAAATACACGGCGGTCGACGCAAGACACCTGCTTGAATCCTACACGGACGCGCACCCACGACGCTGAGGCCGACGGACTGGTCAGGGTCCGTCAGGCAGGCCTACAGTGTATCCCTGTTCGCCGGGGTGGCGGGGCGGAGCGTGAGCGGCATGACAGGTGTGGACCGTCGGGTATTGCTGGCCGGACTGGGTGCGCTCGGCCTCTCCGCCCGGGCCGCCGACGCGCAGGATGCCGGGGGACCGCCGGCCGAAAACCAGCCGATCCAGCTGCTCAGCAACCTGTTCACCCGCGTCGGTGCGGCCGTCTTCATCGACGGGCACGGCCCCTTCACCTTCGTGATCGACACCGGAGCCGGTACGACCTCGATCGCCGACACCCTCGCGGACCGGCTGGGCCTGAGAGCGACGCCACCCGTCCTTGTCCACGGCATTACCGAGGCGAGAATCACGCGCAGCGTGGCGGTCGACCGGTTGCAGCTGGGCGGGCTGGGCTTCCGCGGCCTGACCTGCCCGGTCTTTTCGCGCGATCAGCTGGGGGCGGACGGCCTGATCGGCCTGGACGTGCTGGGTCGCTTCCGGTTGAAGTTCAACGTCGCGCGCCGCTCCGCCAGTCTGAATGTGCCGGGCGTCACCGTCACCATGGGCGGCGACATGGTCACCGGGTCCCGCATGCGCCGCGAAGGCATTCGCTCGATCCGGGGCCGGTTCGGCCAGATGATCATGACTCGAATCACCGTGGACGGTCAGCCGACGTCGGCCTTCATCGACAGTGGTGCCCAGTATTCGATCGGCAATCAGGAACTGCGGCGAGCGATCTCCTCCCGCCGTCGCGACGGCGGCCTGTTGGCCCGCGAAGTGCCGGTCTATGGCGTTACGGGTCAGAGCCTCAGCGCGGACCTGGCCATGGTCGATGATCTCAGGTTCGGCCCCCAGCGGCTCGGGGCCACGCCGATGCTGTTCGCCGACCTGCACTGTTTCGAGACCCTCGGCCTGTCAGGGCGGCCGGCCATGCTGATCGGCGCAGACCTGCTGGGCCGGTTCCGGGAAGTCACCCTGGATTTCCCCGTCAATCTCGTTGCGTTCGGGGGCCTTCGCCGCCAGGCCCCGAACCGTCTCCTCATCCCGGGTGCCTGACGACCGGCCTGATCAGGCCTGCATCGTCCAGCCTT
This sequence comes from Brevundimonas sp. TWP2-3-4b2, assembly GCF_049897345.1. Classification (NCBI taxonomy): domain Bacteria; kingdom Pseudomonadati; phylum Pseudomonadota; class Alphaproteobacteria; order Caulobacterales; family Caulobacteraceae; genus Brevundimonas; species Brevundimonas sp. TWP2-3-4b2. Next base: position 46,421 of record NZ_JAFCWB010000005.1, on the reverse strand, counting down.
CGACGCCCATGGCCGCCTGTTTGACGGCTTCCGAGCGTGTCGGGTGCGGGTGGCAGACGCGGGCGATGTCTTCCGACGATCCGCCGAACGCCATGGCCACACAGGCCTCGCCGATCATCTCGCCGGCCTGTGGCCCGAGGATGTGAACCCCCAGAATCCGGTCGGTCGCCGCGTCGGCCAGCACCTTCACGAAACCGTCCGTCTCGTGGTTGATCTTGGCGCGGCTGTTGGCGGTGAACGGGAATTTCCCGGCCTTGTAGGCCACGCCCTCGGCCTTGAGCTGGTCCTCGGTCTTGCCGACCCAGGCCACTTCAGGCGCGGTGTAGACCACGCTGGGCACCAGATTGTAGTCGACGTGACCCGCCTTGCCCGCGATCAGCTCGATCACCGCCACGGCGTCCTCCTCGGCCTTGTGCGCCAGCATCGGGCCATAGGTGACGTCGCCCATGACCCAGACGCCCTCGGCGACCTTGAAGTGGTCACTGACCAGGAATCCCCGCTTGTCGACCGCGACCCCGACCGTCTCCAGTCCGAGGCCTTCGGTGTAGGGGCGACGTCCGATGGCGACCAGGACCACGTCACCCTTCATCGTCTCGGCGGCACCGCCCGCTGACGGCTCGACCGTCAGTTCGACGCCGTCCTTGCCGGTCTTCGAAGCCGTCACCTTGGCGCCCAGCCTGAAGGTCATGCCCTGTTTGGTCAGCACGCGCTGGAAGGCGGTCGCCAGGTCCTTGTCCATCCCGGGCGAGATACGGTCGAGATATTCGACCACCGTCACCAGGGCACCCAGTCGGCGCCAGACCGAGCCGAGTTCCAGGCCGATGATGCCGGCCCCGACGACGATCAGATGCTTCGGCACGGCGGACAGCGACAGGGCACCGGTGGAATCCACCACCCGGTCCGCCTCGAAGGCCACACCGGGAAGCGGCGTCGGCTCGGAGCCGGTGGCGATGACGATGTCCTTTGCGGTCAGCAAGGTCTTTGAGCCGTCGGCGGACGTGACCTCGACTTGACCCTTGCCCGCGATGCGGCCGCGGCCCCGGATCCAGTCGACCTTGTTCTTCTTGAACAGGAATTCGATGCCCTTGGTCAGGGCGTTCACGCTGTCCTGCTTCTGGCTCATCATCCGGGCCAGGTTCAGCTTCGGCGCTCCGACCTCGATGCCCAGGGTCGGAAATTCCCGGGTCACCGCCTCGAACAGTTCCGAGGCGTGCAGCAGGGCCTTGGACGGCATACAACCGACGTTCAGGCAGGTCCCGCCGAGGGTCTCGCGCATTTCGATACAGGCGGCCCTGAGCCCCAGCTGGCCGGCGCGGATGGCCGCGTTGTAGCCACCGGGTCCTCCGCCGATGATGACCACGTCATAAGTGCTGGAAGGGGCGGCGTCGGCCATGGCGTATCTCGGGTCTGATCGTGGGCGTGGGAGGGCGCGCGGAACCTGACGGCGCAGACCACCGGGGTCAACCGCAGCGCCGCATATAGGCTCCCGAACGCGCCTTCGACAGGCGTCAGAAATTCAGCTGGCCGGCTGTTCGCTTGCGCCGGACCCGACGGCTGGCGACCGCGACCAGCACGCCCAGAAGGAACAGGGCCCCCAGCACCAGCCAGACCGTGTCGATCGGCAGGCCGTTGATCCCGTCAGGGGCGGCCATGCTTGCAGGGCCGCTGGATCGGGCACCGACGTCCGCCCCGCCCTGCCGGCCCATGGCCAGTCGCAAGACGACATCGGCGGCGAAGCCCAGGAAATAGGCGATGGCCGCGCGGGTATTTCCGGCCCCCAGCATCACAGCGGCGACGACATAGAGACCGACGGCGCCGGCCCAGAGCGCCCAGACCGGCAGAAAGCCGAACAGATCCCCGCCCGCAGAGGCTTCGGCACCGACGCGGGCGGTGGCCACGTCAGGCGCGGCTCCTTCCAGCATGGGTGAGAGGAACGGCCAGGCCAGCCACCCGGCATAGCCGAGCACCACCAGAACCACGATCAGACGCAACGGTTTCATGTCGACCCTCCCGGCCCCCTGTTAACCTTTACACCGGTCCGGGGAATTGACGAAAGAGAACCGGCTTCAGGCCGCGCTGGGCAGGGTGATCGAGACTTCCGCACCTTCGCCCGGCGCGCTGTCGATCGACAGGACTCCCCCCGACTGGCGCGAAAAGGCATAGGCCTGCGACAGGCCGAGACCCGCCGCGCCCTCGCGCGTGGTGAAGAAGGGCTCGACCGCGCGCGCGGCCAGATCGCGGTCCATGCCCGGACCACTGTCGCGGACGCTGAGCCGCACGCCGCCCTCAAGCATGGTCTCCAGCCGCACGGCGATCGAGCCCTGGCCGGCGACGGCCTCGACGGCATTCCGCGTCAGGCCGCTGACCGCGCCTTCAAAGGCGACGGGATCCAGCCGGACCAGCGCCTCGACGGTCGGTCCCTCGATCATCAGATCCACGCCCGGTCCGGCGAGCGCCCTCAGCCGGGTCTCCATGCCGCGCAGAAGTACTGCGGCGTCGAGAACGCGCAGCACGGGCTCGTCATCGCCCTGCGAGAAGGCGGTCAGGCGGCGCGTCAGCAACTCGCCCCTCTGGCCGGCAGCCAGCGCGGCCTGGCCGATGCGGCGGACACGCGCCGGATCGTCAGCCTGGCGCAACATCATGTCGAGCGCCCCGGTCATGACACCCAGCAGGGCGTTGAAGTCGTGCGCGAGCCCACCGGTCAGGCGGCCGACATTTTCCATCCGGCGACCGCCTTGGAGCTGGAGCTCGGCGTCCTGCTCGGCCTTTGACGCCGCGGCGCGGGCGCCCTGCGCCTCGTCCCGGGCGGCGGCGGCGGCGGCCAGGGCTTCGTCGGCCTGCGTTCGCGCGGCCTCGGCCGCCTCGCGCAAGGCGGCCAGTTCAGCGGACACGTCCGGCGTCGGCACGGACTCGAGCGCAGGGACGTCGCCGCGATCCACAGTGTCCGGGTTCGGTGATGTATCGGCGCGTTCGCCGGCCAGCAGCAGGGCATCGACCACACCGTCAGCGTCACTCAGCGGCAGGATCGACCAGCGAACACCGTCCGCAGCGCCCTGTCGGGACAGGATCGGCTCGGCCTCGCCTGCCGGCGCGGACACGGCGGCCCTCAGGGCCTGCCGACCTTCAAGCCGGTCGCGCTCGTCCAGAAACAGATCGGCGAAGTCGCCATCCGCCTCGGTCCGGCCCAGCAGAAGCAGGGCGGTGCGATTGGTGTCACGCACCCGTCCGTCCAGACCGATGACGACCAGGGCGCTGGAGGCGGCGTCGAACACCCGCCGGGCCAGGCCGTCGGACGCCACGGCGGGCACGGGAGCGGCCTCGATCATCACGACTTCCGGCGTCTGCAGGCCTTCGCTCTCGACGATGGCGGCGGTCGAGCCGGTGATCTGGCCGACCTCATTCTCGATCGGCATCGCCGTCACCGAGACCAGCATCTTGCGACGCGAGGTGGGATTGGCCAGCAGGTGCTGGAAGCCCTTGACCGTCTGCCCCCGCAGCGCCCGTGCCGTGGGCAGGAGATCGGGCGGCACCGGCCGACCGTCCGGGAAGGTGATGCCCCAGGTCGCCGAATGGAAGCGCAAGCCGATTAGCTCGGCGTCCTTGCGTCCCAGCAACTGGTGTGCGGCGCGATTGGCGAAGACGAATTTGCCCTGTTTGTCGGTCTCGACCAGGGCCACAGGAATGGCGTTCAGCGTCTCGAACAGACGCTTCTGGGAATCGTCGGCCATGCGCTGGATCAGATCCAGCTGATCCGACGTGCTGACATGCTCCGTGCTCTTTCGGAGGGCGAAAAAGATCGCGACCAGAGCCAGGACCCAGCCGACGGCCGCGGCGGCACCCCATACCCACATCCAGTTGACCTGGCCTTCGAGAAACATGCGACCCGACTGTCCCGTTCTGGCGCCTGTGCGCCGGTTCGGGAGACACCTTGCAAATGGCGAACCGTATCGGCCCGCTTTCGCCCCCAAGGCGACCTAGCCGGGCTTGGCCACAGCGTCCAGCGTCACTGTACCGAAGCGGGACAGCCGCTGACGAAAAAAGGGCCGGGCGTCGCCGCCCGGCCCTTTCATTTGCGGCCCTCGAGGGCCCGCCTGGATCAGAAGGTGAAGCGGACGCCGCCGGCGTAACGGCTGCCGAAACGTTCCCACTCGATCGTGTAGGCGCTGTCGCGCACGTAGCGACGCCCCGCCTCGTTCAGCAGGTTCGAGCCGTCGAAATAGAGCTCGATGTTGTCGTTGATGGCGTAACGCGCCGAGAAATCCAGCTCGTCGTCGGTCGCCCAGTAGAAATTCCCGCCGTCTGCGGCCGGGCCAAAGGCGTCGATCCATTCGCTGCGATACTGGTAGTTCAGGCGCATCGACAGCCCGTATTTCTCGTAATAGGCCCCCACATTGTAGACGATGTCCGATGTGCCGGGCAGGGCGATCTTGGAGCCGTCCGGCGCGGTCGCCTCGCTTTCATTCAGGGTCACATTGGCCGACAGGCCGAACCCGCCCATCCAGCCCGGCAGGCCGAACTTCCCGGTGAAGGGCTCCAGCTGCTGCTGAACGGTGGCCTCGAGACCATAGATGTAGCCGTCGCCGCCGTTGGTGATCGTGCTCAGGGTATAGGCCGACCGGTCAATGCCGCCGCTGTCCAGAACATCGAGGCCGAACGGGCGCACGTCGTCGAACAGCACGTCCTCGACCTTCTTGTAGAAGGCACCCAGCGACACGAAGCCCTGCGGCTGGACATACCATTCGAAATAGGTGTCGACGCCATAGGCGCGTTCCGGCTTGGCTTCGGGGTTGCCGCCCGAGACGGTCAGGTTGGTGTCGCTGAAGGTGAAGTTCGGACGCAGCTGGTCATAGTCCGGACGCGCCGCGCCGCTGTTGAACGACAGCCGCAGCTTCATGTCTTCGTTCAGATTGTAGTTGATGTGCAGGCTGGGGAAGACCAGCGTCTCGTCGCTCTCGACCTCGATCAGGGTGCTGACACCGCTCAGGTTCACATAGGCCTGGCCGGTGTTCTTGACCTGCTCGATACGTACGCCGCCGTTGACGCTGCCCCAGTCATAGGCGACGCGGCCCATGGCATAGGCCGCCATGACCTGTTCCTCGACGTTGTAATAGTTCCCGCGGATCGGGACGAAGGGCGCGATCTGCGCGGCCAGACGTACATTGTTCCGCATCGAGAGGATGTCGAAATAGCGGAAGCTGTAGCCGAGCGGGATTTCGCCGGCGAACGGGCGGTTGCTCGACACCGGCAGGAAGGTGGTCGAGATTCCCGCGGCCGTAAACTGGGCGGAGGTGTTGAGGACCCGTTCGTTCTCGACGGCCTCCTTGGTGCGCTGGTCGAACTGACCGCCGACGGTGAGGCGAGCATCGCCGCCGAACATCGGCAGTTCGCGTCGCACGTTGAATTTTCCGGTGTAGGCCTCGGTCGTGTCGACCGCGTCAAGCGACCGCAGCGAGCTCAGCGGGCGGCTGAAGCTGTCAATGTTCGTAACCGGCGTACCGGCGCTGAAGGTGCCCGCCGCCGAGGTGGTGGTGAACAGGCTCACACGGGCCAGCTGCGGATTGGTGAAGTCATAGACCACGGTCGGGCGCAGGGTTCGCGTCGAGGGGCTGTCGTAACGCGCCTCACCGACGACCGAGCGATCGTCGATGGCACGGGTGAAGTTCAGCCGCCAGTCGAACGACCAGCCGTCGTTGAAGCCGTGGTCGCCGCCCAGGGTGGTGGTGAAGATCGACTGCTCGAAGGCCCGCAGCGTGGCGCGCTGGTTGATGTCGATGCCGTAGACCGTGCCGGACAGCGGGGTGTTGCCGATGCAGACGTCGGCATAGCCGGTGTTGGTCGGCGCAGGGTTGTTCGCGACGGTGCACACCGGCGTGGCCGGGCGCGTCAGGTCGGCCTGGCGGTCGTCCAGGTCGAAGATGTAGTTGTCGCGCGCCTCATCGTCCGTGAAAGTCGTGAAAATGGTCTCGAGGAACAGACGGTTGTCGTCGTTCGGGGCCCAGTCGATCCGGCCCGAACCCGAGTAGTTGCGGCGGGTCAGACGATACAGTTTGTTCTCGGTCTCGCGACCCCAGATACGGTCGGCGGCGCCCGGCTGAAGGTCCTGGGCGACCGGCTCGAAGTCGGTCTCGAAATTGTCGGTGATCATGTCGCGGTCATAGTAGCTGCCGGACACCAGCAGGCCGAACTCGCCCGCCGAGTCGGAGGCGAATCGGTCCGACATCACCAGCTGTGCCTCGAACTCGTTGCGGCTGCCCAGGTCGCTCTCGCCGCCACCGATCTTGCCCGCGCCGCGGAAGCCCGGATAGTCAAAGGCCGAGCGGGTGCGGATGTCGACGTTGCCCGCGACGGTCTCGCCGGTCATGTCGGCGGTAACGGCCTTCTGGACCACGATCTGCGACGCGATGGCCGACGGAAGGCTGTCATAGCGCGTGTCCCGGCCTTCCGGGCTGACGACCGAAATGCCGTTGATCGACAGGGTCGTCCAGTTGATCGGCGCGCCGCGCAGGCTGAGGTAGCGGGCCTGGCCCTGGTCGCGCTGAACGGCGACACCGGGCAGACGTCCGGCGGCCTGGGCGATGTTCTGGTCCGGCAGGCGACCGACCGAGTCGGACGCAGCGACCGACACCAGGGCGTCGGAGTTACGCTGGGTGCGCAGGGCGGCCGCCTCGGACTCGGCGATCGGTCGCCGACCGACCACCACGACCTCGTCGATCTCGGTGACCGTTTGCGGCGCGGTCTGGGCAAAGGCCGGAACGGCGAAGGTCAGCGGTGCCAGAGCAGCACCGAGCAAGAGTCCGAGTTTCATGACAGGCATCCCGAGGGTCCGATCGGCCCCCCGGCCGCCGGTTCTGGGCGCTGCTGCTAAGCTGGCGGGGCGACGCCCTCAAGACTGTTCGGAGAAGACAATTCGTCGGTTCCCGAACAACGATATGACAGAATCTCAGAGGACGGATCGCTTTTTGCGCGGTCGACACGGACCCGTCATGAACGGCTGGTTGACCCGTCCGCTCCGGTATGGTCAGGCGACGAATTCATTCGCGGGGGCGTCATGAACATCCGGACCTTGGCGGCGACGGCCGCGGCTTCACTGCTGTCAGCCTGCGCTGTCATGGAAGTCGACTTCCAAGGCGAGGGCGAAGGCTTCGTCGGTCCCGGCGTCCCGGTTCGCGCCGCGCTGGAAACCCCCTCGGTCGGCACAGCCGGACAGGACGCCGCCGACGACCCCGCCATCTGGACCTCCGCCGCGCCCGTCATCTTCAAGGGCACGACTGTCCCGGGCTTCGTCGCGGGCACGGACAAGAAGTCGGGTCTGTATATTTACGGCCTCGACGGGACGATCCTGCAGTTCCTGCCCGAGGGCCTGCTCAACAATGTCGACACCCAGGAAGGCCTGAATGTCGGCGGGCGGCCGCAGGTGGTGCTGGGGGCCAGCGACCGGACGCCGGGCAAGACGGGCGTCGCCCTGTTCCTGTTCGACCCGAGGGCAACCGGCGACAACGGCGTACGGCCCTGGGGGACCATCGCGACCGACGTGGTCGAGCCCTATGGCTTCTGCTTCGCCCGGCGGGGTGCCGAGATTCACGCCATTCTGGTGGGGCACGAGGGCGAGGTGCGCCAGTTCGTCCTGACCGCCGACGCCGCGGGCCAGCCGGCCGCGCGTGAGGTGCGCCGGTTCGACATCGGCACGATCTCGGAAGGTTGCGCCGCCGACGAGGCCACGGACGCGCTTTATCTGGCCGAGGAAAATGTGGGCGTGTGGCGTTACGGGCTTGATCCCGCCGCCGGGTCCGGGCGCGTTCTGGTTCAGGGGGTCGCCCGCGACCTTCTGGTCGCCGACGCAGAAGGCCTGAGCATCATCGCCGACGGCGCGGCCCGCTATCTGATCGGCTCCAGCCAGGGCGACTCGGCCTTCCCGGTCTGGCGCATCGACGGAGCAGCGCCCGTCTATGTCGGCCGCTTTGTGGTCGCGGAGGGGACGGTAGACAAGGTCACCGGAACCGATGGTCTGGCGGCGCTCGGCGGGCCGGTCGGAGCCTTTCCCGAGGGACTGGTCGTGGTCCAGGACGACGTCAACGACGTCGGCACCCAGAACTTCAAATTCATCGACTGGCGCGACATCCGGACGGCACTGGGGCTGCAGGCAGGCCCGGATCGGCCCTAGGGTCGGCTACCGACCCCAACCCTGGCACACTCACGCGGCCCGGGCGGAATTGAAAAAGGCCCGGTCTCGTGACCGGGCCTCTTCAAGTCGACTGGAGCGGGCGAAGAGATTCGAACTCTCGACCCCAACCTTGGCAAGGTTGTGCTCTACCACTGAGCTACGCCCGCACTTCAGTCGGAGGCGGGCGTATACCGAGCGGCCCGGTCCCTCGCAAGTCCCTAAACCCGGAATTCGGCGTTCAGGCAGCGAGCAACCGCATTGCGAGCGTCAACGCCTGCGCGCAGCGCACCCGCGCGTCAGCGCGGCGCCAAACGAATAGCGCCGTCGAGGCGGATGCATTCGCCGTTGATATAGACGTTGCGCACCAGCTCCAGCACCAACGAGGCATAGTCGGCGGGCGTGCCGAGACGGCTGGGGAAGGGAATGGCGGCCGCCAGGGCGTCCTGGATCTTCTGGTCCATGCCGGCCATCATCGGCGTCCACATGATGCCGGGCAGGATGGTGTTGCAGCGGATGCCCTCCTGGGCCAGATCGCGGGCCACCGGCAGGGTCATGGCGTAGACCCCGCCCTTGGAGGCCGAATAGGCCGCCTGGCCGATCTGGCCGTCCTGGGCCGCCACCGAGGCGGTGTTGACGATCAGGCCGCGCTCGCCGTCGGCCATGGGCTCCAGCGTCACCATCCCGGCTGCCGATTGCGACAGCACGCGGAAGGTGCCGAACAGATTGACCCGCACGGTGCGCTCGAAGGCGGCCATGTCGTGGGCGCGGATCTCGCCGGTGTCCTTCTTGCGGGACACCGTCTTCTGGCCCGTGGCGATGCCGGCGCAGTTGACGGTCAGCCGCTCCTGCCCGTGGGCCGCGCGGGCCTTGGCGAATCCGGCTGCTACCGAGGCGTCGTCGGTCACGTCGACCAGACAGAAGACCCCGCCAATCTCTTCCGCGATGGCCTCGCCCTTTTCGGCATTCATGTCGAACAGGGCGACCTTCGCGCCGGTCGCGGCGATGGCGCGCGCCGTCCCCTCGCCCAGACCCGAGGCTCCGCCCGTCACCACCGCCGCAATCGCACTGTCGAGTTTCATGGCCTTAGCCCCTATGTTGTGTGAACCTTGAGATTGCCGCGGGGTTTAGCCGCCATGTCCGCCAAAGCCAAACCTGTCACGCCCGACGAGGCCATTGACCCGTCACGCGCCCTCGTACCCTCGGTCCAGCGGGTCAATGAGGTGCATGTCCAGAAGGGATTCTGGCCCAAGATCCGGCGCACCGCCTCGCGCATTCCCTTCGCCGGACAGGTGCTCTCGGTATGGTACGCCGCCCGCGATCCCGAGACGCCGACGGCGGCCAAGGGGATCATGGTCGGGGCACTGGCCTATTTCGTCCTGCCGTTCGACGCCATTCCCGACATCTTCGCCGGCATCGGCTTCACCGACGACGCGGCCGTCATCGCGGCCCTGATCGCGACCCTGGGGGCCAACATCAAGCGCCGGCACAAGGATCAGGCCTCGGCGGCACTCGAGCGGCTGCGAGACGACTGATCAGCGGGGCCGTCTCAGTGGCGGCACCGGCAGCAACATGCCGACCTTGGCGCGATAGTCGCGATAGCGGTCGCCGAAGACCGTGATCAGGTCATGCTCCTCCAGCTGGATCGCAATCAGCACATAGGCGGTCGTGACGATGGCGAAGAACAGCCGCCCCTGGCTCATCGTCGGGGCCGCGAAGAAGGTGATGATGAAGCCCAGATACAGCGGATGGCGCACGACCCGGTAGAAGAGCGGGGTGCAGAAGTCCGAAGGCGGTATCTCGCGCCGCCGGCGGTAGGCCCAGACCTGCCGCAGGCCGAACAGGTCGAAATGGTTGATCAGGAAGGTCGACAGCAGGACCGTCGCCCAGCCGAACCAGAACAGGGCCCACAGGGCGGTCGTCGCCGGACCGGCCGGAACGCTCCAGACCACCTCGGGCATGGGCCGCCACTGCGACATGAGCAGCAGCAGCGCGAGACTGGCCGCAAGGACATAGGTCGACCGCTCGACCGGCGGCGGCACGACGCGCGTCCACCAGTCCTTGAAGGCCGGCCGCGCCATCACGCTGTGCTGGGCCGCGAACACGCCCAGCAGCAGAGTGTTCACGAAAAGCGCTGCGCCGAGCGGTCCCGTCGGCCCGGAGTCGATCGTCTTGGCCACCGCAAACCCACCGACGAAGGCCGTCGACCAGAGGAAGGTGACGAAGAAGACCGCATAGGCGAAAACGCCATAGATGACTGCCAGCCAGCGCATGCCGTCCCCCAGGGCCGATGCCGGGGATCACGTCCCTCCGCATCATCCACGATAACATCGTTACGCCATCAGCACCAAGGCGACAGGCGGCCCGACCTCAGGTGTCGATCGTCACCACGACCTTGCCCATCACAGCCCGGTCGCCCAGCGCCTGGATGGCCTCATGGGCGCGTTCCAGGGGGTAGGTGCGGCTGACGCGCGGGCGGATCTTGCCGTCCTCCCAGAATCGCAGAAGGTCGGCCATGTTGGCAGCGTGGGCGGCTGGATCGCGCATCACCGCCGCACCCCAGAAGACCCCGATCACCGACACCGACTTGAGCAGGGTCAGGTTCAGCGGCAGCGACGGAATACCCGCCGGGAAGCCGACCACCAGATAACGGCCGTTCCAGTCCATGGCCCGCAGGGCGGGCTCGCAATAGTCGCCACCGACCGCGTCATAGACCACATCCGGCCCGTCGCGGCCCGAGGCCAGCTTCAGCTCGCCCGACAGTTCCTTCTGCGCCGCCTTGTCCATCTTGCCCGACGGATAGATCAGGCCGTTGTCGGCCCCGGCGTCGAGGGCGAACTGGACCTTGTCGTTGGTCGAGGCGGCGGCGATGACGTGGGCGCCCATGGCCTTGCCCAGCTCGACGGCCGCCACGCCCACGCCACCCGCGGCACCCAGCACCAGCAGGCTCTCGCCCGCCTTCAACTGGGCCCGGTCCTTCAGGGCATACCAGGAGGTGCCATAGGTCATCACCAGGGCGGCGGCGGTGTTGAAATCCATGGCGTCGGGAATCTTCATCACCGAGACGGCGGGCACCGCCAGCCGCTCGACCATGCCACCCCAGCCGGGCACGGCGATGACCCGGTCGCCCTTGCGGACGCTGGTCACGCCCTCGCCGATGGCCTCGACCACGCCCGCCACCTCACCGCCGGGCGAGAAGGGGCGGGTCGGCTTGAACTGGTATTTGTCCTCGATGATCAGGGTGTCAGGGAAGTTGACCCCGATCGCGCGCACATCGATGACCACCTCGCCCTTCATCGGCCGGGGGTCCAGGACCTCCTCGACGACCAGGGTTTCGGGACCGCCGGGGGCCTTGGACAGGACTGCGCGCATCGGACAGTCTTCTTTCTCAGAAGGGGCGAGCAAGAGTGGTATCGTGGATCCAGCCGGTGATCGACAGGCGGGCTCCACGGGCGAACGGGGCGACGAAACCGACCGAATGCGGCTGAGGGACCCGGAAGATATTCAGGGCATTGAAGGCGGGCGCATAGGCCTCGGCCACATGCCCGTCCGCGTCGATGAAGTTCAGCAGGCCGCCCCAGTCCGCGCGCCACCGGGGCGTGAGATTCAGGACGTAGGCGTAGAGCCGTCCGTACTTCGGATTCAGGTCATCGTGTTGTGTGAGGTAGTGGCCGGGCAGGTAGCGCGTCGCCTGTGCGTCGACAAGGGCGGGCCGGGCGTCTGCCGTCAGCTTGCGGACAAAATCGAGGAAGGCGTCGCCCCGCAGGAAATCCAGCAACGGTGCATAGGCTTCCAGCGCCTGTGCCCGGGTCGTCTCGGGTCCGATCAGCCGGATCGTGTCATACATATAGTGGAAGCCCTCCGCCGCCTCGGCGTGGGCGTGGGAGACGAACTCGGCGTAAGCCTCCGCTGGCAGGGCCTCAAGCATTTCGACCGGGACATCCACGACCGTGCCGCCGCCCATCGTCGAGCAAACCCACTGGGTGTCGGTTGCGAGGACGTCGTGCAGCTGCCGGGCCGACGCTTCTGTCAAGAAACCGGGAATATGCAGCCGGCCGAAATTTTTGAACGCTGAGGTCAGAGCGCGCGGATCCAGCGTCGGATCGATCTTGATCGTGTCCTTCAACATTCCGGATATGGCCGCCCCCAAAGATCCCCCGGCACGCCTTGCGCCGATGACAGATCCAACGCTAACCAGCAGCCGCACCCGAGGAAACCCCCATGATCGCCCCCGCTCTTATTCTTCACGGCGGCGCCGGCGCTCGACGCGAGCGCAACTACGACCGCGAGATCGCCCATATGCGCGAGGTCGTCGAGGCCATGAAGGCCCGGCTGAACGCGGGCGCGAGCGCGCTGGACGTGGTCGTCGAGACCCTGGTCCTGCTGGAGGACTCCGGCCTCTATGTCGCCGGGCGCGGGGCCTCGCCCAATCTGGCCGGAGCCTATGAGCTGGACGCCAGCCTGATGGACGGGTCGACGCGCAAGGCCGGGGCCGTCGCGGCCCTGCAGGGCTTCCGCAACCCCGTGGTCGCCGCCCGCGCGGTCATGGACCGTACGCCCCACGTCATGCTGGCCGGCGAGGGCGCGGCCCTGTTCGCCCTCGACCAGGGGCTGGAAATGATCGGCGACGAGGCCGCCTGGTTCACCCAGGCCGGCCAGGGCGAGGACAACCACCCGCCCGGCACCCTGGCGCACGGCACCGTCGGCTGCTGCGTGCTGGACCGGGACGGGCGGCTGGCCGCGGGTACCTCGACGGCGGGCGTGTTCGGCAAGATGCCGGGTCGCGTCGGCGACACCCCCATCCCCGGCGCCGGCAGCTGGGCGGATGGCCGCGTCGCCGTCTCGGGCACAGGCCAGGGCGAGTATTTCATCCGCGTCGCCGCCTGCGCCCAGGTCAGCTGGCGGGTCGGCGCGGGACAATCGCTGGCCGAGGCCGGACGCGCCGTGATCGACGAGATCGGCGAGATGGGCGGCGACGGCGGCCTGATCGCCCTCGACCACGAGGGCAACATCACCGCGCCGTTCAACAGCCAGGGCATGAAGCGCGCCTGGCTGACCCCCGACGGCGAGATCGGGGTCGAGGTTTTCAGACCCTGACGGCGAAAAAACCGGGTCTGAATCGTCTGAATCGTCTGAAATCGGGTCGCTGAGGTCATCAGCCGACACAGTGGCAGACGCCTGCGTCAGTTCCGGTCGCGGGCCGTATGACGCGTTCGACCTTACTGCGATTTAACGGGTAAACGAACGAGGTTCTCTCTAATCCCTCCCGCTCGAAAGGGAAACGCCCGATGAAGAGCCTGATCGCCACCGCGGCATTCGCCGTCCTGTCCGCCACAGCCGCCTGCGCCCCCGTCGTGCAGGGTGGGGCCCCGCTGGCCCTGCCGATCGGCCTGCAGGAAACCGCCCAGATCGGCAGCGTCACCCTGTCGACCGGCTGGCTGAACGCCGAGGATGATTTCGCCGAGACCTTTTCGGCCGAAGTCCGGGAGGAACTGGGCCGCTGCATGTGGGGCACGGCACCGATCAATCTGCGCGTCCACATCGACGCGATGCAGCGCGCCGGCCGGGTCCAGACCCTGCTGACCGGCGAGGGCACCCACACCCTGTCCGGAACGGTCGAGTTCGTCGATCCGACCCACGACAACCGCGTCGTCGGCCGCTTCCCCGTCTCGGTGGCGACCAGCGCCCAGGGCCGCCTCGGCGGTGTCCTCGGCGACCGCCAGATGATGGTCTCCGAAGCCTTCGGCCGCACCGTCTGCGAACAGGCCTTCGGCCGCAATCCGCGGGACCGCGGGCCGCATAACGCGACGGCGGGCTGAGACGAACGCGGCCATCGTCTCCTTGTCGATTCGCCAGACAATCGAACTCAGACGGTCGTGGAGCATTCCGACCGTCGAGGAGAACAACGCCATGGCCGCTCGCCCCACCTGGCAGGGACATCTGAAATTGTCCCTGGTCACCTGTCCTGTAGCCCTGTTCACCGCGACCTCCAGCGCGGGTGACGTCCGGTTTCACCTGGTCAATCCCGAAACCAACAACCGCATCCGCATGGTGCCGACCGATCCGGACACCGGGCCGGTAGAGCGCAGCGAACTGGTGCGCGGCTACGAGGTCTCCAAGGACGAATACGTCCTGTTCGACGAGGCCGACTTCGACCGCGTCAAGCTCGAGAGCACCCGGGTCATCTCCATCGACAAATTCGTCGACGAGAGCGAGATCGACCGCCTCTATTGGGAAGACCCCTTCTATGTGGTGCCGGAGAAGGGGGCCGGGGTCGAAGCCTTCGCCGTCATTCGCGACGCCATGAAAAAGCAGGGCAAGGTGGCTCTCGGCTGCCTCGTACTGCGCGGCAAGGAGCGTCAGCTGGCGCTGGAAGTGCGCGGCAAGGGTCTGATCGCCTGGACCCTGCGCGCCCATGACGAGGTCCGCGACGCCGCCGATTATTTCGACGACATCCCGACGGTGAAGGCCGACGCCGACATGGTCGAGATCGCCGCCCGCATCATCAGCCAGAAGCAGTCCGATTTCGAGCCGGCGGACTTCAAGGACCGATACGACGACGCCCTCCGCGAGATGATCGCGGCGAAGACGAAGGGGGGCAAGGGTACTGTCGGGGTCGCCGAGCCGGACGACACCAATGTGATAGACCTCATGGCCGCGTTGAAAAGCAGTCTGAAAGGCTCTGCGAACCCGACACTGAAAAAGGCTCCGGCGAAGAAGCCGGCCGCGAAGAAGAAATCAGCCGCCTGAGTCTCAGGCTACGCCCATCACCTTCAGCGCGGGCCTGAGACTGACCTCTGCCGCCCTGAAATCCTTCCACGGATCCGGCTTCGTCAGCAGCGCCTCATAGGTCCACAGATTGAAGGCCGACGGATCGAGCCCCGCCTTCACCTGCCCCCACGACAGGGGCAGGGCAATGCCGGCCCCCGGCCGTGCCCGCGGGGACCACGGGGCCACCGCCGTCGCCATCCGGCCATTGCGCAGATAGTCGAGGAAGATCTTCCCGCCCCGCGCCTTTTTGGCCAGCGTCGGCGTGAACCGGTCCGGTGCCTCGATCCGAAGGGCCTCTGACACCGCCCTGGCGAAGGCCTTGTTCTGGTCCCAGGTGACCCGGCTGCGGGCGTCCGCCCGGATCGGAACCACGACGTGCAGGCCCTTGCCCCCCGTGGTCTTGACGAAGGGCACCAGGCCCAGACTCTCGAGCTTCGTCTTCACCGTTTTTGCGGCGGCGATCACGTCACCAAAGTCGAGGCCCTCGTCAGGATCGAGGTCGAAGGTGATCTGGTCAGGCACTTCGGGGTCCCCGGGCTTGCAGCCCCAGGGGTGCAGCTCCAGTCCGCCCGACTGGCCGATCGCGACCAGACCGCCCACGTCCATCGCCGCGACATAGGGCGTGCGCGCCTTCACATCGATCAGCTTCAGCCGGGGGTTCGAACCCGCCATCGCGTGGCGCTGGAAGAAGGTCTCGCCGCCGATGCCCTCCGGCGCGCGAATGATCGACGTCGGCCGATCCCGCACGTGCGGCAGGATCCGCTCCGCCGCCGCCTCATAGTAGCGGGCAAGGTCGGCCTTGGTCAGCGCCGGGCGGCCGTCTCGGGCCGGCCAGAGAATCTTGTCGGGGCTGGAGATCGTCACGCCCGCGACCACGACCTTGCCCGGCTTCGAGGGAGCCTTGACGCTGGTGGTCGATTTCGTCCCGGCAGGGGCCTGCGGTGCCTCGGTCACCTCGGCGGCGGTCTTGTCCTCGCGCAGGCCCTTGAAGGCGGCGTGACGCAGGGACCCGGCCTCGGTGTAGCCGCCGTGCTCGATCTCGGCGACGAGGACGGGTTTGAGCCAGTGGATGTCCGCCGCCGCCTTGGGCGCGCCCGCGCCGGCGAAGGGGCTGCTATCCGCCGCCACGGCCTTGAGGGCCGGGGTCAGGGTCTTCGTCACCAACGCGCCGTAGCCCGTGCCGACCCGACCCAGATAGCGGAGGCCGCCCTTTTCGCGGACCCCGACCAGCAGCGAGCGGAACCGCGTGCCGCCCTCTGACGACCAGCCGCCGATGACGACTTCATCCCGACCCCGGCATTTCGACTTCACCCAGCTGGACGAGCGCCCCGCGTGGTAGGGCGCGTCCAGTTTCTTGGAGATCACGCCCTCAAGGTCCATCCGGCAGGCGCTTTCCAGCACGGCCTGACCGGTCGAGCCGAAATGCTCGACGTAGCGCAACCGCTTCACCTTCGCCGGGCCGACGCGATCGACATAGGCCTGCAGTCGCGCCTTGCGGTGCGACAGCGGCAGTTTGCGCAGGTCCTCGGCCCCCTCGAACAGCAGGTCAAAGGCGAAATAGATGAGGTCACCGGTCCGACCGTCCGTGATGGCCGACTGCAGCGCCGAAAAGTCCGGCATGTGATCGGCGTCGAGGGCGCACAGCTCTCCGTCCAGCACGGCATCCGGCCAGGTCGCGGCGTCGCCGGCCAGCTCGGGAAACCGGTCGCTCCAGTCCAGCCCCTTGCGCGTCCTCAGCACCGCCTTGCCGCCGCCGACGCCGATCTGGAGGCGATAGCCGTCGAATTTGATCTCATGCGCCCAACCCGCCGCGCCGGGTGGATGATCCGCCACCTTGCACAGCTGGATCGGGATGAAGGCAGGCGCGCGGGTCGTCTTGCTGGCGGCGGCTTTCGACGGTTTGGGTTTGGCCGGTGTCTTGCGGCCGGTCGGCTTCGATGACGTCCATTGCGTCTTGCCCTCCGCGATCTCGGCCAGCGATCGTCCGGTCGTCACCGAGGCGTCGATCTCGGCCAGGGCGTCGCCTTCGCCCGGGACCGCGTGGTCGTCCTTCTCCTTGATCAGCAGCCAGTTGCTGCGAAGTTTGCCGCTCTCTTGGGGCTTGCCACGATCCGACTTCAGCCGCACCAGGGCCCAGCCGCCCTTGAGCCGCTCGCCGTCGAGCAACATCTTGACCGAGCCCCTGGCGAAGTCGGCTTCCAGCGTCTCGGGGTGCTGTGGCGTCCATCTGCCCTCGTCCCACATCTGGACCGTGCCCGCGCCGTAGTTGCCCGCCGGAATCGTGCCCTCAAAGCCCCCGTAGTCCATCGGGTGGTCCTCGACCGCCACGGCCAGTCGCTTGACCGCTGGATCGCGCGACGGGGCCTTGGTCACCGCCCAGGACTTGAGCACGCCGTCGTGCTCGATACGGAAGTCGTAGTGCAGCCGCGTCGCCGCGTGCCGCTGGATCAGATATCGCAACGGAGCCGTGCCCTTGCGGGTGGCCCGCGTCCCCTTCGGCTCGGGCGTCTCGTCGAACCGCCGCTTGGCCTGGTAGGTTTTCAACTCCCCGCGCATGGCCAAGCTAATGCGTCCGTCGACAAACCGTTGCACGGCGGATGGACCGCCAAATCGCCATGAGAAAGGGCCGGCGGATCGCTCCGCCGGCCCTCTTCCGGTCTGGTCTGAAGCGCGTGTGCGCCGCCCGGGGCGCTATTCCGCCGCGACGGCTTCCGGGCCACGCGCCAGGTTGCGCAGGACGTAGGGCATGACCCCGCCGGCCTTGAAGTAGTCCAGCTCGGTCTGGTTATCGATGCGGCAGCGGACCGGGAAGCGGGCCATCTTGCCGTCCGACGGGCGGAACAGCTCGACCCACAGGTCCTGACGCGGGCGCAGCTTGCCGACATTGACGTCGGACAGGCCGCGGATGGTGACGATCTCTTCCCCGGTCAGGCCCAGGCGGGTCCAGCCGTCGGCCTTGAACTGCAGCGGCACAACGCCCATTCCGACCAGGTTGGAGCGGTGGATCCGCTCATAGCTCTCGGCCAGCACGGCGCGGACGCCCAGCAGGCGGGTGCCCTTGGCGGCCCAGTCACGCGACGAGCCGGTGCCGTATTCCTTGCCCGCGAACACGACCAGCGGCCGGCCCTCGGACTGGTAGCGCATGGCGGCGTCGTAGATGGACATCGTGTCCTGCGACGGGAAATGCTTGGTCACCCCACCCTCGATGTCGGGGGTGATCCTGTTGCGGATGCGGATGTTGGCGAAGGTGCCGCGCATCATGACTTCGTGGTGGCCACGGCGCGCGCCGTAGCTGTTGAAGTCCAGGGCGTCGACGCCGCGGTTTGTCAGATAGGCGCCCGCCGGCGAGGTCTTCTTGATCGAACCGGCCGGGCTGATGTGGTCGGTGGTGATCGAGTCGCCGAAGATGGCCAGAACGCGGGCCTCGACGATGTCGACGACCGGCGTCGGCTCCATCGACAGACCCTCGAAATAGGGCGGGTTGGCGACATAGGTCGAGGCGTCGTCCCAGGCGTAGGTCTGACCGCCCTCGACCTTGATGCCCTGCCAGTGCTTGTCGCCCTTGAAGACGTCGGCATAGCGTTTGGCAAACATGGCCGGGGTGACGCATTTCTTCTGGATGTCGGCGATCTCTTTCGAGGTCGGCCAGACGTCCTTCAGGAAGACGTCCTTGCCCTTCTTGTCCTGACCGATCGGATCCTTCGAGATGTCGATCCGCATGGACCCGGCCAGGGCATAGGCCACGACCAGCGGCGGCGAGGCCAGATAGTTGGCCTGGACGTCGGGGTTCACCCGGCCCTCGAAATTGCGGTTGCCCGACAGTACCGAGGTGGCGACCAGACCGTTGTCGTTGATGGCCTTTGAGATGCTGTCCGACAGCGGGCCCGAGTTGCCGATGCAGGTGGTGCAGCCGTAGCCGACCAGGTTGAAGCCCATGGCGTCGAGGTCAGCCTGCAGGCCGGCGGCGGTCAGATAGTCGGTGACCACCTGCGAGCCGGGGGCCAGCGAGGTCTTGACCCACGGCTTGACCGACAGGCCCAGCTTCTTCGCCTTGCGCGCCACCAGACCGGCGGCGATCAGGACAGACGGGTTGGAGGTGTTGGTGCAGGAGGTGATGGCGGCGATGACCACATCGCCGTCGCCGAGGTCGAATTTCTCACCCTCGACCGGGACGCGCGGAGCGTCGGTCGGGCGGCTGAAGACCTCGCCCAGCGCCGTTTCGAACGACGGGGCGGCGACGGTCAGCTCGACCTTGTCCTGCGGACGCTTCGGACCGGCCAGCGACGGCACGACCGTGCCCATGTCCAGTTCCAGCACGTCGGTGAAGACCGGGTCTTCCGAGGTCTCGTCGATCCACAGGCCCTGGGCCTTGGCATAGGCCTCGACCAGGGCGACGCGCGCCTTGTCGCGGCCCGTGGCGGTCAGATAGGCGATGGTGGCGGCCGAGACGGGGAAGAAGCCGCAGGTGGCGCCGTATTCCGGAGCCATGTTGGCGATGGTGGCCTGATCCTCGATGGTCAGGGCGGTCACGCCGGGGCCGAAGAATTCGACGAATTTGCCGACCACGCCCTTCTTGCGCAGCATCTGGGTGACGGTCAGCACCAGGTCGGTGGCCGTCGTGCCCTCGGACATGGCACCGGTCAGTCTGAAGCCGATGACTTCCGGGATCAGCATCGGGATGGGCTGGCCCAGCATGGCCGCCTCGGCCTCGATGCCGCCGACGCCCCAGCCCAGAACGGCCAGGCCGTTGATCATGGTGGTGTGGCTGTCGGTACCGACGACGGTGTCGGGATAGGCGACGGTCTTCTTGCCCTCTTCCAGCGTCCAGACGGTCTGGGCCAGATTCTCGAGGTTCACCTGGTGGCAGATGCCGGTGCCGGGGGGCACGACGCGGAAATTGTTGAAGGCCGAAGACCCCCAGCGCAGGAAATTGTAGCGCTCGATGTTGCGCTCATATTCGCGCTCGACGTTCTGGTTGAAGGCACCGGGCGTGCCGAAATGGTCGACCATGACCGAGTGGTCGATGACCAGGTCGACGGGCACCAGCGGATTGATCTTCGTCGCGTCGGCACCGAGAGCGCTCATGGCGTCGCGCATGGCGGCCAGGTCGACCACGGCGGGGACGCCGGTGAAGTCCTGCATCAGGACGCGGGCCGGACGGAAGGCGATCTCGTGCTCGACGGCACCCTTGTTGTCGATCCAGGCGGCGACGGCGCGCAGGTCGGCTTCGGTGACGGAAACCCCGTCCTCGTTGCGCAACAGGTTCTCGAGCAGCACCTTCATCGAGCGCGGCAGGCGGGAAATCCCGGCCAGACCGGCTTCCTCGGCGGCGGGAAGGCTGTAGAAGGCGTATTTCTTGCGCCCGACGGAAAGGTCCTGACGGGTCTTGAGGCTGTCGTTCGACGGCATGGAGAGGCTTCCTCTGGTCAACGCCGCCCGACAATCCGGTTGCACGTTCGCGCGGTCGACGGCGGGGCGCACAGGTCCCCGACGCGCGCGGCGAACGCCTGCTGCGGCGAGGCCGCGTATAGCGAGGGTTGCGGAGAAGGTCCATGTATCCACGATGGATGCAGGGGTATTGCGAAACGTTCTCAACCTTCCTTCCCCCTTTACGGGGGAAGGTGGCCTGCGGAGCAGGTCGGATGGGGGTGCTGGTACATTTGGCAGACGGGAGCAAATGTTCGCCAATCGGTCTCTACGGCGTCTCACTCCCCATCCGTCAGGCTCCGCCTGCCACCTTCCCCCGCAAGGGGGGAAGGGATGATCACAGCAACTTCCCTCACCGTCTCACGCGGCGAACGCCTTCTGTTCCGGGACCTGTCGTTCGCGCTGGCCTCGGGCGAGGCGATCGCCCTGACCGGGGCGAACGGCGCGGGCAAGACCAGCCTGCTGCGCACCCTCGCCGGCTTCATCCGGCCCGAGGCCGGGACCGTCGTCTTCGCAGACGCCGACCCCGCCGAGGCCCGGGCCCGTCACATCCACTGGCTGGGCCATCTGGACGGCCTCAAGACCGGCCGCCGCGCCCGCGAGGAACTGACCTTCCAGGCGCAGTGGTCCGGCGCGACCGCCGACGGGATCGCCGCCGCGGTCGATGTTCTGGCGCTCGAGCCCCTGCTGGATCTGGAGGTGCGCAAGCTGTCGGCGGGTCAGCGCCGCCGCCTCGCCTTTGCCCGGCTGATCGCCGCACCGCGCCCGATCTGGCTGCTGGACGAACCCTTCGCCCCGCTGGACGCCCGCTGGCGCGCCGCGCTCGGCCTGCTGATGCAGGCGCATCTGGACAAGGGCGGCGGCCTGATCGCCGCCGTGCATGATCCCCTGCCCGTTCCGGCCCGCGCGCTCGACATCGGGGCCGGGCGATGAGGGCGCTGATCCACCTGTGGCGGCGCGAGGTCGCCATGGCCTGGTCGGGCGGCGGCGGTCCCCTGCTGGCCTGCGGCTTCTTCCTGTGCCTGACCGTGCTGGTGCCGCTGGCGGCGGGCGGCGATCCGGCGGGCCTGAAGCCGGTGGCGGGAGGGATCGCCTGGCTGGCACTGGCCCTGTCGTCGATCCTGTCGCTGGAGCGGCTGTTCGAACGCGACCACGAGGACGGCGCCCTGGACCTGATCACCCTCGGCCCCGTGCCGCTGGAACTGGTCGTTCTGGCCAAGGCCAAGGCCCAGTGGCTGGCGGTGGGGGTTCCGCTGGCGATCACCGCCCCGCTCGCCGCCATTACCCTCGGCCTGCCACCCGGTCTGGCGCCGCTGGTCGGCCTGTCGGCCCTGATCGGCAGCCTCGGCTTCGCCCTGACCGGGGCGCTGGGTGCCGCCCTGGCGCTCGGTGCCCGGCGTGGCGGCCTGCTGATCGCGGTCGTCGTCCTGCCGCTGTTCATTCCGCCGGTGGTGTTCGGCGCGGGGGCCCTGGAGCGGGCCGCGAACGGCCTCGACCCGGCCCCCGCCCTCGCCTTCCTCGCCGCCTATGTCCTGTTCGCCACCGTGGTCACGCCGTTTGCGGCGGCGGCGGCGATCAGGAACGCGCAGGGGTAGCCCCCTGTTTCGTTCATCCCGGCGAAAGCCGGGACCCAGTGCTTTGGAAGATAACTCGCGGCAGGTCTGCGCGCTCGCAGTCCGGAAGCGCCGGCGTCACGCTGGACAGGACTGGGTCCCGGCTTTCGCCGGGATGAGCGGAAAAAAGAGGGCTGTCCCTCAGGCCTTCTTCACGAACTCGGTCCGCAGCACCAGGCCGCGCACCTTGTCGACATTGGCCTCGATCTCGTCGGTGTCGCCGGTCAGGCGGATGTTCTTGACCAGCTGGCCGCGCTTCAGGGTCACGCCGCCCGAACCCTTGACCTTCAAGTCCTTGATCAGGGTCACGCTGTCGCCGTCGGCGAGGACATTGCCGTTGGAGTCCTTGGTCACGTCGTCGGTCATGGCGGCTCTTTCGCGGTTCAGGCGCGACGCTCTAGCACAGGGCCAGCACCCAAGTAGCGCGACGCACGATAGCGCATTAAAGAAGTCTCGATGTTCCTCGCCAATCCCGACCGCTTCCTGCGCTTCACCCGCCCGCTGACGCCCGCGCTCTGGGGTCTGGCCGCCGTTCTGCTGGCCGTCGGGACCTGGTTCGCCTTCACCGCGCCCGAGGACTACCAGCAGGGCGACACGGTGCGGATCATGTTCGTGCACGTCCCGGCGGCGTCGGTCGGTCTGATGATCTATGCGGCGCTGGGGGTTTCCAGCTTCTTCGCTCTGGTGTTCCGCCATCCTCTGGCCGATGCGGCGGCCCGGGCCGCCGCCCTGCCGGGCTTGGCCTATACGGCGCTGGCCCTGATCACCGGTAGCCTGTGGGGCAAGCCCATGTGGGGGGCCTGGTGGGCGTGGGGTGACGCGCGACTGATGTCGGTGCTGATCCTGTTCCTGTTCTACCTCGGCTACATGGCCCTGCGCGCCTCGATCGACGACGAGGCCAAGGCGGCGCGCGCCGCAGCGGTGCTGGGGCTGGTCGGTCTGGTCAATCTGCCGATCGTCAAATTCTCGGTCGACTGGTGGAACACCCTGCACCAGCCGGCGTCCCTGATGCGCGCTGACGGTCCGGCCATGCCCGCGGTCTTCCTGGCCCCGCTGCTGACGATGATGGCCGCCTACGGCGTCCTGTTCCTCGCCGTCTGGATCACCGCCATCCGCACCGAAATCGTGCGTCGCCGGGTCGTGACCCTGCGCGCCCGCAGCGCTCTTGAGGCCTGACCATGATTGACCTCGACATGGGGGCCTATGCCGGCTTCGTCTGGCCCGCCTGGGGCATCAGCGCGATCGTCCTCGCCGCCCTCGCCGCCCGCGCGGTGATCGCCGCCCGTCGCTGGAACGCGGCCCTGAAGCAGCTCGACCAGGACCTGGGCACCCCCCGCGCCCGGGCCGCGCAAAGCCCGGCAGCGCAACCCGAATGAACCGCTGGTTTTCGCTGATCCCGCTGGTCGTTCTGGTGGCCCTGGCGGCCCTGTTCATCGGCTGGTCGCTGAAGCGGGATCCGGCGATCAAGCCGGACGCCCTGGTCGGCCAGTCGATCCCGGAAACCGTCCTGCCGATCCTGACGGGCGATCAGCCGGGTCCCGGACAGGTCGATCTGAAGACCGCCGGCGTCGGCCGGCCGATGCTGGTCAACGTCTTCGCCAGCTGGTGCCTGCCCTGCAAGGTCGAGCATCCGAAGCTGATGGCGCTCAGGGCGCGCGGCGTCGCCGTCGTCGGCGTCGCCTGGAAGGACGCGCCCGCCGATACTCGCGCCTTCCTCGACGAACTGGGCGACCCCTATTCCATGGTGCTGGTCGACCAGGAGGGCCGGGCGGGGCTGGATCTGGGCATCACCGGCGCGCCCGAGACCTTTGCCGTTAACGCCATGGGCAAGGTCGTGGCCAAGTCGAGCGGGCCGATGGTCGACGACGCCGAGATCGAACGGATGGTCGCCGCCATCCAGGCCCCGCCGCGTCCGTTGCCGACCGCGACCACCCGGGGAGACGGCGAGGGCCGTTAACCCCTTTCCGACGGTTTTGGTTAACCCTGTCGGCATGAGCGCGATTCGACCCGATCTGCCGACCAACCTGTTCCCATCACAGCCCGGCGGCGCGTCGCCCGCGCGCGCCTCGCGCTCGGACTTCTTCAAGGCGGCGCTGGACAAGGTCCAGGGAGCCCCCGCCGGGCCCGACCTGCGGTCCGCCGCGCCCCGGCCGACCCCGGCGGCCTTTGACGACCGCCCGACCCGGCCCGGTGCCCTGCTGGATATCCGGGTCTAGTTTCAATCGACACCCGGAAGGCGATACCGTCTCCCTCCCACGTCATTCCGGGGCTGGGACCGGCGTAGCCGGGACAAGAACCCGGAATCCAGTTGTCTGGACGCCGCCGTCCGCCTCACGTTCCAGTATCGAGTCCAGTCCCCTGGATTCCGGGTTCCGCTACGCGGCCCCGGAAAGACGGTGTCTGATGGACGACCCGCCGCTCTGCTGAATGTCGATTGAACCTGGTTTTTCCCCCGGTCCGGTCAGCCTTCACGCGAAAATGAGCGGCGTCTTTTCGCCTGCCGTGATTAACCTCGCGCCCATGCGCACGAGGGGCTGGATCATCCCTGCGGCGGCCCTGGCGGCCGCCTTGCTGGCGGCAGGGGCGGGAGCCCAGCCGGCGGCGCGGCGCGTGGTCCATCGCGACGCCCCGCCGCCCGAGCCCGTCGTGGTCGAACTTTTCACCGCCCAGGGCTGTGCCGGCTGCCCCGAGGCCAACGCCCGTTTCGAGGCCGTGGCTGGCGAACCCGGCGTCATCGCCCTGACCTGGGCCGTCGACTACTGGGACTATCTCGGCTGGGACGACACCTTCGCCAAGCCCGAATTCGCCCAGCGTCAGCGCGCCTATCGCCGGCCGCTGCGCCTGCGCGACGTGTCCACACCGCAGGTGGTGATCGACGGCCGCCGTCAGGTCGTCGGAGGGGGCGAGGCCGCCCTTCAGTCCGCCATCGATGAAGAGGCCGCGCGCCGCGTCTTCCCGCCCGAGATCGAGTTCCGCGAAAGCGGCGACCGGGTCGGCGTCGGCTCGGGTCCGGTGCCCGCCGGCGGGGCGGAGGTCCTGGCGGTGATGTATACGCCCGGTCCGCAGACGGTGGAGATCGACCGGGGCGACAACCGCGGCCGCAGCGTGCGTCACACCAACGTCGTGCGATCCGTCAGGACGCTGGGCGACTGGACCGGCCAGCCACGCCTCTATGCCCTGCCCGCGACGCGCGATCCCGATCAGGCGGTCGCCATCCTGGTTCAGGGCAAGGGCGACCGGCGTATCCTGACCGGTGCCGTGCTGCCGCCGCGCTAGGCCTCAGGCCCCGGCCTTTTTCGCGAAGCTCAAGGCGCCCGCCGCCAGCATCGGCACCTGTTCGGCCATAGTGCGGGCGTGGACGCTGGCGGCCGTGCCGTCGCGCACCCGCCCGGCGATGCCCTGACAGATGGCCGCCAGCCGGAACAGATTATAGGCGAACAGCCAGTCGAGGTTTTCCGGCGTCGCCCCGGTCAGCCGGGCGTAACGCTCGACGGTTTCAGCCACCGACGGAATGCCCAGCGCCTCGATGTCGGCCCCGGCCAGACCGTTGCGGGCGGTCGCCGGGATCACCCAGGCGATCAGCAGATAGGAAAAGTCCGCCATCGGATCGCCCAGCGTCGACAGCTCCCAGTCCAGCACCGCCCGCACCTCGGCGGCGTCCGGGGCCAGGATGATGTTGTCGAGACGGAAGTCGCCGTGGACGATCCGCGTCGGCCCCTCGGGCGGCAGGGTCGCGGGCAGGAATTCGATCAGCCGGTCCATGGCCGCGATCGGCTCGATCTCGGACGCCCGGTACTGTTTGGTCCAGCGCCCGACCTGCCGCTCGAAATAGTTTCCCGGCCGGCCGTAGTCGCCGAGGCCGATGGCGACGGGGTCGAAGGCGTGCAGGGCCGCCAGCGCATCCACCTGGACGTCATAGATGGCCCGGCGCTGCACCGGCTCCATCCCGGGCAGTTTCAGATCCCAGAGGACCCGGCCCTCGACCTTGTCCATGACGTAGAACATCGACCCGATCACCGCATCGTCCGTACACAGAGCATAGGGTCGTGCGACCGGATATCCCTGTTTGTGCAGGGCCGAAATGACGGTGAACTCGCGGTCCACGGCATGGGCGCTGGCCAGAAGGGTGCCCGGCGGCTTGCGGCGCAGCACATAGGTCCGCTCCGCCGTGGCCAGCTCATAGGTCGGGTTCGACTGGCCACCCTTGAACTGACGCAAGGTCAGCGGCCCGGCATAGTCCTCGACATGGGCCGTCAGCCAGCGGTCCAGCGCCACCTCGTCGAGGGCATGGCGGGGATCGACCTCCCGGGTCCCGGAGAAGGTCGCCTGGGCATCGGAGAGGGACGGGTCGGAAAGGTCTGGCGGGGTCATGTCGGATCCGGATTCGCGGCGATGATGGCGGCCCGCACGGCCCCGCGCCAGCCCCCCAGAAGACGATCGCGTTCGACGGCCTCCATGCGCGGCGTCCAGCGCTCGGGAGCCTCGACCGGATGATCCTCCAGATCGCCGATCAGACCGACGCCCAGCGCCGCCAGCTTGGCCGCCCCCAGCGCCGTCATTTCCTGGAAGGCGGGTCGCTCAACCTCTACCTCGCAGATGTCGGCGACGAACTGCATGGCGAAGGCGTTGGCCGTGACCCCGCCGTCGACCTTCAGCACCTTCAGTCGGGGGGCCCCGTCCCGGGCCAGGGCGTCCAGCAGGTCGCGGGTCTGATAGGCCAGGCTCTCGAGCGCCGCCCGGACGAAATGGGCGGGCCCGCTGTCCCGGGTCAGGCCGGTGATGGTGCCCCGCGCGTCCGGTTCCCACCAGGGTGCCCCCAGACCGGTGAAGCCGGGCACAAGGTAGACGCCGCCGTTGTCCTTCAGCCCCTGCGCCATGGCTTCGGACTCACCGGACTCGCTGATGACCTTCAGCCCGTCCCGGAGCCACTGGATCGCCGACCCCGCCGAGAAGATCGACCCCTCCAGCGCCCAGGCGACGTCGTCGCCGACGGCATAGCCCAGCGTCCCCAGCAGCCGGCTGGTCGAGGCGACAGGCGCCGCCCCCACATTGGCGACGAGGAAGGCGCCGGTGCCATAGGTGATCTTGGCGTCCCCGGCCTTGAGCGCGCCGTGGCCGACCAGCGCCGCCTGCTGGTCCCCCGCCGCGCCATGGATGGGCAGGGCCGCCCCGAACAGCGACGGTTCACAGTCCCCCAGATGATCGGCGCAACCGCGAATCTCCGGCAGCACAGCCATCGGCACATTGAACAGCGCGGCGAGGTCGGGCCGCCACCGGCGCGTGGCCAGGTCCATCAGGGAGGTACGGCTGGCATTGGTGGCGTCGGTGACGTGGCGGGCCCCCGCCCCGTTTTTTTTGGCCGTCAGCTTCCAGATCAGCCAGGTCTCGATGGTGCCGACCTTGACCTCGCCCTTCGCCGCCCGGTGCCGCGCGCCCGGAACCGCGTCCAGCAGCCAGGCGAATTTCGAGGCGGAGAAATAGGGGTCGAGGATCAGCCCCGTCGCCGCCTGCACCCTCGGCTCATGCCCGGCGGCGGCCAGTTTCGAGGTCGCGTCTGCCGTGCGCCGGTCCTGCCAGACGATGGCCCGGTGCAGCGGTTCGCCGGTCGTCACGTCCCAAAGCACCGAGGTCTCGCGCTGGTTGGTGATGCCGATCGCCGCGAACCGGTCCACGCCGCCCGCCTCGGCGATGACCGCGCGGCAGGTCTGCAGCGTCGCGTCCCAGATCTCGGCCGCATCGTGCTCGACCCAGCCGGATTGCGGGAAATGCTGTTCGAGCTCGATCTGGCTGACCGCGACGGGCTGCAGTCCCCCTTCGGGCGCGGCTTCAAACGCGATAGCGCGGGTCGACGTCGTGCCCTGGTCGATGGCGAGGATGAGACGGTTCATGGAGCGACGTTAGAACGCCGACCTCAAACCTCAAACCGTGCATTCCGGCGAATGCCGGGATCCAGATCCAGACCGCGGTGGTCAAATGGCAGAAACCCGCACCTGTGATCTGGACCCCGGCATTCGCCGGGGTGCACGGAGGGGTGATCAAAGCCACGCTTCGCGCTAAACCTCTGTGATGCACACCGCTTCGTTCGAAGGCGTCCGCGACGCCGCCCGTCAATTGCTTGGCCACGCCGTCCGCACCCCCCTGGTCGAAAGCCCGGCGCTGAACGAACGCGTCGGCGGCCGGGTGCTGGTCAAGGTCGAGACGCTGCAACGCGCCGGGGCCTTCAAATTCCGCGGGGCCTGGAACCGCATCAGCCGTCTCACGCCGGACGAACTCACGCGTGGCGTGGTGGCCTATTCCTCGGGCAACCACGCCCAGGCCGTGGCCTGCGCCGCCCGCATGATGGGGACCAGCGCCGTCATCGTCATGCCCGCCGATAGCCCCAGGGTGAAGGTCGATGGCGTCATCGGCTTCGGCGGCGAGGTACGGATGTACGATCGCTACACCGAGAGCCGCGAGGCCATCGGCGAGGAGATCGCCCGGACCCGCGGCTCCATCCTCGTGCGCCCGTTCGACGACCCCTTCGTCATCGAGGGTCAGGGAACGATCGGGCTGGAGATCCTGGAGGATGTCGAGGCCCTGGGCCTGACCCTGGACCAGCTGGCCTGCGGGGCTTCGGGCGGCGGCATGATCGCCGGGATCAATCTGGCCATGGCCGCCCTGTCGCCGGAGACCCCGGTGATCGCGATCGAACCGCGCGACTACAACGACATGCAGCTGTCGATCGCGGCCGGTGAGCGGCTGACCCACGCTCCCGCCCACGGCACCATCTGCGATTCCCTGATGACGGACCGGCCGGGCGAACTGACCTTTCCCATCAACCGCCGGGTAGACCGGGTCGAGACCGTGTCCGACGCCGAGGTGGCCGAGGCCGTCCGCTGTGCCTTCAGGACACTGAAACTGGTGGTCGAGCCCGGCGGGGCCGTGTCGCTGGCCGCCGTCCTGGCGGGCAAGGTCGAGGCCCGCGACCGCACCACCGCCGTCATCCTGTCGGGCGGCAATGTCGACCCCGCCCTGTTCGCCGCCATCATCGAAGACCGTTTCACCCCCATCGCCTGAGGACCTCTCCCCCCATGACCTCGTCCATGAGCCGCACCGAACGCCAGGGTCTGCCCACCCCCGTCGCCGACCTGCCCGGCCTGATCGGCCAGGAGGTCGGCGTCAGCCGCTGGATCACCGTCGATCAGGCCCGCATCGACGCCTTCGCCGAGATCACCGAAGACCGCCAGTTCATCCACATCGACCCGGTCGCGGCGGCGCAGACCCCGTTCGGCGGCACCATCGCCCACGGCTTCCTGACGCTCAGCCTGATGTCGGCCATGACCTATGACGCCGTTCCCCCGCTGGAGGGCGTGGTGATGGGCGTCAACTACGGCTTCGACAAACTGCGCTTCCTCGCCCCGGTGCCGGCGGGGTCGAACGTCCGGGGACGGTTCAAGCTGCTGTCGGCGGACGACAAGGGCGGCGGCCGCTGGTTACTGAAACACGAGGTCACGGTCGAGATCGAGGGCGCCGACAAGCCGGCCCTGATCGCGGAATGGCTGGGGATGCAGGTGGTGGGTTCACACCCTAGAGCACAACCATGATTTGTGCAAAATAAATCCGCTCGTCCCGGCGAAAGCCGGGACCCAGTCCTTTCGTTACCAACGAGGGTTCCGGTTGGCGTTCTTCACCTACATCATCGCCAGCCGTCGGAACGGAACCCTCTACACTGGCTCGACCGATGATCTCGCTCGTCGCACAGCGGAGCACCGCGACAAGATCCGGCGAGGTTTCGCCTCAAAATATGGGGCGACGATTCTCGTCTGGTACAAATGGCACGACACCCGCGATGCCGCGTTTCGGCGAGAGCGTCAGATCAAGGAATGGAAACGCGTCTGGAAGCTGGAGCTGATCGAGCGAACCAACCCCGGCTGGAACGATTTGTTCGATACGCTGTCCTGAACCGCCGACGCTCCAGCGAAAGCACTGGGTCCCGGCTTTCGCCGGGATGAGCGGAAAGGCGGTTAACCCTCCCCCAGACACCTCAGCGCCACTTCGAGGTTCCGCAGCCCGTCCTCGCCCGTGACCGCCGGCGGCTCGCCGGTGCGGATGGCGTGAGCGAAGGCTTCCAGCTCCTTCTTCAGCGGCTCGGCGGGCCAGCTGTTGACGGCGCGGGTCTGGTAGGAGCCGTCGGGCTGCTGGCCGAAATACTCCGTGACCTGACGGGTGATCAGGTCGGCGACGACGAATTTGCTGGCCGTGGCGACCTGCAGGGTGCGGACCTTGTAGGGCGTGACCCAGTTGGTGGTGATGTGGGCGATGGTCCCGTTGGCCAGCCGGAACTGCAGCAGGGCCGTGTCCTCGCGATCGGCCTTGGTGCGGGCCAGTTGCGGCTGGACCTCGACGATCTCGGAGTCCGTCAGGTGGCGGATGATGTCGATGTCGTGCACCGCCAGGTCGATGACCACCCCGACCTCGCCCATGCGCGGCGGAAAGGGCCCGACGCGGGTGATCTGGATCGAGATGATGTCGTCGCCGTCGATGGCGCGCTTGACCGCGTCGACCGCCGGGTTGAACCGCTCGACCTGACCGACCATCAGCACACGGTCGTTGGCCTTTGCCGCGTCGATCAAGGCCTGCGCGTCCGCGACGGTGGCGGCGATCGGCTTTTCGACCAGCACATGGACCCCGGCCTCCAGCAGGGCGACGCCCAGTTCGGCATGGTGGCGGTTGGGGGTCGAGACCACAGCGGCGTCCAGACCGGCGGCGATGAAATCCTCGGCCCGGGTGAAGGCCGTGGCGTCATACAGGCCGGCGATGCCCTGGGCCGTTGCGGCGTCGGGATCGAACACGGCGGTCAGGTCGAAATCGCGGATGTCCGACAGCACGCGGGCGTGATTGCGCCCCATGACGCCGACGCCGGCGACGCCGACCTTGAGGGGGGGAAGGGTATGGGTCATGCGCGATCCTTAGCCGAAGCTGGCGACGGCAGCGATGATCGTATCCTGCGTCGCCGCGTCGAGATCGGCATGCATCGGCAGGCTGATGACCCGGTCCATGAGCCGTTCGGTGACCGGCAAACTGCCCGGCCCCCGCGAAAACCGCGCATAGGCGGGCTGCAGGTGCATGGGGACGGGATAGTAGACGGCGGTGGGCACGCCCAGACCCTTCAGGTGCGCGGCCAGTCCATCGCGGTTCTCGTGTTCGATCGTATACTGGGCCCAGATCGAGACCCCGCCCTCGATCACCGCCGGCACGCTGGCGACATGGGGCGCGAGGCGTTCGGCATAGATGTCCGCCGCCCGATTGCGCCATTCGATCTCCTGGGGGAAGACCTTCAGCTTCTCGATCAGGACCGCGGCCTGGATGGTGTCGAGCCGGCTGTTCATGCCGATACGCATGGCCAGGTATTTGGGATCGTGAGCAAAGTTCTGGCCGGGCTTCAGGTCCTTGGCGACGACCTTGCCGTGCACCCTTAGCGAGTCCATTTCCTGGGCCAGATCGTCATCGTCGGTCAGCACCGCCCCGCCGTCGCCGTAGCAACCCAGGGGCTTGGCCGGGAAGAAGCTCGTGGTGGTGATGTCGGCCCATTTGATCGGATGGTCGCCGTTCAGGGTGCAGCCGAAGCCCTGGGCCGAATCGGCGATCAGCTTGAGGCCATAGCGGTCACAGAGGGCCTTGATGGCCGGATAGTCGGCGGGCTGGCCGAACAGGTCGACGGCGATCACCACGCGCGGCTTCAGCCGGCCTTCCTTCAGCGTCGCCTCGATCGCCGCCTCCAGATGGATCGGGTCCATGTTGAAGGTCCGGGGGTCGACATCGACAAACACCGGCGTGGCCCCCAACCAAGGCACGACTTCGGCCGTGGCCGTAAAGGTGAAGCTGGGACAGAAGACCGCGTCACCGGTGCGGATTCCCCAGGCGATCAGGGGCAGGATCAGGGCGTCGGTGCCGTTGGCGCAGCCGAGAGCGTGTTTCGCCTGACCGAAGGCCGCCAGATCCGCCTCGAACTGGCGCACCTGCGGACCCATGACCCAGGCCCCGCCGACCACGGCTTCCTGCACAGCCGCTTCGATCTTGCCGCCCAGGCGAAGGCGCTGGGCCTGCAGGTCGATGAAGGGAATGGTCATGGCGGAACGGTCTCCGGTCGCGCACGGCGCAAGGCGCATCGACCCCGGAGGGAGACGCGGTGGTCGCGCCTCCTAGCAAATTGCCGACGGCCCCGCCAAATCGCCGGCCGTCACTTCGCGTGACGGGTTGCAACGGGGGTACAGGACGCCGTATGCGGAACGACCATGACCCCCGGCGTTCCCGCCGTGTTTCTCGATCGCGACGGCGTGCTGATCGAGGACACCGGCTATCCCCATCTGGAAGAGCATCTGCGCCTCGTGACCGGCGCGGCCGAGGCCGTGCGGCGGCTGACCCAGCTGGGCTATCTGTGCGTCATCATCACCAATCAGTCGGGCGTGGCGCGCGGCCTGTTCACCGAAGAGCAGATGAAGGCCTTCAACGCCCTGATCGTGCGAAAACTGGCCGCGAAGGGCGCGATCATCGGTGCCGTCTACGCCTGCCCCTTCCATGCCGAGGGCCGCATCGAGGCCTATATCCACCCCGACCATCCGGACCGCAAACCCAATCCCGGCATGATCCTGAGGGCGATTGCCGACCACAATATCGACCCGGCGAAAAGCTTCATCATCGGCGACCAGCCTTCGGACATGGAGGCCGCACGTCGCGCGGGCGTGCCGGGCTTCCGCTTTGAGGGCGGCGACCTGTACGACTTCGTCAAGGATCTGCTGGGCAGTTAAATGGCACGAGCCGGCGGCAAGACGACCAGCCGGTCGCCTTGCCGCCGCCGGTTACTGCCGCGCCGGCCTGGCTAGCCGCCGCTGTTCCGCGACTCTCACGATACTCTGGATCAATTCCCGGTCGTCAAACTCGGCGCCATTGGCCGCTCGACCCTGGGATACGCCTGACGCGGGACCAACGGGTCCACCTGTGACGCAGGGACAGTCGAAGGTCGAATTCACTCCAGAAGCGGCGTTCGGCCACAATCCTTGGGCGCTGACGGTGCCCGACAGATTGAAGCCCGTGTGGCCGCCCGTTTCCTCGACCAGAACGTAGAGGCAGTTGACGCCCGCCTTGAACATCGCCGGATTGGTTGGGGTGTTTGAGCGGGGCGGGCCCATGGAGTTATTCCAGTTTCCCACCACGGGTGCCACAAGGACGTTCAGAATTCCGTTAAACCAGACTTGGACGTTGTCGTCCGCGCGAATCCGAAAGTTGAGCGTGGGCTGTTTGAAATTGGGCTTGAGGCAGAAGCATTTGCGGAAAATAGCATAGGTAGGCAGTTGCGCTGCTGGGCTGAGGGCCACCGGGCCGGGTCCGATCCAGCGTGAAGTCGGCGAGACCGGCGACCAAGGCGGGGCAGGCGTGGCCGGAAGCACCCAGGCCGGCCAACTGCCTGGGTTGTTCGGGGACGCTACCTTGATCCAGTAGTTGTCCGCGATAGTCGATGTTCCGCCAGCCGGTTGATTGTAGGGGGCATAGGTCTGGTAATTGTACCCAGTGTCCAAACTCATCTGCGCCGACGCGGCCCCTGCCAACGTCGAAAACGCGACCGCAGCCGCAAGCAATAGTCGTTTCATCGTTAACCCTCCCATAAAGCGATATCCGTGCTCTTCGAACGTTGTTCACGCAACGAAATATTCGCATCAAGGTGGTAAATTATGACCAACCTTAAATTGTATAAACAAAATCATGGGCGACTTCACGGTCGGTTGATGGGGCGAACGGCGGTCCGCCGTCCTGCGGCCGGCCGGTGGAACTGGGATTTCTCGCCGGGATGAATTAGGTTCCTGCGAGTCTTCCGGAGCCCCTCATGACCCAGACCTTCGCCGAGCGCCGCTGGACCAGTTCCGACGGCCTCAGCCTCTACGCCCGCGACTATGCGGCGGCGTCCGGCCCGGCGAAACTGCCGGTCATCGCCATCCACGGCCTGACCCGCAACTCGGCCGATTTCGAGACCATCGCGCCGTTGATCGCCCAGAGCGGGCGCCGGGTGCTGGCCATCGACGTGCGCGGCCGGGGCAAGTCCGACCGCGCGCCCGACCCTATGACCTACCAGCCCCTCAACTATGCCCAGGACGTTCTCGCCCTGATGCGGGACCTGGGCATCGACCGCGCGATCTTTCTCGGCACCTCCATGGGCGGGCTGATCACCATGGCGCTGGCCGCCATCCGCTCGAAGGTCATCGCCGCCGCCATCATCAACGACGTCGGGCCCGAAGTGGCCAGGGAAGGCCTGACCCGCATCGCCGCCTATGCCGGCCAGCCGGTCGAGATCAACAACTGGGCCGATGCGGCGGCCTATGCGCGCAAGCTCAACGAAGTCGCCCTGCCGCACTATTCGGACTCCGACTGGGACGCCTTCGCCCGACGCTGCTTCCGAATCGGCACCGAAGGGACGCCGATCCCCGACTATGATCCCGGCATCATGGCCCCGATCCGGGCCGCGGGGGCCAAGGCCCTGGTGCCCAATCTGTGGCCCTTCTTCACCCGTCTGGCCAAGGGACGGCCCGTCCTGCTGGTGCGCGGCGAAACCTCCGACCTGCTCAGCCCCCAGATCGCGGCAAAGATGCGCAAGCGCGCCCCGAAGATGGATTTTGTCGAGGTCCCGGGCATCGGCCACGCCCCCATGCTCGACGAACCCGAGGCCAAGGCGGCGATCTTTCCGTTCCTGAGCGAGTTGCCGTGAAGGGTGGGCTTAGGGCTTAGGGCTTAGGGCTTAGGGCTTTCGCCTGCCGCCGATGCACCTTCCCTACGACCTACGACCTACGACCTACGACCTAAGCCCTCAGTCCGGCACGTTCGCATCCAGCTCATCCAGCCAGACCCGCGCCGTCGCATCCGAGGGTGCCCGCCAGTCGCCGCGGGGCGACAGGGAACCGCCCGTGACCACCTTGGGGCCGTTCGGCATAGCGGACCGCTTGAACTGCGATGTCTGGAAGAAGCGCACGAGGAATTTCCGCAGCCAGCCCTTGATGGTCGCCAGATCATAGGCGACGCGCTCGTCCTCAGGCGTGTTGACCGGCCAGTGGCCGGTCGCCGCATCCTTCCACGCCTGATGCGCCAGCCAGGCCACCTTCGAGGGCTTCAGGCCGAAGCGGGTGATGTGGAACAGGAAGACGTCGTTCAACGCATAGGGGCCGACTGTCGCCTCGGTCGACTGGATCTGGCCGTCCGCCCCGGCCGGCACCAGTTCCGGGGAGATTTCCGTGTCCAGAATGGCGTTCAGCACCTCGGCGGCAGCACCGGCGTGCTCCCTGTCCGCGACCCATCGAATCAGGTGCCGGATCAACGTCTTGGCCACCCCGCCATTGACGTTGTAGTGGCTCATCTGGTCGCCGACGCCATAGGTGCACCAGCCCAGGGCCAGCTCCGACAGGTCACCGGTGCCCAGCACAAAGGCGTCGTGCTGGTTGGCCAGCCGGAACAGATAGTCCGTCCTCAGACCGGCCTGCACATTCTCGAAGGTGATGTCGTGCACCGGCTGGCCCATGGCGAACGGGTGGCCGATGTCGGCCAGCATGCGCTCGGCCGCGAGGCGGATGTCGATCTCGTGGGCGCTGACGCCCAGCGCCTTCATCAGGGCGTGGGCATTGGACTTCGTCCCGTCCGACGTCGCGAACCCGGGCAGTGTAAAGCCCAGAATATTGCTGCGTGGCAGTTCCAGACGATCGAACGCCCGGCAGGCCACCAGCAGCGCCTGGGTCGAATCCAGCCCGCCGGACACGCCGACGACGACGCGCTCGCTGCCCGTCGCCTTCATCCGGCGCATCAAGCCCTGGACCTGGATGTTGAACGCCTCGTAGCAGTCCTGGTCCAGCCGGGCCGGATCGTCGGGCACGAAGGGGAAGCGATCGAGCGGACGGATCAGATCGCCCGGACCCTGACCCCCTGACGCCTCGAACGGCACGATCGTCGCCGGCTCGCCCTCGATCCGGGCGCAGTCGGCAAAGGTGCCGTTGCGCAGCCGGTCCAGGCCGATCCGCTCGACGTCGATGTCGGCGACGGTCAGATGGCTCTCCAGCGCGAACCGCTCGCCCTCGGCCAGTTTCGCACCCAGTTCGTGGATCGTCGCCTGACCGTCCCACGCCAGATCGGTGGTGCTCTCGCCCCAGCCCGAGGCGGTGAAGACATAGGCCGAGATCGTCCGCATCGACTGGCTGGCGCACAGCACCGCCCGCTCGTCGGCCTTGCCGATGACGATGTTGGACGCCGACAGGTTCAACAGGATGCGCGCCCCCGCCAGCGCCGCCCGCGTCGAGGGCGGCTGCGGGGCCCAGAAATCCTCGCAGATCTCGGCGGCGAAGACGAAGCCCGGACGGTTGACAGCCTCGAAGATCAGGCCCGGCGCGAAATCCACCGTCTCGCCGTTCAGGACCACGGAGTCCTCGGACCGGCTGGCCGCGGGCGCGAACCAGCGTTTCTCATAATATTCGCGATAGTTCGGCAGATAGGTCTTGGGCACGACGCCGAGCACGGCACCCGACCCCAGCACCACGGCGCAGTTGTAGAGCGCATCACCGTTGCGGACCGG
The DNA here is from genome assembly GCF_049897345.1 of Brevundimonas sp. TWP2-3-4b2. Taxonomy (NCBI): domain Bacteria; kingdom Pseudomonadati; phylum Pseudomonadota; class Alphaproteobacteria; order Caulobacterales; family Caulobacteraceae; genus Brevundimonas; species Brevundimonas sp. TWP2-3-4b2. The sequence goes on along the minus strand of NZ_JAFCWB010000005.1, from coordinate 9,871 downwards.
TGCCCCGATCACGGCCACCACGCCGGCCTCGTCGGCCACCTCGGCCAGTTCAGCGATCCGCCGCTCCACCTCGGCCAGCAGGGCCTCCTGCATCAGCAGGTCATCGATGGCGTAGCCGCTCAGGCTCAGTTCGGGAAAGACGATCAGGTCCACGCCCTGTTTCCCGGCCTGACGGATCAGGGCGGCGTGTTCCTGCGCATTGGCGGCCGGGTCAGCGATGTGCACCACCGGCGTCGCGGCGGCCACGCGGACGAAGCCGTGGGTGCGGGTAGAATGGAACGAATGGGCTTTGGGCATCAGAATTTCCGTGCATCCCGGCGAAAGCCGGGACCCAGTGCTTTCGTAGGGCAAAGTGGGTGGGATCGCCATTCGCGGCAACTCCCCCGCTTGATCGCCCAAAGAACCGGGTCCCGGCTTTTGCCGGGATGCACGGAGTATTTTGCAGGTTCACGTGACGCGCCCGCATTGCCCCGCTAAAGCCAGACCATGAATGACACGCCGAAAAAGGGCTGGCTCTCGCGGCTGACCGAGGGGCTGGGCCGCTCCTCGAAACAGATGACCGAACAGGTCGTGGCCACCTTCATCAAGGAGCCCCTGTCCGAGGCCGCGCTGGACGGGCTTGAGGAACATCTGCTCGAAAGCGACCTCGGCCCGGCCGCGACCGACCGTATCGTGGCCCGGTTCCGTGAACTCCGCTTCGGCGCCGGCGCCAATGAGCGCGAGGTCAAGGAAGCCCTGGCTGAGGCCGTGACCGCCGAATTGATCAACCACGAGGCGCGGTATGAGCCTTTGGCCGGCCCGCGTCCCTTCGTCACCCTGTTCGTCGGGGTCAACGGCTCGGGCAAGACCACCACCCTGGGCAAGATCGCCGCCGACCTGACCGGACAGGGGGCCAAGGTCATGGTCGTGGCCTGCGACACCTTCCGCGCCGCCGCCCGCGAACAGCTCAAGGTCTGGTCCGAGCGGGCCGGCGCGACATTCGAAAGCCGCCGCGACGGGGCCGACCCCGCGGGCCTGGCCTTCGACGCCTACACCCGCGCGAAGGCCGAGGGCTATGACGTGGTCCTGATCGACACCGCCGGCCGGCTGCAGAACAAGTCCGCCCTGATGGACGAACTGCTCAAGATCGTGCGCGTGCTGAAGAAGATCGATCCGGACGCCCCGCACGAGACCTTGCTGGTGCTGGACGCCACCGTGGGCCGCAACGCTTTGGCGCAGGAACAGATCTTCGGTCGCACCGCCTATGTCTCGGGCCTGGTCATGACCAAGCTGGACGGCACGGCGCGCGGCGGCGTTCTGGTCCCTGTGGCGCAGGCCTCGGACGCCCCGATCAAGCTGATCGGCGTCGGCGAGGGCGTCGACGACCTGCAACCCTTCGACGCGCGGGCCTTTTCAAGATCACTGGTGGGGCTCGAGGACTGACATGAACGATACGCCGCCCGCCCCCGCCCCTGCGCCTGCACCGTCGACCAACCGCCAGTGGATCCGCCAGGCCGTCGACTTCGGGGCCCTGGTCGCCTTCGCCGCGGGTTATGTGATCCTGCGTGCCCGCGGCCTCGACGGCCGCGAGGCCCTGGTTCAGGCGACCTGGGTGCTGGTCGCCGCCTCGGCCATCGCCCTGATCGTCGGCTATGCGGTCGAGCGTCGTCTGGCGCCCCTGCCGCTTCTGGCCGGCGGTTTCGCCCTGATCTTCGGCGGCCTGACCCTGTTCTTCCACGATCCGTCGCTGCTGAAGATCAAGCTCAGCATACAGAACGGCCTGCTGGCGATCGTCCTGCTGGGCTCCCTGCCGCTCGGCAAATACCCGTTCAAATACCTGCTCGGCGACTCCATCAAGGTGACCGACGAGGCCTGGCGGGGGCTGACGCTGCGCTACGGCCTGTATTTCGCGACCATCGCCATCACCAACGAGATTGTCTGGCGTACCCAGACCGATGACACCTGGGTCGCCTTCCGGGGGTTCATCTGGGCCGCCGCCCTCGTCTTCGGCCTGGCGCAGATTCCCTACATCCTCAAACATATGATCAAGGACGAGGAACCCGGGCCCGTATCGCCGGATCCCGGTTTGTAGCGTATGGTCCGGACCATCGGCTTATCGTCCGTCGTCAAACCGTAAAACGCGGCTGCTAGCTATAGCGTCACACCGAGGGGATACGGTCATGGTCAAGTCCGGAAACAAGGCGAAACGCGGCGGCAGTCTGGGCGCATCGCCCAGTCACCTGATGCACCGCGTTCTGCAGCTGGCGCTCGACATCTATTCCGAAGAGACGGGCGCGGACGGCCTGACCCAGCGCCAGTTCGCCGTGCTGGAAGCCGTCAGCCAGAAGTCGGGCCTGACCCAGACCGATCTGGTCCGGGCCACCGGCATCGACCGCTCGACCCTGGCGGATCTGGTCTCGCGCATGACGACCAAGGGTCTGCTGGACCGCGAAAAGTCCGTCGTCGACGCCCGCGCCAAGGCCGTGCGCCTGTCGGTCACCGGTCAGGCGGCCCTGGACAATGCCCGCCCCCGGGTCGAGGCCGCCGACAAGCGGATCATGGCCCTGCTGCCCAAGGGCAAGCGCGACGGCTTCCTCGACCTGCTGGCCGAACTGGCCGGCGAGGCCGATGCCGCCCCGGCCAAGGCCAAGGCCGACGCCCGCGCCGCCAGGAAGGCCGCTCGCGAGGCGAAGAAGGCCGAGAAGCTGGCGAAGAAGGCGGACAAGCCGGTCAAGGCACCCAAGGTGCCCAAGGTGCCCAAGGCGCCCAAGGCTGAGAAGCCGGCCAAGGCCCCCAAACCCAAGAAAGCCAAGGCGCTCGAACCGGCCTGATATCCGGGCCCAATCGCGATCGCCCTCTTTTATCCGTTCATCCCGGCGAAAGCCGGGACCCAGTCCTGTCCAGCTTGACGCCGGCGTTTCCGGTTTGAGGTTTGTGGCTCGTCAGGCACCACCGATCACCCAAAACACTAGGTCCCGGCTTTCGCCGGGATGAACGGTATTGAGGGGACGCGCTCGCTTGGCGCGCCTCCTCAATCCATCAACTGCTGGCTCAGATACACATAGTGCCGGGCCCACCGCCGCGCATTCGCCACCGGATCGGCGTCGTTCGAATGCCCGCCCGAAGTCTCTTCATAATACAGGTGGTCATAGCCCATCTCGCCCAGCCGGGCCGCGAATTTGCGGGCATGGCCGGGGTGAACGCGGTCGTCGCGGGTGTTGGTCGTGATATAGACCCGCGGATATTCCGCACCCGGACGAAGCTGCTGATAGGCCGAATATCGCGCGATATACGCCGCCTCGTCCGGGATGCGCGGATCGCCGTATTCGCCGATCCACGACGCCCCGGCGGGCAGTTCGTGATAGCGCAGCATGTCGATCAGCGGGCTTTCGATCACCGCCGCATTGAACAGCTCCGGATGCTGGGTGATCGACACCGAAGTCAGCACCCCGCCGTTCGACCGGCCGTAGATGCCGGTCCGGCGCGGCGAGGTGATCCCGCGGCGATGTAGGTCGGCGGCCACCGCCGCGAAATCGTCAAAGGCCAGTTGCCGGTTTTCCTTCAGCACCGACTGGTGCCAGTCCGGTCCGAACTCGCCGCCGCCGCGGATGTTGGCCTGAACGAAGACTCCGCCGTTCTCGAGCCAGAGCTTGCCCATTTCGGGCTTGTAGGCGGGCGGGAACGAGACCTGGAATCCGCCGTAGCCGAACAGGATCGTCGGTGCCGACCCGTCCATCGCCATGTCGCGCGGCCGGGTGACGAAATACGGGATCTTCGTCCCGTTCGACGACGTCGCCTCGAACTGCTCGGTGATGTGGGTGGAGGCGTCGAACTTCGTGGGCGCGGCGCGGAGCTCAGTCAGGGTCGCGGCGGGCACGTTCGCCAGGCTGAGGGTCGGCGGTGTCAGGAAGCCCTGGGTCGAGACGAAGACCTCGCCCCGCGATTTGGAGCTATCGCCCAGCCCCACGGCGCTGTTGGCCGCCACCGCGATGTTGGTCGCGCGCCACGCCGCGTGACGCACTCCCTCGGTGACGACCTCGAAACGCTTCAGCGTGCCGACAACATTGTCGGACACCACCGCCAGAATGCTGTCGGACATGACCCGTACACTGTCGATCGACTGCCGATCGCCGGGCGCGAAGACCACCGCCGGGTCGCCGTTGGTGCTGGTGAGCTCCGCCTGCGACAGCCGGTCGAGGGTCGCGACGACCAGGGTGCCGGCCGGAATGGCTCCACCGGGGATCTCCCAGTCCTGATCCAGCGAGAAGACCAGCTGTCGCCCCATGGCTCCGTTGATCGAGACCCGCTCCGGCAGGTTCAGCTTGACCGCCCGGCCATCGACCCAGCGCCATGTCTCGGACCGGAAGGTGTCCAGCGGTCGGCTGATCAGCACGGCCAGAACCACGCCGTCCTTGTCGCGATACACCGTCGGGCTGACCCCATACCCCCCGTCGCCGATGTCGCCGCGATAGACCTCGGTCGCCTGCGCCAGCGTCTGGCCGCGCTTCAGCGATTTGACGATGAAGGGGTAGCCGCTCTCCGTCAGGGTATTCGGTCCGAAGTCGGTGGCGACCAGAAGCGTGTCGCGATCCAGCCATTCGAGGCGGTGCTTGCCCTCGGGCAGTACGAACCCTCCGTCCACGAACGATTTGCTGGGGATGTCGAACTCGCGGACCACCACCGCATCCTTGCCGCCGTCCGACAGGCTGATCAGGCAGCGGGTTTCATCGGGTGCCAGGCAGTCAGCGCCCTTCCAGACCCAGTCCCGGCCCTCGGCGCGCGACAGGGCGTCGATGTCGAGCAGCGTTTCCCAGCGGGTGTCAGCCGAGCGGTAGGAATCGAGCGTGGTCCGCCGCCAGAGTCCCTTGGGATTGGCCGCGTCCTGCCAGAAGTTTCCGATGCCGTCGCCGAGAAAGCTGGGGCCGGGAATGCGGTCCGTGGCGGTCAGGATCGCCTCGGCCTGCCGGCGGAAGGTCTCATAGCGACGGTCGCCCTCGAGCGAGGTCAGGGCCCGGCGGTTAGACTCCGCCACGAAGGCCATGGCCTCGGCCCCGTTGACCGCTTCCAACGCCAGATGATCGTCGGCGGCCCGCACCCCGGCAGGGCTCAGGTCGGTCGGCATGAGGGGCGGCAGGGTCTGCAGCGGCCGCGGGACATCGGCCACGGTCAGCGCCGGCACCTCCATCTGCGCCGGGCCGCCCGCACAGGCCGCCAGCAACAGCGCCGGGATCGCGGCGGACAGGATCAGTCGGTTCATCTCAAACTCCGCTCATCCCGGCCAATGCCGGGACCCAGATCTTCGGGCGATCGGCGCCGCCCGCGCTTGCAGCCTCCCGATCCCAGCCGCCGATGCTTCACGAAAGCACTGGGTCCCGGCTTTCGCCGGAATGAGCGGTAATGTGTGGGCCTATTCCGCCGCCGGCGTGTCCATCAGACGGCGGCTCAGATAGGTGTATTCCAGCGCCAGACGCCGGGCGGTCTCGCGCAGATTGGCCCCCGCCGCGTGGCCCCCGTCGGTGTTCTCGTAGAACAGCACCGGATAGCCCAGTTCCTCCAGCCGCGCCGCCGCCTTGCGGGCGTGGCCCGGGTGGACGCGGTCATCCTTGGTCGAGGTGTGGATGAAGACCTCGGGATAGGGCTGGTCGGCGCGCAGGTTCTGGTAGGGCGAATACTGCTGGATCCAGGCCCTCTCGGCCGGGACGTCCGGATTGCCGTATTCCGCGATCCACGAAGCCCCCGCCAGCAGCTTGTGGAAGCGCAGCATGTCGAACAGCGGCACCTGGATGACGGCGGCATTGATCAGGTCCGGCCGCTGGGTCAGCATCGCCCCCATGAACAGCCCGCCCTGCGAGCCGCCCATGATGCCCAGCTTCGGCTGGCTGGTGACGTTGCGCGCGATGAGGTCCAGCGCCACGGCCTGATAGTCCTCATGCGCCCGCTGCCGGTTCTCCTGCAGGGCCGCCTGATGCCAGTTGGGGCCGAACTCGCCGCCGCCGCGCGTATTGGCGATGACATAGACCCCGCCCCGCTCGAGCCACAGCTTGCCGACCGTGGCCGAATAGCCGGGCAGCAGCGACGACTGGAAGCCGCCATAGCCGTACAGCAGCGTCGGATTGGCCCCGTCCATGGCCATGTCGCCCTTGTGGACGACGAAATAGGGAATCATCGTCCCGTCTGCCGAGCGGGCCTCAAACTGATCCACCGTCATGCCCGTGGCGTCGAACTTGGCCGGCAGGGATTTGGTCAAGTCCGCCGCGCCGGTCGCGGCATCAGCGAGATACAGGCTGGACGGGTTCAGATAGCCGGTGACGCTGACGAACACCTGGTCATCCCGCTCGCTGGCCGAGCCCACACCGACGCTGACGTTCTGCGGCAGATCCAGCCGGGTCCGCGACCATTCGCCGGACGGATTGGGCTCATAGACATAGACCCCGCCGCGCACGTTCTCGTACAGGGCGACGACCAGTTTGTTGCGGGTGGCGCTGATCCCTTCGATGGCCTCGCGCTCGCCCGGCCGGATGACCAGCTGCGCCGGTGTCGCCGGATCGGCCAGCCAGCGGTCCAGGTCCCAGGCGATGACGTCGCCGGTCCTGAATTCCTGACCCGAGGGCGCGGTCCAGTCCTGATCGGTCGTCAACACCAGCTGGCCCCGCACCAGGGCGTTGATGTTGGACTTCGACGGCAGCTCCAGCTTCGTCGTCGTGCCGTCCGCGTTCAGACGATGCGTCTCGCCGTCGTAGAAGCCGATGGCCCGGTTGATCAACGTCACCTGCACCACGCCGTCTGCGTCGCGCAGGGATGAGCCCGACACCGAGACGTCGGTCGGCTGGCCGGTGAAGACCGTCCGCGCCTGATCGACGGTCTGGCCGCGCGTCAGCACCTTGACCACCATCGGATAGCCCGAGCTGGTCAGGGTCCCAGGCCCGAAATCGCGCGCGATCAGCAGGGTGTTCACATCCACCCAGGACGCCCCGCCCTTGGATTCTTCCAGCACGAAGCCGCCCCCGGAAACCGGATCGACGAAGGTCCGCGTGGTGCGGTCGAATTCGCGAATGGTCACGGCGTCCTTGCCGCCGTCGGACAGCGAGATCAGGCACCGGGTCTCGTTCGGCGGCAGGCAGGTCGAGCCCTTGTAGACCCAGTTTTTGCCTTCAGAGGCCGCGAGGGCGTCGATGTCGAGAATGGTCTCCCACTGCGGCGCGTCGGCGCGATAGCTGTCCAGCGAGGTCGTGCGCCAGATGCCGCGGACATGTTCGGCGTCCTGCCAGAAATTGTCGATCGTGCCGTCGTGGTTGAAGCCGGGTGCCGGGATCCGGTCGCGCGACTGGACGATCTCCAGCGCCTGTTGATGCAATCCCTCGAAGCGCGGGTCGCCGCGCAACACACCCAGCGAATGCTCATTGTGGGCGTTGACCCATGCCATGGCGCGTTCGCCGTCGACCTCTTCCAGCCACAGATAGGGATCGGTCGCGTCCGAAGTGGCGAAGGCGCCCTCCGCCAGCGGCGGATTGGGCGGGGTCGATGTCTGGGCCATGGCGCTCGTGCAAAGGGCGGTGGAAACGAGAAGCGCGGCGAGCGCGGTGGTGCGGATCATGTGCGTTAGGCCCCTCAGGTAGCGCGGCGCGCGGTAGGGGCCCGTAAGAGTCCCCGATGGATGTTCGGGCGGCACCTTAGCGGCGGGTCGGGATGCGGCAAGCCGGGGCGGGCGGAGGTTACGGCTTTGTCATCTTGGAGAAGTGGCCAGCGACCAGTGGCCAGCGGCTGGCCAACCCTCAAGCCCCCTCATCTGGAATGCACAGGATCTTGCCGCAGGCCTTGCAGTGCACCGCGTCCGGGTCATGCACCTGAAGGCCGCAGCGATCACAGGGGAACCGCACCTTGTGCGGCCGCAGCAGGGTCTGGCCCAGCCGAACGAACAGGGTCACCCCGCCGAGCATGATCAGGATGGAGACGATCCGGCCCCACTCGCCCGGCAGGGTGATGTCGCCATAGCCCGTCGTGGTCAGGCTGGTGACGGTGAAATACAGGGCGTCGAGATAGCCGCTGATGCCGTCATGGCGGCCCATGAAGCTGGTGTAGACGAAGCCGGTCGCGACGAAGACGAAGGTGATCAGCGACACCAGGGCCTTGGTCACGTCCTCAACCCGGGTGTCGTCATAGCGACGCCCGACCGTGCGCCAGAAAAACTCCGAATGGATCAGGGTCCAGAGCCGCAGCACCCGCAGGAAGCCGAGGTTGAACAGGAACGGGAACAACAGGGTCGCAAAGACGAACAGGTCCACCCAGACGAGGGGCTTCTTCAACCAGTCCCTGATGCTGGAATATGCCGAGGCGCGCGCTGCCAGATCTGCGAGCAGCACCGCCGCGATGACATAGTCGATGATGTAGAAGATCAGCCCCTCCATGCGCAGCAGCGGAGCGGCGATAAAGAAGGCGATGATCAGGAGGTCGATGATCAGCACCGCCAGCCGGAAGCGGACAGCGACGGGCGAGGAGCCGTGATAGAGCGCCCGCAGCCGCGCCCGAAGGCGCAGGCCGCCATTCTTCGGGTCGACAGGCTCGGGCCGGGGCGCGGGCTTGGTTCGGCTCATGACGCAGCGATAACGCGGCCGGCTCGCGCAAGGAACCGGCAAACGCTATATGCCGCAATCATGACCCGACCCTTCGTCAAGATGAACGGTGCCGGCAACGACTTCGTCGTCGTCAATGCGCTGGAGACGCCGTTCGCGCCCACGGCCGACCAGGCGCGCGCCATCGCTGACCGTCAGACCGGCGAGGGCTGCGACCAGCTGATCGCGCTGGAGCCGTCGAAGACCGCTGACGCCTTCATGCGGGTCTGGAATGCCGACGGCGGCACGGTCGAGACCTGCGGCAACGCCCTGCGTTGCGTCGGCTGGATGCTGTTGCAGTCGACCGGCAAGGATCAGGTGACCATCGACACCCTCGGCGGGCCGACAAAGGCCTGGCGCGTCCGGGGCCGCGTCGGGTCGGGAGATCCCGGAGGGTCGACGACCGCGGCCCGGATCAAAGTCGACATGGGCGCGCCGCGGCTCGACTGGACGCAGATCCCGCTCGACGAGGCGATGGACACCCGCGGCATCGAGCTTCAGGTCGGCCCCATCGACGCGCCGGTGCTGCACACGCCCGGTGCCGTCTCCATGGGCAATCCGCACGTCGTCTTCTTCATGGACCATACGCCCGACGACGCCTTCGTACGCGGCACAGGGTCCCTGATCGAACACCACCCGCGCTTCCCCGAGGGGGTCAACGTCGGCTTCGCCCACGTCCTCGCGCCCGACCGCATCCGTTTGCGGGTCTGGGAGCGCGGGGCCGGCCTGACCAAAGCCTGCGGCACGGGAGCCTGCGCCGCCCTCGTCGCCGCCGCACGTCGCGGCCTGACCGGCCGCGCGGCAACCATCGAGGTCGATGGCGGCGAACTGCGGATCGAATGGGACGAGGCGACGGACCACGTCTTCATGACCGGCCCGGTCGAGGTCGAACGGACGGGCACGCTGGCAGGCTGACGCCGCGGTCCCCCACCATCCCCTTCCCCCCATTTCGGGCGAAGGAACGCGTATGTCGCTCGGCTCACATTCCGCGGACTCATAGTCGGGTTGGCGTGTGACAATACTTGCCGATCAACACTCTGACAGATTCTCAAACGGAATCATTGGTCGCCCTGAAACCCCGCCCATAATCCCCTCATCCCGTCGGTGGGGAGGGCGTCGGATCCACGTTCCTCGATGGCGGCGGGCTGTGGTCGAGCGATGAAGCCCGGGGGAAGGATACTCCGGGGGTCCTTGCGGGCGTCGATGGATGGCGTCCGCCTGCTCGCCGCGGGCTTCAGGAGCGAATCGATCCGCCACCGGGTGTGAAGTTCGTCCCGCGTCCG
>NZ_JAFCWB010000004.1:0-134340 GCF_049897345.1 Brevundimonas sp. TWP2-3-4b2 | reverse complement strand
TTGGGCCCTTCCCCCTTCACGGGGGAAGGTGGGCTGCAAAGCGGCTCGGATGGGGGTGCTGGTTCCGCTGGCAGGCTGAATGGAGCAGACGCAAATCGGACGGAGGGGTGTCTCACCCCCCCCCCCCCCCCCATCCGTCAGGCTCCGCCTGCCACCTTCCCCCGCAAGGGGGGAAGGGTTTTTGGTACTCATATAAATCTTACCACCACGCCCGGCCTGACCCCCGCCGCAAGCTGCTCGGCGTCCCAGTTGGTCAGGCGGACGCAGCCGTTGGAGGCGGTCTTGCCGATCTTCGACGGGTCGGGTGAGCCGTGGATGCCGTAGGTGTCGCGCGACAGGTCGATCCAGACCGTACCGACCGGATTGTTCGGACCGGCGGGGATCACGACCTTCCGGTCGCCGCGGTCGTAGGTCACGCGGCTGGGGTCATAGGTATAGTTCGGTTCAGGCGCGACGCCGGTCACCGTCACCGTGCCGGACGGAGCGGGACGCTCGCTGGAGCCGATGGTCGCCGGATAGAAGGCCAGCAGTTTGCCCGCCGCGTCGAAGGCGCGGGCCGAGCGTTCGGTCTTGTTGACGACGATCCGGGCGACGCCCGCCAGCGGTGTGTCGGTGACGGCGGGGACGACGAGGGTCTGGCCCGCGCGGCTGAAGTCGACGCCGGGGTTCAGGCCCTGAAGCAGGGCCTCGGTGATGTGGAACCGCTCGGCCAACCGTTCCAGCGGGCTGACGAAATTCGTGCCGTTCCTGGCGATGTCGGCCAGTTTACCGCGCGCGGGCGGACTGAAGGGACCCGCGACGTCGGCGGCGGTCATGACATACTGCGTCATGACCCGGGCGGTGTCGGCGGCGGCGAGATGCTGCAGCAGGGCCGCGTCGGCGCGGTCGCCCGATCCCAGATTATTGGCCTTGCGATAGGCCCCGATGGCTTGACGCGTGTTGTCGCCGGCCAGGCCGTCGATCATGCCGGGCGAGAAGACCGTCCGGTCCAGCAGCACCTGCAGCCGGACCAGACCGGGGTCGGGGGCGGTCACGGCGGTCGCGACAGGTCCGGCTTCACCCGCGGCCGGGGCGGGCGCGGGCGTGGCCGTCGCAGCGTTCGGGGCGGAGGCGGCCGGTATGCCGGCTTCGATCTGGTCGACCGTGAGGATCGGCACCCCGCCGGACTGAGGCTTTGCCCGGGTGCCGGAGGCCGTTGGGTCCGGCGTGACGGGATCCGGTGCACCACAGGCGGCGAGGGCGAAGAGGCTGGCGGAGGCGAGGATCAGACGAAGCGACATGGGAATCCGGAGAATGACTGTGTCCGGACCCAATCCCTTGCCGACACAGTCGTTCCGTGAGCTCGGCGAAGGCGCACGGTCAGATCAGGGGTTCGGCGTCCCTGTGGCAGGGTCCGTCGCGGTCTCCCCCGAGTTGGATGAGCCTTCCGATCCGCGGGGTTCGGTGGCCGGGCGCGGAGGCTGGCCCTCACGGCCAGGCGTCCGCTGGTTTTCGGACTCGGTTTCACGGGTCGGCGGACGTTCGGGGTCGGTCATCGGGGCTCCGGGCAAGATGGGTCAGTCGAGACGCAACGTCCGGGCCGGGGACTGGCTCCCGGTCACGCGTCGTTCACCATGAACGCTCACCGGCCCGAAACGCGCACCGGAGTATGTCTGGCGCAGAAGGGCGGTCCGTCGCGGGCGCGCCACAGGACGGATGCATGGCTGGGCTTGAAGTCGACATCGTCGCGATCGACGCGCTGGACGAGGACCGGTGGGCGACGTGGCGCGCCATGCTGGCCGCCAATCCCGCGCTGAACAGCCCCTATTTCCGGCCGGAGTTCGCCAAGGTCGCCGGTCGCATCAGCCCGGACGCGGCGGTGGCCGTCTTCTTGCGAGACGGCCAGACCGTTGGCTTCTTCCCGCACCAGCGGCGCGGCGGCGCGATGCAGCCGCTGGCGGCCCCGATGAACGACTATCACGGCATCATCGCCTTTCCCGGACAGGCCCCGTCTCTGGAGGAGGCCGCCCGGGTGCTCGGCGCGACCCGGCTGAACGTCACCGCCTGGGTCGGCGGGACCGCCCTGGGCGAGGACCGGCGTACGGTGCAGGTCGAACTGGGCGAGGGCGGCTATGACGGCTGGTATGCCGGGCGGCGCACCACCTACGGCAAATTCTTCAAGGACAAGGAGCGTGCCCGGCGCAGCATGGAGGCCGAGCTGGGCCCGATGCGGGTGGAGCGTGGCCTGCGCGATCCCGCGCTGCTGGACTGGCTGATCGATCTGAAACGCGATCAGTACCGACGGACGGCGCGGCACGACATCTTCGCCTGTGGCTGGACGGCCGAACTGCTGCATGCCCTGCTGAAGGAAGACAGCGACGGTTTCGGGGCTTCCATGGCGGGCCTTTGGGCCGGCGACCGGCTGACGGCGATCGAATATTCGCTGCACGCGGGCGACCAGTATCATTTCTGGTTCCCGGGCTATGACCCCGCCATGGCGCGCTGCTCGCCGGGCATCCTGCTGAGCATGGACACGATGCGGCTCTCTGCCCCGCTGGGCTACCGCACCTTCGACTTCGGCTTCGAGGGCGAGCACTACAAGAAATACTTCTGCAACGGCGCGCACATCGTGCGCGAGGCGATGGTGTTGAAACCGGGGATCGGCGCGGCGGTCAGCGAGGCCGCGGTGGGCGTCCTGGGCGGGCGCGGGGAGCGGCTGCGCACCAGCGTGCGGCGACGGTGGGCCGCCATCGAGGCCTGCGAGACCACGCCGGGCAACCGGCTCAAGGGCGCGGTCCAGGCCGCGGGCGCGGCGCTTGCAAAGGCCCGCCAGAGTTCGATCCGATCCGTTCCGGCCTGAGACATCCGATGAGCGACACACGCACCCGCTATTCCGGCCCCATCACCCAGGCCGCCGTGCACCGGCACAGCCTCGTCGAGCAGGGGTTCGCGTCCGACGCCGCGCTGGCGGCGGTGCTGGATCGATATCCCGCCGATCTGTTCGACATCAATCTGTATGACTACGACGCGGCGGGTCAGGTCTCGCTGCGCACCGGTGCCCGGGGGCGGCTGAACGGCACCGAGTTACTGGCGGCGATCCAGCAGGGCCGGTTGTGGGTCAATCTGCGCTCGGTCGAGACCGGCTGGCCCGAGCTCTGGGCCGCCGCGATGGCAGAGTTCGGTGGCGTGCAGGGTGCCTATCCCGGCCTGCGGGCGGTGAAGACCGCTGGCCAGCTGATCCTGTCGTCGCCCAAGGCCCGGGTGCCCTATCATTTCGACGCGGCCGGTGTGGTCCTGTTCCATCTGCGCGGGCGCAAGCGGATCTTCGTCTATCCGGGCGATGAGGCCCATCTGGCCGAGGCCGACATGGAGCAGGTGGTCTCGCGCCAGACGACCGAGGAACTGCCCTATACGCTGGCCTTCGAGGCCGATGCACAGGTTATGGATCTGGAGCCCGGGCAGGCCCTGACCTGGCCCATCTATGCGCCGCACCGGGTCGAGAACCTGGACCGATTCTGCGTCTCCCTGTCGATGGACTTCCAGACCTGGCCGTCGCGGTTCCGGAACGGGGCCCTCTATACCAATGCCGTGCTTCGCAGCCGGGGCGGGCGGCCGCGCATGACCGACCGGATGACGGGACCGGAACTGGCGGCGCGCTGGGCCGCCTCGCTGGCGCTGAAGCGGGTGGGTGGCCTCAAGAGCCGTCTCGCCCATTTCGAACGCGATTTCGAACCCGAGGTCGGCGTGGCGGATGGTGCGGGTGCGCTGAAAGCCTGAGGGGCTTCCTTACAACGGCGTCATGACCTCGATTTAAGCTGACTCGGCGCTTTGGCGGTCGCACCTTCCCGTCACATCCGGACAGGGAGGTCCCACCATGAAATTCGCTATCACATCCGCCGTATCGCTCGCCGCGCTCGCAGTCATCGCCGTCGGTCCCGCCGCAGCCAAGGACGGGCCGTCCGCCAAGATCGAACATGCGGTTGCCCGCGTGGTCGTCATCGTTGAGGACCGGGCCGACATCGCCGTGGAAATCGAGCAGGGCACGTCGGGCCTGCCGGCCCTCGAGGTTCGCCGCCGGGGCGATGACGTGCTCATCGAGGGAGAGCTGCGCGGCGGGATGTTCGGCAATAATTCCATTCGAAACTGCCGGTCCGGTGCCGAGGGCACGCGGCAGCCGGGCGAGGGGGCCTCGGTTGAGGTCCGCCGGGTGGGCACCATCAACATGTCCGACGCCCCGCTGATCGTGATTCGCAGTCCTCGCGCCGTTGACGTTGCCGTCGAGAGCGGCGCGGTGTTCGGTGCGGTCGGACGCGGTGCCTCGTCGATCGACCTGGGCAACGGCGGCTGCGGTGACTGGACGGTCGCCAATACCAGCGGTGCGATGTCCCTCGCGCTGATGGGGTCGGGCGACATGCGGGCCGGAACCTCCGACCGACTGGAGGCCAACATCATGGGCTCCGGCAGCATCCGCGCCGGGAGCACCCGCGCCCTTGAGGCGAATGTCATGGGCTCAGGCGACATCAACGCCGTCCGCGTGGACGGGCCGGTCGAGGCCAACATCATGGGGTCCGGTACGATCACCGTCGCCGGCGGAAGCGTCGGCGCGGTCGAAGCCAACATTCCCGGCTCGGGCGAAATCAAGATTCCGGGCACCGCGGCCAGCCTGGAAGCCAATATCATGGGCTCGGGCGACATCAGCGTCGGGGCTGTGACGGGCGCGGTCTCCCACAGCGTCATGGGGTCGGGCAAGGTCAAGATCGGCGGTCAGACGTTGCGGCAGGAGCGTCGGCGTCGCTGACACGGACCTGATCTGACGACGACCGCAGAGGAAGGCCCGGGAGCGTGGAACCCTCCGGGCCTTTTTCGTGGGTGGTCGCCCTCAGCGTCAGGCCGTGACGCCGGACAGGACGATGATCTCGGTGCTGCTGCGCCTTGGCGGGGTCGCCACCATCCATGAGCATCGCCACCGCGCCGTCCCTGCACCCCTCGCCAAGGGCACGCTCCAAGGCGGACCGCCCATGAAAAAGCCCCGGCGGATCGCTCCGCCGGGGCTTCGTCGTTCAGGATCGCGGGAGCCCTAGAGGGTGCCCAGGAGGCCGTTGATGGCCGTGCCCGGCAGAGCCGCGCCGGCGCGGTCGCGCGCCTGCAGGCCGCCGCCGAAGCTGTAGCGCAGGCCGATGTTCCAGGTGTCGACCGTCACGTCTTCCACGTCACCGCGGGTGTAGCCTGCCACCACCGAGAAGGGCGTGTCCGAGATCTCGTATTCCGCGCCCACGCCGTAGGTCCACAGGTCCAGGCTCGGACCGGCGTCGATCGACGAATAGCTGACGCCCGCGTTCAGGCGCAGGTTCGGCTGGACATAGAAGGCGGCGTCGCCGCCGACGGTCCAGACGTCCACGTCGGACTTGTCGGCCGTGGTGTAGGCGACGGTGCCGGTCAGGGTGGCGTTGGCGAGGTATTTCTGGACCTCGGCACCGGCGCTGTAGGCCGTGTCACCGCCCAGGTCGGCGACGCCGGCGAAACCGCCGAAGCGGACGTCCGAGCCGGTCATACGGGTCAGGTGAGCCGTGCCCGAGCCCAGGGTGTCGTCAGAATCGTTGTTGTGATCAACGGCTCCGGCGAAGGTGGCGGTCCAGCCCGAGAAGGCCGAGACGGCGACGACGCCGTCAATGGCCACGCTGTCGGCGTCGAGGTCGCTGCCGCCGAAGTCGATGTTCGAAGACGAGTAGGTCGCGCCGATCGAGCCGACCGGGGCAGTTTGGGCCAGGGCGGGAGCGGCAGACAGGGCGGCAACCGCGGCGGTGGCGAGGAAGAGGGACTTCATTTTTGTTTTCCGTTGATGGACCGCGATGGGAGCGTCGCGGCCCGATCCGGCTACCAGCGGCTACGCTTGAATCGCTATTACAAAACAGTCACATATCAGCGGCTGGCACGGCGTGTTGCTTATCCGGCACGCATTGTGGCGCCGCTGCGGCAGTGGTGGGGAGATCCGATGGCGGCCGATAACCGGGCTGTCAGAAATCCCGGCCGCTGGACGGCCAGGAATGCGGATTCCGGGTCCGGAAAAGGCCTCCCGGCGCAAACTCTATAGAGCGCGGCCGATGCCCGGCCGCCGCATCGCCCCCGGGACGGGACGCGGCCCGGCCGTCCGTGAGACGCGACGGTCCCCGCCGAACGACGGTTCCGGGCAAAACCCCGCCCCGACACAGTTTCGCCGCTTGACCAAATCGGAATCGGCGGTCATAAGCGCCAACTCTTGTTGGACCGGCTGTGCATCCCGAGTGATTTTGGGGTGCAGACGCGGTTCGCAGGAACGACCTGAGACCCTGTTCTTTGCAGTGACCCAGGACTTCAACGGCTCTCGCGGGCGACTGCGTGGGCCGATCGTTTTTGCGGACGTGCGTACTCTGAAGGCATTCGTGCCTGAAGGCCTCCGGTCTTTGAAATGGTTCACAGGGACGCAGGTTCGCCTGCTTGGGAAATACGACCGATATGGATCAAAGCATCCGCATCAGGCTCAAGGCCTTCGATCACCGCGTCCTCGACTTTTCGACGCGCGAAATCGTGAACACGGCCAAGCGCACGGGCGCGACCGTTCGCGGTCCGATCCCGCTGCCGACCCTGATCGAAAAGTTCACCGTGAACCGCTCGCCGCACGTCGACAAGAAGTCGCGCGAGCAGTTTGAAATCCGCACGCACAAACGCGTGCTCGACATCGTCGACCCCACCCCGCAGACCGTGGACGCGCTCATGAAGCTCGACCTGTCCGCCGGCGTGGACGTCGAGATCAAGATTTAATAAGAAAGAGGCGGGATCCGATGCGCACGGGCGTGATCGCCAAGAAGCTGGGCATGACCCGCGTGTTCGCCGATGACGGCGCGCACGTACCGGTCACTGTGCTTCAGCTCGACGGCTGCCAAGTCGTCGGCCAACGTACCCAGGAGCGTGACGGTTACGTCGCTCTCCAGCTGGGCGCTGGCACCAAGAAGGCCAAGAACACCAACAAGGCTCAGCGCGAATCTTTCGCCAAGCTGGAAGTGGAACCCAAGGCCTATGTCACCGAGTTCCGCATCGATGCGGACGCCATGATGGATGTGGGCTCCGAGTTCTCGGCTGACCACTTCGTCGCTGGCCAGAAGGTCGACGTCCAGGCCGAGACCATCGGCAAGGGCTTCGCCGGCGCCATGAAGCGCTGGAACTTCGGCGGTCTGCGGGCGACCCACGGCGTCTCGGTCTCGCACCGTTCGCACGGTTCGACCGGTCAGCGTCAGGATCCGGGCAAGACCTTCAAGGGCAAGAAGATGGCCGGCCACTACGGCCAGGAAGTCGTCACCACCCAGAACCTGACCGTGTTCCGCGTTGACGTCGAGCGTGGCCTGCTGCTGATCAAGGGCGCTGTCCCCGGTCACGAAGGCACCTGGGTCAAGGTTCGCGACGCCATCAAGAAGACCCGTCCGGCCGACGCTCCCTTCCCGGGTGGCATCAAGTCGAACGCCAAGGCTTCGGCCGAGCAACCCGTCGCCGCGGAAACGCCGGCCGAGGACGTTGCCGCGGTCGAGACCACCGAAGGCGGTGAAGCGTAATGAAACTCTCGGTCATCAAACTCGACGGCAAGGCCGCCGGTGACGTCGAACTGTCGGAAGCCGTCTTCGGCATCACCGACATTCGCGGCGACATCCTCGCCCGCTACGTCAACTGGCAACTGGCCAAGCGCCGCGCCGGTACCCACAAGGTCCAGACCCGGAACGAGAACTCTCGCACCGGCAAGAAGATGTACAAGCAGAAGGGAACCGGCGGCGCCCGTCACGGTTCGCGTCGTGCCCCGCAGTTCGTTGGTGGTTCGCGCGCCTTCGGCCCGGTCGTTCGCGACCACGGCTTCTCGCTGCCCAAGAAGGTTCGTGCCCTGGCCCTGCGTCATGCGCTGTCGGCCAAGGTCGTCGCCGGTGATCTGGTCATCGTCGACAGCCTGTCCCTGAAGGACGCCAAGACCGCCGGTCTGCGCGAAACGCTCGGCAAGCTGGGCTGGACCCGCACGCTGATCATCGCCGGTCCGGAAGTCGACACGAACTTCGGCCTGGCCGCCCGCAACATCCCGATGGTGAACGTACTGCCGAACGCCGGCCTGAACGTTTACGACATCCTGCGCGCGGACAAGCTGGTGCTGACCAAGGCGGCCATCGAAGCGATCGAGGCCACCTACAAGGACTACACCCCGTCGCGTCGTGAAGCCGAGGCCGCCTCGGCCGCCAAACCGGCTGCCAAGACGAAGAAGGAGGCCGCGTAATGGCTGGCGCCAACCCCACCGTAAAACACTACGACACCATCCTGGCTCCGATCATCACGGAAAAGGCCACGATCCTGTCGGAGCAGAACAAGGTCGTGTTCCGCGTCTCGGGCACCTCGACCAAGGACGAGATCGCCGCTGCGGTCGAAAGCCTGTTCAAGGTCAACGTCCTGAAGGTCAACACCCTGGTCCAAAAGGGCAAGACCAAGCGCTTCCGCGGCATCATGGGCCGTCGGGTCGACATCAAAAAAGCGATCGTGACGCTGGCCGAAGGCCAGTCGATCGACGTCACCACGGGGCTCTGATCAGATGGCCTTGAAAACATACAATCCGACATCGCCGGGCCGTCGCGCCCTGGTGCTGATCGACCGTTCGGAGCTCCACAAGGGACGCCCCGAGAAGTCGCTGACCGAAGGCCTGACCAAGTCGGGCGGCCGCGGTGCCGGCGGTCGTATCGCCGTCCGCTTCCGCGGCGGTGGTGCGAAAACGCTGTACCGCAAGATCGACTTCAAGCGCCGGAAGTTCGCCACGGCGACCGTCGAGCGCCTGGAATACGATCCGAATCGGACCGCCTTCATCGCCCTCATCATCTATGAGGACGGCGAAAAGGCCTACATCATCGCGCCGCAACGCCTGAAGGCGGGCGACACGGTCGTGGCCGGCGAGAAGGTCGATGTGAAGCCGGGCAATGCGATGCCGCTGCGCTCGGTGCCGGTCGGCACGATCATCCACAACGTCGAAATGAAGCCGGGCAAGGGTGCCCAGCTGGCCCGCTCCGCCGGTGCCTATGCCCAGCTGGTCGGTCGCGACCAGGGTTATGCCCAGATCCGTCTCGGCTCGGGCGAGCTCCGCATGGTGCTGGACGGCTGCATGGCCACGGTGGGCGCGGTTTCGAACCCCGACCACATGAACCAGAACCTCGGCAAGGCCGGTCGCGTTCGCCACATGGGCTGGCGTCCGCACGTTCGCGGCGTGGCCATGAACCCGATCGACCACCCGCACGGTGGTGGTGAAGGCCGGACCTCTGGCGGTCGTACCCCGGTTACGCCGTGGGGCAAGGACACCAAGGGCACCCGGACCCGCAAGAACAAGGCTACGGACAAATACATCATCCGTACCCGCCACGTTAAGAAGGCTCGCTAAAGATGGCCCGCTCCTCCTGGAAAGGCCCGTTTGTCGACGGGTATCTGCTGAAGAAGGCCGAGACGGTGTCGTCGTCGGGCCGCAAGGATGTGATCAAGACCTGGTCGCGCCGCTCCACCATCCTGCCGCAGTTTGTCGGCCTGACCTTCGGTGTTCACAACGGCCTCAAGCATGTGCCGGTGTCCGTCTCCGAAGAAATGGTCGGCATGAAGTTCGGCGAGTTCTCCCCGACCCGGTCGTTCCCCGGGCACGCGGCGGACAAGAAGGCCAAAAGGAAGTAACTGATGGCCCAGACAAAAAACTCACGTCGGGTCGCCCCGACCGAAGCGCGCGCCAAGCTGGTGAACGTCCGGATCAGCCCTCAGAAGCTGAACCTGGTCGCCCAGTCGATCCGCGGCCTGCCGGTGCAGAAGGCGCTGAACGAGCTGGAATTCAGCCGCAAGCGCATCGCCACCGACGTCCGCAAGGTGCTGTATTCGGCCGTGTCGAACGCCGAGAACAACCACAACCTCGACATCGACAACCTGATCGTTGCCGAGGCCTTCGTGGGCAAGAACCTGGTGATGAAGCGTTTCGCGAGCCGCGCTCGTGGTCGTTCGTCGCGCATCCTGAAACCTTTCGCGGAGATCACCATCGTGGTTCGCGAAGCCGGTGAGGCCGCCTGATGGGTCAGAAAGTCAATCCGATCGGTCTGCGCCTCGGCGTCAACCGTACGTGGGACAGCCGCTGGTTCGCCCGCGGCGCCGAATACGCCAACCTGCTGCACCAGGACCTCAAGCTGCGTACGTGGCTCAAGGAACGCCTGAACGCCGCCGGCGTGTCGCGCATCATCATCGAGCGTCCGCACAAGAAGTGCCGCGTGACGATCTATGCCGCCCGTCCGGGTGTCGTGATCGGCAAGAAGGGCGCTGACATCGAGAAGCTCCGCAAGGACATCTCGGCTCGGACCGACGGCGAGGTTCACCTGAACATCGTCGAAGTGCGCAAGCCCGAGACCGACGCCCAGCTGATCGCCGAGAACATCGCGCAGCAACTGGAACGCCGGATCGCCTTCCGTCGCGCCATGAAGCGTTCCATGCAGTCGGCCATGCGTCTCGGCGCCAAGGGCGTCCGCATCAACGTTTCGGGTCGCCTCGGCGGTGCTGAAATCGCGCGGATGGAATGGTATCGCGAAGGCCGCGTGCCGCTGCACACCCTGCGTGCCGACATCGACTATGGCTTCATCCAGGCCAAGACGACCTACGGCATCATCGGTGTGAAGGTGTGGGTCTTCAAGGGCGAGGTGCTCGAGCACGATCCGATGGCGCAGGACAAGCGCTGGGCGATCGAGGCTTCGGGTCCTTCTTCGAACGAAGGCCGTGGCGGTGATCGCGGCGGTCGCAACGATCGCGGTCAGCGTCGCGGGCGTGAGGGCTAAATCATGCTGCAACCTAAAAAGACCAAATACCGCAAGGCCTTCAAGGGCCGTATTCACGGCGCCGCCAAAGGTGGCTTCTCGCTGAACTTCGGGTCCTACGGCCTGAAGACGGTCGAGCCGGAACGCATCACTGCGCGTCAGATCGAGGCGGCCCGCCGCGCGATCACTCGCCAGATGAAGCGTCAGGGCCGCGTCTGGATCCGCGTCTTCCCCGACCTGCCCGTCACGGGCAAGCCGGCCGAAGTCCGCATGGGTAAGGGCAAGGGCGCCGTGGATCACTGGGCGGCGCGCTGCCACCCGGGCCGGATCCTGTTTGAAATCGACGGCGTGCCGGACGACGTGGCTCGCGAAGCGCTGCGTCTCGGTGCGGCCAAGCTGCCGGTCCGTACCAAGGTGGTCACCCGCCTCGACGCCGGTGTCTCGCACGTGGAGCACGTAGGCGCATGACCAAGATCGCCGACCTCCGGGCCCAGACGCCCGACCAGCTGTCCGACGAGCTGCTGAAGCTCAAGAAGGAACAGTTCAACCTGCGCTTCCAGGCCGCCACCGGCCAGATGGAAAAGACCCATCGGGTCTCGGAAGTGCGCAAGGACATCGCCCGGATTTCCACGCTTCTGCGTGCGAACCGCGCGGCGGCTTAAGGAAACGAAGATGCCGAAACGAGTTCTCGAAGGCGTGGTCGTCTCCGACAAGGGCGACAAGACTGTCGTCGTCGTCGTCCAACGCACGCTGCTGCACCCGGTCCTTAAAAAGATCGTGCGCCTGTCCAAGAAGTATCACGCTCACGACGAAGCCAACGCCCTCAAGGTGGGTGATCAGGCCCGCATCGTTGAGTGCGCCCCCAAGTCCAAGCTGAAGCGCTGGGAAGTCCTGTCGGACTCCTCGGCCTCGGCTTCGTAATCAGAAAGATCTGATCATATGATCCAGATGCAAACTAACCTGGAGGTAGCCGATAATTCGGGTGCTCGCCGGGTCATGTGCATCAAGGTGTTGGGCGGCTCAAAGCGCCGCTACGCCTCGGTGGGCGACACGATTGTCGCTTCGGTGAAGGAAGCGATTCCTCGCGGCCGCGTGAAGAAGGGCGACGTCGTGCGCGCTATCGTCGTGCGCACCGCCAAGGACATCATGCGCAAGGACGGCTCTGTCATTCGTTTCGACAAGTCGGCCGCCGTCATCGTCAACAAGCAGAACGAGCCGGTCGGCACGCGGATCTTCGGCCCGGTTCCCCGTGAACTGCGCGCCAAGAACCACATGAAGATCATCTCTCTGGCTCCGGAGGTCCTGTAGTCATGGCCGCCAAGATCAAAACCGGCGACAACGTCGTGGTGCTTACGGGCAAGGACAAGGGCCGCACCGGCAAGGTGACCAAGGTCCTGCCGACCACGAACCGCGTCATGGTGCAGGGGATCAACATGGTCCAGCGCCACACCCGCCCGACCCAGGCCGACCCCCAGGGCGGCATCAAGAACAAGGAAGCGTCGCTTCACCTGTCGAACGTCGCGATCGCCGACGCCAACGGCAAGGCGGCCCGCGTCGGCTTCCGCATGGAAGGCGACAAGAAGGTTCGCTTCGCCAAGACGACGGGAGACGTCATCTGATGGCTGACACCAAATACACCCCGCGCCTCAAGGGCGACTACAACGAGCGCATCAAGGGCGTGCTGACCGAGAAGTTCGGCTACACCAACCCGATGCAGATGCCCAAGCTGGACAAGATCGTCCTCAACATGGGCATCGGTGAAGCCGTGGCCGACTCCAAGAAGGCGACCGCCGCCCTCAAGGACCTGGCCGCGATTGCCGGCCAGAAGCCCGTCGCCACCAAGGCCCGTAACTCCATCGCCGGCTTCAAGCTGCGCGAAGGCATGGTCATCGGCGGCAAGGTGACGCTGCGCGGCGACCAGATGTACGAGTTCCTCGACCGGCTGATCACGATCGCGCTGCCGCGCGTGAAGGATTTCCGCGGCCTGAAGCCGACCTCGTTCGACGGTCGCGGCAACTACGCCATGGGCCTCAAGGAACACATCGTGTTCCCCGAGATCAACTACGACCAGATCGACCAGATGTGGGGCATGGACATCATCGTCTGCACCACGGCCAAGACCGATGACGAAGCACGCGCGCTTCTCACCGAGTTCAAGTTCCCGTTCGTGACGAACTGAGCGGGAAGGGAAAGAAACCATGGCTAAGAAAAGCGCCGTAAACCGCAACGAGATGGTCAAGGCCCTCGTCGCGAAATACGCCGACAAGCGTGCCGCCCTGAAGGCGACCGCCAACAACGAATCCCTGCCCCTTGAGGAGCGTTTCGAAGCGCGCCTGAAGCTGGCCAAGCTGCCGCGTAACTCGGCCGCCAACCGGATTCGCAACCGCTGCGAAGTGACGGGCCGTCCGCGGGCCTTCTATCGCAAACTCAAGATGAGCCGCATCGCCCTGCGTGAACTCGGCAACCTGGGTCAGATCCCGGGTCTGACCAAGTCCAGCTGGTAAGGGGAGCGACAGATATGATGATCAACGATCCCCTGAGCGACATGATCGCTCGCATCCGGAACGCGCACATGCGCAAACGTTCCAAGGTGCTCACCCCGGCTTCCCGCCTGCGCCAGCGCGTCCTCGACGTGCTGCAGGACGAAGGCTATATCCGCGGCTATGCGCTGGTTCAGAACCCCGGCGAATTCCCGCAGTTCGAGATCGAGCTCAAATACTTCGACGGCCAGCCGGTCATCGCCGAGATCGCCCGCGTGTCCAAGCCGGGCCGCCGCGTCTACTCCGCGATCTCTGACCTGAAGCCGATCAAGAACGGCCTCGGCATCTCGATTCTCTCCACGTCCAAGGGCGTTATGTCGGACACCGCGGCTCGCGAAGCCAAGGTGGGCGGCGAAGTCCTCTGCAGGGTCTACTAAGATGTCCCGTATCGGAAAACGCACCGTTGAAGTGCCGAAGGGCGTGACTGTCACGATCGACGGCCAGACCGTCTCGGTGAAGGGACCCAAGGGCGAACGCTCCTGGACCGTCGCCGACGAGATCGAAGTCACCCAGGGCGACGATGGCCTGAACCTGGCGATCCGTGAGGACAACCAGCGTTCGCGGGCCATGTGGGGCCTGTCGCGCACCCTCGTCGACAACATGGTCGTCGGCGTCACCACCGGCTTTGAAAAGAGCCTGGACCTGGTCGGCGTCGGTTACCGCGCCGCGATGAAGGGCAATGCCCTGTCGCTGCAGCTCGGCTTCTCGCACGACGTCAACATCGAACCGCCCGCCGGCGTCACCTTCGCGGTGCCCAAGCAGACGGAAATCAAGATCTCGGGCGCCGACAAACAGGCGGTCGGTCAGATCGCCGCCGTCATCCGCAAGCTGCGTCCGCCGGAGCCCTACAAGGGCAAGGGTGTGCGCTACACGGGCGAAAAGGTCCGGCGCAAGGAAGGCAAGAAGAAGTAAGTCATGGCTCTCTCTCTTCGACAACAAGCCCAGCGCCGCACAGAGCGCACCCGTCGCCGCCTGAAGGCTGTCTCCAACGGCCGTCTGCGCCTGTCGGTGCACCGTTCGGACAAGAACATCTCGGCCCAGATCATCGACGACCTGAACGGCGTCACGATCGCTTCGGCCTCCTCGCTGGAAGGCGAGAAGGGCAAGAAGGCCAAGGGTTCGGACGTCGCCGCAGCCGCTCTGATCGGCAAGCTGGTCGCCGAACGCGCCATCGAAAAGGGCATCAAGGATGTCGTCTTCGATCGCGGCGGCTACATCTATCACGGACGGGTGAAGGCGCTGGCTGATGCCGCGCGTGAAGCCGGCCTGAATTTCTAAGGGACGCGACAGATGGCGCAAACACCCCAACGTGGCGGCGGCGGCAACGATCGCAATCGTCGTGACAACCGCAACGCACCCCAGGCCGACGGTCCGGATTCGGACATCGTCGAGAAGCTGGTGCACATCAACCGTGTCGCCGCCACCGTCAAAGGCGGCCGCCGGTTCTCGTTCGCAGCCCTGATGGTCGTCGGCGACGGCAAGGGCCGCGTCGGCTTTGGTCACGGAAAGGCGCGCGAAGTGCCGGAAGCCATCCGCAAGGCGACCGAAGAAGCCAAGAAGACCATGATCCGCGTGCCTCTGCGCGAGAACCGCACCCTGCACCACGACGGCAACGGCCGTTGGGGTGCCGGCAAGATCATGATGCGCGCGGCCCCTCCCGGGACCGGCGTCATCGCGGGCGGTCCGATGCGTGCCGTGCTCGAAACCCTCGGCGTCCAGGACGTCGTCGGCAAGTCGACCGGTTCGTCCAACCCCTACAACATGATCCGCGCCACGTTCGAAGCGCTGAAGGTCCAGTCGTCGCCCCGCCAGGTCGCGTCCAAGCGCGGCAAGAAGGTCGCCGATCTGATGGGCCGCCGCAACGACGGCGCCTCGGCTCCGGAAGCGGCGCTTGAAGCCCAGGAAGCCTGAGACCATGGCCAAGTCTGAATCCAAAGCCACCGTCACGATCCGCCAGACGGGCAGCCCGATCCGCCGCAAGTCGGACCAGCGCGCCACCCTGTCGGGTCTGGGTCTCAACCGCATGGGCCGCGAGTCCACGCTGGAAGACACCCCCTCGGTCCGCGGGATGATCGCCAAGGTCGCTCACCTGACCGAGATCGTCGAGAAGTAAGCGGGTAGGGCTTGGGGCTTAGGGCTTAGGAGGGCGCGTCTCTTTTAAGCCCTAAGCCCTACTCACTAAGCCCACTCACAAACACACAGCCGAGTCCGGTCCCAGACCGGGCGCTAGCACCCGAAAGGATCAGGCACATGAAACTGAACGAAATTCGCGACAACGAGGGTGCCCACAAGAAGCGCATGCGCGTCGGCCGTGGCCCGGGCTCGGGCAAGGGCAAGACCGCAGGCCGTGGCGTCAAGGGTCAGAAATCCCGCTCGGGCGTCGCCATCGGCGGCTTCGAAGGCGGCCAGATGCCGCTGTACATGCGGATGCCCAAGCGCGGCTTCAACAACCCGCTCGCGCTGAAGCTGGCGGAAGTGAACCTGTGGCGTCTGCAGGACGCGATCGACGCCAAGAAGCTGGACATCAAGGGCGAGATCAAGGGCGACGCCCTGGTCGCGGCCGGCGTGATCCGTCGCGTCAAGGACGGCGTCCGCATCCTCGGCACCGGCGAGATCAAGTCCAAGCTGAACCTGGTCGTCTGGTCGGCCTCGGCCGGCGCGGTCAAGGCGATCGAGGCTGCCGGCGGTACCGTCGTCCAAGAGCGTATCGCGTCGGAAGCCAAGGCTGCGGCCCGCCTCGAGAAGCGTAATGCCGCCAAGGGCAAGGCTCCGCCTGCCAAGGCTCCGCGTGGTGATGCCAACAAGATCTCGGCGCGCACGACCCGCACCGCGGCGCGCAACGCCAAATAAAGCTTGCTGGGCGCCCTCGCTAAGAGGGCGCCCTTCGCCTATCTGGACGCTGGCGCCGGATTCACGTCCGATGCGCCGCGTTCTGACAAGTCGGGGTGACGACACATGGCTTCGGCCGCCGAACAACTCGCAGCAAACATGAACATGGGCTCGTTCGCCAAGGCGACCGAGCTGCACAAGCGTCTGCTGTTCACGCTTATGGCCCTGCTGGTCTACCGCATCGGCACCTATGTGCCGATCCCGGGAATCAACTCGGAAGCGTTCCTGCAGTTCTTCCAGAACCCGGACGGCCAGCGCGGAATCCTGGACATGTTCAACATGTTCTCGGGTGGTGCCGTGGAGCGCATGGCCGTGTTCGCCCTGAACGTCATGCCCTACATTTCGGCCTCGATCATCGTCCAGCTGATGGGTGCCGTGTATCCGCCGTGGGAGAAGCTGCGGAAGGAAGGCGGCGAGAGCGGTCGCAAGCAGCTGAACCAGTACACCCGCTATCTGACCGTCGTGCTGGCGCTGTTCCAGTCGACCGGCATCGCCGTCGGTCTGAACGCCCAGCCGGGTCTGATCGACGCGCCGGGTCTGTTCTTCATCGTCTCGACCATCACTACCCTGACCGGCGGGACCATGTTCCTGATGTGGCTGGGTGAGCAGGTTACCGCCCGCGGCGTCGGCAACGGCATCTCGCTGATCATCTTCGCCGGCATCGTCGCCGTCCTGCCGGGCACCATCGCCCGCATGTTCGGCCTCGCCCAGCAGGGCCAGATGTCCGCCTTCTCCCTGTTGTTCATCGCCGTCATGATGATGGCGGTCGTCGCCTTCATCGTCTTCATGGAGCGGGCCCAGCGCCGACTGCTGATCCAGTATCCCAAGCGTCAGGAAGGCAACCGCATGACCGGCGGCGAGCGTTCGTTCCTGCCGTTGAAGGTCAACACCGCCGGCGTCATCCCGCCGATCTTCGCCTCGTCGCTGCTGATGCTGCCGACCACGGTGGCCCAGATGACCGCCAATGCGAATCTGCCGTCCTGGATGGACTGGCTGCCGCTCGTGACGGCCCAGATGCAGCACGGCCAGCCGGTGTTCATGTTGCTGTACGGTGCGTTGATCGTCTTCTTCTGCTTCTTTTACACCTCGATCACCTTCAATCCCGAGGATACGGCCGAGAACCTGCGCAAATACGGCGGCTTCCTGCCGGGCATCCGTCCGGGCAAGCGCACGGCCGAATATCTGGACTATGTCCTGACCCGGCTGACGGTGATCGGTGCCGCCTACATCACCGTCGTCTGTCTGTTGCCGGAAATGGTCATCGCCAACTTCGGTACAGGGCTGGCGTTTGGCGGCACGTCCATCCTGATCGCGGTCTCGGTGACCATGGACACGGTGGCGCAGATCCAGTCGCACCTGCTGTCCCACCAATACGAAGGCCTGATCAAGAAGGCCAAGCTGCGCGGGCGCGGCAAGGCTCCCGGCAAGGGCGTCACCGCCCCGGCCCGGCGCTAGAACCTTCGGGGGAGGGGCGGCGATGAACCTGATCCTGTTCGGACCGCCCGCGGCGGGCAAGGGCACCCAGGCCAAACGGCTGGTCGAGGCCCGCGGCATGGTCCAGCTGTCGACCGGCGACATGTTGCGCGAGGCGATCGCCTCGGGCTCCGACCTCGGTCGCGAGTGCCAGGCGATCATGTCACGGGGCGATCTGGTGTCGGACGTCATCGTCATCGCGCTGATCGAGGCGCGACTGAAGGAGGCGGAAGACGCCGGCGGTGCCATCTTCGACGGTTTCCCCCGCACCGTCGCCCAGGCCGAGTCGCTCGACCGCAGCCTCGCCCGTCTGGGCAAGCAGATCGACCATGTGATCCGCCTCAAGGTCGACGATGCGGCTCTGCTCGAGCGGGTCGCGGTACGCTTCGCTGACCAGGGCCGTCCGGACGACAATCCCGAAAGCTTCAAGGTCCGTCTCGACGCCTACAATCGCAACACCGCGCCGCTGCTGCCCTACTATGCCGACAAGAGTCTGCTGACCGAGATCGACGGCATGGGCGCGATCGATGTGGTGGCCGAGGCCATCGACGCGGCCCTGGACGGCTCCCCGACCTGAACCGGGCCTGACCTTTTGGCGATTCCGTGCGTTCATGTCTCCGGTGGCAGGACAGGAGCATGCGGATCCAACCCCCCTTTCTGACGAAGAAGCGGCTGCGGACCGCCGGCGTGGTCGTGGGCGTATCGGTCGCGCACCTGCTGGTGTTCGCCGTGATCGCGCGCACCCAGGCTGATGTTCCCATGCTGCCGCCGGCACCGCCCATCAATGTGATGCTGTTCCGGCCGACGCCGCCACCGCCCGCACCGCCGCCGCCGCTGAAGCCCACGCCGGATCCGGGGGGCGGCAAGCCGGCCGCGCCGTCGCGCATCCACGTCACGCCCAAGCCTGCTGAAAAACCGCGCGAACTGCCCGCGCCGCCGGTACCGGCTCCTGAACCGGCGCTGGTGATCGGCATGGCCCCCGTGGCCGGTCCGACGCCCGGCATGGGGCAGGGCGGCACGGGTAACGGGACGGGCACGGGCAATGGTGACGGTGAAGGTTCAGGCTCGGGCGGGATCGGGCCGCGCTTCATTCGCGGCGCCACCCAGGCCGAGATCTTCAGTGTGGTGCCGCGGGGTCGCCGTCAGGGCCGCGGCTCGGTCAGTTGCGTCATTCGCCTGGACGAGCGACTGGACGGCTGCCGCTTGGTCAGCGAGACGCCGCCGGGTCAGGGCTTCGGGGCTGCGGCGGTGACCGTGGCGGAGGCCTATTTCCGTTTCCGCCCGCCGATGAGCGCCTCGGGCCGCCCGGTCGAGGGCCAGCGGGTGACCGTCTTCGTCCAGTTCGGGCGCTGATCCGGGCAACGCGTCGGGCGTCAGGCGTTGACGCAGCGCGAATCCCCTGTATAAGGCCGGCTTCCGCGAAGGGCGTCGGCGCTCCTGGTCTGTTGACCGGAGCGTTTGTTGCGTCCGCCAACGCGCATCTGGAGAGCTTCGTGGCCCGTATCGCTGGTGTCAACATCCCGACCAACAAGCGCGTGGAGATCGCGCTTCAGTACATCCATGGCATCGGCGCCCACGCCGCCAAGGACATCACGGCCAAGGTCGGCATCGAGCCCGCCCGCCGGGTGAACCAGCTGACCGACGCCGAGGTCCTGCAGATTCGCGAGACCATCGACCGTGATCACACCGTCGAGGGCGACCTGCGCCGTGAGACGTCCATGAACATCAAGCGTCTGATGGATCTGGCCTGCTACCGCGGCCTGCGTCACCGCAAGGGCCTGCCGGTCCGCGGTCAGCGCACCCACACCAACGCCCGCACCCGCAAGGGTCCCGCCAAGCCGATCGCCGGCAAGAAGAAGTAAGACAGACACATGGCCAAGGAACCGGGTCGCGTAAAGAAGCGCGAGCGCAAGAACATCACCTCGGGCGTCGCCCACGTGAATGCGTCCTTCAACAACACCATGATCACGATCACCGATGCCCAGGGCAACGCGATCTCGTGGTCGTCGGCGGGTCACATGGGCTTCAAGGGTTCGCGCAAGTCGACCCCGTACGCCGCCCAGATGGCCGCCGAGGACGCCGGCAAGAAGGCCCAGGAACACGGCGTCAAGACGCTGGAAGTCAACGTCTCGGGTCCCGGTTCCGGCCGTGAGTCGGCCCTGCGCGCCCTGCAGTCGGTCGGCCTGACCATCACCACCATTCGCGACGTCACGCCGATGCCGCACAACGGCTGCCGCCCGCCCAAGCGTCGCCGCGTCTAAGCGTACGCCGACCGACTATCTATCTCCGCCGGTCCTGCCGCCCCTGACGAGGAGCGAGGGACCGGCGAACTCCGTTTTCGAGGGACACCCATGATCGAACGTAACTGGCAAGAGCTGATCCGTCCCGAGAAGCCGCAGATCGAGGCGAGCTCCGACCCGCAGCGCAAGTCGCGCCTGGTCGCCGAGCCCCTGGAACGCGGCTTCGGCGTGACGCTCGGCAATGCCCTGCGTCGCGTTCTCCTGTCGTCGCTGCAAGGCGCCGCCGTGACCGCGATCCAGATCGACGGCGTGGTCCATGAATTCTCGTCGCTGGAAGGCGTGCGCGAGGACGTGGTCGACATCGTTCTGAACATCAAGCAACTGGCGCTGCGCATGCACGCCGAAGGCCCCAAGCGCATGACCCTGCGCGCCACGGGCCCCGGTGCCGTGACCGCCGGTCAGATCGACGCTCCGGCCGACATCGAGATCCTGAACCCCGACCACGTCATCTGCACACTGGACGACGGTGCCTCTGTGCGCATGGAACTGACCGTCCAGAACGGCAAGGGCTATGTGGCTTCGGAAATGAACCGTCCGGAAGACGCGCCGATCGGCCTGATCGCCGTCGACGCCCTGTATTCGCCGGTCAAGCGCGTCGCCTATCGCGTCGAGCCGACCCGTCAGGGCCAGTCGCTGGACTATGACAAGCTGATCCTCGAGGTCGAGACCAATGGTGCGGTCTCGCCGGTGGACGCCGTGGCCTATGCCTCGCGCATCCTGCAGGACCAGCTTCAGATCTTCATCACCTTCGACGAGCCCAAGAAGGCCGTGGAAGCTGCCGACGGCAAGCCGGACCTGCCCTTCAACCCGGCCCTGCTGAAGAAGGTGGACGAGCTGGAACTGTCGGTGCGTTCGGCCAACTGCCTGAAGAACGACAACATCGTCTACATCGGCGACCTGATCCAGAAGACCGAGGGCGAAATGCTTCGCACCCCGAACTTCGGCCGCAAGTCGCTGAACGAGATCAAGGAAGTTCTCACGACCATGGGGCTCAGCCTCGGTATGGACGTGCCGAACTGGCCGCCCGAAAACATCGAAGACCTGGCCAAGAAGTTCGACGACCAGATCTAGTTTCAACCCTCCGCCCTTGACCCATTCCAGTGTTCTGGGAGGTCGCGGAGCGGTTAGAATGAGTGAGCTCAAGGTCCACCACGGTGGAAACCAGGGCTGAGTAGGAGAGACCCCGATGCGCCACGGCGCCGCCTATCGCAAGCTCGGTCGTACGAGCGCACACCGGACCGCCATGTTCGCCAACATGGCTGCGTCGCTGATCAAGCATGAGCAGATCACGACCACGCTTCCCAAGGCGAAGGAACTCCGTCCCTTCGTCGAGAAGCTGGTCACGCTCGCCAAGAAGGGCGACCTGCACGCGCGTCGTCAGGCCATCAGCCAGGTGCGTGACGTGCCGCAGGTCGGCAAGCTGTTCGAGACGATCGGACCGCGCTACGCCGACCGTAACGGCGGCTACATCCGGATCATGAAGGCCGGCTATCGCCACGGCGACAACGCCGCCATGGCCGTGATCGAGTTCGTCGATCGCGACGCCGACGCCAAGGGCCTGGACTCGGGTCCGGTCTACGCCATCGAGGGCGACGACGAAGCGTAAGCTTCTGCCGTTGGGGCTTGAGAAAAGGGCGACCGGTGCAAACCGGCCGCCCTTTTTCTTTGGCCGCACCTCCGTCAGATTGGGTCGAACATAAGGAAGCATCGTCGTCGTGAGCGTTGAGATCGTTCCTTTCCGTCCTGACCACTCAGCGGCATGGCGCTCATTGAATGAGGACTGGCTGCTGGCCGGCGGCTATGTGCTGGAGGCCAAGGACCAGCTGGTGCTCGGCGATCCGCAGGGGGCAATCCTCGACAAGGGCGGCGTCATCTTCATGGCCGAGCGCGACGGCACGCCCATCGGCTGCTGCTCGCTGATGGCCATGGCCGGCGGCGGCTATGAGGTCGGCAAGATGGCGGTGGCGGAGGGTGCGCGCGGCCTCAATCTCGGCTGGCGGCTGCCTGAGGCGTGCGAGGCAGCGGCGCGGTCGGCGGGGAGCTCGTTCCTCTATCTGGAGACCAACCGCGCCCAGACGCACGCGATCGCCCTGTATCTTCGCTTCGGATTCGTCGACCTGCCGCCCCGGTCGACGCCCTATGCCCGCTGTAATGTCTGGATGGAGAAGCGGCTCTGACCGCTATTCCTTCGACAGGTCCTGTCGGGGAAACCACGCCAGTGCCGCACCCAGCGGGCCGAAGGTCCAGAGCGCCAGGCTGAACCACGCCTTGACGGTGAGGCCGTCAGGCAGAGCCGCTGCGCCGGGGCCACCCTCGATCGTGGTCTTGACGACGTCTGCCGCCGCACCCGGATTGATCAGGATCGCCAGCCAGGCGTCGGGCATGACGCCCATTGGCCCGAGCATCTGGGGCGTGAAAAACTGGGCCACGCCGAACACCAGCGGGGTGAACAGCGCCGCCAGCAGGGAACGCGTCACAACTGCCGCCAGCATACCCATCATCGTGAACTGAACGATGCGCAGCCACGACAGGCTGGCGAAGCCCAGGAACTGACCGGCCATCTCGCCTGTCATCGAGAACGTCAGCCGGCGTTCGAACACGCCGACCTTGATCAGGCTTTCGGCCACCGCCGCGACCAGCATCAGCGCCATCGCCGCCAGCGCCAGCCCGGCGACCGTCACCAGCTTGGCCAGCAGCAGGTTGGTGCGGCTGTTGCGTGCGCTGATCAGACGCCAGGTCTCCCAACGATAGTCGCCCGCGTACAGGGTCGCCGCGCCGATCAGGACGAACAGCAGCACCAGCGGATTGGCGAAATTGCCCGCCGCCGTGACCAGAGCCTCGCCCATGTCCAGTGCGCCGCGGGTCAGGGCTTCGCGGACCTCTGGCGGCATCTTGGTGTCGCCAAGGATCTTGGTTTCGCTGCCCTTGAGCACGAAATTGGTCAGGGCCCCGATTGCCACGGAGATGATCGGCACGAAGGCGAGGCTCCAGAACAGGGCGGTCCTGTTCTTCGACAGGCGGAAGCCTTCGGCGCGAATAGCGTCAACCAGCATGGATCGTCTCCGGCGCCTGCACGGCACCCGTCTCGGTGAAGAAGATGGCCTCGAGGTCCGTCCCGACCCAGCGCGCCTCGCTGATGTCGACCCCGGCCTCGACCAGGGCGCGGATCAAGGCTGGTCCGTCCGCGCGCGAGATGTCGGCCA
Organism: Brevundimonas sp. TWP2-3-4b2; assembly: GCF_049897345.1. Lineage (NCBI taxonomy): Bacteria > Pseudomonadati > Pseudomonadota > Alphaproteobacteria > Caulobacterales > Caulobacteraceae > Brevundimonas > Brevundimonas sp. TWP2-3-4b2. Next base: position 111,133 of record NZ_JAFCWB010000004.1, on the reverse strand, counting down.
GAACGGCGTCGCCGTCGCGAACGCCCCTGGTGCCCAGCACGGACAGAACCTTGTCGACCGGTCCGGCGGACACGCGCAGGCGTTCGCCGACGGCGGTCAGTTCGCTGACCGCGCCCTCGCGTACCAGCTTGCCCTTGTTCAGGATGGCGACGCGGTCGCAGACTCGCTGGACCTCCAGCAGCTGGTGGCTGGCCAGGATCACGGTCAGGCCGTCGTCATTGGCGAGGCTGCGGATCAGGGCCCGCATCTCCTGGATGCCGGGGGGGTCCATGCCGCTGGTCGGTTCATCCAGAATGATCAGCTCGGGCTTGCTGATCAGCGCCGCGGCGACGCCGAGGCGCTGCATCATGCCCACGGAGAAGCCCCGCACCTTGCGGTCCGCCGCCTCGGACAGCCCGACCCGCTCCAGCCAGTAGGGAATGTCCGCCGTGCCGGCGATGCCGTGCTCCAGCGCCAGCCAGCGCAGCACCTGCCTGGCGGTCAAATAGGGGGGGTAGCGCGGGGTCTCGATCATCGAGCCCGTCAGGCGCATGTGGGCGATGTCGCCGACCGGCCCGTTCATGATGGTCGCCGTCCCGTCCGTCGGCCGGATCAGGCCCAGCAGGATGCGGAACAGTGTCGACTTGCCGGCCCCGTTCGGCCCCAGCACGCCATAGACCCCGCCTCGCGGGATCGACAGGTCCAGCCCGTCGAGGGCGCACACGGTTCCGTAGGTCTTGGTCAGTCCACGGGTTTCGATCACGGTTGTCATGCCGTCAGCTTGGCCTTGTGCCGCCGGTTCGCGCAAGGCGTCGCTGCATTAAGCTTTCGCAACCCCGGCTTGCGGCGTCGCCATGCCGAAGGCGATCAGCTCGCCGTCGGGAGCCAAAACCAGAAGCTCCCTCTGGCCATAGGGCTTGTCCGCCGGTCCATGGACGTCGCCGGGGGGCAGGGTGTCGAGCTTCGGCTTCAGTTCGGCATAGAGGGCGTCCACGTCGCGTACGTCGATATAGTAGGCGAACCGCCGATGGGCCGGCACCGTCGCGCCGCTCTCCGCCTGCAGCAGCCGGAAGCCCACAGTCTCGCGATGGATGTAGGCGTAGCCCGGCTGCCGGAACGGGACAGCGAACCCGAGGATGTCCGTGAAGAAGTCCAGCGCCTTCTGCAGGTCCGCGACGTGCAGGAAGGGCGTTACCTGAAGGAAGTTGGTCATGGAGGCCTCCGCCGTGATGATACCACAGGGCTGACGGGCGCACCCGGGTCGGCTAGAAGGCCCGTCCCGTTGTCGAGCCCGCCATGTCCGCCCTGTCCCGTCTCCGCACCCACCGCGCCGCGCTCGCCTTCATCTTCGTGACGGCTGTGCTCGACATCGTGGCCATGGGGATCATCATTCCGGTCCTGCCGCAGCTGATCGAGGATTTCGTCGGCTCGAACGCCCGGGCCGGCGTCATCAACGGCGTTTTCGTCGCCCTGTGGGCGGGGATGCAGTTCATCTGCTCGCCGATCATCGGCTCGCTGTCGGACAAGTACGGACGCCGCCCTGTCATCCTGATCAGCTGCGCCGGTCTGGCCCTCGACTATGTGCTGATGGCGGTCGCGCCGAACCTGTGGTGGCTGGCGGTGGGTCGGATCATCGCCGGGATCACCTCGTCCAGCTTCACCACCGTCTATGCCTATATGGCCGACATCACCGCGCCGGAAAGGCGGGCCAGGGCCTATGGCCTGATCGGGGCGGCCTTTTCATTCGGCTTCGTGCTGGGGCCGGTGCTGGGTGGTTTCCTCGGTGAGTTCGGGCCGCGGGTACCGTTCTGGTTCGCCGCCGGCCTGTCGACCGTGGCCTTTCTTTACGGCCTGCTGGTGCTGCCCGAGAGCCTGCCCGTCGAGAAGCGGATGGCCTTCAGCTGGAAACGCGCCAATCCCGTCGGGTCGCTGATCCTGCTGCGCCGTCACCCCGAGCTCAGCGGCCTGTCGGTCGTGAATTTCCTGCTCTATTTCGCCCACCACGTCTTTTCGGCGGTGTTCGTGCTGTATGCGGCCTGGCGCTATGGCTGGGGCCCGCGCGAAGTTGGCCTTTTGCTGGCCCTCGTCGGGGTGCTGGACATGGCGGTGCAGGGCGTCCTCGTCGGGCCGGTCGTCAAGCGGCTGGGCGACCGGGCGACCATGGTGCTGGGTCTGGTCGGCGGCACGGTCGGGATCGCGGCCATGGGCTGGGCCCCGGACGGCCTGATGTTCATCCTGGCCATGCTGCCCAACGCCCTGTGGGGTCTGGCCATGCCGACGCTGCAATCCCTCATGACCCGCCGCGTCGGCGAGGACGAACAGGGCCAGCTTCAGGGCGCAAACATGAGTGTCGCCTCGATCGCCGGGGTCTTGTCGCCGCTGTTCTTCGGCTGGATCTATTCGCTGTCGGTGGGCGAGTTCGCGATCATCCAGATGCCCGGCCTGGCCTTCTATCTGGCCGCTGTGGTTCTGTTGCTGGCGGCGATCATCGGCTGGCTGGTCGGGCGGGGGGCGGAACGGCGCGACGCCCCGCCCGTTGAGGCCCCGCCCTCGCCTTGATCCGGTCGAAAAGCCGGTGCGGAATGGCGGCGCTCCAAAGCCCTTCTGACCAGACCGGATGACCATGACGCCCCGCACGCTCGCCATCGCCGCTGCCCTGACGCTCGCCGCCTGTGGCCAGCCCAACGATACAAAGGCCCAAGACGGGGTCTTCGCCGACAACCGCGTCGTTCCCGGCGACGCCATGACCATGAAGGCCAGCTTCGCGCCTGTGGTGCGCACGGCGGCGCCGGCCGTGGTCAATGTCTCCGCCCGCGGGGTGCAACGGGTCCAGGATCCGTTCTGGTCCATGTTCGGCCAAGGGGTCCGGGCCCAGCAGGTCGGTTCGGTCGGCTCGGGGGTCATCGTGCGCCCGACCGGTGTGGTGGTGACCAACTATCACGTCATAAACGGCATGCAGCAGATCAAGGTGGTGCTGAATGACCGCCGCGAATTCGACGCGCGGATCATCCTGGCAGACGAACGCTCCGACATCGCCGTGCTGCAGCTGGAGGGCGTCAGCGAGCGCCTGCCGACCCTCAACATCGACGATCGCGAGGAACAGCAGATCGGCGACCTGGTCCTGGCCATCGGCAATCCGTTCGGCGTCGGTCAGACGGTGACCAACGGCATCATCTCGGCCCTGAACCGGACCGAGACGGGCATTTCGGATTCCGGATCCTTCATCCAGACCGACGCGGCCATCAATCCGGGCAATTCCGGCGGGGCGCTGGTCGACATGGACGGCGACCTGATCGGCATCAACACCGCCATCTTCTCGCGCTCGGGCTCGTCGTCGGGCGTCGGCTTTGCCGTGCCGGCTGCGGCGGTGAAGCGGGTGGTGGATTCGGCTGTGGGCGGAGCCACCGCCGTGATCCGGCCGTGGCTGGGGGTGAAGGGCGACAGCGTCAGCGCCGACGTCGCCCGCAGCCTCGGCCTCGAGCGGCCGCAGGGACTGGTGGTCACCAAGGTCTGGCCGGGTGGACCCGGCGCGCGCGCGGGACTGCAGGAAGGGGACGTCATCACGGCCATCGACGGGGCCGAGATCAACGACCAAGGCGGGCTGAATTTCCGCGTCGGCACGCGCGAGCCGAACGACACGGTGCAGGTCGCGGTGCTGCGTGACGGGCGGACGGAGACGTTGAGCGCGCGGGTCCAGCGCCTTCCGGGGGATGCGGACGTCAAGGACGCGGCGGTAATCCAGTCCGGTGCGCTGGCGGGGGCACAGGTGCTGGCCCTCAATCCGGCGCTCGCCGACAGCCTGGGCGGCGATCCGTTCGCCACCGGGGTCATCATCGGCCAGGTGCAACGCGGGGCCTATGCCCAGCGCGCCGGTCTGCAGGGCGGCGACATCGTCCTGTCGGTCAACGGCCGCGCGGTCACCTCGGTCCAGCAACTGGGCAATATCGCGCGCGGTTCGGAACTGACCATCAGCCGCCGGGGTCAGCGGATCAGCGGCACGATCCGCTGACCGGTTCCCGAAGGATCTAGGTCGCGATCGGCGAGGCGATCGACCATGTGTGGCCGAACGGGTCCATCAGCCGCCCGTAACGGTCGCCCCAGAACTGATCCGCCAGGGGCATCAGCGGCACGCCGCCGACGCGGATGGCGCGGTTCCACCACTCATCGGCGTCATCGACCTGCAGATGCATGGCGACGCCCGTGGGGACGACATCGGCAGGGTGGCCGTATTCGGGGAACTCGTCGGACAGCATCATCAGCCCGCCGTTGATCACCAGCCGGCTGTGCATCAGCCGCTCGCCGTCATCGGCCAGATTGCGGAACAGCTCCTCGGCCCCAAAGGCGGCGCGATAGAATTCGACCGCCGCCTGGCCGCCGCGCGAGGGAATGGTCAGATACGGGATGACGCCGCCGGACGGGATCTGGTTCGGGTCGGCCATGTCTGTCTCCTCGGGCTGAGCGATACTAACGCGTGAAATGCCTGCCCGGAACGCCTATCTGTAGCCGTCCATGACCGACCTGTTTGAAGCCTCCGGCATCCACCCTCCAGACGCGCCGCTGGCCGACCGCCTGCGGCCCCGCACCCTCGACGAGGTGGTGGGTCAGGACCACCTGCTGGGGCCGGGCGGGCCGATCCGGCGCATGGTCGAGGCCGGGCGGCTGGGGTCGATGATCCTGTGGGGCCCGCCGGGCACCGGCAAGACCACCATCGCCCGCCTGCTGGCCCAGGCCGCCGGCTACCAGTTCCAGCAGATCAGCGCCGTCTTTTCGGGCGTCGCCGACCTGAAGAAGGCGTTCGAGGCCGCCCGGATGCGCCGCGCCGCCGGCCAGTCGACGCTGCTGTTCGTCGACGAGATCCACCGCTTCAACCGTGCCCAGCAGGACGGTTTCCTGCCGTTCGTGGAGGAGGGGATCATCACCCTCGTCGGGGCCACGACCGAGAACCCGTCGTTCGAGCTGAACGGGGCCCTGCTGTCCCGATCCCAGGTCTACGTCCTGAAAAGACTGGATGATTTCGCTCTCGATCAACTGTTGATTCGCGCTGAGGCGCAGGAGGGAAAGACCCTGCCTCTGACCCCCGAGGCGCGTCACGCGCTGGCGGCGCTGGCCGACGGCGACGGCCGCTACCTGCTGACCATGTCAGAGGTGCTGTTCGACCTGACGTCAACGGAGCCGTTGGATGTACACGCCCTTGCCGGCATCTTGCAGAAGCGTCCGCCAGCTTACGACAAGAGCAGAGAAGAACACTACAACCTCATATCAGCGTTGCATAAATCGGTTCGAGGGTCTGATCCGGACGCGGCGCTCTACTGGCTGGCGCGAATGCTGAACGGGGGCGAGGATCCGCTGTATCTGGCGCGCCGGATCGTGCGTATGGCGGTCGAGGACATCGGCGAGGCCGACCCCCTGTCGCTGCTGGTCGCCAATGCGGCCAAGGATACCTACGACTTCCTCGGCAGCCCCGAGGGCGAACTGGCGCTCGCCCAGGCCGTGGTCCACCTCGCTACCGCGCCCAAGTCGGTCGGCGTCTATGAGGCCTTCAAGGCGGCGAAGCGAGCGGCGGCGGAGACCGGCTCCTTGATGCCCCCGGCCCACATCCGAAACGCCCCGACGAAGCTGATGAAGTCGCTGGGCTACGGGAAGGGCTATCAGTACGACCCCTCGACGCCCGAAGGCTTCTCGGGCGCGAACTTCTTCCCCGACGGGATGGAGCGCCGCGTCTTCTACACGCCGAAAGGGGAGGGGCATGAGGCCAAGGTCAAGGAGCGGCTGGAACGCTGGGCGGCGATGCGGGCCGAGGCACCGGGGGAAGGCGAAGCCGGAGGCTAGCGTTGCGGCTGAGGCAGGCCGGGCGTAGCCTTTCCGCCGTCAACCTTGGGAGGGGTCAATGACGACCATGACTGTGAAGACGCCGTGGCACCTGTGGGTGGTCGGCGGACTGGCGCTGCTGTTCAACGCGATCGGGCCTTACGATTATGTGCGGACCATGCTGGAAGGCTCGGCCTATCTGGCCAGCGCCGGCATGACAGCGGCGCAGATCGCCCATTATGAGGCCTTGCCGATCTGGGTTCATGCCGCCTGGGCGATCGGCGTGTGGGCCGCCATCGCGGGTGCCGTCCTGCTACTGTTGCGGCGCAAACTGGCCCTGCCGGTGTTCGCGGTGTCGCTGGGTGCCTTCATGCTCAACATGCTGCACACCTATGGGCTCAGCGATGGCGGCCGGATCATGGGCCAGCAGATGGCTGTGACCAACGTCATGATCGCTGTCATCCTGCTGGTTCTGATCGGGTATTGCTGGATGATGTCCGGGAAGCGGGTCCTGCGCTGACAGCCGCGGGCGATCCAGCGTTGCCGCCGGGCCGTAATCCGGTCTAGCCTTTGGTCATCGGTCAACCTTGGGAGGGGAAGATGACTGGATTGAACAAGTCTGCGGTGCCGTGGCACCTGTGGGTGGTGGGCGTGATCGCCGTGCTGTGGAACGCCTACGGCGGCTATGACTACACGATGAGCATGACCCAGGGCGCGACCTATATGGCTGCGTCCGGTATGACGCCGGATCAGATCGCCTATTACGATACCATGCCGGTCTGGATGACGGCCGTCTGGGCGATCGGCGTATGGGGCGGGGTGCTCGGCTCGCTGCTGCTGCTGATGCGCAACAAGCTCGCCTTTCCGGTGTTCGCGGTGTCGTTCGGGGCCTTTCTGCTCAGCCTGCTGTACGTCTACGGACTCAGCGACAGCGGCAAGATGATGGGCTTCATGATGAAGGACGGGGTCAAGGTGGCCTCGTCGATGATCATCATCATGAACGTCGTCATCGCCGCCGGGTGCGCCTTCTTCACCTGGTACGCCTGGGCGATGAGCAAGAAGGGCGTGCTGCGTTGACCATAAGCCGGCCGGCGGCACCCTGGCACCTGTGGGTGGTCGGGGTTGTCGCCCTGCTGTGGAACGGCCTCTGGTGCTTCGACTACACCATGACGCAGACCCGGGGCGACGCCTGGCTGGCCAACATGGACCCGACCGCGCTCCAGATGGACTGGTTCCATGGCATGCCGGCCTGGACGGACGGTGCCTGGGCGTTCCATGTCTGGGGCGGCGCGCTGGGCGCGGTCCTGCTGCTGCTGCGGCGCAACTGGGCGCTGCCGGCGTTCGTCGCCGCGTTCCTCGGCTGGGCCGCGGGCGCGGTCTATACGTTCGGGCTGTCAAACGGAATGGAGGCCATGGGTGCGTACTGGCCGATCCTGATCGTCAAGGGCGGAGTCTGCGCCTTCTTCACCTGGTACGCCTGGACGATGGGCAAGACGGGCGTTCTGCGTTGAGGGGCTGACGGACGGTCGGTCTTTCGCCTATGCAGGCGCGGTGACCGACCGTTCGCCTGCCAACCTGTCCGAAGATGACATCGCCGCCGCCCGGTCATGGGTGATCCATGAGGACGAGGCCGTGATCGCCTTCAACAAGCCTGCCGGCCTGTCCAGCCAGGGCGGCCGCATCCAGGCCCACACCCTGGACGACCTGTTGTGGGCCTTTGCCCGCTCGAACGGCAAACGGCCCGATCTGGTGCATCGGCTGGACCGTGACACCTCGGGCGTCATTCTGGCGGCGAAAACAAAGCCGGCGGCGGGCTTCCTCGGCAAGGCCATTCAGGCGCGCCGGTTCAAGAAGACCTATCTGGCTCTGGTTTCGGCGGCCCCGGAGCCGCGCGCCGGAACCATCGACCGGCCGCTGCTGCGCCAGGAGATCGGCCGCGAAAGCTATATGCGCGCGGTCGAGGCCGACACGCCCGGTGCCCAGGCGGCGCTGAGCCGCTATCGCACACTGTCCGCGTCCGAAGACGGGGCGCTGGTTGAACTGGATCCGGCGACGGGACGGATGCACCAGCTGCGCGTGCACATGGCCGCGATCGGACGCCCACTGGCCGGTGACGCCCGCTACGGTGGGGCGCTGACCTTCGCGGGCCGCGCCGCGCCGCGCCTGATGCTGCACGCGGCGAAGCTGGTCTTTCCCCACCCGGAGGGCGGCTATCGCACCGTCGAAGCGCCCCCGCCCGAGGATTTCGAGGCGTTGAAGGCGGCGGCGGATCTCTGACGGCAGCGTATGCCAGCGGACACAGGAACCTCTGTCAGCGCCCGGCGCTATTTGAGACATACCCGGAGACCCGTCATGAACCGTTTAAGCCTGCCCCTGATCGTCGCTGCCGGACTGGCTATGTCCGCCTGCGCCAGTCTGGCCCCCTATGGCGCACAGATGTCGCCCGGCGGCCAGGGCTATGCCGAGCAACGCATTGAATCCAATCGTTTCCGCGTCACCTACAGCGGGGTCGGCGCGCCGGGGCCGGTGGCCGACATGGCGCTGTTGCGCGCGGCTGAGCTGACGACGTCGCAGGGTTATGACTGGTTTGAGGTCACACAGCGCTGGATCGACGGCCGTTCCGACAGTGCCGGCGGCCTGCAGCCCAGTCTCGGCCTCGGCTACGGGTCGGGCCGCTCGTCCGGTCGTTATGGCAGCTATTCGACGTCAGGCGTGGGCGTGGGGGTCGGCCTGAATTTCAGTGGTCCATCCCCGACCGCGACGACACTTGAGGTCGTGATGGGCAACGGCACCAAACCCGACCGCCCGGATGCCTATGACGCCCGCGGTGTGCAGGACGCCCTGCGGCGGTAGGATTTACAGCCGTGCATCCCCGCCTTCGCGGGGATGCACGGAGTGAGATGGACCTTACCGCCCGCCGCGCGTCAGCGCCCTGTATTCCACCAGCCGCTCCTTGTCGCGCCGCACCTGATCCGAGACGGCGTTGTCGACGTCCAGCGAGGCGTAGCGGACCCAGCCGTCGACCCCCAGCTTGTCCTGGATGGCGGCCACCGGCGTGCGCCAGCGGTAGTAGGACAGCCAGCTGACCAGCACGCCCAGCACGGCGGCCAGACCCTGCAGGGCGCGGAAGCCTGCTTCGCCGCTCGCAGGTGCCGGCTCAAGGGCCAGCACCACGAGGCCCACGATCAGCACCAGCGGCGTCATGATCCGTTGCGCCCAGCGCATCCAGTAGCGCTCGCGGCGCACCCGCCACAGCTCCATCTGGACGTGCTTTTCGAGATATTCCATGCGGGCCCCAAGCCACATGGTCAGCCGCGTCAGATACATGGCGCGCTGGCCCCAGGCCTTGCCGTCGTTGGCAAACTGGGTCTCGGCCTGGTCTGCCAAGGCGCGGGCGCTGGTGAACAGATTCTGCAGTTCACGGGTCCGCTGCACGATCTCGCGCGACAGTTCGTAGGAATCGTTCTCGAGCTGGAACCGGTACTGGATGAACAGCACGGCCTGCAGGCCCCAGTACAGGCCGAAGGCGGCGATCATCGCGCCGGCGGCGAGGGCGAGGCCCATGGGGGCCGATCCTGTCCAGCCGGTGAACAGGCCTGACCCGAGGATGGCCAGGGCGGCGAAGGCGGCCAGCGCCCCGGCCTGGCTCAGCCGCTTGATCGTCACATGCACCAGCAGGGCGCGGAACACGCGCCGGCCATAGCCGTGGATGCGGCTGCGGATATCGGTGTCGACCGGGAACCGCTCCTCGATCTGGCGGCTGTACAGGACGTGGAACCGGTCCGGCTTCCCGTCGGTCTCCCAGAACGGAAAGATGTCGAGCGGCTGGTTGAAATATTCGTCGATATGCGACGAGACGATCGCCTCCGCCTCGGGCGTGGAGGCGAAATACTCGCTTTCCTGAATCGGGCGCAGGATGCCGTCGCCGCCACGCAAGGGCGCGCGGCTGTGGCTCGGCGTCGCCTGCGGTATGGCCCGATTGGGGCTGTCCTCTGCGCCGCGTGGCGGGGGATTCGGCGCGGCCTGCAGCCGGGCGTCCTCGCCATGGCCGCCGTGGCCGCTGTCGTGCGAGGGGGCGTCGTGGCCGTGGTTGTGATCGTCGTGCGACATGGCGCTTCGGCGGTCCCTTGAATCGTCAGCCCTACAGTATGGCAGATCGCGCCGCCGGGCCGACGGCGTTCCCCTCGGACGCGAAGCGGCGCCGCTGGTCAGGTATCACCGTTAACCGGCATCCGGGGCAAGTGAAGTTTCAGACAGACGCCCCGTCCGTCCTTGCCCGCCATACCTTCGCTTCCCCGCCGAGTCCGGTATAAGCCCCGCAGCATGACACGTTTTCTGATCGTCGCAGCCGGGGGTGCCCTCGGCACTGTCGCCCGTTACGGGATCGGACGGCTGCTGCCGGCGACCGCCTGGCCCTGGGCGACGCTGACGGTCAATCTCGTGGGCGGTCTGCTGATGGGCCTTCTGGCCGGCTGGCTGGCCTTCCGCGGCGGCGTCCATGGCGAGTCCATCCGCCTGTTCGCGGCCGTCGGCGTGCTGGGCGGCTTCACAACCTTCTCGGCCTTTTCGCTGGAGACGGCCCTGATGATCGAGCGCCGTCAATTGGCCATGGCGGGTGGTTATGTCGCCGCCTCGGTGGCGCTTTCGGTGCTCGCCCTGTTTATCGGCCTGATGGTCGCCCGCCGCGCCTTCGGAGCCGCCCTTTGACCCCCCCTGAAACAAACGAACCGATTCAAGAGTCCGAGCCCGCTCCCAAGCGCGAGGTGCTGACGATCTATGTCGCCGAGGCCGAGGACGGTATCCGGCTGGATCGCTGGTTCCGCCGGCGCTGGCCGCACCTGTCCAACATCCAGGTGCAGAAGATGGCCCGCAGCGGCCAGATCCGCGTCGACGGTGCCCGCATCAAGCCCGAGGGCCGCCTGACCGCCGGTGCCGCCGTGCGCGTGCCGCCGATCCCCGACGACACCTCGCGTCAGGCCGGCGACGTCCACACCCTCAGCGCCCAGGACATCAAATTCGCCAAGTCGCTGGTCCTCTATGAGGACGACATGGTCATCGCCATCAACAAGCCGCACGGGCTGGCGGTGCAGGGCGGCACCAAGACCAGCCGCCATGTCGACCGGCTGCTGTCGGCCTGGGGGGAGGGGATGGACCGTCCGCGTCTGGTGCACCGCCTCGACCGCGACACCTCCGGCGTCCTGCTTCTCGGCAAGGGCCCCGAGGCGGCCAAGCGGCTGGCCGGGGCCTTCGCCCGGCGTCAGGCCAAGAAGACCTACTGGGCCATCGTCATCGGCAACCCCAAGCCCGCCGCCGGCCAGATCGACATGCCGCTGAAGAAGACCGGCATCAACGACTTCGAGATGATGCGCCCCGCCGACCGCAAGGATCCCCGCGCCGAGCCGGCCGAGACCGGCTTCGCCACCATCAGTCGTGCCGCCCACCGCGCCTCGTGGATGGCCCTGCGCCCCTTCACGGGCCGGACGCACCAGCTGCGCGCCCACATGGCCGGCATTGGTCATCCGATCCTCGGCGATCCCAAATACGGCGACGAGAAATCGAAGGAGCTTTCCGGCCCGCTGAAGCTGCAGCTGCATGCCCGGAGCATCGAGCTCGAGCATCCGCGGGGCGGCATGCTGAAGGTGGAGGCACCCCTGAGCCCCGAAATGCTCGCCGGCATGGCCCATTTCGGCTTCGAGGAGGCGGAAGGGGACGAGAGCGATCCGTTCGAAGGGGTGAGGCGGCAGCGTTGATCACGACGGCGTCCCAACTGCAGCAGGCACGCTCGCTGGCAGCCGAAGGCCGGATGCCGGAAGCCGTCGCCCTGTTGAAAGGAATCGGCCGCCTCGACGTGGCGCTGGATCTGCGCCGTTCCGAGGTCCGGACGCGCCCGACAAGCGCCGTGGCTGAACACAATCTGGCTGGGCTTCTGGGAGACATGGGTCACGCGCCAGAGGCCGAGCGCGCCGCAAGGCGGGCCTTTGCCAAGGGCGGTGACGCGCCGGAGACCTGGCTGGTTCTGGCGCGGGTCCTGGTGGCCCAGGGCCGGTTCGACGAAGGCGAAGCCGCCTATCGCCAGGCCTTGGCGCGTCGTCCTGCATATGCCGAAGCCGTTCGTGATCTGGCCCAGCTGATCTGGATGCAAACGGGCGACGCCGAGGCGGCCTTGCAGCCGTTCGGGGCGGCATTGGCGGTCGCGCCCGGTGCCGCCGACCTGCGCATCGCCCGAGCCACCGTCATGACGTATGTGGGGGTCACACCCGACGCCGTCCATTCGGCGCTCGGCGCGAATGGTGCCGACCCCGGCATCGAGCTTGCCGCCACCCAGGCTGCTCTCGGCTTCGACAAGAGTCGCGCCCTGGCCCATGCCCGTGCCGCCCATGCCTTGCGCCCGGATGTCCGCAGTGCCCTGGCGCTGGCCGAGGTCCACCTCGCGCGCGCGGAGCCCCATGCCGCCATGCCCTTGATAGACGCGGTGCTGGCGGCCCTGCCTGACGATCAGGCTGCCCTCAGCCTGCGGGCCGTCGGATGGCGGCAGGCCGGCGATTCCCGCGCGACCGCGCTGTATGACTACAGCTCAATGGTCGGGGGATGGACCATCGACACACCGTCGCCCTGGAAAACGTTGTCAGCCTATCTCTCTGATTTGTCGAAAAGTCTGCGTAGCCTGCACGGCCTGAAGACTCATCCCGTCGGCCAGAGCCTGCGTCACGGCACCCAGACGGCCGCCAGTCTCCTGCGCAGCCGCGACCCGGCCATCCGGGCTTTCTTCGGCGCGATTGACCGTCCGATACGCGCGTATATGGAGCGGCTTGGGACCGGATCGGATCCGTTGCGCCGCCGCGCGACCGGCGACTACCGGCTGTCCGGGGCGTGGTCCGTTCAGTTGAACCCTGGAGGTTACCACGCGGCCCACATCCATCCCGAGGGCTGGCTGTCGTCAGCCTGCTATATCGATCTGCCCGATGCGGTGGAGGCCGAAGGGCAGCAGGGCTGGATCGGCTTCGGGGGTCCCCCGTTCGCGCCTGATCTGCCGCATCAGCATTTCGAAAAGCCCGAACCGGGCAAGCTGGTGCTGTTTCCCTCCTACATGTGGCACGGCACCGTGCCCTTTGAGGGAGACCAGACCCGTCTGACCATAGCCTTTGATGTTGTCCCCGCATGACCCGGCCCCTCGCGGTCTTTGACATCGACGGCACCCTCGTGGACAGCCGGGCCTCGATCTTCGAGGCGGCGACCGAGGCGTCGCGGGCGCTGGGTCTGCCTGATCCTGAATACGACCGGGTCCGCAAGATCGTCGGCCTGTCCCTGCCGGTGGCCCTGCGCGAACTCGAGCCGCATCTGAACGACGCCGACCTCACCCGGTTCGTGGAGGCCTTCAAGGCCGTCTTCCTGCGCATGAAAAGCGATCCGGATTTTCACGAACCACTCTATCCGGGTGCCATGGAGACGGTCCGCCGCCTGCACCGCGACGGCTGGCGGCTCGCGCTGGCCACGGGTCAGTCGCGCCGCGGCGTGGCCCGCAATCTGGCCCGCGAGGGCTGGGCCGACCTGTTCATCTCGTCCCACTGCGCCGAGGACGGACCGGGCAAGCCCGATCCCGCCATGCTGCACGCCGCCATGGCCGCCTGCGACGCCGAGCCCGCGACCACGGTCATGATCGGCGACACCGCCCACGACATCACGATGGCGATCAGCGCCGGCGTCCTGCCGCTGGGCGTCGCCTGGGGCTTTCATACCGTCGAGGAGCAGCGGGCCGCCGGGGCCCGCCACGTCGCCGGATCCTTCGCCGAACTGACCCTGGTGCTGGACGGTTTCGCCGACCTGACCCGCGCCGCCTGAGACCCCTGATGAGCCACATCCCGCCGCTTGATCCCAATGTCGCCGCCCGCAAAGGCTTCCGCGAGTCCGAAGAGCGGCTGAAACGCTTCTGGACGGCCGTGGATGTGGCCGAAGGTGAGGACGGCTGGAGCGTCACCCTCGACGGGCGTACGCCGAAGACCCCCGCCCATGCGAAGCTGACCCTGCCGACCGAAGCCGCTGCCCGGCTGGTCGCGGCGGAATGGGCCGCCCAAGGTGAGTTCATCGACCCCGGAACCATGCCCGCCACCCGCCTGGCCTCGACCGCCATCGACCGGGTCAGCCAGGTGCGCGAGGCCGTGGCCGAGGAGATCGCCGCCTTCGCCGGCTCGGACCTGCTCTGCTATCTCGCCGACCATCCGACATCACTGGTGACCGAACAGGCCCGGGCCTGGGGTCCGTGGCGCGACTGGGCTGCGCGCACCCATGGCATCACCCTCGAATTGGCCGAGGGGATCGTCCACCGGCCGCAGGACCCGCAGGCGGTGGCCCGGACGCGCGCCCTGGCCTTGGCTCTGGATGACTTCGCCCTGACCGGCCTGGCCACGGCGACCCCCTTGCTCGGCTCGGCCGTGCTGGCCTTGGCCCTCCAGCAGGGCGAGATCGGCGGCGAGGCGGCCTTTGAACTGTCCCGTCTCGACGAGGCCTTCCAGGAACGCCAGTGGGGCGTCGATGCCGAGGCCGCCGAACGCACCGCCGCCCGCCGGGCCGAGGCGGTGATGCTGGACCGCTGGTTCCGGGCGCTGGGCTAAAGTTCCTTCCGCGACTCGGGAGGATTGCCACCTCCGCGCGCGGCTTCTAATCCCGTGGGCGACACACGGAAAGCGACCGGACCATGAACACCATCCTCGACCAGCTCGAAGCCCGCCGCGCGGCCGCCAGGCTTGGCGGCGGCGAGGCCCGCATCGCCAGCCAGCACGCCAAGGGCAAGCTGACCGCCCGCGAACGCATCGACGTGCTGCTGGACGAGGGCAGTTTCGAGGAAACCGACATGTTCGTGGAGCACCGCTCCCACGACTTCGGCATGCGCGACCAGCGTATCCCCGGCGACGGCGTGGTCACCGGCCGGGGCACCATCGGCGGCCGGCTGGTTTATGTCTTCTCCAAGGATTTCACAGTCTTCGGCGGAAGTCTGTCGGGCGCGCATGCGGCCAAGATCGTCAAGATCCAGACCATGGCCCTGACCAATGGCGCGCCGATTATCGGCCTGTTCGACGCCGGCGGTGCGCGCATCCAGGAGGGGGTCGAGAGCCTCGCCGGCTATGCCGACATCTTCCTGCAGAACACCCTGGCCTCGGGCGTCATCCCCCAGATCAGCGTCATCATGGGGCCCTGCGCCGGCGGCGACGTCTATTCCCCCGCCATCACCGACTTCATCTTCATGGTGAAGGACACCTCCTACATGTACGTGACCGGCCCCGATGTGGTGAGGACCGTCACCAATGAGGTCGTGACCCACGAGGACCTGGGCGGTGCCCGCGTCCATTCGCAGAAGTCCGGCGTGGCCGACGGCGCCTTCGAGAACGATCTGGAGGCCCTGTCCGAGGTCCGCCGCCTGATCGGCTTTTTGCCTTTGTCCAACCGCGAAAAGCCGCCGGTCCGCGACAGCTACGACGATCCCGACCGCGACGAGGCCAGCCTCGACACCCTGGTCCCGGCCAATCCGAACCAGCCCTATGACATCAAGGAACTGATCCTGAAGACGGTCGACGAGGCCGAATTCTTCGAGATCGCCCCGGACTTCGCGAGGAATATCGTCACCGGCTTCGGCCGCCTCGACGGCCAGACGGTCGGCGTCGTCGCCAACCAGCCGCAGGTCCTGGCCGGGGTCCTGGACATCGACTCCAGCCGCAAGGCCGCGCGGTTTGTGCGTTTCTGCGACGCCTTCGACATCCCGCTGGTGACCTTCGTCGACGTGCCCGGCTTCATGCCCGGCACGCGTCAGGAGTACGGCGGCCTGATCAAGCACGGCGCCAAGCTGCTGTTCGCCTATGCCGAGGCCACCGTGCCCAAACTGACCGTGATCACGCGCAAGGCCTATGGCGGCGCCTATGACGTGATGAGCTCCAAACACCTGCGCGGCGACGTCAACTACGCCTGGCCCTCGGCCGAGATCGCCGTCATGGGGGCCAAGGGTGCCGTCGAGATCATCTTCCGCAAGGAGGCGGGGGACCCGGAAGCCCTGGCGGCGCGCGAGGCCGAGTACAAGGAACGGTTCGCCAACCCCTTCGTGGCCGCGGGCCTCGGCTATATCGACGACGTGATCATGCCGCACGGGACCCGACGCCGGCTGATCCGGGCGCTACGGACGCTGAAGAACAAACAGCAGAGCAATCCGTGGAAGAAGCACGATAATATTCCGCTGTAGAGGATGTCCTGACCAACCTCCTCTTCCTCTGTTCCCGCAACCGCCTCCGCTCGCCCACGGCCGAGCAGGTGTTCGCGTCATGGCCCGGCGTCGAGACCGCCTCCGCCGGCCTGGCGCCCGATGCGGAGGAGCAGTGCTCCGCCGAACTGGTGGAATGGGCCGACATCATCTTCGTCATGGAGCGCGCCCATCGCGCCAAGCTCCAGCGCCGCTTCAGGGCCCGGCTGAAGCGTGCCCGGGTCATCTGCCTCGACATCCCCGACGACTACGCCTTCATGCAGACGGAGCTTGTGGCGCTGCTGGAGAAGAAGGTCGGGCCTTTCCTCTGACCCTTCTCCCCCGCCACGCCATCCTCGCAGGCAAGGCGGTGTGCCATGAAAGCGAGAAAAGCCTCGCGACCTCCCGCAAATAGTGATAACCAAAGGTTGTATCAACCTGATCCAAGGCCCGATCCAAGGGAGGTCATCATGCTCTATCAAAACATCGCGGCGCAGTTCTTCACCTCGGCCGACGACGACCGCGGGACCAGCGCCTATTTCGTCTATCCGGACGGCATTATCCGCGCCAAGACGGCGACACAGACCCTGCATGTACGGCCGGGCAACAACCTCTGCTTCATCCGCGCCGCTGACGCCGACACCGTGCTGGCTCGCGGCGTGGCCAGCGTGGCGCACAACGGCGGCGACGTGACCATCACCCTCGGCAACGCCGCCACGGTCGCGGGCAAGAAGGCTGCGGGCGGCGCCTATGACACCACGGTCGACTTCGTCCTCGCCGTCAACGGGAATTACATCGGCGGCCAGCATGTGGGCCACGAGATCACCGGAGCCTTTGACGCGGGGGGCAGCGGCATCACCCTGACCGACATCAACCGGGTCAAGGCGACCGAGGTGAATGGCACGGACACCGCCATCACCGGCGCCAACGGCGATGTGGACATCGACCATCAGTAGGTGGCGGGCAGGGGGCCCGGGTCTCCGTGCATCTCCGCGAAGGTGGGGACCCAGGTTTGGGCGGCAACGAGGCTGCCTGACTGAACCGACTGGCGCGATCTGGCGGCCGACCGGTTCCCCGAGAATGATCCCGACGGGTCTCCACCGGAAGAGCCGGACGCCTGCGACCGTTCCTGACGCACCCGCATGGCAGGCTGTCGCGTCCGGTCTTTGACAAGCGAACACGCCGACGGCGATTTCAGACGATTCAGACGATTCAGACCCGGTTTTTCATCTGGCGGGAGTCTGAATCTCCCCGTCAGCCGACCAGCGCCGCCCGCTCTTCCGGGGTCAGCATCCGCCACCGACCCTCGGGCAGATTGTCGAGCTTCAGTGGTCCGATCCGTACACGGATCAAGTCGATAACCTCGAGGTCGACCATCTCGCACATGCGCCGGATCTGACGGTTGCGGCCCTCGCGCAGGATGAATTTGAGTCGGAAGGACTCCATCCGGCTGACGTAGGCGGGCTTCAGCTGGCGGCCGTCCAGCATCAGGCCATGGCGCAGGATCTTGAGCTTCTTCTCGGTCACGTCGCCGGCGATGCGGACCAGATACTCCTTGTCCAGATCGGATTGTGGTCCGATCACGGCCTTGGCCACCACCCCGTCCGACGACAGCAGCAGAAGGCCGCGCGAATCCTCGTCCAGCCGGCCGATCGGGGGCAGGGAATGGTCGTCGGCGGGCACCGTTCCGGGACCGACCCGGTTGCCCTCGGTGACCAGCCGCACCGCCGGGAGCTTGTCGGGCTCGGGCTGGCCCGAAACATAGCCCAGCGGCTTGTGCATGACGATGGTGACGCCCTCGGCCAGGGCGGCGGTGGCCCGGTCGTTCAGGGTCAGGGTCTGGCCGGGCTCGAGCTTGCGGCCGGCGTCGGTGACCACCTCGCCGTCGACCGACACCAGGCCGTCGGCGATCAGGGCGTCCGCCTCGCGGCGCGAGCAGACGCCGGTCTGGCCCAGCCATTTGTTGATCCGGACCGGCTCGTCGCCGTCATAGGTTCTGGAAAACGCCATGCCGGTCCCTAGACGCAGGGCGGCACCGGGTCCAGCCGCGCGATCAGCGGCCCGGGGCGGTCGCCAGGGCCGCCCTGGCGATCTCGTCGTCCTGGGCCGAAGACGCCCCCGAGACGCCGATGGCCCCGATCACCCGGCCGTCGACCACGATGGGCACGCCCCCGGCGACCGGGATCATGCCGTCGATGGCCAGAAGCGCCATCCGCCCTCCGGCCAGCCGCTCCTCCGACACCGAGGTCGCCGTCCGGAACAGGGCCGCCGACCGCGCCTTGGCCTGGGAGACGGCGATGGAGCCGTACTGCACATCGTCCATCCGCCCGAAGGCGACCAGGGTGCCCGAGGGCTCGACGACCGCGAAGGCCATGCGGAAGCCGCGCGCCGAAGCGGCCGCGATCGCCCGGTCGATCAGCGCCTGCGCCGCCTCCAGCCCGATCGGCGCGCCATAGGGCGGTGCGGGTGCGGCGGGGGCCGCGGGCGCAACCGGCGCGGCCGGGGGCGTCTGATTCTGCGCGGCGGCGGGCGTGGCGAGCAGCGCCACGGCGAGGATAAGCGGTTTCATGATCGGGCCCCTGTCTGTGGGTCCTGACGTCTCACCCCGGCGCGCCGGGCGCAAGTCCGGCTCACACCCGGCGGAACAGCAGCATCAGATTGTTGGAGGGCATTTCTATCCGCATCGTGAAGGCCAGCCGCTCGTCTCTGGCCAGGGCCACGACCGCGTCCCGGTCGCGCAGGCCCCAGGCCGGATCGCGCGCCCTCAGGCTCTCGTCAAAGGCCGCGTTCGACGGGGCCAGTGGCACATTCGCCTCGCGATAGGGCCCGTACAGCGCCAGCAATCCGCCGGGCCGCAGCCCGCGTCCCGCCAGCGCCATCAGCCCCTCGGTCGCCGTCCAGGGGCTGATGTGGATCATGTTGATGCAGACCAGCGCCTGAAACGGGCCGTCCGGCCAGCTGGCCGTGTCCAGGACGTCCAGCGCGATCGGGGCGCACAGGTTGGGCAGGCCCGCCGCTCCGGCCCAGGCCGCGATACTGGCGCGGGCCTCGGCCGACGGATCGCTGGGCGTCCAGTCCAGACCGGGCAGGGCCGTGGCAAAGGCGACGGCGTGTTCGCCGGAGCCCGCCGCGATTTCGAGCACCACGCCCCGGTGCGGCAGATGGGCGCGCAGCACCTCGAGGATCGGCCCCGTATTGCGCGCCACGGCGGGCGAGGACCGGCCGCCGGCGGGAGTCGCGTCCATCGCATCCATCGTCTGCATGGCCGCCCGGATACAACGCCGGGGCCCGCGCGGCGACCGGAAATATGCAGCCGGTCCCGGGACCCTCGTCCGTGAAAGGTTGAATCATGCATCGGTTGACGCCGCGTCTCCTTAGGTGTCATTCCGGCCAAAACATTGCGTGATCAGTCACGCGGGGAAGGCCACGGCGGCGTCAGATCGCCGGGCGACGATCAGGAGAGTGCGCGTGACCCAGTCGATTCCCGGCCTGCATCCGGCCCCCACACGTCACGCCGGCCTGGTGGCCTGGGTCGAGCAGATCGCCGCCCTGACGAAACCCGCCCGCGTCCACTGGTGCGATGGCTCCGAGACCGAAAAGGCGGCCATCGTCGCCGATCTGATCGGCAAGGGCACACTGCGCGAACTGGACCAGGGCAAGCGCCCCGGCTGCTACTACGCCGCCTCGGACCCCAAGGACGTCGCGCGCGTCGAAAGCCGCACCTTCATTTGCTCGGCCGACGAGATCGATGCCGGCCCCACCAACAACTGGGCCGATCCGGTCGAGATGCGGGCCCGCCTGAACGGCCTGTTCGACGGCTGCATGGCCGGCCGCACGATGTATGTGGTGCCCTTCTCGATGGGCCCGCTGGGCTCCGAGCTCAGCGCCCTTGGTGTCGAGATCACCGACAGCGGCTATGTCGCCATCTCGATGGGCATCATGACCCGCATGGGCCAGCCGGTGCTGGACCTGATGGGCGAGGACGGCGTCTTCGTGCCGGCCGTGCACACCCTCGGTGCCCCGCTCGCCGAGGGCCAGGCCGATGTGCCGTGGCCCTGCAATGAAGACAAGTGGATCGTCCACTATCCCGAGACCCGCGAGATCTGGTCCTATGGCTCGGGCTATGGCGGCAACGCCCTGCTGGGCAAGAAATGTTACGCCCTGCGCATCGCCTCGGTCATGGCCCGCGACGAGGGCTGGCTGGCCGAGCATATGCTGATCCTCAAGCTGACCGATCCGGCAGGCCGCGCCAAATACGTCGCCGCCGCCTTCCCCTCGGCCTGCGGCAAGACCAACCTGGCCATGCTCCAGCCGACCATTCCGGGCTGGAAGGCAGAGACCATCGGCGACGACATCGCCTGGATGCGGTTCGGCGACGACGGCCGCCTGTATGCGGTGAACCCGGAAGCCGGCTTCTTCGGCGTCGCGCCGGGCACCAGCCGCAACACCAACGGCAACGCCCTTGCGACGATGGGCTCCAACACCGTCTTCACCAACACGGCCCTGACCGCCGACAACGACGTCTGGTGGGAAGGCCTGTCGAAGGTCGCCCCCGAAGGCATGACCAACTGGAAGGGCGTGCCTCACGACCCGGCCTCGGGCGAGCCTGCCGCTCACGCCAACGCCCGCTTCGCCGCCCCGGCCTCGCAATGCCCGACCATCGCGCCGGAATGGGAAGATCCGAAGGGCGTGCCGATCGACGCCATTCTGTTCGGCGGCCGCCGCGCTTCGGCCGTGCCGCTGGTGACCGAGGCCTTCGACTGGGAGCACGGCGTGTTCATGGGCTCCTCGGTGGCCTCGGAGGGCACGGCCGCAGCCGAGAACGCCATCGGCACCCTGCGCCGCGATCCCTTCGCCATGCTGCCCTTCTGCGGCTACAACATGGGTGACTATTTCGCCCACTGGCTGTCGATGGCCGGCAAGACCGAGGCGGCGAAACTGCCGCGCCTGTATTTCGTCAACTGGTTCCGCAAGAACGACGACGGCCAATTCGTCTGGCCCGGCTTCGGCGACAACGTCCGGGTCCTGAAATGGATTTCGGAACGTCTGGACGGCGAGGCCGAGGCCTTTGATACGCCCGTCGGCCGGGTCCCGACCCGCGACGCGCTGGACCTGTCCGGCCTGACCCTGTCGGACGCCGATCTGGCGACGCTGCTGGATGTCGACGCCGACGTCTGGGCCGAGGAGGCGGCGCTGATCCCGGAGTTTTACGCCCAGTTCGGCGACCGCCTGCCGCAGGCCCTCTGGGACCAGCACGCGGCCCTGACAGCCCGCATCGACGCCAGCCGTGCCGCCGCCATAGCCGCCGAATAGGACCGCGAAACTGCGCTCAAACGGCGAGCGGCCGCGCCGCTCGTCATAGCGCCCTTGCAAAGACGCTCCGGGCGGTCGATCAGATCGCTCGTGGCTTCCTCTCCAGATGTGATCGTCATCGGCGCCGGCGTGCTCGGCCTCTGCACCGCGGCGGAGCTTGGCGCGCGCGGCCATGCCGTGACGGTTATCGACCCCGGGGGTGCCAACGCCAGCTCGATCGCCGCCGGCATGATCGCGCCGGCGCTGGAATCGCTGCTCGACGATCTCTCGCCCGACCGCGCCGCCCTGCTGAAGCGGGCTCGAGACCTCTGGCCGTCGGTCGCCGGGAGTTATGGCCTCAAACTTCATCGTGACGGTGCGGACTGGCGAGGGGCAAATGCCCAGGCGGCGTCGGCCCGACTGCAGGCGCTGGGCTTCGACGCCCGCCCGTCGGAAAACGGCCTGACGACTTCGGATGACTGGCGGATCGATGTCGGACCGGCGCTGACGACTCTGGCGCGGGCTCCCGGCGTGACAATGGTCCGGGGTCGGGTCGCTCGCCTGTTGGGAGAAGGCCGCCGCTGGCGGGTCGAGGGCGGTGACGGGCGCGTTTGGTTCAGTTCGACAGTCGTTCTGGCCACGGGCGCGGACCCCTCCATCCCCGGTCTTGCCGACGGCGTCGCTGCGATCGTCTCGGGTGTGCAACCGATCCGGGGACAGCTGACCGCCGTCGTCACGGCCGCGCCGCCGCGGGTGGTCCGCGCGGCGGATGTCTATGTCGCGCCGGGCGAGGGCGGCGTGGTGATCGGCGCGACCATGGAGCCGGGCCGTCGCGATCTGGAACCGGATGCGGCCGAATCCCTGCGTCAGGTCAAAGCCGGTCTGGCCTTGCTGGGGGGGGATGGCGAGGCAGGCGCGGTCCGGGTCGGCGTCCGGGGTGCCACGCGAGACGGGCTGCCGCTGGCGGGACCCACCGGCGAGCCGGGCCTGCATCTGGCGCTGGCCCCCCGTCGCAACGGCTGGCTGATGGGGCCGCTGGTCGCGCAGGTCGTGGCCGACGGAATCGAGGGCAGGGCACCCGTGTCGGATGCCGCCGCCCTCGATCCGCTCAGGTTCGCCTGATCAGTCTTCCGGCAGGTTGAAGCGCAGACTCATGCTGACGCGCGACCCCTCGGCCGCGCCGTTGACCGTGCGCGGATTGACGCGGAAATAGCGCGACAGGCTCTGCGCCGCCCGGCCGAAGCCGTAGCTGCCCGGTGCTTCCCGCGTCACATTGCAGTCCGTGACCGCACCGTTCGGCAGGACCAGACAGTTCAGCGACGCCGAGCCTGACACCCCGCCGGCGAGGGCGCGTTCAGGATAGGCCCGCATCAGCTGCTCTGCCGAGGGCTGACGCGACCAGGTCGGGCTGGTGATGACCGGTGCCGGGGTCGCAACAGGCTCAGGTGCGAGGCTGTCGGGCGTGACGATGTCCACAGGCCGGTCCGTCGTGAATACGGTCGTCTCGCCTGTGGGCTTGTCAGAGGAAGCGGTTGAGAGCGTCTCCACCGGCGTCCGGGGCAGCGGCGTGTCATTGACGTCGGGATTCGGCGCCGGGGGCGTCCGGGCGGTCTTCACCGGTTCGGGCGGCTTCAGCCGATAGGTGATCACGTCCATGATCGGCCGCTCGGGCGGGGCTTCCGCTACCGGCATCTCGAAGCGCTGGTAATACAGCACGGCACCCAGTCCGACGTGGGCCGCCACCACAATCCCTGTTGCGATCCAGGTCGCACGGGAAGAACGCGGTCGTTTTCGGTCGTTGAAGTCGAGCGGATACACCCGTCCATGCCCGCCAGCGGTCGTCAACCTCATGGCCGTCACTCCCTGTCTCTCGCCGCGCCCACAGCGTCCCACGGCCAAGTTGAGCGCTGACGTTACGGCAAGTTTTAGGCATGTCTCGCCACGGAAAGGCCACGCGCAGCCATCGGGCGAAAGTTAAGGGTCTGTGGACGTTAATCTCTACGTTAGGATTTGATTAACCACGGTCCCCCAGCCTCATGAGTCATGAACCTCGGAGCGATTCCATCCTCGGGCGGAGTCGAGGCGGCCATCCGGCGCGCCTCGAACGCCACCGGCGTGGATGCAGATTTCCTGGTTCGGACGGCCCGCCGCGAAAGCGCGATGAACCCGTCCGCCAAGGCCCGAACGTCATCGGCCGCCGGCCTTTTCCAGTTTGTCGAACAGACCTGGCTTGGGACCGTGAAGGCCCACGGTGCCAAGCATGGATACGGCCAGTATGCCGATCTCATCTATCGCGGGGGCGACGGTCGCTGGCGGGTCGAGGGCTCGGCGCGCAATGTGGTGCTGGATTTGCGGTTTGATCCGCAGGCGGCCTCGACCATGGCGGCTGAACTGACGGCGTCCAATGCCGCCTATCTGCGCGGTCGGTCTGGCAAAGAGCCCGGGGCCGGCGATCTTTACGCCGCCCACTTCCTGGGACCGGCGGGCGCGGCGCAGCTGATGGACGCGATGGAACGCCGGCCCGGCAGCAGCGCGGCAGCGATCTTCCCGGAGGCGGCCTCGGCCAACCGCTCGATCTTCTATCGGGACGGCCGCCCGGCGACCGTGGCCGAGGTTCACGCCAACCTGCAACGCAGCGCCGGTGACGGTGCGCCGGCCGCCGCTGTCCGCCCCGATCAGGCCGCGCCCGACCTGAGCGAACGGGACCGCCAGCTGGCCGCCCGACTGGATCGGCTGAAGCAGGACCAGAGTCTGCTGTCGCTTTTGCTTGGGCAGGATGGGGACGGCAAGGCGGGCGGCTTCGGCGGTGCCTTCGGACCGGATAGCAACACGCGCACCTGAGGCCGAATCCGGCGATGGTGAACCGCCCGTTAAGGATGAGGGGCCAATGTTGACAGGCCACCCTTGGACCCGCCCATGACCGCCTATCGCGCCCGCCTTACCGAGATCGACATCCATCGCCTGATCAAGGCGACCGACGAGGACGAACGCGCGGCTGCGGCACACAAGCTGTGCCGCAGCATGGACAAGGCCGAGCTGGATGACGCCGATCGCGCCGCGGCGCAGAAGATTCTCAGAATGCTGTCCCAGGATGCGGCCGAACTGGTCCGCCGGGCCATGGCGGTGACACTGAAAGCGTCGGACCTCATTCCCCGGGACGTGGCCCGGCGGATGGCGGCCGACGTCGACAGCGTGGCTCTGCCGATGATCAATTTTTCGCCGGTCTTCACCGATGAGGATCTGATCGAGATCGTGCGGGCCGGATCGGCCGTGCGTCAGGTGGCGGTCGCCAGCCGGCCCAACGTGGGTCGTGATGTCGCCGAGGCCGTCTCAGAGGTCGGATGTGAGCAGTCCGTGCGGGCCCTCGCCGCGAATGACAATGCTGATGTGTCGGAATCCGCGCTCGGCCGATGCGTGGACCGGTTCGGAAGCTCACGCGAGATCGTGGCGGCGATCGCCTATCGTCAGGTTCTGCCGTTGTCCGTGACCGAGCGTCTGGTCGAGCTGGCGTCGGATGCCGTGCGCGAGCATCTGGTTACCCGCCACGCCGTGGCTCCCGAGACCGCCATTCGTCTGGCCGCATACGCCCGTGAACGCGCCACGGTCGACCTCGTCGACCAGGCCTCGAACCAGTCTGACCTGGCGCAGTTCGTGGCCAGCCTTAATGCGCGTCGGGCCCTGACGGCTTCCCTGCTGCTTCGGGCCCTTGCCCGGGGGCAGATGGCGTTGTTCGAACATGGGATGGCCGAGCTGGCCGGCACGCCGCTGGCCCGTGCCTCACTGATGATCCACGATGCCGGATCCCTTGGATTGAAGGCCGTCTACGATCGTGCCGGCCTGCCGCCCCGGCTCTTCCTCGCCTATCGCGCCGGCGTGGACACCTGGCGTCAGCTTCAGGCCGAGGGTGTGGATACGTCCGGCGACGAATTCCGCCACCGCATGCTGGAGCGGTTCCTGACCCAGCGCCCCAACGCCCCGCGTGAGGATCTGGCCTATCTGATGGAGCGGCTGGATCACGACCCGCTGGCGTCCAGGGCCCGGCTCAGCGCCGCCGCCTGACAGCAAGACGCCCGCCGGTAAGGCGGGCGTCAGAGTGTGTCAGAACGGGGATCGGGACCTAGCCGAGGTGATCGGTCACGCGGGCTTCAAGCGTCTCCGCCAGCGCCTTGCCGACCGGGTGATCGTCGGTCTGGATTCCGTCGCGAACGACGGCCTTGATGGCGTCGATATGGGCGTCGAGGATGAGAATCGGTGCGGCCATGCGTTTGACGGGGTCGTCCATCATCTTGCAGAGCGATCCGGCCAGCCGGGTCACCAAAGGATATTGATAGGTGCTCCCGAGGCCCTTGAGGTCATGGGCCCGGAAATACAGCGCCTCGGCCGTCCGGGGATTAAAGCCCTCGCTGCGGATGTCGGCCTGGGCCTTGTCCAGCTTGACGATCTCATCCTGCAGCCATTGGCCGAACTGGGACGACATGGCCTTGAGAGCGGCCTCGGCCTTGGCGATGGCACCGGCGTCTATCCCGCCGAAGGTTCCGCCGACCTTCATGCGAAGGGTGTTGGGCGGGCGAATGACCTGGGCCGGGTTGCTCACGGCAGACTCCTGAAGACGAACAGGTACACTGTGAGGCCACGTTCCTAAAAAACGGTGCATGCCTCAGGAGGCGAACTGTTCCGCCAGAACCCGTTCCTCAAACGAGCGTCCCGCGTCGAACAGCATCGTCAGGGCAATGTCGCGCCGCTCCCGAACTTCGACGCGGGCGACCCGGCGGACCTCGAAATTGTCGGCGGTGGCGCTGACCGGCCTCTTGTCTGCCTCCAGAACCTCGAAACAGACCTTGGCCTGATGCGGTAGCAAGGCACCGCGCCAGCGGCGGGGCCGGAAGGCGCTGATCGGGGTCAGCGCCAGAACGCGCGAATCGAGGGGGATGATCGGCCCATGCGCCGACAGATTATAGGCCGTCGACCCCGCCGCCGTGGACAGCAGGCAGCCGTCGCATGACAGTTCTTCCAGCCGCACGCGGCCATCCACGGAAATTTTCAGCTTGGCGCTCTGCCTGGTCTGGCGCAGCAGGGACACTTCGTTGATCGCCAACCCGCTATGGACCTGACCCGCCTCGGTCCAGGCGTCCATCTGCAGCGGATGAATCACGGTCCGTCCAGCGGTGGCCAGACGTTCCAGCAGTCCCTCTTCCTCATAGTCGTTCATCAGGAAACCGAGCGAGCCCTGGTTCATCCCGAAAACGGGCGCGCGCCGGTCCATGACTGCGTGCAGGGTTTCGAGCATGAACCCGTCACCGCCAAGGGCCACGACGACATCGGCCTGGTCAGGATCCACCGACCCATAGAGGGAAGCCAGCCGATTTCGAGCAGCCCGGGCCTCGGGCCGGTCTGAAGCCACGAAGGCGAGGCGCAGGTCGGGGGCGGTGGGGTAGCTCACCCGTCTACGCAAGCCGAGCCGGACGGTGAAGTCAAACGGCGGCTTGCAAATTTCCGAAGCTGTCGGCGATCAGGGCGCGGAAGGCACGGGCAGCCGAGGTCTGGGACAGTGATCCCCGAAGCCAGACGGCTTTGCCACGATCTCCTGGCAGGGACTGGTTCAGCGCCCGCAGCTCGATCAGCATGGTTGGGAATACAGAACGGTCGATGCCGACGGCGCTGCAGGCATAATACAGCGCTTCTGGCGACGGCGCGTTGAGGGCTTGGCGAATGTCGGGGGCAGAGAACCCTCCGAGGGTGGCGAGCCCATGGACGAACAGGCTCAGACGCTTTTCTCGAACGGCGCGGACCAGGAAGCCGGCCCGGAGCTGGCCGGCGGCCTGCAGCTTGTCGATCAGCCGCCGTTCCATCTCGTCCCGCTCAGCCTCATCGGCGGAGCTCTCTCTGGTGCGGGCCGGGCGCATTATGCCCTCTACGGCATCGTAGACCGCAATGCCGATGGCCGCCTCGTCGACGGTGAAGCGGGCGGATATCGACTGGCGCAAGGCGGCACCGACCCAATGGTACATCTGTTCTGCCAAGGCCTCGGTCAGGCGCGGGTGTCTGGTCAGGGGGCCTCGCAACGCGGCGATGCGGCGCGAGTGCTCGACCAGTCTGCGCATGCCTTCAACGCTCAGCTCCGCGGTTCGGTTCGTGGCCAAGGCAGTCAGCACCGCAGGCTCACCGCGTTCGATCACGGCGTCAGCGACCCGGCCGCTGATCCGGGGGCGACGAGCAACCGCGATCTGATGCTCGAGTGAGGCCTCGATCATCACGCGCAGCAGGTCTTCGTCCTGCAGTATGGGGCTCAGAGCCAGGATCGGGCGCGCGATTTCGATCTCGTCCAGGGCCAGGACATTGACCAGCGCGGCGGGCGCCCAGTCGGCCTGCGCCAGCTTTTCGGACAGCACCTTGCGAACCTCGCGCTCCGCCTGGCGCGCGAGCGTCAGAAAGATTTCCCCGAGAACCGGTGAAAGCTCGCCCGAGGGTGGGCTCGCGTCGCAGAGGGCTATGACCCCCAGCAGGAGACGTTGCCGCGCGTCCGGGCTGGCGTTGCGGGCCAGGGCCAGCAGGTCGCTGGCGCGAGGGGTGTCCGCTTCCGGGCGGGCTGCGGGAACCAGTTGGACGAGGACCACGGACGCCTCCGGTGAGCCGACGGAAAATCGACGTCCCTGATCCTTACGGAACCGGAGCCTAAGGCGCGGTTAACGGAAGCTGAATCTTGACGCCGGCGGCCCACGGCGCGAGCGTAAGCCAACACAAGGAAGACGATCATGGCCGACGGCGCGACAACCACGCTCAAGTCGAGGGTATCAGAGGCAGAATGGACCGCCCGTGTCGAACTGGCGGCCCTTTACCGCCTGGTCGCCCTGCACGGCTGGGACGACATGATCTTCACCCATATCTCGGCCCGCGTGCCGGGGCCCGAGCATCATTTCCTCATCAATCCCTACGGCTACTATTTCGAGGAAATCACCGCCTCATCGCTGGTGAAGGTCGATCTGGAAGGAAACGTCGTTCAGGACACCACCAATTTCATCAATCCGGCCGGCTTCACCATCCATTCTGCGATCCACGCAGCCCGCGAGGATGCGCATTTTGTGATCCACCTGCACACCGTGGCCGGGGTGGGCGTGGCGGCGCAGCAGGAGGGCCTGTTGCCGATCGGGCAGAACGCCTGCCTGCTGCAGCATCAGGTGGCCTACCACGGCTATGAGGGGGTGGCGCTGAACCACGATGAGCGTGAGCGGCTGGTGGCGGACCTCGGCAACAAGCCGCTGATGCTGTTGCGCAATCATGGCACGCTGGCGGTCGGCCAGACGGCGGCCCAGGCCTGGATCGGCATGTTCTTCCTCGAACGCGCCTGTGCCCAGCAGGTGGCGGCACTGTCGGGCGGACGCGAACATGTGCTGTTCGCCCCGGACGCTGCCCAGGCCGAGACCAAGGAGCAGGGCCGTGGCATCGGACTGATCTCTTCGCTTGCCTGGCCAGGTGCCCTGCGCATGCTGGACCGGAAATCCCCGGGCTACGACGCGTGAGCCGGACGCCATGAAATCGGCCGGGGGGCTGCTGGTCGGATTGGCGGCTCTGGCCATGGCCGGAGCCTCGTACGCGGGCCCCTGGGCCCAGCCCCAGGGGCGTGGGCAGGTGATCCTGAAATATGAGGATATGCGGGCCGATCGCGGCTTTGACATGGACGGCTCGCTGGCAGACTTGCCGGCGGACCGCCGTGACTCAGCCCTCGGGCTCTTCGCCGAATATGGCGTCACTGACCGCTTCACGATGCAGTTCAAGGGCGACTGGCAGTCCGGTGAGGACGCCTTCGTCGACTATGAGGGACGCGGTCCGATCGAGATCGGCGTGACATGGCAGGCCTGGCGCAACGACGATACCGCCATCAGCCTCTACGGGGGCTATGCCGACGGAGGCGAGGGCCGCAACGCCGGCTACGCCGCGCCCGGGCAGGGCGAAAGCGACTGGGAGGCGCGGGCCTCGGTCGGCCGGTCGTTCGGCGGCTGGAGCGGCGCATGGGCTCCAGACGGCGGCTTTGTTGAGTTTCAGGCGGCACGCCGGATGCGTGAGGGCCTGCCCGACGAAACCCGCGTCGACGCCACCGTCGGGGCCCATTTCGGTGCCGACTGGATGGTGCTGGGCCAGGCCTATGGTGGGCAGGCCGATGACGGCGGCCCACGCTGGCTCTCGGTCGAGGCGTCGCTGGTCCGCGATCTGGGCGACTGGAGTCTTCAGGCCGGATGGCGCGAGGCGGTTGCCGGTCGTGAGACGCCTCAGAGCGGTGGACCCGTGATCGCCCTGTGGCGACGTTTCTGACTGCGACATCTTCACCCGTGGCCGGGCGACGGAAACGGAAACAGCACCCGTTACAGGAACTGCAGTTGCGTAGACGGCGTGAGCCGCTAAGTCGGCTTGTTCCATCGCCAGAGAGCCTTACGCGTGATCAAACGCCATTTCTTCCTTGTCGCCGCCGCCGTCCTGCTGGGCCTTATGGTCGTGGCCGTCGTTCTGAGGATGGCCTTCGCGGATGATGAACAGGCGGGCGGCGGTCCCGGAGGCCGTGGCGGCCCCGGCGGCGGTCGCGGTCAGTCGGTCTCGGAAGCGGTGATCGGGTCGCGTTCCTTCACGGACGAGATCCGGGTGCTGGGCGTGGCGCGTGGCCGGCGCTCGGTCAACATCACCTCGTCGACCAGCGAACTTATTACCCGTGTCCTGTTCACCGACGGCCAGCGAGTCGCGGCGGGAACGCCTCTGGTTGAACTGCAGGCGCGTGAGGAAGATGCTGGCATCATCGAGGCCCGGGCCCAGGTGGCCCAGGCCCAGCGACAGTTTGACCGCTACAAGACCCTGGCCGAGCGGGGCATCGCCCCGCGCGTGACGGCCGAGGACGCCGAAACCGCTCTGGCCACGGCCCGGGCTTCGTTGAACGCCGCCCAGGCGAGACGCGGTGACCGGCTGATCCGGGCACCGTTCGCCGGTGTTCTGGGGTTGAGCTCGGTGACGGCGGGTACCCTGGTCAATCCGGGCGGGGTCATCACCACCCTGGACGATATCGATGTGGTCCGCGTCGATTTCCCGGTGCCCGAGCGGTATCTGGGGGTGCTGCGAACCGGGACACCGATCCGGGCGACGATCGACGCCTATGGCGATGAAGTGTTCGGCGGCCGCATTGCCCTGATCGATACGCGCGTCAACGAACAGACCCGCGCCGTCACCGCCCGCGCCGAAATCCCCAATCCCGGTGCGCGAATCCGCCCCGGCATGGCCGTCCGCGTCGCGGTCCAGCAGGGCCAGCGCACTGCGCCGGCCGCGCCGGAAGCCGCCCTTCAGTATGAAGGCGACGGTGCCTTCGTCTACCGGATCGCCAAGGGTGCCAAGGGCTCCACGGCCCAGCGCGTCGAGGTCGAGACCGGGTCGGTCGAGGGCGGCTTCGTCGAAATCCTCTCAGGTCTGAACGTCGGCGATCGCGTGGTCGGCTCCGGGCTTAACCGCATCCAGCCGGGCGCGCCGGTCAGTGTGGCGGGTCAGGGGGGGCGGCCGGGCGGCCGCCCGGCCGGTGCGGCACCGTCGCGGGGCACCGCTCAATGATGCTGTCGGATCTGGCGGTCCGCCGCCCGGTGTTCGCCGCGGTGGCCGCAATTGTGCTGTGCGTGATCGGTGCGGCGGCCTTCTTCTTCCTGCCTGTACGCGAACTGCCGGACGTGGATCCGCCCATCGTCTCGGTCAGCACCAGCTACGCCGGTGCGTCGGCCGAAGTCATCGAAAGCCGGATCACCGAGCCGATCGAGCAGCAGATCGCCGGTATCCAGGGCGTGGACAGGATCACTTCGTCCAGCCGCGACGGACGCTCGAACGTCTCGATCGAATTTTCGCTGGATCGGAATATCGACGCCGCCGCCAACGACGTGCGCGACCGGGTGTCCCGGGTCGTCGGACGCCTTCCGGATCAGGCCCAGCCGCCGGAGGTGTCCAAGGCCGACAGCGACAGCCAGCCGATCATGATCCTGTTCCTGCGCTCGAGCGGGATGAACCGGCTGGAACTGACGGATTACGCTGACCGCTATCTGATCGACCGTCTGGCGACCGTGCCGGGCGTGGCCCAGGTCCAGATCTATGGCGAGCAGCGCTATGCCATGCGCATCTGGCTTGATGCTGCTGCCCTGGCGGCGCGTGGCCTGACGGTCACCGATGTCGAAACCGCCCTGACGGCCCAGAACGTCGAACTGCCGGCCGGGCAGCTGGAGTCCGGCCAGAAGGACTACACCGTCCGGGTCGCCCGCACCTACGCCCGGGCCGAAGACTTCCGCCAGCTGCCGATCGGCACCCGCGGCTCGGGATCGGCCGCGGCGACCCAGACCGGCGCGGCCTCGTCCGCCACAGCCCTGCCCAGCGGAGCCACGGGCGCGATCCAGGGCCAGACCGGCTATGTCACCCGACTGGGTGACATAGCCCGCATCGTCGAAGCGCCAGCCGAGGATCGCCGCCTGTTCCGCGGCAATGGACAGGACCAGATTGGTCTGGCCATCACCCGTCAGGCCCAGTCGAATGACCTGGCAATATCCAAGGGTGTCGAAGACATGCTGGAACAGGTGCGACCCAGCCTGCCGTCCGGGACCGAACTGGTCGTCGGCTCCGATAATTCGGTCTTCACCTCTCACGCCATCGACGAGGTCTGGATCACCATCGGCATCTCCATGGCGCTGGTGGCGCTGGTGAATTTCATCTTCCTGGGGAGTCTACGGGCCGCCTTCATCCCGTCAATCGTGGCTCCCATCTGCCTGTTGTCGACCTTCATCGTTCTCGCCCCGCTGGGCTTTTCGCTGAACCTTTTGACCCTGCTGGCCCTGGTGCTGGCCATCGGCCTGGTGGTCGATGACGCCATCGTCGTGACCGAGAATATCCAGCGCCGTCTGGATCACGGTGAGCCGCCGCTGGTGGCTGCCGAGCGGGGCACGCGGCAGGTGTTCTTCGCCGTTGTGGCGACCACGATTGTCCTGCTGGCCGTGTTCGCGCCTTTGCTGTTCCTGCCGGGCTATGTCGGCCGCCTGTTTGTCGAGCTGGCCGCGGCGATCGCCTCGGCCGTGGCCTTCTCAGCCTTCCTCGCCCTGACCCTGTCGCCCATGCTGGCCTCGCGCATCCTGAAGCCGGCCTCCGGCGGTGGCTGGGTGGCGCGCAATGTCGACCGCGGTATGGAAGCGCTGCGAAACTCCTATGGAGATTCGCTCCAGGCAATGCTGGGCAAGCGGATCGCTGTGATCGGTGTGGTCGGCGTGGTTCTCGCCGTCGCCGGCGGCGCGGCGGCCATGTTCTTCGCCCTGCCCAACGAACTGGTCCCGGCGGAGGACCGCGGCCGGGTGCAGATCCGGGTCTCGGGCCCGGAAGGGGCCGGCTTCGACTACACCCGCAAGATCATGATGGGCATCGAACCCATTCTGGCCGAATACAAGGCCAGTGGTGAGGCGAGCAGTTACCTGATTTCCTCGCCGGGCTTCGGCGGCGGCAGCTTCAACTCCGGCAACGGCAGCCTGATCCTCAGCGACTGGGCCGATCGCGACCGGTCGGCCGATGACATCTCCAAGGAGCTGAACGGCAAGCTTCGCGGCCAGACCGACGCCCAGGTCAATGCCTCGGTCCCGGGTGCCTTCCAGCGGGGCGGCGGCGGCGGTGGCTCCAACGGCATCGAGATGGTCGTGACCGGCGCCGAATACGAGGACATCTACAACTGGCTGCAGCCCGTGCTGGCGGCCTCTCTCGAGAACCCCGGCTTCTCGCGCCCCCGGTTGAACTATGAGCCGAACGCTCCGCGACTGCTGGTCGAGGTCGATCCCGAGAAAGCCGCAGCGCTGGGCGTCTCCTCCCAGGCCATCGGACGGACCCTCGAAACCATGTTCGGGTCGCGACGCGCCACCACCTATCTGCGCGGCGGTCAGGAGTATGACGTCATCCTCCAGACCGAGCGGGACAACCGGCGCAGCGTCAGCGACCTTGAGGCCCTTTACGTCACGACCGGTTCGGGCCAACTGGTGCCTCTGTCAGCGGTCGTTACGACCAAGACCTCGGGCGACACGCCTGACCGGCGACGTCTGGACCGTCAGCGCGCCATCACGATCTCGGCCGACCTGAATCCGGGTACGACCCTCGCGGACGCCACCGACTTCATGACCAGGGTGTCGAAGGAACAGCCGCAGGGCGTGGTCACCACCCAATGGGGCGGGGCGGCGCGCGATCAGCAGGAGGCGGGCGGTGCCGTGGCCGCAGCGTTCGGACTGGCATTGCTGCTGGTCTTCCTGGTGCTGGCGGCCCAGTTCGAGAGCTGGATCACGCCGGCGGTCATCATGCTGACCGTGCCCCTCGCGGCCGCCGGTGGTCTGTTCGGTCTGATGATGGCCGGCTCCAGCCTGAACATCTATTCGCAGATCGGCCTGATCATCCTGATCGGTGTGGCGGCAAAGAACGGTATCCTGATCGTCGAATTCGCCAACCAGCTGCGGGATCAGGGGCGATCGATCCAGGAAGCGATCATTGAATCGTCGACCCTGCGTCTACGTCCGATCATCATGACCTCGATCGCCACGGCCTTCGGTGCCTTGCCACTGGTGCTGTGGCAGGGGGCGGGTGCCGGCAGCCGTCAGACCATCGGCGTGGTCATCTTCGCCGGTGCCATGTTCGCCACCCTGCTGACGCTGTTTGTGGTGCCCGTGATCTATGGCGTGCTGGCGCGGTTCACCAAATCGCCCGACTACACGGCCCGCAAGATCGAGGAATGGGAAGCGACCGAGGCGACGGCCAACCACGCGGTGCCAGCCGCGGCGGAATAGTCCCGGCAGTCGGTCGGGCCTCAATGCAGGCCCGCTCCGTTTGTGAGTCTCACATGGGTCAGGTCCGAAGGACTCGTCCTCGTGGTCGTTCGACCGGACCCATTGGCAATTCCGTGCGGCATCACGTCGGACTGGACGAAGGCCAGTCGCACCTGATAATCAGTGTCAACAGGCGCAGGCATGGTGCGCCGGCGGTTGCGAGCGTGATGTCCGATACCCTCAAACTCAGCCAGGCCAGACGAGGCGACCGCGGTGTGATCGTCCAGGTCGGCGGTCGCGGAACGGCGGATGAGCATGCTCTCGAGCTGGAGCGGCGGCTGCTGGAGCTGGGCTTCGTCGAGGGAGCCCGCGTCGAGGTGCTGCATGAAGGCCTGTTCGGTCGCGACCCCATCGCGATGAAGGTGGATGACATGCGCGTGGCCCTGCGTCGGCATGAGGCCGCCAGCCTGACCGTCCGGTTCGAACCCGTCGCATCGCCTGTAACCCGTTTCGCGCCGGAAGAGGCCGCCGCCTGATGGACATGGCGGTACGGAGCGCGCGTGTCGCGCTCGTCGGCAATCCGAACAGCGGCAAGACAGCACTGTTCAACGCCCTGACCGGTGCCCATCAGAAGGTCGCCAACTACGCCGGCGTGACCGTCGAGCGGAAGGAGGGCCTGATCCGCGCGGCTGACGGTCGAACCCTGTCCGTTCTGGATCTGCCCGGCACCTATTCCCTGCGGGCCCGCAGCCCCGACGAGGAAGTCACGCGCGATGCCGTCTTGGGCCGGCTGGCCGGAGAAGCACCGCCCGACGTAATCGTCTGCGTCGCCGACGCCACCAACCTGCGCCTGATCATGCGTCTGGTGCTGGAGTTGAAGGCCGTCGGTCGCCCGATGGTGCTGGCGCTGAACATGTATGACATCGCCCAGCGTCAGGGCTTGCGAATCGATCTGGAGCGTCTGGGGGCTGAGCTGGGCGTCCCGATCGTCCCGACCGTGGCCACCCGCAAACGCGGCATCGACGAACTGATCGCGGCGGTCGCGGCCACCTCGGATGCGGCCCTGCCGATCGCGGCCAGTTCTTGGGCCGCTCCCGATGCCGACGCGCTGCGGGGTGCCGCCCGCGAGGCCGAGCGGATCATGAAGGCCTGCGTCCGGGCACCCGAGCGGCCCGACACCCTGACGGGCAAGATCGATTCCATATTGCTCCATCCGGTCGGCGGGCTGGTGATCCTGCTGACCCTGCTGTTCGTGATGTTCCAGGCCGTCTTCGCCTGGGCAGCACCCCTGATGGACGGGATCGAGGGTCTGCTGGGGGCACTGGGTGTCGCCGTTGCGGCGATCATGCCCGACGGCATCTGGCAGAGCCTGATCGTCGACGGCCTGATCTCCGGCGTCGGCAGCGTCCTGGTCTTCCTGCCGCAGATCCTGATCCTGTTCCTGTTCATCATCCTGCTGGAAGACTTCGGCTATATGGCCCGGGCAGCCTTCCTGATGGACAGGATCATGGGCGGGGCGGGTCTGCATGGCCGCGCCTTCATTCCCCTGCTCAGCAGTTTTGCCTGCGCCATTCCCGGCGTGATGGCGGCGCGGGTCATCGACAGCAAGCGGGACCGCCTGACCACCATCATGGTCGCGCCACTGATGACCTGTTCGGCGCGCATACCGGTCTACACCCTGATCATCGCTGCCTTCATTCCGAACCAGCAGGTCTGGGGCTTCGCAAGCCTGCAAGGGCTGGTGATGTTCGGCCTCTACGCCTCCGGCATCATCAGCGCACTGGCCGTGTCCTTCTTGATCCGCAAGGTGTTCTGGAGAGGGGCGGTCGAACCCTTCATGATGGAACTGCCGTCCTACAAGACACCCGACATGAAGAGCGTCTTGTTCAATCTGTGGGTCCGGGCCCGGATCTTCCTTGAGCGGGCGGGGCGGATCATCCTGCCGTTGATGATCGTGGTCTGGGCCCTGGCGACCTTCCCCTATCCGCCGGAAGGGGCGACCCTGCCCGCGATCGACTACAGCTTCGCCGGCATGCTGGGCCATGCGCTGGAGCCGGTTTTCGCCCCCATTGGTTTCAACTGGCAGATGGTCATCGCCCTGATCCCCGGCATGGCCGCGCGCGAGGTCGCCGTGGCCGCCCTCGGCACCGTCTACGCCGTGGCCGACCCGGAGAGCACCGCCAGCCTGCTGGGTGCCACCCTGGCAGCGCAATGGTCGCTGGCCACGGGCCTGGCCTTCCTGGCCTGGTACGTCTTCGCGCCGCAGTGCGTGGCGACCCTGGGTGTGGTCAAGCGCGAGCTGAACTCATGGAAATGGATGTGGGTGATGGTCGCCTACATGTTCGGCCTGGCCTATCTGGCGGCCTTCGTCGTCTACCGGATCGCGGTGGCCCTGGGCGGCGGCTGACCGGAGGCGATGGTGCCGGCTGCAGGAATCGAACCCGCGACATCCAGTTTACAAAACTGGCGCTCTACCAACTGAGCTAAGCCGGCCGCCGCCTCGACGGGCGGCCCTTATGCTTGCGCGGCATCCGGGACGTCAAGGCTGGTCAATGCCTCAGTCATCCACCGCAAGCAGGGCCAGAAGGGCGAAACTGGCCAGCCAGTGCTCGCCCATATAGTCGCCGGTGACGTGGGGCAGGGCGGCGTCGAGGTGCATCTGTGCGGCTTCGAGCACGATCGGGCGTCGCGGGTCGCCTGTGTCCAGCGAGGACGCGATCTCGCGCCAGCACCAGGCCCGGCTCAGGTTGAGGCCGTCGAGGTGGGCGATCTTGCCGTCAGAGCGATCGCTGACCCCCACCGGCTGGAACAGGTTCGCCGGTTCGCGCCGATCCAGTCCGGGCAGGAAGGTGGCGAACCAATCAGCGAAAGCATCAGGCTGCATCACCCGCCGCATCAGCCCGGCTTCCATCAGGGCCGGCGACAGGAATTCGTCCTGCGATGGCTCCCACGCCTGACAGTCGCGGTCGGCGGAATGCCACTTCAGGGCGCGGTCACGGCACAGCGCGATCAGGGTGGCGTCACCGGCACCCTCGGCATGGTCCAGGGTCAGCCTGAGCGCGAAGGCGGTGTTGTAGTGGGTGCCGACGCGGACGGGGTAGTCCGCCAGAGGGAGGAAGTCCGTGAACCGTCGGGCGAAGGCGAGCGCCAGGGGCCGCAGGACGTCGGCCCGCGCATCCTGATGCCGTTCCAGCTCTGCCGCCAGCATCAGCAGCCAGGCCCAGCCGTAGGGACGTTCAAAGCCCCGACTGCCGGGGCGGTCCAGATAGGCGGTCTCGATGGCGACGTTCTCCGGCGTGAAGACCTCATCGGCCAGCGCCCTGATCCGCCCGGCCTCGGGCATGTCGGGAAACAGCCGCAGCAGGGTGAACAGCGTCCACCAGCCATGGACGCACGAATGCCAGTCGAAGCTGCCGAAGAAGATGGGGTGCAGCGCCCGCGGTCCTTGAACGTCGCCCGGCTCGCTCAGGACGTGGTCCATCTTGTTCGGATATTCGCGGACGACGTGGCCCAGCGCCGCCGAGGCGAAGCGGGAGGCGGTCGCGGCGTCGAGGCGGTGCGTCATCTCAGAACCTGAAAGCCAGCGCGTACATCAACGCGATGTTGATCCCCAACAGGATCAGGGCCGTGGGCAACTGGGCGCGGATCACGCCGTTCAGGGCCGCGTCGCGGTCGGGCAGCTCCAGCAGATTGGCGGGCACGACGTTGAAGTTGGCGGCCATGGGCGTCATCAGCGTGCCGCAGAAGCCGGCCAGCATGCCGATGGCACAGACGATCGCTGGATTGCCACCGAACTGCAGCACCACGAACGGAAGGCCGATCGCGGCTGTCATCACCGGGAAGGCAGCGAAGGCATTGCCCATGATGACGGTGAACAGGGCCATGCCGAGGCAATAGACAACGACCGCCACCAGCGGTGAGGTCAGCGGTACAGCCTGGCTGACCAGCTGGCCGACCACGCCGCCCACGTCGGACGCCAGAAACACCGCGCCGAGCGAGGCCAGCATCTGGGGCAGCAGGGCGGCCCAGCCGATGGAGTCCATCAGCCGTCGGCCCTCCTGCACCGGTGCCATGACCGGTGGTCTCAGCCATGCCATGGCGGCGAACAGGGCGATGACGCAGCCCAGACCCAGGGCGATCAGCGTCGTCTGGGTCGAGGACAGCAGCCAGGCACCGGCCCCGGTGTGCTTGGCCGCAAGCGTGCCGCCGACCGCGACCAGGGGCACGATCAGGGCCGGGATGAACAGGGCGTTGCCACGTCGCAGGGCCCCTTCGCGCCGTTCCGCCAGCGTCGTGGTCGGCGGATGGCCGACGCCCAGCTTCTTCAGTCCGCCGACGGCCACAAGGGCCAGCACCAGAATGCCGTTGCCGAGGCCACCCAGCCACGAGCCGAACAGCATCGACGCCGCGATCAGGCCCCAGAAGACGGCGCTGCGGATGCGCGTGGGGTGCGTCCGGTCGCCGAGGGTCAGGACCGCAAAGGCCCCGAACATCAGACCCACCAGAATATAGGCATGATCCAGGGTGATCATTTCCCGGCTCCCGCGTCGGCGGCCGCCGCGATCGCGCGCTTCACCGACCGGTCGAACAGCAGCAGGCGCGCGCCGTGGACCGCGAAGGCCGCGATGGCTGTAGGGATGGCCCAGACCGAGATCTCCAGTGGCTCGACGATGATCCCCGCCTGTTCGAGGAAGCCGACCATCAGGACGATGGAGCCAATGGCGATGAAGATGTCCTCGCCGAAGAACAGGCCGATATTGTCGGTCGCGGCCGACATGGCGCGAATCCGGTACCGCAACGCATCGGGCAGGGTGCCGCCGGCCTGAACCTCAGCCGCGCCCTCGGCCATCGGGGCCACCAGTGGGCGCACCATCTGCGGGTGGCCGCCCAGCGACGTCAGACCCAGCGCCGAAGTCGCCTGACGGACCAGCAGGTAGCTGATCAGCAATCGGCCCGCCGTCGCCGCCTTGACCCGCGCGATCAGCATCCGCGCGCGCTCCTGCAGGCCGGCGCGCTCCAGCAGGCCGATCACCGGCAGGACCAGCCAGGTGATGTGGAAATAGCGGTTGTCGTTGAAGGCGTTGCCGAACGCCGCCAGGGTCCTGATCGCCGCCTGACCGAGGGCGGGAAGATCGACACCGGGCGCGACCGCCGCCGCTACCCCGGTGACGATGGCCGCCAGCAGGATGACCAGCAGCGGATTGATGCGGGCGATAAAGCCCAGCACGACGACCGCGATCCCAAGAAGCACAAGCATTGGATTCTCTCCCCGGACAGATCGTTGCGCCGAACGCCGCGCTCAGGAAGCCTTTTTCGCGCCGAAGCCGCCGCCGCCGGGTGTCTCGATGACGAAGACGTCGCCGGGGGCCATCCGGACCTCGGCCGTCGAACCGAGCGTCTCGCCCGTTCCGTCCGCCCGTTCGATGCGGTTGAGGCCGGCCGCGCCGTCCTCGCCCCCGGTCGCGCCGAAGGGCCGCGTGCGGCGATGATTGGACAGGATCGCCGCTGTCAGGGGCTCGAGGAAACGCACCCGCCGGATCGCGCCGTCTCCGCCGCGATGGACACCGTCTCCGCCCGAGCCGCGCCGGATCGAGAATTCCTCCAGCAGGATGGGGAAACGGGTTTCCAGCACCTCGGGATCGGTCAGGCGGCTGTTGGTCATATGGGTCTGGACGGCCGACGCTCCGTCGAACCCCGGCCCCGCCCCCGAGCCACCGGAAATGGTCTCGTAATACTGGCGCGTGTCGTCGCCGAAGGTGAAATTGTTCATCGTCCCCTGGCTGGCGGCGAGAACGCCGAGCGCCCCGTAAAGACAGTCGACCACGGCCTGGCTGGTCTCGACATTGCCCGCGACGACGGCGGCAGGGTAGCGCGGGTTCAGCATCGAACCCTCCGGCACGATCAGCGAGATCGGCTTCAGACAACCCTCGTTCAGCGGAATGGCGTCGTCGACCAGGGTGCGGAAGACGTACAGGGTCGCAGCCCGCGTAATCGAAAGGGGGGCGTTGAAATTGTTCGGGCGCTGGTCGCTGGTCCCGGTGAAGTCGACCACGGCGCTGCGGTCCGTTGCGTCCACCTCGATGCGCACCTTGATGACCGCCCCGTCGTCCATTTCCAGGGCGAAGACGCCGGGCCTGAGGGCGGCAATGGCGCGGCGGACGGCTTCTTCGGCGTTGTCCTGGATATGGCCCATATAGGCGGTGACGACGGGGCGGCCGAACTCGGTGACCATGCGGGTCAGTTCGTCGGCACCGCGGGCGCACGAGGCGACCTGGGCCTTCAGGTCGGCCATATTCTGTCCGACGTTACGCGACGGATGGCGGCCCGAGGCGAACAGGGCGCGGGTATCGGCATCCCTCAGGCGGCCGGCGTCGATCAGCAGGAAGTCGTCGATCAGGACGCCCTCGTCCTCGACCGTCTTCGACGAGGGTGGCATCGATCCGGGCGTCGTGCCGCCGACATCGGCGTGATGGCCCCGGGCGGCCACGAAGAAGGCGGGTGCGTCGTCGGTCTCGAGGAAGACCGGCATGATGACGGTTATGTCCGGAAGATGCGTGCCGCCGTTGTAGGGGGCGTTCAGCATATAGACGTCACCGCGCTTCATGCCCCGGCCGTCGGCCGCATCAGCGCGCGAGCGGATGACGGTGCGAATGCTCTCGCCCATCGAGCCCAGATGGACCGGGATGTGCGGGGCATTGGCGATCAGGGCACCGGTGGCGTCAAAGACGGCGCACGAGAAGTCCAGCCGCTCCTTGATGTTGACCGAATAGGCCGTGGCCCTCAGCGCCTCGCCCATCTGCTCAGCTGCCGCCATGAAGCGGCTGTTGAAGACCTCGAGCATGATCGGGTCGGCATCCGTGCCCAAGGCGGTGCGAGCCGGCAGGGCTGTCACCCGGGCGAGGATCAGGTTCAGGGCGTCGTCGGCGGTCGCGCGCCAGCCGGGCTCCAGTATGGTCGTTCCGGTGTCCTCGAGGATGACGGCGGGCCCGTCGACCGCGGCCCCGGGACCGAAGGCGTTGCGGCGATAGACGGGGGTGTCGTGGTCAGCACCCGCCATCCGGACGGGGACGCGCGCGACGGCAGCCGGCATGCCTGCCTCGCCACGGTGGGCCGGCGTCGAAGCGGCCTGATCCGATGCTGCCACGGCTTCCGCCTCGAGCGTTTCCACGACCAGCGCCTTGTCCTCGGCGAAGAAGCCGAACCGCTGGCGGTGCAACGCCTCGAACGCCGCCTGCATTCCGTCGGCCGGGCCGAAGGGTACGGACAGCGGTGTATCCGAGCCGAGGAATTTGATCTCGGCGCGAACCCGGGTCGAGATCACGCCGTCCGCGAAGCCCTGGGCCCTCAGGAGCTCGCATGCTTCGGCGGCAAGCCCATTGGCCCGGAGGGTGAGCGCCGCGTCGCCATCCGGCACGAGTGGTGCGGCCACGGTGGCCTGGCGGATGGCGCGAACGTCGGCGAGGCCCATGCCCCAGGCGGAGAGCACGCCTGCGTAGGGGTGAAGCATCACGCTCGTCATCCCCAGCGCGTCGGCGACGAGGCAGGCGTGCTGGCCGCCTGCGCCACCGAAACAGTTCAGCACATAGCGGGTGACGTCATACCCGCGCTGGATCGAGACCGACTTGATTGCCTCGGCCATGTTCTGGACGGCGATGGTGACGAAGCCTTCGGCCAGGGCTTCCGGTGTCGTCTTGCGGCCTGTGGCGAGACTGACCTCGGCGGCCATGGCCTCGAACCTGTCCCGCACGGCCCCGGCATCCAGAGGCTGGTCCCCGTCCGGGCCGAAGACGGCGGGGAACTGGTCCGGCCGCAGCTTGCCCAGCATGACATTGCAGTCCGTCACCGTCAGCGGGCCGCCACGACGATAGGCGGCCGGGCCCGGCACGGCCCCGGCGGACTCCGGCCCGACCCGCAGGCGCGAGCCGTCGAAGCGACAGATCGAACCGCCTCCCGCAGCCACTGTGTGAATGCTCAGCATCGGGGCGCGCAGCCGGACGCCCGCCACGACCGCGTCCGAGGTCCGCTCATAGTCGCCGGCGAAATGCGACACGTCGGTCGAGGTGCCGCCCATGTCGAAGCCGATGACGCGGTCGAAGCCCGCCGCCCGCGCTGTCTCGGCCATGCCGACCACGCCGCCCGCCGGTCCGGACAGGATGGCGTCCTTGCCCCGAAACGCACCCGCGGCCGTCAGACCGCCACTGGACTGCATGAACAGCAGCGGCGTGGCCTCGCCCAGATCGGCCCCGACCCGATCGACATAGGCGCGCAGGATCGGCGACAGATAGGCGTCGGCGACGGTCGTGTCGCCGCGCCCGATCAGTTTGATCAGGGCCCCGACCTCATGGCTGACCGAGACCTGTTCGAAGCCGACCTCGCGGGCGATGTCCGCCAGCCGCATCTCGTGCGCCGTGAAGCGCCAGCCGTGCATCAGAACGACCGCAACGGCGCGAAGGCCGGCGGCATGGGCGGCCGTCAGGTCGGCGCGGGCCCGGGCCTCATCCAGTGATTGCTCGACCGTGCCATCGGCGCGGACGCGTTCACCGATCTCGATGACCCGGTCGTAGAGCTGTTCGTTGAGGACGATGTGGCGGGCGAAGATGTCCGGGCGGCTCTGCCAGCCGATGCGCAGGGCGTCGCCAAAGCCGCGGGTGATGGCCAGCACGACCGGTTCACCCTTGCCTTCCAGCAGGGCGTTCGTCGCCACGGTCGTGCCCATGCGGATGGCGTCGACCCGACCTTCAGGAAGGGGCCCGGGGGCGGCGTCCAGAATGAGCCTCACGCCCTCGACGGCGGCGTCGGCGTAGCGTTCGGGATTGTCCGACAGCAGCTTGCGGGTCTCGAGCCGCCCGTCAGGCGCACGGGCGACGATGTCGGTGAAGGTGCCGCCGCGGTCGATCCAGAAGCGCCAGCCGTCCGCCGATGGCACGCTCATGCGGCTGCTCCGTCGGGGTGGGCCCGGAAGGGGGGTGTTCTGGTCTCAGGCGCAGGGCCGGTGGCGGTGCTGGCAGTCATCCGACAGCTTTTCTCCGCTTGGCGGGGTTGGTGAGCTTAGATGGAGAGTCCACTCCGAGAGCAAGAGGCTGCGCGTTCGCAGAATGCCGATTAAGCGCAACCGAGTGAAGGCTGCGTCGGTCGTCGGCGGAAATCGGCACGGGGTTGGAGAGAATCTTCGCCAAGTCACCGATGCAGACAAAGGTTTGCAATGATAAGCTGTGACCAAGCTTCACCGGGGGTTGACGTACTCAATCTTTAGAGGAACGTTTTGCGTCTAGGGGGAGTCCAATCATGAAGATACTAGGTGCCTTTTTGGGCGCTGTGGCTCTCGTCGTGCCTAGTGCCGGCTTGGCGCAGGTCACCCAGTCGTACAGCTATGACGCCAACGGCCGGCTGACGCTCCGGCCGAACAGCGCGACCAATATGACGGTCATAACCGACGCGCGGGTCTATAATTTCGAGCTGTCATCGGCCTACGCTCAGGACACCGATACGCCCTTCACCGTGCGGTTCGCCTACCCCGAGGCGTCTGCGATTCCGGGAGCGGAATCCGATGCCCGCCTGAGCGTGGGGCGATACCGCCTGAGCGGTGCCCGGACCGTCCGTCCGGTCGCGGTCAGCGACGACGGCGTGCGCACATCGATCGAATGGCGCGATCAGCAGGCGATTCCGGCTGTCTTCGCCATTGACGAGACCGGCGACGAACTGCTCGTGGAGGGCCACATGCGCAATGGGCTGTATGTGATCGATGCGGTCCACCGGACGCTTGTGTTCCGGGTGGACGGGCGAACCGCACGCGCCAGCCGCTCCAGTACCCGGTCTCCCCGGTGACGGTCGATCCCCACAGCTCTCCCGCCCCGGGGACGAACACCGCGGACATCCGCCCGATCGTCGCCCGGCATCGCGGCCCCACGCCCGCGTGGCTGCTGATCGGCGGCGTCATCCTCGGCGGGGTCCTGTTGTTCGGCGTCCTTGACGGCCAGCGCCGCGCCGCCACGGCACCGTCCACCCAGGTCCGGACCGTGGATCGGGTGAATATGCCCACGGCCCTGCCGCCACTCTACCTGCCGGCGGAACCGCCCCCGCCGCCGCCTCTACCGTCAGGGCCCGAGGTCTTGATCGTGACGCCGTCGCCCGTCCCGGTCGTCGCGCAGAGTTCGAGAATGCCGGCCCCTGCGCCGGCCCCATTGCCTAATTATCCGGCACCGGCCTTCGCGTCCCCGGGACCGACACCGGCATCTGCCCAGGTTGCGGTGCAGGCAGGCGGCAATGGCGCGGTCCTCGTGGTCGACACGACCGCGTCCCCTGCGGGCGCAAGGGGCGAGGGCGCGACGGCGGATGACCAGGATCCCGTCCGCACGACCCGGCTGGCCCGCCGGGCGATGACGGTGCCCCAAGGCTCGCTCATCCCCGCGGTCCTGGAGACCGCGCTCGACTCCACGCGGCCGGGGCGGTGCTGTCAGTCCAACGACAACTTGTCTCCACTGAGCGTAGGTAGGGCAGGGGAGGCGACGCCTATCCGGCGAGCGTCTTCCACTCAGCCAGGGCGGCTGAGCGTTGGGCCTTGTATGTCTCTCTGCTGATGAGGTGGCGATCCTGGTTGAAGTGGTTGTGGAAGGCGGCGTGGACTGAGCTGAACTTCTGCAGCGTCTTCATCTGCCGGAACCTCAACATG
Source organism: Brevundimonas sp. TWP2-3-4b2 (assembly GCF_049897345.1). Lineage (NCBI taxonomy): Bacteria > Pseudomonadati > Pseudomonadota > Alphaproteobacteria > Caulobacterales > Caulobacteraceae > Brevundimonas > Brevundimonas sp. TWP2-3-4b2. The sequence continues at coordinate 66,375 of NZ_JAFCWB010000004.1, read as the reverse complement.
GCCCGTTCTCGTCGTCTGAAGGGCTGGTGTGAGTTCTCAGCCCGGTTGTTGGCCCACCTGCCAACCTCCTGCTTTTCAGCGTTGCCGAGCTCCTTCATCGCCGCCTTGTAAGAGCGCAGCCCATCCGTGGTGATGGCCTTTGCGGGCCCGTGCCGCTTCATCAGTTTCTTCATGAACTTCAGGGCGGCCGGCTTGTCCCGGGTCTTGCTGGCAAAGGATTCCAGCACCTCACCCTCGTGATCCACGGCCCGCCAGAGGTAGTGCATCTCGCCGTTGATCTTCACGTAGACCTCGTCGAGATGCCATCGCCAGTGAGTGAAGCCCCGCATCTTCTGGACCCGCTTCCTGCGGATCTCGGCGGCGAACATCGGACCGAACCGGTTCCACCAAAGCCGCACCGTCTCGTGGCAGATGTCGATACCGCGTTCGGCCAGCAGGTCTTCCACGTTCCGCAATGACAGCGGGAATTTCACGTACATCATGACGACCGTCCGGATCACCTCCGGCGACGAGTCAAACCAGCGGAACGGATCGTGGGTCTTTTTTGGACGGGCCATTCTGCCCGCCTAAACGCTACGCCTTACCGAGCGGTGCATTTGAGCTGACAGAGCCCGGGCGTGGCATGGGACAGCGTTCTGAGCGCTCAAGACTATCGACGGGGTCTTCCGACGCAGGCAAGGCTAGTCGCGAGATGGAAGTTATCAACTCCGCCGGCCTGATCGGCTTGGCGACATGGTCATCGGCACCCGCTTCGAAGGCGGCGGTCACATGCTCGGCCATGGCGTTTGCGGACAGGACGACGATGCCCGTGCGCGCGCGATCCGACTCCCGTTCGAACATCCGGATTTTCCGAATGGCGGTCAGGCCATCCATCACGGGCATCTGCATGTCCATCAGCACGATGTCGTAGGGAGCCGCCTGGAACGCGCACAGAGCTTCGAGCCCGTCGTTCACCAAAGTGACCTCGACCCCGAGGGGCTCAAGTATCAGGGCGACTACCCGCAGGTTTGTCGCGTTATCGTCGGCGACGAGGATCCTCAACGTCCGGCCGCCAGTTTGGTCCATATCGGCCTCACCTTGAGTCCCGCCGGCCGGGGCCGTAGCGCCGGGGATGAACGGAAGGTCCGCCCAGAACTCGGAGCCCACCCCCGGGGTGCTCGAACATCCCATCGATCCGCCCATCAATCCCGCTAGATCACGGCTGATAGACAGCCCCAGTCCCGTGCCGCCGAACCGGCGTGTGATCGACCCATCAGCCTGCTGGAAACGGGCGAAGACGCTCGCGCCCGCGGCCGCGTCGAACCCAATGCCGCTGTCGGAAACCTTCAGTCTTATCCGGTCTCCGTCGAGAAGACGCGCGCTGACAGCGACGTGTCCTGTGGCGGTGAACTTCACAGCGTTGGAAATGAGATTGTTCAGGATTTGGCGGACGCGACCCGCGTCACCGACCACTACCCGGTCGGCCTCCGGAGGCAGGTCGAGAAGCAACCGAACGCCCTTCTCTTCGGTCTTGAGGCGATAGAGGGCGCCGACGGAACGGAGCAAGTCGCCCAAGTGATAGGGTCCGTCTTCCAGCGCCACCTCCCCTGCTTCGATCCGCGCGGTGTCCAGAATATCGGAAAGAAGACTGGTCAACGTTTCCGCAGAGGTGCGTATGACGTCCACCATCTCACGGTCGCGACCGGACAGCGGTGAGCTGGCGAGCAGGTGAGCCATGCTGACGACTCCGTTCAGCGGGGTTCGAATCTCGTGGCTCATGTTGGCGAGAAATTCGCTCTTGGCCCGATTGGCCTTCTCGGCCGCGAGCTTGCCGTCGCCGACGGTCCTGAGCGTCTTTGCGAGTTGGTGCGACGCGGCCACGGCGGCCATGACAAAAAGCAGACTGGCCCCCGCAACCTGGGCCGACCGCAACGCCGAAGCGCCGTCCAACGTGGTGGCGATCGCAAGCGCCGAAAAACAGAGAATCTGCGGTCCGATTGATGCCCATGTCAGATGCCTCGACCCCGCGCTCACAATCACGCCGTTTATTATGGCACCGGCGATGAGCAAGGCCGCCGATACAAGTCCAAGTTCGTAGGTGGTGAAGGCTTGGCGGACGGCGAAGGCCCCGAAGACGAGGTTATTCAGCGCAATGTAGCCGATAGCCGCCCAGCAGTAGGCCGTAGAGGCGACCCAGTTCTGGTCTCGGTCGTCGGCCCGGAAGGCTCGAAGCTCGATGAACTGGAGGGCGGCGTACAGAGCTAGCCAGGCCACTGCGAAGCCGAGCCCTGTCATAGTGAAGAAGAAGGTGGCAATGACGAACCCCAGCCCGACACGCATGCGCCATTGCCGTGCTCTTGAACCCATTGCGACGCATACGAGGCGGCGGTGATGGTATTTCATGGGGCTTCGCTCTCTTCGACCGCCACTCCGCGCGCAAATCATTGAAATCTCATTGCGATATGACGACGACCCGCCAAGTGCCGGCTTGGCGGAGCCGGTCTGTGCCCGACCGTTCAGCCGCGCAGCCCAAGCCGCCGACAGCATCGGCGTCGCCGGTGTTCCGGTGCTGGCAGTCGATCACCGTCGGTTGGCTTTCGCTGAATCCCGCTTATGCGCAAAAGGCGAGGGGAGGGCGTCTGCTTTTGGGCTGCAAGCTTTTGACCGCTCCCGACCCATTGCGGACATTCAGGTCCGCCGTCCGTCGCGGGGTGGCAGCCGGTTCCCGGCCGACCGGCCAACAGATCACCGCTTGACATGTTTCGATAGTTAGCTAAATATCATCGCATGAACGCGGTTTTCAAAGCCCTCGCCGACCCAACGCGCCGCAAAGTCCTTGAGCTTCTCCGCCAAGGGCCCCTGACGGCTGGCGCAATCTCGGCCAATTTCGAAGTCTCCAAGCCGACCATGTCTGCCCATTTCAGCGTTTTGCGAGAGGCAGGCCTCATCGATTCCTTCAAGCAGGGCACAAGCATCACCTATCGCCTGCAGCTTTCGGTCCTGGAGGACGCGCTGCTCGCATTCAGCCAACTTGTCGGCCTCGGCTTCAATCCCGCAGTCACTTCAGCCACGAAAGACTCATCGAATGACTAGAAACCGGCTTCTGAGCGCCGCTGTAGTGGCCTTCCTCATTCTGGGCGCCGCCTGGTTTTTGTCCACCGCCAGCAAAGCGGGGATCCTCGATGGCGACATGTCAACTCGCGCTCTTATGGCCGCCTCGGGATTAGTTATCGCTATCTTCGGCAACAGTGTTCCCAAACAGCTCAAGCGTCCCCGCACCTCCTTCGAGGCCGAACGTCGCATGCAGTCCGGGCTTCGCCGTGTAGGCTGGATCATGTCGCTCGCCGGGCTGGCGTTCGCACTGACCTGGATCGTCGCACCCGAAGCCATTGCCTGGTCTCTATCGCTTGGAGTTATGGCGCTCGGCTTCACACTCGCCGTCGCGACGATCCTGCGCTGCAGGACAAGCGGCCCAGCCGGGTCGTCCGAGATCGCCCCGCACTAACGACACTGCTTTCGCACAACCGCCTTCATCCACGCGCCGTCCTGCGTGCGCGCTCGACCACTCATGCTTGAAAGAACAGCTTCATGATCCGCTTCGACCACTGCCGCCGAAATATTCTCGCGGCCCTGATGGGCTTCGGCCTGGCCACGAGCCCGTTGGCGGCGCTGGCGCAGACACAGCCGGTCGGGCCAGCGCTTTGGGTCGTCCGGGACGAGGACTCCACGATCTACCTGTTCGGCACCATCCATTTTCTTCGCGCGAATATGAATTGGCGGACGGACGAGGTTCAGAGAGCGTGGGAGGCTTCGGATCGCCTGGTTCTGGAGGTCGCCGACCCGGAAGACCAGGCGGCGGTCGGCCCCCTGATACAGCAGTTTGGTCTTTCGCCGGACCGACCACTTTCATCCCTGCTGGGGCCGGACGACCTGCGACGTTTTACAGATGCCGCTGCGGCAATGGGTGCGGACGCCAAGCGAATGGACGCAATGCGGCCGTGGCTGGCCGGGGTTGTGCTGTCTTCGGCCAAGCTGTCTCGGGCGGGGTATGATGCCGGTTCCGGCGTGGACGTGATCCTGCGCGCTGAAGCGCAGGCGGCCGGCAAACCAATCACTGGGCTCGAGACACCGGAGGACCAGGTGCGGATGCTGGCGGGCTTCCCCGAGGCTGGCCAAGTCGCCTTCCTCAGCAACACGATCAGAGACTTCGACGCCGCGCCCGTCGAACTGGAGCGCCTTGCCGAGGCATGGGTGGTAGGGGATACGAATGCAGTTGCTGCAATAACCCTTCAGCCAATGAGGGATCAAAGTGAACAGCTTTACCAGACCCTGATCGTCGAGCGGAACCAACGCTGGGCGCGGCAAATCCAAGGTCTTCTTGAGAGTAGTGGCACGTCGTTTGTCGCTGTCGGAGCCCTGCATTTGTCTGGTCAGGACGGCGTGCCGGAGATCCTGAAGTCGAGCGGTGTTGAAGCAATCAGAGTTCCGGATGTCCGCTAGTCACCCTCAGGCGACAGTCAGCTCCCGACCCAAAGCAGACTTAGGGGGAGAGGGCTATCCACACCTGATCCCAGCGAGTTAAGTGCGCATCTGATTTCTAGGGATCAGACTCCAGCATCCCCCTGGGTACTGAAATCCGGCAGGTCATTCCCTCCGGTCGATACTCCATTACCACGTCAGCACGCATAGCCCTCGCAAACACCTTTTTGATAAGGCGCGAGCCGAACCCTTGGCGCATTGGCGGCTTCACAGGCGGTCCTCCTGCTTCCAGCCAATCGATAACAAGCACCTCGTCCTCTCCTTCGCCTTCGAAGGCAGACATCACAGTGAGGCATCCACCGAGATCGCTCAACGCACCATACTTCGCGGCGTTTGTCGCAAGTTCGTGGACGACCAGCGCCAGAAGTTGAGACGCCTTCGGCCCCAAGCGAACAGGCGGACCCTCGATCACCACATGCGCTCCAGCCGAAGTTTGGTATTGCTCCAGTTCCGCCAGAAGCAGCTCGCCTAGACTGGTGCTGTACCGCTCGCCAGACAGCAGGGAGTGCTGGGTGGCGGCCAGTGCATTCAACCGTCCTGTAAGTGACTTCTGGAACTCCTCCACGCTCCCCGCATCTGCGGCACTTATCGTAACAAGGGAGATGACGACCGAGAGTACGTTCTTCAACCGATGATCGAGTTCGCGCCCAACCGCCTCCCTGAGGTATTCCAACTCCTTTCGTTCGGTGACGTCACGGAGCACGACGGTCAGGATCGTCGTGCCGTCTATCGTCCGGCGCGACACCATCGCCTCAGAGGGAAAAACCTCTCCGTTCTTGCGCCGGCCCCGGACTTCACGGCGACGGCCCATCAATCGGTTCGCGGGACCCGCCATCAAAGCAAATGTGCGTACGTGGTGGCCGTGGACCAGTCGGTCAGTCTCCGGAAGCAGCATCTCGACCCGCTGGCCGATCACCTCCGCTGCACTATAGCCAAACAACTGTTCCGCAGCGGGATTGAAGACCAGTACGCAACCTTCTTCATCGGTACAGATGATCGCATCTGCGACCAGCGTCAGAATGTCCGCATTCAGCGCGGCTTGAGACTTTGGCCTCGCGAGGTCGAACGTGTCAGGCATCCCCGCCTCCCCGGCTGGATAACCTCACCACACCTTAGCTATCCGCGTTGTCTGATTTGATTGTCCACAGAGGCGCAGCGTCCCCCTTTCACGCCGCGCCGACATGCAGTGCGTCCGCTTCTGGCCCGTCCAGCAAGGTCCGCTTTCCGGCCTGATGGTGAGGGCTGATCCCGACCCATAACTGAAGTTCAGAACGTCTGCTTCCTGCCTATGCGCCCACAGGACCGGTGAAGAACCAGCACCCCCGCGCGACACCCTATTCGCGCATTAGGCGCACCAGTCTTGACCGTTCCGACCCGAACTGCGTTGTCTGAAGGCCTGTCATGGAGAATTCCGATGCGTCTTGTGACCTTCGCCGCCCTGGCCGCCGCGCCGCTGTTGATGCTCGGGGCCTGTACCGATCCCGCTCCGGCTCCTGCGCCGGCCCCGGAACCCGATCCCGTGCCGGCCGCGGCCATGGTCGGCACGCTGGATTTGAACCAGCCGTTCATCGCGCGCGGCAACGAGCCGTTCTGGGGCGTCACCTTCACGCCCACAACGATCGAACTGATCGCCATTGACGGACCCGCGCAGACCGCCCCCAATCCCGGCCCGGTGATGGGGACCGGTACGGCCACCTATACGGTGACGACCAATCTGAACAATACGCTTGTCGTCACCCTGACGGCAGACCCGACCTGTTCGGACGGCATGAGCGAGACGGTCTATCCGGCCGCTGCGACCATGGTCATCGGCGGGGTCACCAAGACCGGCTGCGCCATCGCTAACTGACGTTTGCGGTCAGATCCGGGCCCATCTGGCCGTCTGGTTTCTGAACCAGGTCAGCTGCCGCTTGGCATAGTTGCGCGTGGCCTGGCGCGTCGCCCCGACGGCGGCCGCCAGCGTCGTTTCGCCCGCCAGATGGGCGGCGAACTCCCGTACCCCGACCGCTTTCATCGCGGGCAGGGCGGGGTCCAGATCGCGGGCGACCGGTGCCCGGACCTCGTCCAGCGCCCCGGCCTCGACCATCTGCGCCGCCCGCAGATCGCAGTTGGCGTACAGAGCGGCACGCTCCGGCTCGATCACCAGACCGGTCCATGAGCCCGGTGCCAGCAGCGGCGTGGCTGTCCAATGTCTGTTTTCCGGCCTGATGCTTAGGACCGATCCCGACCCAAAGCGGACTTTGGACGGCCAACCCGACAGGCGTTCGGCCTTCGCAGTTCTAGTGGTGGGTGCCTGAGCGAACCCTCCGCCGTTTGACGCCCTCCTGCCGAGGCGGTCCGACGCAGATCACCGGAAGATAGAGGTTTTCCGTTGCCAGCAGGGCTTCGACGGCCGTCCTCGCCGTTTGGATTCGGTCCGGATCGGCTTCGACCGTGACTCCCAGCGGCGAGGCAACCGCTCGCCAGTCGGGCTCAGGACCGAGAGTGGCGCTGACGGCTGACTCGACCTCGCGCGGACAGATCACGCTTCCCGGCCAGCGCCACAGGTCCTCCAGCCGCCCCTCGACCGGATGCACGGCGGCGAGCGGCGAGCCGCAAGGGCAGGGCGCGGACAGGGGCTCCAGCAGGTCGGGCAGACGGACGCGGATCATCGGCTGGGTGGTGCGGCGCAGGTCGGTGACGATCGGCAGGAAGCGCGTGGTCCCCGGCACGGCCTCACGCTCGATGATCAGGACGTCCTCGTTGAGGTGCAGTATCCCCAAACGGCAGGCCGCGCCGAGGAAGCCCTCTGTCGCCTGATAGATGGGGTCGGGGCGGGCACCGAGGGCCCGGCCGATCCAGCCGCGCTCGGCCTCGCCCATCGGTTCGGCACCGTAGAACAGGCGGCGCAGCGGCCACGGCCGGTCCGTGCGTCGGGCGAGATCCGCCAGAACCTGGGGTGGGGCGATCAGGACGTCGGGGGCGAAGGCCCGCAGTCGCTCAAACCGCTCCGGCGCGGGAACCTCAAGGCCGACGAACAGGAAGCGGAAAAGCCCTGCCACTCCGACATCGCCATAGAGCCGGTTGTCGGCCCGCAAACAGAGGGCGATACGGGTGGGGCGCAACAGGGCGTCGACAGGGAGCAGACGGGCGAGGATATGGCCGATCCAGCCGGCGCGTTCCGCCGCGCTGGTCACGAACAGGCCGCGTCGTCCCGAGGAGCCGGTGGAGAAGCCGGCGACGATCCCCGGTCGGACCTCGCCTGATCCGCCGGTCTCTGCCGCAAGGGCGGCGGCCTCGGTCGCGGGCCGTGTCAGGCCGAGTGTGTTCCAGCCGTCGAAGGCCTCTCGCAGTGCATCGGGCGACAGGATCGAAAAGTCGGCCAGCGGGCGGCCAGCGAGGTCGCTGATCGCCGGTGTGCGGGCGATGACGGGGGTCATGGCGCGCCATAAGCGGCCCTGCCGTCTCTCGACGTCCGCCCGGGTGCGCAGGCTCCAGCCGCTCCTGCGGGCCGCGAGCCAGGCCCTCAGGACCGCGAGCCGTTCAGTCTGCACGGCTGGTCTCGGTCGCGACCTCACCGCAGTGGGAGGGTGTGAGGATGACTTCGGGATTACGCGCCCAAAGCCGATGCAGTGCGTTCAGCGTCCCGCGGTAGGGGCCGGTCTCTCCCAGCAGTGCGGTGGTCAGGCGCGGCGGAGGCACGTCGTCCCGCACAGCGCCGCTGGACCAGGCGGCGTCGGCGATCAGGAACCGGGTGCGGTCGTCGGTCTGGCGCACCAGCAGACCCCAGTGTCCGGGGCAGTGGCCGGGCAACTGGACCGCCAGCAGGGAGCCGTCTCCGAGCAGGTCCGCGCCCGTCTCGAACGGGGCCATCTCCGGGCCAAGCGCAACCTGCGGCCTGTCCTCGAAAAAGACCGCGCGAGCGTTGATGTCGGCCGGGGCGAGGGCGGCCAGCACGCCATGGCGGACGCGGGAGACCCGGCCCTTGCGCTGGACCTGCGCCAGCCCGGAGCGGGCGCAGAAGATGCGGGCCCGGGGAAAGCGGGTCAGGCCCGCGATGTGGTCGCCATGGAAGTGGGAGACGATGACGGCGCCGATGTCGTCCGGCGTGAAGCCGAAGGCGGGCAACTGGTCGGCGACTGCGTCGCCGGGCTCGAAACGGACCGGGGTGGTCCAACGGTAGAGGCGTTCGGGAAACGGCTCGGTGGCGGCGAAGAAGGCAGGATCATAGCCGGTGTCGAACAGCACCGGCCCCTCATCCGGATGGACGATTAGAGCGGCCAAGGCCGGGAAGACGGCAGGGGCGAAACCGGCGTCGCGGCGGGTCATGACGGCGGGATGCGAACAGGACCCGGCGCGCAGGATATGGACGCGGCAGCGTTTCACGACGCCGCCAGCCCGGGCGCGACAGTCAACGCCGTTTCGACCGCGTCATGCGCCGGTTCATAGCCGAGAAGCCGTCGCGCCTTGTCCAGGTCAAAGGTCTGTGTCCATGCCAGGGTGGACAGGGTGTAGGGCGTCAGCACGGGTTCGGGCCTTCCCGGCAGGATGCGGCACAGGGCATCGGCCCCGACCGACAGCGCCTGCCCCAGGACGAGCGGGATGGAGGCGATGCGAACCTCGACGCCGAGCGCCTGTCCCAGCCGACCGACGAGATCGCGGACCGGCAGCGCCCGCCCGCCGGTGATGTTGATCGCCTGCCCGCCGGCCGCCTCTCGGTGGACGTCGGCCAGCCGGATCGCGCGGGCCGCATCGCGGACATCGGTCATCTCGACCAGCGCACGCCCGCCGCGGAACAGCGGGAACCGCCCCCGCTTCACCAGCCGCAGGATGCGCGGCAGCAGCACCGCGTCATCGGGTCCGATAATCGCGCGGGGGCGGATGGAAACGGTGCGGAAGCCGGGCGCGTCCGCCGCGACGACGAGCCGTTCGGCCTCGCCCTTGGTGCGCGAATAGGCGTTCAGAGGACGCTTGGGCCAGGGAGTTTCCTCGGTCAGTCCGGTCTGATCGGCCCAGCGGGCATAGACCGAGGGCGAGGAGACGAAGACGAACGATCCGACGCCCCGTCGCCGTGCAGCCTCGAGCAGGTCGCGAGTCAGGTCCACATTGGCGCGCTCAAAATCGGCGTCGGGGCCCCATGGGCTGGACAGGGCGGCGGCGTGGAAAACCACGTCTATGTCGCTGCACAGCCTGTTCGGACCGAGTTCGAACAGGTCCCCCGACAGGGTCTCGGCACCCATCGCGCGCAGCCGGGCGATGGCGCCCGGACTGCGTCCGGCGGCGCGGACGTCGTAGCCCTCGTCCAGCAATGCCTGTGTCAGGGTCAGCCCGAGGCCGCCGGTCGCACCGGTGACCAGCGCGTGCCGGCTCACGTCCTCAGCACCATGGCAGCGAGGCTGATGCCCGCCGCGGTGCCCAGAAGCAGGACGGTCTTGCCGGGACCCAGCCGTCCCGTCGCATGGGCCTCGACCAGCACCGTCGGAAGGGAGGCTGCGATCTGGTTGCCCCGGGTGGCGAATATGTCGATCACCCGATCCGGATTGCCGCCCATGAGCCGGCGGGCGTGTTCGAGCGCGGGCCGGCTGGCTTGGTGGCCGACGATGACATCGACGCTCTCGCGGGTAAGACCCGCCTCACCCAGAACGCGGTCGATCAGGGCGGGCAGGGTCTTCGAAGCGGCCTTGAAGATACCGAACGGATCCATCCTGAAGCGGGCACCATAGGAAAACGCCTCCAATCCATCGTCCAGGCGGACGCGGGTTCCGCCGGAGCGGACCGATGCGAGGTCCTTGCCCGCGCCATAAGTCTCGAAACCGCGGGCCAGCAGACCCGGGCCATTGGGGTCGTCACCCGCCTCGACGCACACGGCCGCCGCGCCGTCACCGAAGATGGCGGCAGAGGCTGGCGTGTCCCAGTCCAGTCCGCAGGAGGGGATGTCGCTGGACACGATCAGGGCGCGGCGGAACCGGCCGGTGGCGAACTCCATGGCGGCGACGTCGAGCGCAGTCACGAATGAAAGGCAGGTCTGGTTGACGTCAAAGGCCCAAATGCCGGATTGGCCGAGACCCAGCGCGTCCTGGATCAGCACTGACGCACCGGGGATGGGCTGTTCCATCACCCCGCAGGCACCGATCAGGACATCGATATTGCCCGTCTCCCAGCCTGCCATCGCCAAGGCGCGTCTTGCGGCCTCGGCCCCCATCATGGAGGTGGTCTCGTCGGGGGCGGCGACGCCGCGGGCGGCGATGCCGAACTGGGCTTCGGTCCAACCCACAGCCTGGCCAAAGACGGCATCCAGCGCCTCGGACGACCGGCGTTCACGCGGGGCATAGGCCCCGAGGCCGGCCAGGATCATCGGTGTCATGGTGTCACGTTAGTCTCGCCGTCGAAGGCCGTCCATGCGCCTGCGTCAGACTTGCGGCTCGATCTCATGCCCGCTTCGTGCCGCACGCGTGAGGTATTTCCATCCAAGTGGTGGCCTTGCTGTGAAACGAGAAGGGTGACACCGCCCAACACTTGGTTCTGGCCGCTCCGGCATCGGTCGAAAGTGACTGGACAAAGCTGATCAGCAGTGCCCCAGCCTGACGAACGGGGTGCGAAGCGAAACTCGCCGAACAGCCAAGCCTCAGGTGCGCCAGAATCGGTCATTCACTGAGCGCCAGAAACACGACATTCAGCCATACCGTCTCAGCCTGAGATCGTCCGCTTTTCGGTTCGATGCCTTTGGCCGCTCCCGACCCAAAGCGGACATTGAAGCCGCCCAACGGTAGGGGGCTGACCGGCGTTCAATGGTTTCGAAGCACTTTGTCTGCAGGTTGAGCAGATGAAGACGGGATCGAACTCCGTGCAGCCCGACCTCGACCGCCGTTCCGCTGGAAGGGAGCGCTGTGTTTTGCGCTGCCGGATTACGCACGGTCCTTGGGGCGAGGGTGTCGACGGAGTTGTTCGGGATTTGCACGAGGGCGGCGCGCGGCTTCGCTTAGGTTCTAGAAGCAACGTGTCAGGCCGGATCAAACTTGAGATACAGCCGTCCGGTTCTCTTCATGCGGCGGATGTCGTTTGGCAACGCGGCGATGAAGTCGGGGTTCGATTGATCGCCACTCTGGACCAGACAGTCGAACGACAGATCGAGGCGTTACGGCTGGCCGGCGCACAAATGCGCAGGCCCACACTCCGCCCGAAGGGCGACGAGGGCTACTAGGCCGCCGCATCCGAAGGCTGTCACGAACGTGGTGAGACTTCCCAATCTGCAACAACGGAGCCTCCCGCCACCTCCGCTCCGGACCTTTTGCTGATAGGCCGCGCTCTCACCTGTTGCGGACCTTTGATCGTCCCGCCACAAGGGCGGGCATGTTGGAGCGGATCAAGTCGTGGGCCAGAAGCCTGAAGCGTGATGTCGTTGCTCTCTGGATCGCGGCTCGTAGCCCCCGGACCCCTATGGCTGCAAAAATCGTTGCCGGTGCTGTTGCGGCTTACGCACTCAGCCCCATCGACCTCATCCCAGACTTCATTCCCATACTGGGCTACCTCGACGACATCGTGATCGTGCCGTTGGGGATTGCTCTGGCTGTTCGTTTGATCCCCGCCGCCCTGATGGCTGAGTTTCGAGCGGAAGCTGTTTCGACGGCAAGGCCGGTCAACAAGCCAATGGCGATATTGATCGTCATTCTGTGGCTCGTCGCGTTCGTGATCGCTGCTACTTGGCTTTGGCGTAACGTCCGCTAACCGCCCTCAAGCGACCGTCGGCTCCCGACCCAAAGCGGACATCGCAGTTCGTGGATGGCGATTGCGCCTGCCCTGACCGGGCGGCCTTATTGCCGGGATGATGGCAGGCCGACACATCTATCACCGCGTCATGAACAGCCCAACACGTCGTCGCACAATGCATGGGAGGCGGATCTCTTCGGGCGGGCTGCGAAGTAGCGGAAGAGTTGGTCGATCTTGCCAAAGCCGCGACGCTCGGTGCTGGCACAGCACCGCTGATAACAGAGCTTTACCTTTCCTTCAGAGCGAAGATGCATGCTTTGCGGCTGGAGGGGAAATGCTCAGAACGCAAACATTCGTCGCGGCGGTCACTTCGCTTCTGTGGATCGTCCTCTGCAGCCCTGCGACCGCGCAATCGGAACCGATCGTGGACCTGAGCCTGGAGGAAATCCTGCAGGCGAACGTCACTTCGGTAGCAAAACGCCCGCAGCGAGTGGAAGAAACCGCAGCGGCCGTATTCGTCATAAGCCGGGAGGACATCCGGCGTTCCGGCGTTACTACGCTGCCAGAACTCTTCCGAATGGTTCCAGGCATGGAAGTGGCTAGCCTTGCATCCGGCAACGCGGCCGTGACGGCGCGTGGATTCAATGGCCGGTTCTCGAACAAGCTGCTGGTGCTCGTCGACGGCCGGGCGATCTATCTGTCGACTCTGTCGGGCGTGCTTTGGGATCAGCAGATGCCGCCCGTCGAGGATATCGAGCGGATCGAGGTGGTCCGTGGGCCAGGTGCCACACTCTGGGGCGCCAACGCTGTGAACGGTGTGATCAACGTCGTCACCAAACATGCTGCTGATACGCTCGGCGCACTTGCTGGGGCTCGCTACAGCACCGACGACGACGGACGAATTGTCTTCCGCTTGGGCGCCAGAGTGGGCGAGCACGGAGCTTTGCGGGCGTATGTAGTCGGACACCAAGGAGAGGGTTTCGCCTACGCGGTTCCCGACCGCCGCAGGGATGATTCCTCCGCCGGTCAGGCGGGTTTTAGATATGATTTCGAGCCGAACCAGACAGACTCTTTCACGCTCCAGGGCGATGTGTACCGGGGCCGGTCCACTCTTTCGCATATTGAGCCGCCGGCTGCGGTCGGCCCCCCTGTCGGTTCGCGCTTCAGCGGACAGAACCTCCTTGGACGCTGGACCCGAACCGGTGAACGTGGAGTCAGTTCTCTACAGATATACCTAGACCATGTGGAGCGGCAGGAAGGCGGATTGGATGGCGTCAGCGATCAGGCGGACATCGACTTCTCGCAGTACTACGCTCTCGGCGATCGCCATCAGGTCGTATGGGGTGCGGGGTACCGGTGGCGGAGCGACCGGGTTGACGGAACCACGCCGTTCCTCCGGTTCACTCCGGAAGAGCGCAGCGACAGCTGGTATGGTGCCTACCTCTCGGACGAGATCACCTTGGTGCCCGACAGGCTCCGTGTCTCTCTCGGCGCAAAGATCGAGCACAACGAGTATACTGGGCTCGAAGTCCAGCCGAGCGCGCGGGTCGCCTGGACCGACCCCCGTGGATGGACGACATGGGGCGCGGTCTCGCGCGCCGTTCGCACGCCTTCTCGCTTAGAGACAGCGCTTCAAACCAGCGATCCGATCATCGCAATCGCCGCGGCGGGCGATCTCGCCGCTGAGGACCTGCTCGCTTGGGAAGCCGGCTGGCGCGGACATCTCGGTCCGGCTGTGTCGCTGGATCTGACAGCCTACCTTCACCAGTACGACAACCTCCTAGTCTGGAACGCCACGCCAGCGACGGCGCCAGGCCAGCCTTTCCTCACGCTGGAGTTCGCCAACGGTGGTCGCGTAGAGACTATGGGGTTCGAAGCCGCAATCGACGCTCGTCTCACGGATCGATGGACGGTCAAGGTCGCAGCTTCCACTATGGACATGGATGTCTTGGAGAGAGGCTTTGTCGTGCCGGGGCTTGATACCTTTGACCCGGAACGATCGCCCGGCAGCCAACTTTCGGTACGTTCCTGGTTCGACGTTACTGAGACGATAGATTTCGACGTGTGGGTCCGAGAGGTCGCGAGTGCCAGCCTCGTCGAGGCGTATACAGATCTGGACCTCCGGGCCTCGTGGCGCCCCACCCCGAATCTTGAATTATTCATACTCGGCGAGAATCTGATCGAGCAAGAACGGATGGAAATCGTCGAGACCGGCTTGGGCAGTCCGTCCGCTTTTGTCCAACGCCGTGTCTGGTTCGGCGTAACGGCTCGGTACTGACATGGACCGCCGCCCCTTCTTAATGATCGCTATCGCGGTCTCATCACTTGCCGCAGGCACGGCTCATGCCCGGCAGGCTTCAGCGCCTCCGGACGCCGGAGCGCGGGCAGCGATCATCTACAATTTCACGCGGTTCAGCAGCTGGGACGCCAGTCGCTTTGCCACACCTTCAAGCCCCGTCGTGCTCTGTATTCAGCCTCGGCACGCTCTCGCCGCGCATTTGGCCTCGTTCAACGGCCGCCCCGTAGGCGACCGATCGTTGCAGGTGCGGCAAACAGGTACCTTCGATCGAAGCTGTCACGCCGCTGTCGTAGGCCCCGCGGAAGCCAATTCGGCGAGGCTGGCCTCGCTCGCTCGGGAGGGCGTTCTCACTATCGGCGACTCGGAAGGTTTCATCGCAAACGGTGCAATCGGGATCATTACCGTGGGACGGCAAATCCGGTTCGAAATCAATAACCGCAACGCCCGCAACGCGGGAGTCGTCCTGAGCTCCAGTCTGCTGCGACTCGCAGTCATCGTTCGATGATTCACCGTATTGGCCGGTTCATCAACTCGTCGATTCAGGCGAAGGTTGCCGCTGTAGCAGTCGCAACTGCTTTGGCCGCGCTCCTCGTGGCCTACCCCACATTCATCGTCAACGAATGGCATAGCGACCGGGGGAGGCTGTTGGAGCAACGCGAGGTACTTGCGGACGTCCTTGCTGCCAACGTCGCTGCTACTCTCGTTTTTCAGGATCGTGAGGCTGCGCGGGAAACACTGGGGTCCGCGGCGAAGATCCCCGGAGTCAGCGCGGTATGGCTATTCGACGCCGCAGGTAGTCCGTTCTCCGCGTACTCGGCCGATCAAGCCAACAGCCCGCCGGCCTCCGCCTTTGTGGCAACCGGCTCGCGGTTCGAGCGGGATCGGCTGGTCATCAGTACGCCCGTGCAACTCGATAATGAGACAGTGGGCACGCTCGTGCTGATCTCCACCCTCGATGAGTTGGAGCAGATGGTGCTCGGCTATACCTTGGTATCGCTTCTCGGCCTCCTCGGCGCTGTCGCCCTCGCGCTGGTTACCTCGACGTGGCTCGCACGCGGGGTCATCCGTCCTGTCCGCGTGCTCTCCCACGCCATGTTGGCCGTCAGGGAGAGCGGAGACTTCGATCTTCGGGTCGCTCCGGAGGGCAATGATGAAATGGCTGCGCTTACCGGAGACTTCAACACCCTGCTGCAGCGGCTGCGCGACAATGACTCTGCGCTGCGGACAGCCATGGTGGACTTGGTCGAAGCGCGGGACCAGGCAGAGGGAGCCAACTTGGCCAAGTCTCAATTCCTGGCGAACATGAGCCACGAGATCCGCACCCCCCTCAATGGGGTGCTCGGTATGGCCCAGGTGCTGGAAAAGGCGAGTCTGCCCGCGGTTCATCAAGAGAAGGTAGCCGTCATTCGCGCTTCCGGTGAACTGCTTCTCACGGTCCTCAATGACATTCTCGATATCTCCAAGATTGAAGCCGGGAAGCTGGAAATCGTATCGGAAGATTTCGAGCTCGCCGGCGCAGTCCAGGCGGCCTTCGACGCGTTCGAGGGCCTCGCGCACGAGAAGGGTCTGGATTGCAAGCTGGCCCTTGAATCCTCCTGCGAAGGCTTCTGGCGGGGAGACTCGATGAGAACCCGACAGATCCTGTCGAACCTGCTTGCGAACGCGATCAAATTCACCGAGTCCGGCTCCGTGAATGTCGAGGTCCGCGCACGAGACACAACCGTCGAATTCGTTATCTCGGACACGGGCATCGGTATGCCTTCAGATGTTCTCTCGCGACTTTTTTCCAAATTTTCCCAGGCGGACAGTTCAACCACTCGCCGCTTCGGCGGATCAGGCCTAGGTCTAGCGATCAGCCGGGAGCTGGCCCAGCTCATGGGTGGCGACATCCTCGTCGAGAGCGCGGTGGGCCGTGGCTCGCAGTTCACCTTGCTGCTGCCAATGCAGAGGCGGGCCTGCCCGGCCGCACAGCCGACGACGCCCGCGGAGAGCCCGCCGTGCGCGCCCGGCGCGCAACCGCTTCGGATTCTGCTTGCCGAGGACAACCCTACAAATCAGATGGTCGCGCGCGCGCTGCTTGAGCCTCTGGGGGTCGATCTCCGCATAACGTCAGATGGCCTCGAAGCCCTCGATCGCTGGCGCATGGAAGACTTCGATCTCGTCCTCTTGGATATCCAGATGCCCCGGCTGGACGGCGTGGGCGTCGCCGTTGCCATCCGTGCTGAAGAGACGCGGACGGGCAGGGCTCGGGTTCCGATCATCGCGTTGTCCGCCAATGCCATGGCGCACCAGATCGCCTCATATCTCAGCGCGGGCATGGATGGGCACGTGGCCAAGCCCATCGAGGTTAGCAAGCTCTATGCCGTGATCGAGGAGGCCGTTCACGGCCAACCGATCCCGACCCGCCCAAGCTCAAGTCTCGACGATGATTCAATGCTGTCCGCAGCGGATGCGACGAGCCGCCAGTTCGGCTGAGAGTTAAGTTCCGGCCCACTCGCCCCTCTCCAAGAACCTGTACGGCTCCCGTTTGCTCTGGGACAATTCGGGATCGATCGAGGGGCGGCGTCTGACCTGCAGCATGTTCCAGACGCACGTGATGATCCTACAGCTCCGCTGGCGGAAATCAGGCTAGCGCCAGTCCCACGGTAGCAATACCCAAAGTCCGCTTTCCCCCCTCAGCGGACCTTGGGAGGGTCCGCTTTCGGGCCGAGTGCCTACAGCTCAATCTGCTCTGATATGGACAAGGCGTCATCAACCTCGATGCCCAAATAGCGGACAGTGCTCTCAAGCTTTCCGTGTCCAAGAAGTAGCTGGCAAGCGCGGAGATTGCCGGTCTTCTTGTAGATCAGCGCGACCTTCGTCCGTCTCAGGCTGTGTGTGCCATACGCGCCCACGTCCAGGTCAATCGTTCGAACCCAACTATCCACGAGCCGGGCATACTGCCGGGTGCTGATGTGCTCGCTCTTTTGCAGGCGGCTTGGAAACAGCCAATCGCATGGATGATCGCCACGGGCTTCTAACCAACGGGCAAGGGCATCCCGGGCTGGCGGAGTAATTTCAAATGGAACGGGCCGACCAGTCTTTTGCTGGACAACGACCGACCTTTCACGAAGAGCGCCGCCCTGAACCACATCACCGATGCGCAGCTTTACAAGGTCACAGCCTCGTACCGGGTGCCATAGCGATCCTGGTTATGCTGCTGATAGTTCTGAGCGGCGGCCGGCGTCGCAACGAGTAGGGCTAACGCTATTCCGCCGACAGTGAGGGAGCTGAGGCTTTTCATAGCCGTCATCCATTTTCGAGGGTTCGGCCAAGCGCCGACGACCGATGTTGAGACTCGCTTGGTGAATGCGGCAAACCATGACCGTTCACCGCTGGTTCATCTCCATCGGGAGGTCTGTGGGGCGCCAACAGGTCCCGCGGAGTCAACCCAACCGACCGGCAAAAATCCGCGGCACGGGGTCAGCCACAAGGTCTCCGTTGGGTCGGGAGCCGACTTTTCCCTGTGGGTGGTGAGCGGTCATTCGAACGGGTCCAGAAGCCGGACCCGTTGACGGGCACGGGATTTAGACGCCAGCACGGGAGTGGTGGGCTGACAACGGCGCTGCAGAGTCAAATGCTGGACTCCCACGAGGCGGCACAGAGGCTCGACCCTTTCGTCCAAGCTGCGGAGTGTTGGTCGGCGGAGGCCGGAGACAAAATCCGAAGTCTCCGTCAAAAGGCGTCGGAGCCCATGGAAGGTCTTCGTCCAAGCCCGCAACAAAGCCCACGTGACCGTGGATATGACGGTGCCGAATGACGGCGCCCGGAACCCTCAGCGCAACCTCCGCTGTGGTCTGGTTCACCAGTGAAAGCCGCATGCGGGACGCGCCCGCCCGTCGACCCGCGGTCTTGAGCTGGGCCAGCAAGGCCGCGGCCCCGGCAGTTCCGCGCGGTTCGAGCCAAACGACATCGATGATGTCCAGAATGGGTGCCTCACACTCCGACATCTTCCCGAGTTGTCCAAGTGCAACGGCCGACAACCGGTCGTCGTCACGCCATCCATAGAGCATTGGCAGTTCGGCACGATCTGGGTCGGAAAATCGGTCTTGCAGAGCCCGGGCGGAGCGGTCGGCGATCAGCGACCCTGTGTTCCGGAGTTCCGCATAGAAGAGATTGATCGCGGCGGCGTCCGTCCAGGGATCCAAGGCCGACAATCCGGCGGCGTTGGGTCCGGGCGGCCTCTCACGTCCGCCGCTGAACAGTTCTCGGGACGGCCGGCGATTTCGGTAAAGCGAGCGGGCGATCCGCTCCGAGAGGATTGTCATCGGTGCAAGGGGCCAGACAATCTTGGTATCGGCCCAGTCCTGGGGGAAGGCCGTAAAGCCTTCGCGCGAATAGATTGGAGCGGCCCGATCATTGCTGTTGAAGATGGACGTCGCGAACACGTCAGGCTGACTGCGGAAGGCATCGAGTAGCAGGCGCGACCCACCCTTGGCGCGTGGCAGGACAATAAGGGAATAGCCCGTAGCTCCCGAGAGGGAGGTGCCGCGAAGTGCGTAATCCTGCCTGATATTACCCAGATAGCCACAGACCCCTTCGTGGTCTTCGAGGACCCATCCGGGGTAACCCTGACCGAAACGATGCACCCATTCCCAACCGGCTTCACTACGCTCTGGAAACCACGCCCAGCGGTGCAGGTCGTTCAAGGACTTCCAGTCTGTGGAAAGGACTTCTCGCAGGCTAGGCATGGTCAGGAGGCCATCGAACGGATCAGTTGCAGGGCGATCCTGCGCGACTTCGGATCGGACACCCGTCGCCAGCAGAAAATCAGGTCCTCCAGTTCAGGGTCGCCAAGGTTCATAACCTCATGCGCCAGCAGGGCGCTCGACCGGGATCGATCTGTAATCAAGGTGGGTGCGGCGGTTGACTGAGGGTTCATGAGCCTATCGACCTGATATGGGACACTGGCGGTCTATCCTGCGCCCTGCATTGCAGAGACCGCGCCATAGGCACCGAAAGGCGCGGGCCAGGTCGGAATGCTGCGAGACGGGATGGAGGGCGTTCGTGGACTTGAACCACGGACCTGCGGCTTAAGGGGCCGCCGCTCTGCGCAACTGAGCTAAACGCCCGTCTCAACCTGATACAGGCTGGAAAGCCCTGCCCACATCTTTGCACCGGATATGCCAATCCCCGGCTCTTCCCGTTCAACGCTCTCTCGATACTGCTGGGTCTCGGCCTGCCCGACGGGCATTTCTCCCGCGACGGAGCCTCACAAAGGGTCCGCTATGGGTCGGGAGCGGAAGCTCGCCCGAAGGTGGAAAGCGGACCTTTACCGGAGTAGCGTTCCTGGTGCTCCAAGCTCGGCTGTTCGACGATTTCAAAGGCTCGACGGTCCTGCTGGTCTGGGGAGACAATGCCGATATGGCTGTCTTGTTGGATCAGGTTCGCGCGCTCGATAAGGACCGGCCTATCGCTTACGTCGGGCATGGTGAGAACGCGGTAACGATCACATTCTCTTCCGAGGCTGGCAGGTCGCATGTCAGATCGGGCCCAGCGATGTCGTGGGAGTGTGCTGGGGACACGCTGCGTCGAATGGCGGAACTGATTGATCCCCTCCTGAACTCAACGGGGCATCAGTTCGTCGATGCCGATGGTCAGGTTGACGAGGTCGTCATTGCGGCCAACGAATACCCTGCAGATTTTGGTCGATAGGGTCCGCGCCGGGTCGGGAACAGACGATCGCCTGAGGGTGGAAAGCGGACGCTCACGCAGCGCTGGACGGCAGGCATTGGGGAAAGCCCCAAGGGCATGCCGCCCGTCGGACCTTGAAGGACAAAGCGGAACCGGCCTAAGCCTCGACCATCTTGAGGAGCGTCACCCATGTCCGGATCCCACCGCGGCCCTTGCGACGCCGGACAGGTCCGGGCCGCGCCGGTGCCGGACAAGGTCCTGTCTCAGGCTCACAAGCGGTGGATTCTGGCCGCGACTGTGCTGGGGTCCAGCCTGACCTTCATAGATGGCTCGGCGCTAGGCGTCGCCCTGCCAGCGATCCAGCGCGATCTCGGCGTGGGCCCTGCGGCGGCGCAATGGGTGTCCAACGCCTATCTATTAACGCTCGGTGCGCTGGTGCTCATTGGCGGCGCGGCAGGGGACCGGTTTGGGCGGCGCAAGGTGTTCCTGATCGGGGTGATGATCTTCACCGCCGCCTCGATCGCTTGCGGCCTGGCCCCGACGGTCGAGGCCCTGATCGCCGGGAGGGGGGTGCAGGGCGTTGGGGCGGCTCTGCTAACGCCAGGGGCGCTGGCCTTGATCGGGGCGACGTTTCCGCCCGAAGAGCGGGGCCGCGCTTTCGGGACTTGGGCCGGGGCGGGGGCGTTGTTCGGTATGGCCGGGCCGCTGGTCGGAGGGTGGCTGGCTGACGCGGCCGACTGGCGGGCGATCTTCTGGATCAATGTCCCGCTGGCGGTGGCGACGGTCCTGATGACACTGAAGTTCGTGCCGGAGAGCCGAGACGAGGATGCGTGCGGACTGGATTGGGCCGGAGCCGTTCTGGCCATGACGGGACTGGCCGCCCTGACTTGGAGCCTGACGGCCGCACCGGATCGAGGGCTGGGTGAACCGGTCGTTATAGGTGCGGTGATCGGCGGGGCCGTGCTGCTGGTGGGGTTCGTAGTCGTCGAGGCGCGGCTGAAGCATCCGATGATGCCGCCGGCATTGTTTCGCTCGAAGGTGTTCAGCGGGATCAACGCGCTGACCCTTCTGCTGTATTTCGCGCTCGGCGGCGCCATGTTCTTTTTGCCGTTCGACCTGATCCGGGTCCATGGCTGGAGCGCCACTGCGGCGGGCAGCGCGATGTTGCCATTCGCGGCGGTGATGGGCCTGTTCTCGGGCGCGGCGGGGCGGATCGCCGACCGGTTCGGGGCGCGATTGTCGCTGACTGTGGGCCCCGTGCTGGCGGGGATCGGCCTGTTTCTCCTGGCTTTGCCCGCACCGGGAGCCGGATATGTGGAGGGGCCTTTGCTCGGGATGACGGTGCTGGCGGTCGGGATGACGCTGGCGGTGGGGCCGCTGACGGCGGCGGTGATGGGGGCGGTCGAGCCGGAGCACGCGGGCGTGGCCTCGGGCGTCAACAATGCAGTGGCGCGGATCGCGGGCCTGCTGGCGGTGGCTCTGTTGGGGCTGGTGCTGTCGGCGGTGTTCACGGGGCTGGTCGACGGTGAGGACGGGCGGGCCCTTCTCGGCCGGGTCATGGCGGGGGAGAGCGACGACGCCCAGGCAGCCGGGGCATTTCACAACGCGTATCGCATAGTCATGATGGTCTGCGCGGCGGCGGCTGTGCTGGCGGGGGTCGTTGGCCTGCTGAGCGCGCCGGGGCGCGCGTCCCAGAGCGCCGCCTGAAGATCATCTATCGGCCCGCTAGGAATTAGCGCTCGGATGCTTTGGGCGTGCGAGGCGGGACAGGTTGAACTGGCGTTGTGACGATAGGTTTTGCACCTTCTAATCAGGCCCAATTTTGGGCGACTGAGCTGCACCCGATTTCGTCGATACTAAGTTTGAGTGTTTTTGGTTTTGACCGGGGTGAAAAGCGGACGTTCCTTACCGCCGCTATGAGTCGGGAACGGTCAACCACTTCCGATCCGAAACCGGACGGGGTGAACGACGACCGGGGTTGGGAAGCGGATAGTCGTCAACCGGACGTGACTGATCGATTTAGTCGCTCGTTGAGCCGCTTCCCCGCTCGAAAAATTGTGCTCGTGGTGGCTACCGCAGTGATTGCATCCCCCCTCCGCGGGTTTCTCGCCGCACGCTCAGCAAAGACACGCGGGGTGAATATCCCAAAGCCACGCAGTTCGATCCGCCTGCCTTGACCTAGGGCGGTTTCGATATTGCCCAAGATCGTCTCAACCACCCGCCGCGCGCCCTCGGTCCCTAAATGTGGATACTCGGCGGCGATACGGTCCACGAGCTCTGTTTTTCTCATTCTTCTTTAAAGCGGGCCAAGTGCGACCTGCCAACGGTAGTTCTGAAAGCGGTCGCCGCCAACGACCGCAACGGGTCGAGAGCCGACGGTCGCTTATTGGCTCGAATGAGGCTCTACCGGCAGGATTGGATCATCATTCAGGGGCCTTCTTGAAGCTCTCTTTCAGCTTTCTGATCGCCTGCTTTTTGGTTCGCCATTCCCGTAGATCGAAGTCCGGCTCACGGCGGGTCTTCTCATCGGGAATGATGTCCTCGACCAAGTCAGCGATCCGTTGTTCAGAGGCGATCTCCCGGTCGAGCATTTCCTGCATGTCGGTCCATGCCTTGCGCTTCTTGAGCTTTCTGCTTTCGGCAATTTCTGAAAGAGCTTCCGCCCGGCGGGCAACGAGCTTGTCCCATTTTGCCTTGTCATCCGGCGTCTCCGGTCCGTTGTAGGTGACCTCCGTGGTGCGCATGTTGAGGCGGATTTCATGGGGATGTGGAACGGGCTCAGGGCGGGGTTCGCCCCGCGCGTCGCAAGCGAGGAATGCTTCCTCCCAGCTTTCCTTGTATTCCACCGCTGATTTGAACAGAGCCAGGCGATCTTCAAGCGTCTTGTCCTGCACGGCCTTGACCATGCCTGCGAGAGCGATCTGGGCCCTATGGCTTCCTTTGACAGCAGCTACACCAAGGCTTCGGATCACGGCCTGGATTAGCGGCAGCTCTATGACCTGGTCGTTTTCCCGGACCTGGATGGGCCGAACCGCCTCCAGCAGGATGAGGTCGCCAAGGTGGTGAGATAGCACGGGGTCATCCGGCTGAACGGGCTTGCGCTTCTTCGGCGGTCGTCCCCTTGGATTGCCGGAGCGGCCCTTCTGGAACTGGTGCTCAGCCGGAGGCTTGGCGTAACCCACGAGGGCCGTGCCAGCTTTGATGCTTGCCGGCCGGTCGTTCATGCCGCCAACCCTTTGAGCCGCTCGGCCAAGACGTCATCGAACAAAGCTCCGGTCGCCTGCAGCACCGCCGGCTTGCCGATTAACCGCTCGAAGCGACGAACGATGCCGTCGCAGTAGTGCGGATCGAACTCGATCAGGCGGGCGGCTCGGCCGCAGATCTCCGCGGCGATCAGAGTCGTGCCCGAGCCGCCGAAGCCGTCCAGCACGGTATCCCCGCGCTTCGAACAGTCGCGAATAGCGTCCGCCACCATGGCGACCGGCTTCACGGTCGGGTGCATTGCCAGATCCTCTGCTCGGGTCGAACCAATGGAGCTGATGCCAGCATAGTCCCAGACGTTGGTGCGATAGCGGCCTGTGTCGCCGAGTCCGAAGGTGTTGGTGTGAGGCGCTGCCCCGACCTTGTAGACGAACACCAACTCATGCTTGGAACGGTAGAAGGTCCCCATTCCGCCGTTGGTCTTGTTCCAGACGCACAGGTTCTTCAGCTCGGAGAATACCTCCGCCCCGGCGTTCAAAAGCTCCGTCATGTGCCGCCAGTCCATGCAGACGAAGGCGATCGCGCCGTCGCGGCAGTTGGCGGCCATGGGCTTGAGCGCATCGGCGAGGAAGCCGGTGAAGGTGTCCTGACTCATCTCCCCGACGCCCATGGCGAACTCGCGGTGGCGGATGCGGCCCGAGCCGCATACGTGGCCGTCGATCGGCACATTGTAGGGTGGATCGGTGAACACCATGTCCACACGCTCGTCCCCCAGGAGCGGGGCGTAATCAGCCGCCTCGCGGGCGTCCCCGCAGACCAGGCGGTGCCGGCCTAACACCCACACATCGCCCATGCGCGTGACCGCCTCCGCGGCGATCGACGGGATCTCATCCTCGACGCCGGGCGGTGCCTCAGGGTCCCGTTCGCGCGCCGCGTCCAGGGTGAAGTCGACCTCGGCCAGCGAGAAGCCGGTCAGGGTGACGTCGAAGTCCAGGTCGATCAGGGCCTGCAGCTCGATGGCCAAGATGTCCTGATCCCAGCCTGCGTTCAGAGCGAGCTTGTTGTCCGCCAATACATAGGCCCGGCGTTCTTCGGGGCTGAGGTGCGAAAGCCGCAGCGTGGGCACCGTTTCCAATCCCAGTAGTCTGGCCGCCTCCACCCTGCCGTGGCCGGCAATGATCTCGCCGTCGTCGCTGACCAGCACCGGGTTGGTGAACCCGAACCGTTCGATGCTGTCGGCGATCTGGCGGACCTGTTTGCGGGAATGGGTCCGGGCGTTGCGGCTGTAAGGCCGGAGGTCCGAAGGCGCGCGGGGTTCGACGACTCGGGGAGCAGGGGGTGCGTTCATGCAGTGAACATAGCACGAACATTAATTCGGTTAGTCCCGGCTGACGCCGCTGTCCACAGGGCCGAAAAAATATACCTCGCCGACTGGACTGCGGTTCGGAACGGAGCGTCAGTGTTTGCGCGCCCGGCCACTCCGGGCTTGTGCCGGTGGGGGCGAAGAGCCCCCACGGACGCGGGCCCTTGATGACCACCACCCACTCAGCTGACATCGACTGCGCGGGCCTGGGCGAGCTCGGCCTGGAGCCCCTGCGTACAATCTGGCGCGAGCGCTTCGGAGCCCCGCCCTCGATCCGCTCGCCGGAGATCCTCGCCCTGATGCTGGCCTGGCGCATTCAGGCGGCGCGCGGGTGGGCTCGACGGCGAGCTTCGCCGCACGATCCGCCGCCCGGCCTCGGCGCCTGTCGCAACTGCGCTCACCCCCGGCACGCAGTTGACCCGGGAATGGCAGGGCGTGCGGCACGAGGTAGTGGTGGAGCCGGACGGGCGTTTGCGCCATCGCGATGAGCTGCACCGCAGCCTGTCGCAGGTCGCCCGCAAGATCACCGGCTCGCGCTGGAACGGGCCACGATTCTTCGGACTGCGAGGCGAGGAGGACGGGGCATGAGCGCTCGTCCCGTCGTTCGCTGCGCCCTCTACACCCGCAAGAGCAGCGAGGCGGGGCTCGATCAGGCCTTCAACAGCCTGCATGCCCAGCGTGAGGCTTGTGAGGCTTATGTCCGAAGCCAGGCCAGCGAGGGCTGGAAGATCCTGCCTGATGTGTATGACGACGGCGGCTTCTCCGGCGGCAACATCGAGCGACCGGCCCTGAAGCGCCTGCTGGAAGACGTCGATGCTGGCAAGGTCGACACCATTGTCGTCTACAAGATCGACCGGCTAACCCGGTCGCTTGCCGACTTCGCGCGCATCGTCGACCGGCTCGACAAGGCGCAAGCCTCGTTTGTCTCCGTGACCCAGTCGTTCAACACCACGACCTCCATGGGCCGGCTGACCCTGAACGTGCTGCTCTCCTTCGCGCAGTTCGAACGCGAGGTGACCGGCGAGCGCATCCGCGACAAGATCGCGGCCTCCAAGGCCAAGGGGATGTGGATGGGCGGCCTGCCGCCGCTGGGCTACGACCCGCCGACGGATCGGGCGACCCGGACCCTCGTTCGCAACGAGCCTGAAGCGGAGCAGGTCAGGACGATCTTCAACCTGTATCTGGAGCTGGGGTCAGTCTCGGCGCTCGAAGCCCGGCTGGCGCAGGAGGGGAGGCGCTCCAAGGTCTGGGTCAGCGCAAAAGGAACTCGCTCGGGTGGCATCCCTTTCAGCCGCGGTGCCCTGTTTCACATGCTGCGTAACCGCGTCTACCTTGGCGAGATCGTCCATGGAGAGAGCCGCGTCGTCGGCTGCCATCCGCCGATCGTCGAACCAGACCAGTTCGAAAGAGCCCAGGCGCGGCTCGCCGCCAATACCCGGGCGCGCAACGAGCGACCGCTGCGCTCTGCTGAGCTCCCACTGAGAGGACTGGTGTTCGACGCCGACGGCCATCCGATGAGCCCTTCATTCGGCTACGGCCGGGGCGGGCGAGTCTACCGCTACTATGTCTCGGCACCGCTGCAGCAGGGTCGCAAGATAGAGCCACGGGAGGGGGTGCTTCGTCGAGTCTCTGCCGAAGCCCTTGAGGAGGCGGTGCGGACCCAACTCATGACGGTGACTCCCGGAGGAGATGACCGCCCGTTGGCGGCGCTGCTTAAGCCGGTCCAGCGAATAGAGGTGCTCCCGGAGGCGCTCCGGATCGCCTTCCTGGCGAAGGCCTTACCCCGGGACGTGCGTGAGAGGCTCAACCCTTGCGACACCAACGCCGACCGAGTGGTGTTAGTGGCCCCCGTCCGTTGTCAGGCGCGAGGCGGTCGGACGTGGGTGCTTACCCCGGTCTGCGGATCGGCCGTCCGCAAGGCACGGCGCGACCCGGTGCTGGTTAAAGGTCTGCGGCAGGCCCACAAGATCGCCTCCGGTCTTGGGTGGCACGCAAGCGATGGCGCGTTCTCTGGCTCAGGCAAGGCACCGACCAGCAGTTATGAGCGCCGGCTTTGGCCGCTGGTGTTTCTCGCACCCGATATCCAGCGGGCGATCCTCGAAGGCCGGCAGCCGCCAGCGCTTACTCTGGACCAGTTGCTCAGGATGCGTATCCCGACGGACTGGACCGAGCAGCGGCGGGTACTCGGCTTCGGCGGGAAATGATCCCTGTTTCGCTCGGGAACACTCCCTGTTCTGTGGAATATCGATCCCTGTTCCGGGCCAAAATGGTCCCTGTTCCAAGGAATATTGTTCCCTGTTAAATTCGAGCCGGTTGGAAGTTCAGCCAAGGCGACTTGCCCGCACTGACTGGGTTCTCCGGCTAAAGAGGATTCCAGGGCGCGAGACGGGTCGCTCGAAAAAGAACTGATTTCCCTGTTCAGGCCGATAACAGGGAAACTCCACCAGATCCGGTTCGCGCAGAGACTGGCCCGCCAACGGCGACGGAATGCCGGCTCTGGCAGGGGCATAACAGCGGACTGTACGGGAGTTTGGCGGCGAATAGCCCCGAGGTTCCGGGCCCTTACGGGCCCGGGGTCAGTTCAGAGAACTGTCCCGGGGGTGAGTGGCGGAGAGGGTGGGATTCGAACCCACGGTGCCCGCAAAGGCACGCCGCATTTCGAGTGCGGTACATTCGACCACTCTGCCACCTCTCCGCGGGGCCGATACACGCTTGGTCGAGCGAGCGGCTTCTCTAATGGGCGACGGCCTGCGCCGCAAGCGGTGGACCCGAGAAATCACGTTAGCGCTGCGCAGGCAGGGGCAGGCCGAGGGCCTCGCCTGTGGACAGGTCGCCGTCAATGACGCGGAACAGCTCGGCCGGACGGCCGCCGGTGGCGGCAGACAGCCTGCCCGTAGGCTCGACCAGACCCGTGCGTTCGACGCCGCGGCGGAAATTCTGCTTGTGCAGCGACAGGCCTGCGATGGCCTCGGCGGCGGTCTGGAGTTCGGACAGGGTGAAGGCTGCCGGCATGAGGTCAAACAGGACCGGTCGGTATTTCAGCTTGCTGCGCAGGCGGCCCAGCCCCGTGGCGAGGATGCGGCGGTGGTCCGAGGCCATGGCGCGACCGGGAGCGTCGACGCTCTGTGGGCGGTTCTGATCCCGTGCCGCCTCGGCGACCAGGCCGGCCTCGTAGAGCAGTTCGTAGCGGTCCAGCACCTGACCTTCGTTCCACCGGTGCGAAGGGCCGGTCGCGAACAGGGACTCGACGCGGGCCTGACGTCGCGGGTCGCTCTCGGCCCAGCCCGTAAGGTCGGCGATCAAGGCGGCGAGGCAGGCGGGGGGACCGTCGCGCCGGTCTTCCCACGGAAAGATCTCGAGCACCGGAGTCCAGCGGGCTTCGGCCTGCGGGGCGTCGGCGGCATCGGCGGTCAGGGCCAGATAGCTCACCGAGACCTCGCGGCGACGGTCCGGCCCCGGCGTGGCTCGAGGCGACGCACGGCCCAGATCGCCGAAGGTGTAAAGCTGTTCGACGAAGCCGAGACGGAAACCGGTCTGGTCGGTGACGAAGTCGCGCAGGGCCCGTTCAAAGGTTCGGTCCCGGGCCGGGTCGAAGGGGCCGAAGGGCAGGGCGGCGGCACCCGCTTCGCCGGGTGCGGCATCGCCCGGGGTGGTGAGGACACAGGCCTTGCGGTCGCGGAGCGCAATGACAACGGCTGAAAGGCCGATCCGGATGCCCTGTTCGCCCTGACCCTCCATGCCCGCTACGTGCGTCCCGCATCTGCAGTGGACGCCACGCCGGTGGCCTCGGCCAGGATCCGGTAGCGTTCGATATAGCGCCGCTGCGCCTCGGGGGCGGGCAGGGGTTCGATGATCAGGTCATAGCCCGTCGGGGGAGCCCCGAAGAGGGTCAGGGATTCCTTCTTGCTGAAGCCCGCCAGCTGGGTCGCTTCGAAATATGCACAGGCGACATCGGCCTTCTTGATCAGGGTCTTGATCTCGACCGGGTTCTTCGGCGGCAGGCCGAAGCGGACGTGAATGGCCCCTTCCAGCCGGGCCTCGAAGGCCTTGTAGTTGACGCCCAGCGCCGCCTTGAAGGGCGAGATCATGTCGCCGATGACGTATTCGGAGGCGTCGTGCAGCAGGGCCGCCAGCCGCCATTTCGGCTCCAGGCCCGGCTTGAGGTGGGCGGCGATCTCCTCGACGACGCAGGAATGCTGGGCGACGGAGAAGGCGTGTTCGCCGACGGTCTGGCCGTTCCAGCGGGCCACGCGCGCCAAGCCGTGGGCGATGTCCTCGATCTCTATGTCGAACGGCGAAGGGTCGAGCAGGTCGAGCCGGCGGCCGGACAGCATGCGCTGCCAGGCGCGGGGCTCTTTGGCTGAGGGGCGGGGCTTTGCGGCCAAGGTCTGATCCTGCTCTCGTGGGCAGGGTTGGTGACGCATCAAGGCGACGCGATCAAGACCGTAGCCGCGACCCCGATCGCTTATTCGCCGACGTTGAGCGCGACGAGCGCCTTGGCGTCGTTGAAGGCCCGACCCCGATTGTTGTCCCTTGACCGGACGGTGGCGACGACCAGCGGGCCGCCGATCGGGCCGCGCGCCTCGTAGCCGACCAGACGCCAGCCCGATGGGGAATCCCGGTTGTCGGTCAGGATCCAGCTGGTCCGGGTCGCCTCGCCGCCGGCGCTGGTGCGGACTTCCGCGGCATCGTACTGGGCGTTGATGCTGACGCTTTCGCCGTTACCGCCGGTGCCGCGGATGCGGGCCGAGCCGGTGCTGTCGTTGGCATCGATGTGGAAACCGCCGATGCGCACGCTGGCCTGGTCACCCTTGGTCTCGATTCGCATGCCGGGAAGGCTGACCGTGGCGTCGTCTCCGTTGGCGTCTATCGCCACGCCCGGCCCTCGCACCGAGGCGTGGTCCGCGCCGGCGGCGGCGCGGTCTGCCGAGGCTGCCGCCCCATCCGCCCGCGCGGCGGCCCTGTCTGCGTCGGCCGAAGCCGCGTCCGCGGCGGCGCTCGCCGCATCCGCCGCCTCGATCCGGGCCGTCTCGGCCTCGGCCGAGGCCTTCAACTGGGCGACGGCGGCGGGGAGATCGCCAGACAACCGGGCCTCAAAGCCCTTGAGCGCCTCGGCGGGGGTTTCGTCGTCCAGCGCCACCAGATGCAGGCTGACCTCCGAGCCCTTGGGTCCGACATAGGTGCAGACCGTCCCGTTCGCCTGGGCCGAGCCCTTGCGGGTCAGCGAACCCATGGTCTGGGGGCATTGCAGGGCATCGACGACCTTGAGCACGCCCTTGGCGTCAGGGTTCTCGCTGCGGCTCGAGGAGATGCGCACCGAGTTGTCGCCGTCGCAGGCGGACATAAGCGCCGCGACGGCGCAGACGGTGGGAATGAGAAAGGGACGAAGGGTCATCGTCTGAAGTCCTGTAGGTGATCCCATCCTGAGCGCGCCGGCCCGATAATCCAGTGAAATCGCGGTAAGGCGCGTGGCCGAACCCGATCCGCACTGTGTCAGCTGCCGGGCCGCGCGCCCTCGCGACGGCTCAGGAAGGCGAGGCGTTCGAACAGGTGGACGTCCTGCTCGTTTTTCAGCAGGGCCCCGTGCAGCGGCGGGATCAGCTTGTTGGGCGATTTTTCGCGCAGGGTCGCGGGGTCGATGTCGTCGACCAGCAGGAGCTTCAGCCAGTCGAGCAGTTCCGAGGTCGAGGGCTTCTTCTTGAGGCCCGGCGTGTCGCGGATTTCGTAGAAGGTCCTGAGCGCTTCCGAGACCAGGCGCGGCTTGATGCCCGGGAAATGGACCTCGACGATCGCCTTCATGGTCTCATCGTCGGGGAAGCGGATGTAGTGGAAGAAGCAGCGGCGCAGGAAGGCGTCGGGCAGTTCCTTCTCGTTGTTCGAGGTGATGATGACGATGGGGCGGACTTCGGCGCGGATCGTCTCGCCCGTCTCCTGGACGAAGAACTCCATACGATCGAGTTCCTGCAGCAGGTCGTTGGGGAACTCGATGTCGGCCTTGTCGATCTCGTCGATGAGCAGGACGGGGCGTTCGGGGGCGGTGAAGGCCTCCCACAGCTTGCCGGGCTTGAGATAGTTGCGCACCTCGTGGACGCGGGCCTCGCCCAGCTGGCTGTCGCGCAGGCGGGAGACGGCATCGTATTCGTACAGGCCGTTGTGGGCCTTGGTCGTGGACTTGATGTGCCAGGTGATCAGGGGGGCGTTCATGGCCCGGGCGATCTCATAGGCCAGGACGGTCTTGCCGGTGCCCGGCTCGCCCTTGATCAGCAGCGGCCGCTCGAGGGCGACGGCGGCATTGACCGCGATCTTCAGGTCGTCGGTGGCGATATAGTTCGCAGTGCCTTCGAAACGATCGGACGAACGGGACATGGACGGCTCCAGCGGGATGGCTGTTTCCGGTTAGCGAAGGCCGGGCGGGTTAACAACGATCATGTTGCGCGGACCCGGCGTCGTCTTCCGGCCCGGTGCGCCGTTCCATGGTCTCGAGCCGGAACAGGGGCTCCGAGAGGACGAACTCTTCAATGTTCACCCGCAGGCCGGCGCGGAGCAGGCGCAGATACATCTCCTCGCGGTTCGAGAGCGGCTGATATTCGCCCGAGGCAAGGCCCTTGAGGCGAATGAGCTGAAGCGACCGGATGAATTCGCGATCGGTCGGTCGGGGCGTGCGGCGGCGGGTCATGAGGCGGCCTTTCGGTCAGTGTGAGCATTGAGCGTCTCCCTCCCGCTTGAGGGAGGGATGTCGGCGCGCCAGCGACGACAGGGTGGGAGGGGCCGGGCGGAGCGCGCGATGGCGTCTGAGGCTTGCCGAGCCGCCCCCACCCGGTCGCTGCGCGACCACCCTCCCCCGGCGGGGGAGGGAGAAGGCGTGCGTCATCGCCGCTTGGTGAGAAGCGGGTCGGGGAGGGCGCGGGGCGACCGGGCTCGCCCGGTGCTGGGATAGAGTTACCGTTTCGACGAGACAGACCGCCCCGCGTCGTCGTTTTCCACACGCCCGCCGGCTGCCGGCCGTTCTCGGGCCTTGCCGACTCCCGGACGGGTCCTTGCGGTCCCGGACAGGGGGGGACGTGCGGGCGGATGGCCCGTAGCGGTCCCGCACAGAAGGCGCGCGGCGAGCAGGCGGACGCCATCCATCGACGTCCTCAAGGACCCCCGAGGTATGCGTCCCCCGGGCTTCATCGCTCGACCACAGCCCGCCGACATCGAGAAGCGTGGATCCGACGCCCTCCCCACCGACGGGATGGGGCGGATTATGCGGCCGTTGGGAGGGGCGCTGATGATTCCATTTGGGAATCTGTCAAGGCATTGATCGTGTAGGGTATTTTCTCGCCAACCCGACTATGGATTCGGCGAGAAGCGTCACGCGCTTTCCTTCTCCCCTTGCGGGAGAAGGTGGCAGCCGAAGGCTGACGGATGAGGGGTTTCACGAACAGCGCCCGTCAGAGTGACCCCTCATCCGACCTCGCTCCGCTCGGCCACCTTCTCCCGCAAGGGGAGAAGGAACGGTCCAGCTATCCCGCGCGCCTTATCAGTTCGTCCGCCAGATCGGCGGTGAGATAGCCGTCGGCGAGTCCTCCCGAGGCGATCTGCCAGCGGCGCAGGGCCGCGCGGGTGTTGGCACCGACGACGCCGTCGATGCCCTGGGTGTCGTAGCCCAGAGCCGTCAGGGCGCGCTGGGCCCCGATACGCTGATCGCGTGACAGGGGGGCGTCGTCAGGCCAGGTCCCGACCAGACCGGGCTTGCCGGCGATGCCGTCGGCGGTCAGGCCGATGGCGAGGGCGTAGGACACCGAGTTGTTGTAGCGGCGGATCACATAGTGGTTCGGCAAGGCGAGGAAGGCCGGGCCGCGCGCGCCCTGGGGCAACAGGATGACCGCCTCCTCCAGCGCCTCGGCGTCGGTCGGGGCGCCGTCGCGGGCGAGCCTGACGCCACGCTGGCTCCAATACGACCAGGGATGGCGCGGTCCTTCGGCCTCGGCATAGTCGAAGCCGGCCGGCAGGATGACCTCATAGCCCCACGACTGGCCGCGTTTCCAGCCGGCCTGGGCCAGCAGATTGGCGGCGGAGGCGAGGGAGTCGGCGTCCGAACCCCAGATGTCGACCTTGCCGTCGCCGGTCTGGTCGATGCCGAGGCGCAGATAGTTGTCGGGCATGAACTGGGTCTGGCCCATGGCCCCGGCCCAGCTGCCCTTGAGGCCCGCACGCTCGCGGCGGCCGTCGATGACGATATCCAGCGCATCCTTCATCTGGCCCTCGGCCCAGTCACGCCTACGGCCATCATAGGCGAGCGTCGCGAGCGAGCGGATGACGTCATAATTGCCCTGGATGGCCCCGTAGCCGCTCTCATTGCCCCAGATGGAGACGAGGATCTCGGCCGGGACACCGAAGCGTTGGGTGACGTCCCATGGCACGCGGTCGGTACGCTCACGGCCCTGGGCGATTCGGGTGGCCGAGACCGCGGTCTGGACATAGGCCCCGGCGGGGCGGCTGAACTCGGGCTGGTTGCCGTCGAGGCGAATCACCGCGGGGTCGGGGGTCAGACCGGCCAGTTCGCGGGCATAGGCCTCGCGACGGTCGCCGGCCCGACGATCCAGAAAACCCTGTTTCCAGCCGTCGAAACCGGCCTGGTCCGGGACAGCGGCGGGCGTGGCGGCCGGCTGGGGCCGGGCGGGTTCGGGCCGGGGGGGCGTGGAGGCCCCCGATGCGGCGACGGGCAGGGTTGGAATCGTCTCCGGCAGCAGGGGGGCGCAGGCGGCGACGGACGCGATGAGGAGGAGGCGAAGACTGATACGCATGGCTGCAGGCTAATGCCCCCGAGGGTGGTCCGCGATAACAAACGCGCGAACTCGCGCTTTCGACGACCCTAAAGTCCGTTGATGGCGAAAGCGTTGCCGTGGATTCCCTGTTTGGCACCGTTAACCTTCAATCCCTTGGGATTGGGAAGAGGCGAGGGATAGGGTGGCCCTGCTCTAACGATGCCCGATATGGCCTGGTGGCGGAGGGGCGACGCATCGGGCCCGCAAGCCCGAAGACCCTCCGTTCGACCCGGAGGCCAGGCCTCCATCTCTCTTTTGGGTGCGCTAACGCGAGGGACGCGGTCCCTCGCTGATTGAGCGCGGGATGGGGCGCTATCGCTCGCCGCGCGGCGGCTCCCTGCTTGAGCGCGGCGTTTGGCGGAAGTCGCGAAGGTCGGCTTCCGACACATAGCGGCTCTCCAGTCGGCACAAACAGACAAATGGCGCCGCTACTTGCCGCTGAGCCTGGCGCGACGGGTTCGCGCTTGCTCTAGCTATCCCATGGCCGAGCTCGGGCCTGATGCGCGAAATACTCCCCGTAGAGGCCCCGGCCCTCAAAGAGTTCCGGCGGGAAGTCATCTGGATTGAGCTGAAGCGAACGTGCTGACATCCGGTCTGCGCGCGAGGTCCACCCGTCGCCCAGCTCCTCCGGCGTGATGCTAGCCATCAGGCCCGCTACGTGGAGAAACTCCGCGTCCTCCGAACTCTCCCCGCCAAAATAAGTGCTGATCGCGAGCCAGAGTTCGATGGCATCAGGGTCCTCCTCCATACCGGTTACGAAGAGGGGATCAGCCCAATGCATCCAAGCCAAATAGAGCAGGTGCAGCGCGTCTTCACGCTCGCGGCTTCCCACGTGCCAGCTAGCTTTCAACCGCCTGTATTCCGCCTCGTGCATCCCGGCT
Source organism: Brevundimonas sp. TWP2-3-4b2 (assembly GCF_049897345.1). Classification (NCBI taxonomy): domain Bacteria; kingdom Pseudomonadati; phylum Pseudomonadota; class Alphaproteobacteria; order Caulobacterales; family Caulobacteraceae; genus Brevundimonas; species Brevundimonas sp. TWP2-3-4b2. The sequence goes on along the minus strand of NZ_JAFCWB010000004.1, from coordinate 31,944 downwards.
CCTTCTGGAGTTATGATCCTACAGCTATAAGCTGGCTGAGGTCCGCTCTCCACCGGTGGACCAACGACCGCTCCCGACCCTTTGGTGACTGTCGCCTCTCGACCCATTGCGGAGGTTCTGTTCGGCGGTAGTGTGGGGCCACAATGGAAGAGCCCAAAAACAAAGAGGACGCTCTGGCTGGCCTCCTGAACGGCACGATGTTCACCCTCTTGGGCGGCATCTTCCCAGCCGTTGTGGCTTGGTGGCTCGCAACAGATTGGCGAACCGTGGCTGCCGGAAATCACACGATGACAGCGACCGAAGCGATGCAAGGCATTGGACTGACGCTCGTCAGCGTAGCGATTCTCCGCTTCGGCATTCGAATGCTCCTGCGGAACGGCGCGACTTTGCGGCGGCTCTGACGCAACTTCCGCTCCTCAGCGGACTATCCGGCATCGGCACTTTGCAGACACCGCCAGTCCCCGGTTGACGATTCCGGGAAGCCCCTCTATACGCACCGCTCCGCCGCAGGTCCGCCCCGCGGCTTTTCTGTTTGTTTTTTGCCCCAGGACGACGACCATGAAGGTCCGCAGCTCGCTCAAGTCGCTCAAGACCCGCCACCGCGACTGCAAGGTCGTGCGGCGCAAGGGCGTGGTCTATGTGATCAACAAGACCGACCCGCGCTTCAAGGCGAAGCAGGGCTAAGGCTCTTTCGGGCGCTGCCGGCCGCGACGCGGTCGCGGCCTGCTTGAGCGCTGAAAATGCAAAGGCTGCGGACTTGTCCGCAGCCTTTTTCGCGTCTGCCCCCAGCCGCCGTTGAGTCGCGCGCTTCGGCGTGGTTAGCGTCTGCATTCTTTTTGCCCTAACGGCCTTCGGCCTGCTTGAGGGCGTTCTTTTGCCCTGTCGGCCTTCGGCCTGTTTGAGGGCGTGATTTTATCCGGAGTTCTCCCTTGGCCGACGACGCTGCCTTCGATTCCTCGCCCGACGTCCTCAACGCGACGGCCCAAGGCCGGCTGCGGACCATCATCGAACGCATCGAGCGGCTGGAAGAGGACAAGGCCGCCGTCATGGCCGACATGAAGGAGGTCTTCCTGGAGGCCAAGGGCGAGGGCTACGACGTCAAGATCCTGCGCAAGGTCATCCGCATCCGCAAACAGGACAAGGCCAAGCGTCAGGAAGAGGATGCGATCCTCGATCTGTACCTGTCGGCGCTCGGCGAGATCTAATTCCACTCATCTCCGTTCATCCCGGCGAAAGCCGGGACCCAGTCCTGTCCAGCTTGACGCCGGCGTTTCTGGACAAGCGGTTGCGGGTCGGCTTCCCTGTTCCATCATCCAAAGCACTGGGTCCCGGCTTTCGCCGGGATGAGCGGGATTATGAAACGCAAACCGCCGCTCTCGCCCTTTGAAGCCCAGCGCAAGGCCGCCCAGCGCGCCGCCCTCAATGCCCTCAGACGCGCCCGCCGCTCGGCAGAGAAGGCGGGCGTTTCGCTGTCTGAATGGGAGGGGGAGTTCCTCGACTCGGTCAGCGAGCGGGTGAAGACCCACGGCCGCGCCTTCGGCGACCCCGAACTGGGCGCGCCCGGTCAGGCGCTGTCAGCCCTGCAAGGCCGCAAGCTGAAGGAGATCGCCGCCAAGGCGAAGGGCGAGGCGCCGAAGCGGCGGTGGGGGAAGAAGGGGGAGTAGGGCTTAGGGCTTAAGGCTTAGGGCTTAGGGCTTAGGGCTTAGATCTTGGGGATCAGACCTGCGCCGGCTCCCGAGGGAGAGGCCAAATCGAGACCCCGTTCCCTAAGCCCCAAGCCCTAAGCCCTAATCCCTACGCCCTAAAACAGGATCTTGCGGAAGGTCAGGCTGACGGTCCGGCCCTGGGGGTCCAGATAGTCGGCCTGGTAGTTCAGCGGAACGTCACCGGCGCTGGAGCTGACGTCGAGGCGGGCGTCGAAGATGTTCTGGACGCCGAAATTCAGCCGCGAGCCCTTGAGCCACGGATATTTGGCCACCCAGCCCGCCTGCTGCCCCAGGTCGATGAAGACGTTCAGATTGGCCGTCGCCAGGTCCGAGAAGGCCAGGTCGGGTCCCGTGCCGCCGTCGACGCGCGTGCCCTGACGCCAGTTGGCGTTGACGAAGGCTCCCATGCCGTTCCTGAACACGCCGCCCTGGGCCTGGACCTCGTTGCGGGGGCTGCCGCCGCGGCCGCTGGTGGCCGCGCCGTCCAGCAGGTCGAGGATCGGCAGGCCGCTGGCGATGACGATCTCATCCTGCAGGCGGACCGTGTGATAGACTGACATGTTGAAACGGCCCTGGCCCGGCATCATGCCGCCGCCCCGTCCGCCGCCGCCGCCGAAGCGCATGGCCTGCATTCCCATGGCTCCACCGCCCGCACCACCGGGGGCACCGCGCGCGCCGTCACCGCCTTGGCGGATGACCACCGGGGCGCCGGCAAGGCCGGGTGCCGGGCGGGCGCCGCCGGGCATGCCGGGCAGGGGCGAGGCGGCCGGTCTGGCCGTGCCGAAGGACCGGGAGTAGTTGAAGCCGGTGCGGATGTCCTGACGCTCGAACCGGTCGAAATTCAGCGGCCGGGCGTCGAAGGAGATCAGATTGCCCGCAAGGTCGCGGGTGAAGCGGCCGGGCAGGGCGGCCTCGAGATCCGGCGTCAGGGTCGGGAACGCGGCGATGGCGTCCTCCGTCAGGCTGTACGTCCAGGTCGAGCTGATCCGGAAGTCGGTCTCCTTGAACGGCGTCACGGTCGCGCCGAGCTTCCAGACCTTGCGATTGTCCGAGTTCAGGTTCGCATTGCCGCCGTCGATGCGGGTGACCAGCACGGTCTGGCCGGTGGCGAAGTCGAACACCGGCACGTTCGGGGTCGAGATGGTGGGGTCGTTGAGCTGCGAGATCGTCGGCGCGCCGTGCTCGTCCGTGTAGCTGACCAGCAGGGACAGGGGCTCGACCGGCGACCAGTTGACGCCGAAGCCGAGGGTCGACAGGCCGCCGAAGTCCGACAGCTCCTCATAGCCGACGTTGAAATTGGCCGACAGGTCGCCCAGGGCGGGGAAGACGCCCGTGCGGCGGCTGGCGATCGGGATGCCGAAACTGGCCTGGCCGTTGAAGCGGTCACGCGACTGGGAGCGTTCGGTGGTCAGGCCCGAGCGGACGCTTGTGGAGTCCAGTGAACGGGTGTCGGCCCCGAATTTGAAGGTCGACGAGATCCCGCCGGCCGGCAGGTCGAAGACGTCGCCGTTCAGCACCAGTTCGGTCGCCAGCACCTGCGAGACAGAGTTGGCGGTGTCGTCGGCCAGGCGGGTGAAATCCGCGGGGTTCAGGACGGCGAAGGGATCGGCGGAAGCGCTGTTGGCGGTCAGGCGGGTCTGGAACGGCGTCGTGCCGAAGCCGCGGCCGGTCAGGGTGTCGGTCTCGACCCGGTCGTAGCTGCCGGTCAGGGTCCAGCGCCAGTCATCGCCGATGAAGCCGTCCAGCACGCCGGCGATCCGGCCGGTCAGGGTGTCGGTCTCGCGACCGAGGGCGTCGGCGGCGTCGATATAGCGATAGACCAGCACGTCGTTGGCGAAGGGCGAGAACGGGTTGCCGTCGGGCAGGGTCAGGATGACGCCGGGCAGGCCGTTGAAGCTGCGGCTGGAGGTGTCCTCAAGGCTGGAGCTGAGGGTGCCCTGGGTCGTGCCGTTGATGTCGCGCTTGAGCGTGCCGCGCACAGTGGTCCGCTCGCTGGCCGACAACAGGGTGCGATAGTCACCCAGATTTCCCGAGCGGGGCGCGCCGGCGACGGCGGCGAAATTGGTGAGGGTGGGAGCACCGGTCAACGGTACGGGATTGACGAGGACGGTCCGGCCGACCCGCGCCGACAGGGCAGGGTCGATTTCCGCGTCGCAGCCGGTGATCACGGTGATGCTGCACGGCACCTGCGCGTTGCGGTAGGGAATGCCGGAAATGTTGCCGGTCAGGTCATAGGGCGTCGAGCCCGGATCGCGGACGATGTCGCGCTCGGATTCGTAGAGGGGGTTCGAGCGCTCATGTTCGGCGTCCATCGACCAGCGCGTGGCACCGGCGATGCGCAGGATATTGCCTTCGATCTCGGCGGTGGTGCGCCCGCCCTGGGTCGGGGCGCGGCCGGTCAGTTCGCCCGACACCGAGCGGAAATTGGACCTGAGGACGAAGTTCACGACACGCTGGTCAGCGCGATAGCCGTATTGAAGGGCGACTTCCTCGGGCAGGATTTCGGTGCGCTCGATGGCCTCGGTGGGGATCCCCTGGATCTCCTGGAAGCCGGAGATGCGGCGGCCGTTGACCAGGAACACGGGCATGCCGCCCTCGCGACCGCGCGAGCTGCGCGTGATCGGCTCCAGATAGGTCAGGAGTTCCGCGATGTTGGAGGCCCCGTAGGCCTGGATCTGTTCAGCCGTGAGGGTGATGTCGGGCGGGATGTCCGAATTGACGCTGCCCCGCGGGCGGGCACCCGTCGTGACCACTGTCCCGAGATCGTAGGCGTCTTCGTTGGCCTGGCTCGCCGGCGTCGTCGCCGCAGGGGCCTGCGGGGTCTGTGGTGCAGGCGCAGCCTGAATCACCCCGGCCATGAGTCCGGACAGGGCGGTGGTGACGAGAAGCATGCGATGGCCTTCGGGGGAGGATGACTAGGGTGCAACGTGGCCCGGCTCTGTTTCCGTCGCATTTCAGTGACGAAACCAGAGGTTGCGAGTGCGCGCAATCCGGTTCTCTTCGGGTTTCGCCGCCCGTTTGGCCAATGAACTTTTGGACAGACTCGGCCTTGGGCCAAGATGTCGCGGCCCGGCGGAACCGGCAATCGGGCGGTCGGCGAGGCCTAGCCGGCTTCTTTCAGGATGCCTTCCAGCCCCTGTTCGCGGACCTTGCGGTACAGGGTCGAGCGACCGATTCCGAGCCGGCGTGCGATCTCGGACATGTGGCCGGCATAGACCTCGATGGCGTGCTGGATCAGATCGCGCTCGATCTCTTCCAGCGTGCGCAGGTGTCCGCGTTCGTCGAGGATGCGGATCGGCGTGTCGGGCAGGGGCGGCAGGTCGAGCGTGCGGGCCAGCGCGGCGTCATGACCCGCCTGTTCGACGTCGTCCTCATGGGCCAGGGGCATTGATCGGCCGGAGATGGCCGGGAAGTCGTGCGGCTGCAGGAAGGGCGCGTCGGCGAGGACGATGGCCCGATACACCGCGTTTTCGAGCTGGCGCACGTTGCCCGGCCAGTCGAAGGCGCTGAGCAGGGCGAGGGTCTCGGACGAACAGCCAGCGATCCGCTTGCCCTCCTCGACGTTGAAGCGGGCCACGAAGTGATCGACGAGGGCCGGGATGTCCTCGCGGCGCTCGCGCAGGGACGGGGCTTCGATCGGGAAGACGTTGAGGCGATAGAACAGGTCCTCGCGGAAGGCTCCTTCGCGGACCTGTTGGGCCGGGTCGCGATTGGTGGCCGAGACGATGCGGACGTCGACCTTGACCGACCGTTTGGCACCGACGGGGTCGATCTCGCCTTCCTGGAGGGCGCGCAGAAGCTTGACCTGCATGTCCAGCGGCAGTTCGCCGATCTCGTCGAGGAACAGGGTGCCGCCGTTGGCCTCCATGAACTTGCCCAGGTGTTTGTCGTGGGCGCCGGTGAAGGCACCCTTCTCATGCCCGAACAGGATCGATTCGATCAGGTTCGAGGGCAGGGCACCGCAGTTGACCGCGACGAAGGCCTTGCCCGACCGGTCCGAAGCGCCGTGCAGGGCGCGGGCGATGACTTCCTTGCCGACGCCGCTTTCGCCGGTGATCAGGACCGGGATGGAGGATTTGGCCGCGCGGGCACCGAGCGATTTGACCATGCGCATGGGCGCCGACTGGCCGACCAGATCGTCGAAGGAGGTGCGGCCGGCGACATGCTTCTTCAGCCGTCCGACCTCGGCGGTCAGACGGGTCATCTGCAGGGCGTTGGAGACACCGACCAGCAGGCGTTCAGCGGAGACGGGCTTGACGAAGAAGTCCTGGGCCCCGGCCTGCATGGCCTTGACCACGGCATCCACGCCGCCCGAGGCGGTCAGGACGATCACGGGTGTGGCGACGCCGGCGGTGCGGATCTCGGCCAGGGCCTCCATGCCGCTCATGCCCGGCATGACCATGTCCAGCAGAACGACGTCAGCCCCGCCCCCCTTGGTCAGGCGGTCGATGGCCTCGCCGCCGGATTCGGCGTGGACGACGGCATAGCCTTCCCGCTCCAGCACGGCCTGGGCGAGGCGGCGCTGGGTCGGATCGTCGTCGACCACGAGAACGGTCTTGGCCATGGGTGCAGCCCCTTCAACATCACGGTTGCGGCCGGTCCTCGTTGAGACGGGACTGGCTCATTCCGCGACGTTTTTACGCCCCACAAGGTGAAGATCGGGTTGGGGGGCAGGGTGAGTGCGGGGTTAACGCGTGGTCTTCCGCTCCCGTCATCCCGGGCCCCATTGCGATCCCGGGACCCAGCGGCGCACGAGAGCGCGACCCGGACGGAAGCGCCGGAGGCGAGGTTTCGCCCTCGCTTCGCTCCGGCGTTACGTCGCCGCTCCGGGTCAACAGGACGTCGCGCTTCGGTGTAACTCAGGGAGCCGGTTTGGCCCGGACCGAAACGGTGGCGCTGCCGCAGCCGAGGCGGTGATCAGGGACGAACCGGGCGAATTGCTCGCCTTCTTCGAAAACCAGGTCGGGCCAGACCGGGCGCACGGCGCGCAGGCGGCCCGCACGCAGGGCCTCTCGCGGGTCCGATCGGGTCTCATTGCGACAGGTCTGGTCGAAGCGGCCAATACGCGTCCATCGACCGGCGTCGACGGCGTAGATCGAAATGTCATCGTGGCCGACGATCAGCAGTTCCGGGGAGCCGTCGCCGTCCAGGTCCCTGCGGGTCGCTAGACAGAGGTTGGCGTACTGGCAATGGTCGAGGTCGCCCTGGCGGTTGGCCGAGGCGACGAAGCCATCGGGGAGGGGCGCGGCGCCAATGGGCCACATCTCGATGGAGAACGCCCGGGCTGCCTCGTCAGGGCTGATAAAGTCATCGCTGGCATTGTCGGTGGTTTGCGCGGTCCGGGCCCGGGTGGCGATGTCAGCGTTGCTCGATCGCGTCAGCCGCTCCAGAGCCGCCTGTCCGGCCTTGCCGCTGCTGAATCTGAGGAAGCGGTAGTCGAACCGGTCCGGCGTCACCGCGCCGCGCTCCAGCCGGGCGACCTGATCCATGACCGAGAGCCGGGCCGGGTCCAGCGCCGGGCTGAACAGGGCGAGGATCACCGCGACCGTCAGGACGGCGGTCCAGATGGTGGTGCGCTCCAGCGGGCGCATCCATTCGGTCTTGCGCCAGAAGGGGCTGAGGGCGGCCCAGCCATAGCCGGCGGCGAATGACGCGCCGACTAGGGCACAGGCGGCGGCGATGATACGATCGGGGGTCAGGCCGTACTGCTGGATGCGCAGGGCCAGGCCCCAGACGGCGATGACGATCAGGGGGGTGATCAGCACGGCGGCGACGCGGACGGCGGCGCGCAGCACGGCGGGCGGGCGGTTGTCCGGCTGTCCGTCCTGATAGGCCGCGTTGATGAGGATGATCAGGGCGGCTGCGGCGGCCAGCACGAGAGACGTCGCGCTGCGGGTCTCCCACAGGCCGTCGAGGCCGGTGAACGGCAGGGCCGCCACGAAGCCGGCGGCCAAGACAGTCATGACCAGCAGCAGCCAGGACAGCAGCATCAGGCCCACGGTGCGGACGCCGCGGATCAGGCCGTCCCGCACATCGGTGAGATGCACCGCCGTGGCGAAGACCACGAAGGTGACCGGGATGGCGAACCATTCCTCGCGCAGCAGATCCTCGAGGAAGCGAAGACCGATGACCTTGAACAGGGCCGCGCCGAGCGTGACCAGGATCCAGAAGGCACCGGTGAAGCCGACGGACAGAGCCAACTGGACCGCGGCCTTGGAGGCGGTGTCGAAATAGGCCGGATAGCTGGCGATGCGGCGTCGTTCCATGTCGGCCGGGGTCACCAGATGGTGGGCGATGAACAGGGCGGCGGCAGAAAACAGGATCGCCGGCGGTGACAGAAAGGGCGGTCCTTGCAGGGTGTCGGCGCTCTGCCGGGCGATGTCGTGCAGGCCGAGCAGGGCGAGGACGACGCCGGCCACGGCCGTCCAGATCGCGAGCGTCAGGGGTCGAAGGCGACCGGCGGCGGCCAGCAGCATGACCGGCAGGAAGGCGGTCACCAGCAGCAGTGGGCCAAACATCAGGGGGTGGGTGGCGCCCCATGACGCTGCGCCGTCCGAGAGGCGGTGCAGGCCGTACAGGCCGAGGCCCTGAGCGAAGCCGATGCCCAGTCGGATGGGGCCCAACAGGGTGGAGGCCGCTCCGCCGAGGCTGTCGCGGCCTGTCGCTTCGGTCGTTTCGGTCATGCTCGCGCCCCCCTGTGTCTGCATCTGGGCCGGCCCGTGCCCAATTGGGAAGAGGCGGCGCTTGAGTTCGCGCGATATCCGTGTATAGAGCGCGCCTTCACCGTCATGGCCCCGTGTCATGGCGGTCCTGTCCGAGAACTTCGGGGTCTGGGGGTCACCCGGGCCATAAATGTCAGAGAGCCCTCTGACGCCGTGGGGAGATGGGGATGCAGACGATGCCTGTCACTCCGGTTTCCGGGGCGTACGGGCTCTGAGCTTCCTTCGGACATTACGACCGGCCTGAACGTCTCGCAGCGATGCGCGGCGCTTTGGCCAACCCGCCTCCGGGAATAAGCCCGGCGGCGAATACCAGACTGGAGACCGCAATGGACCGCGCACAAAAAGCCGAGTCGATCGAGACGCTCAAAGGCGTTTTCGCCGACGCGGGCGCCGTGGTCGTGACCCACAACCTGGGTCTGACCGTTGCGGATATGGAAGACCTGCGTGGACGCCTCCGCAAGGAAGGCGGCACGTTCAAGGTGGTCAAGAACCGCCTGGCGCTGAAGGCGCTCGAAGCCGACGAAGGCAGCGAATACCACGGCCTGTTCAAGGGTCCCGTGGGCATTGCATACGCTGACGACGCGGTGACGGCCGCCAAGATCACCGCTGAATACGCCAAGGCCAACGACAAGTTCGTGGTTCTGGGCGGCTTCATGGGTGACAAGGTTCTGGACGCGAAGGGCGTGGAGGTTCTCTCCAAACTGCCGTCGCTGGACCAGATCCGCGCTTCGCTGCTCGGCCTGCTCAACGCCCCCGCGACCAAGATCGCCGGCGTCGTTCAAGCCCCGGCGGCCCAACTGGCCCGGGTGTTCAACGCCTATGCCACGAAGGACGCCGCGTAAGCGGAACCGCCTCTTTCATCTCCGCACATTCTCTCTGAACCCAATCCCTCCGAAGGAACCTACACAATGGCCGACCTGTCCAAAATCGTCGAAGAACTTTCCGCCCTGACCGTGCTGGAAGCTGCCGAACTGTCCAAGCTGCTGGAAGAAAAGTGGGGCGTCAGCGCCGCTGCTCCGGTCGCCATGGCCATGCCCGCCGGCGGCGGTGCCGCTCCGGCCGAAGCTGCTGAAGAGCAGACCGAGTTCACCGTTGTCCTGATCGACGGCGGCGACAAGAAGATCAACGCCATCAAGGAAGTCCGCGGCGTGCGTCCGGACCTCGGCCTGAAGGAAGCCAAGGACCTGGTCGAAGGCGCTCCGCAGAACGTCGTCGAGAACGTCTCCAAGCAGGTTGCCGACGAAGTCGCCAAGAAGCTGACGGAAGCCGGCGCCAAGGTGCAGATCAAGTAAGACCAGGCCTCACGGCTTGAGGACGCACGCTGCGTCCCGATATCGCGGGCCCGATGGGAAACCATCGGGCCCGTATTCGTTTCGGAGTGGCACGGGGCCGGATCGCCCCCATCTGAACCCTCCCCGAACGAAAGACCTCCCACATGAAAATCCTGATGGTGCTGACATCCCACGACCAGCTCGGCGACACGGGCAAGAAGACCGGCTTCTGGCTGGAGGAGTTTGCTGCGCCCTGGTATGCGCTCAAGGACGCAGGCGCGGACATCGTGGTGGCCTCACCCAGGGGCGGCCAGCCGCCGCTCGACCCCAAGAGCGACGAGCCCGACGCCCAGAGCGAGGACACCGAACGCTTCAAGGCGGACGAGGACGCGCAGAAGGTGCTGGCCCATACCGTGCGGCTGGACAGCGTGCGCGAGGCCGACTTTGACGCGGTCTTCTATCCGGGCGGTCACGGGCCGCTGTGGGACCTGGCGGAGGACAAGACCTCCATCGCCCTGATCGAGGCCTTCGTGAAGGCCGACAAACCCGTCGCCGCGGTCTGCCATGCGCCGGGCGTGCTCAGGTCGGTCAAGGGCGTCGACGGCGAGCCGCTGGTCAAGGGTCGCAAGGTCGCCGGCTTCACCAATACCGAGGAAGAGGCCGTCGGCCTGACGAAGATCGTGCCCTTCCTGGTCGAGGACATGCTGAAGGCCAACGGCGGCGACTATTCCAAGGGCGCGGACTGGTCGTCCTATGTGGTGACCGACGGCAAGCTGGTCACCGGCCAGAACCCGGCCTCTTCGCGTGAGGCGGCCGAGGCCATGCTCAAGCTGCTGTAGGCCACGCGCTCAGGCGAGACTGGCAGGGGGCCGGGCGATACCGCCTGGCCCCCTTGCCTTGCCGGGGTCAGCGCCGCCGGGGCGTGAAGATGTCGGCCAGGCGGTCGCGCGTGCCCTCGGTGCGGACCAGTCGCGGGTAGCGCAGGCCGTCGTGATACGCGAACGACAGGGTCCGGAACTCGTCACCGCGTTTGACCACCAGCACGATGGGGTCGGTCCCCGACTTCGCGGCCGTGACCGCGTTTCTCAGGGTTTCGGCCGAGGCCGTGCGGTCGCCGACGGCGATCAGGTCCCAGCCCGCGCCGAGACCCTGTTCGAAGGCGGGGCTTCCCCAGCGGACGCCGGTGATCCGATTGGCGGCGCTCAGGCTGAATCCCAGTGAATACTGGAAGTCGGTGGCCCAGCCGCTCTGGATGCGTTTCTCGGCCGGCGTCAGGGCGTCGACCCAGGTCAGGCGATAGCCGGCGCGGGCGATCCCGTCGAGGGGCGCACGGGCGTCCGGGCCGGCGGCGTCGAGCCGGGTCCGCAGGAAGGTCGCCCAGTCGTAGGGATGGACGGCGTTCAGATGCGAGACCACGTCCTCGAACGTGTAGGGCCGGGCCTCCCAGACGCCGTCCTCGATGCCGTAGAAAGCCTTGGCGAAGTCGTCGAGGGATTTGCGGTCGCCGGTGGCCTCGCGGATCAGGGTGTCGGCGTCCAGCCAGATCAGCAGGGCCTCGCGATAGTAGTCGCCGGTCCCGCGCATCCACGAGCCCCACGGATTGGTGGTGCGATAGCCGAGCAGGTTGTGGTTGGTGGTGTCCTGCAGGGCGCGCCACTGGCGGCCGGGCTGCTGGTCATAGAAGCCGGCCACCTCGGCCAGGTTGGCGATGGCCTCCTCGACCGTGCCGAGGCCCGAGCGGGGGGTGAGGACATCGCCCCAGTATTCAGTCTGGCCCTCATAGACCCACATCAGGGTGTTCTGGGTCGGGACGTTGAAGTTCGGGACGTATTCGTCTGATGGACGGCGGAATTTGCCGTTCCAGCTGTGGACGTATTCGTGCGGCAGCAGCCCCCGGGCACCGTAGTCGGGGTTGGCGGTGGAGAAGTAGGTGGGGGCCGCGGTGTTCTCGGACGAGCGGTGATGCTCCAGACCGATGCCGCCCATCTTCGAGGTCAGGCCGAGCAGGAATTCATAGCGGTCGTAGTGGCGGGCACCGAACAGGCGGTCGGCCTGGTCGACGAGGGTCTCATAGCGGGCGATCCACTCGGGCGTGATGTTTACGGAGGCCGCGGTGTCGCCGACGAGGTTCAGATGCACCGGCGAGCGGCCGCCCGGATCGATGTCGACGCGGCGGTAGTGGGCCCCGGCGAACATCGGACTGTCGGCCAGATGCTCGAGCGAGATGGGGGCGAAGGTGGCGACCTCGCCCTCGCGGGAGACGGTGTCCAGCGCCACGCCGTAGTTCCAGCCGGTCGGCAGGACGACGGAGGGGGCGAAGGTGATGCGGCTGTGGTTGTAGCCGGCGGGATAGAGCAGGGCCTTCTCCCACTGGAGATTGACCATCTCGGGCGTCATGACCACGCGCCAGACGGCGTTGTCGGGCTGGGTCAGCCATTCGAAGGCGACCTCGATCGACGTCACGCCCGCCGGGATGTCGAGGTGGAAGGCGTGGGGATCGACGGTGTCGCGCACCCATTCGATACGCTGGCCATTGCCGGTGACGGTGACGCCCGAGACCAGCTGGATCGGGCCGGTGTCGGCGTGGTTGCCGGGGATGAATTTCGGATACTGCAGCACCAGATGGCCGGCGCTGACCGGGATGGTCTGGCGCGTGCGGATGACCTTGTGGTCGAGGTCGGTCAGGTCGACGCGAATGCCGATGACGCCCGGATAGTCGCGATTCTGCGGTGCCGGGATCGACGGCAGGGCTTGGGGCAGGCTGGTGGGTGCGGGCAGGGGTGTCTGGGCCTGCGAGGCCGCAGTCTGGGCAAGGGCGGCCGGGGCCTGAACGAGGGCGGCCGAGGTCAGCAGCAGGGTGAGGGCGGCGGTGCGGATCATCTTTTTATCCCTCACAATCAGCGGCGGCGGGGGGCGAGGATGTCGCCGAGACGGTCGGGGGTGCCTTCGATCCGCTCCAGATGCGGGTAGCGCAGGCCGTCGTGATAGTCGAAGCGGACGGTGCGGAAGCGGTCACCCTTCTTCAGCATCATCTCGATCGGCGTCGTATTGCCTTTCGAGGCCGTGATGGCTTCGGAGATGACGGCGGCGCTGGACGCGCGGCCGTTGACGGCGACGACCTCCCAGCCCGAGGTCAGGCGGGCGTCAAAGGCGGGCGAGCCCCAGCGGACGGCTGTGACGCGGTTGGCGTTGTTCAGGCTGAGGCCGATGGAATACTGGAAGTCGACGCGTTCGAGCTCCCTGTTCAGGGCTTTGGAATAGTCGTTGGGCGTCTCTCGCCAGACCAGGCGGTAGCCGCCGCGTTCGATGCCGCCCAGCGGGCCGCGGGCGTCGGGGCCGACGGCATCGAGCCGATCACGCAGGAACCGCGCCCAGTCCTGGGTCTGGACGTCGTTCAGGGTCGAGGTCACGTCGGCGAAGGTGTAGGGGGCGGGGTCCCAGTTGCCGTCCTGAACGCCGAAGAAGGCCCTGGCGAAATCGTCCAGCGACTTGCGGCCTTCGGTCTGCTCACGGATCAGGGTGTCGGCGTCCAGCCAGATCATCGCGCCTTCGCGATAATAGTCCTCGCCGCGTTGCAGACTGCCCCAGGGCTGGGGCCGGCGCTGGGCGATGACCGGATCGTTGGTAGTGTCCTGCAGGGCCCGCCATGACCGCCCGGGATTGCCGTCAGCATAGGTGGCGGCGGTGTTGGCGAACACGTCCAGCGCCTGCTGCTTCGACATCAGGCCGGCGCGCGTGCTGAGGATCAGGCCCCAGTACTGGGTCTGGCCCTCATAGACCCACAGCAGGGAGTTCTGCAGCGGCTCGTTCAGGGTCGGCGTCAGCTGGTCCGCCGGCCGCCGCCACTTGCCGTTCCACGAGTGGGTGTATTCGTGACCCAGCAGATCGCGGTCGGCCAGGGTCGAGGTCGGGTCGGTGAAATAGTCGGTGTCGACGCTGTTCTCGGAGGAGCGGTGATGCTCCAGCCCGATACCGCCCAGATCGTCGCTGACGGCGAGCAGGAAGTCATAGTGGTTAAAGTGGCGCGCCCCGTACAGGCGGTCGGCCTGGCGGACCAGTTCGCGGTGCAGGACGATGTGCTCGTCCGTCGCGGCCAGCATGGCGGCGGTGTCGGCGACGATGTTCAGGCGCACGGGCGAGCGACCGCCCGGATCGAGGTCGATCTGGCGGAAGTTCGCGCCGGCGAACAGCGGGCTGTCGGCGAAATGCTCCAGCGTGATGGGGGCGAAGGTGGCCAGGCCGTTCTGGAACGCGCGGGTGTCCAGCGCCGTGCCGTACTGCCAGCCCGCGGGCAGGCGCAGCGTCGGCTGGAAGGTGATCTGCCGGGCGTAGTAGCCGGCGGGATAGAGCAGCGCCTTCTCCCACTGGATGTTCAGCATGGTGTCGGTGATGACGATCCGGCCCTGGGCCCCGTCGATCGGGGTCAGCCATTTGAACGAGACGTCGACCGCGCTGACGCCCGCCGGCACCTCGACCTCATAGGCATTGGTGTTGGCGGTGTTGCGGACCCAGCGCAGCGTCTGGCCGTTGGCCGTGATGCGCAGGTCGCCCAGATCGTCGACGGGGCCGACGGGGCCGTGGTTGCCGGGAATCCATTCGGGATAGAGCAGGATCAACGGGCCCGGACCGGCGACGGGGATGGTCTGTTTGATCGAGACGATGCGCCGGTCGATGTCGGTCGCGTCCATGTCGAGGGTGATGACGCCCGGATAGGCCACATCGCGGGGGGCCGGGATGGGCGCAAGAACGCGGTCGAGGGCGGGCGTCCCGACCTGGGCCAGGCCGGGCGCGGCCCCGAACAGGAGGGCGGCGGCGCAGGCGGAGGCGAGCAGGCGGACAACGGGACGCATCATCGGATCACTCTCGGACGAGGGGGAGGCGCAGATCACGCCGCCCATGGGTGCGGGTCAAGCCGGACGGGCCACCGCCGGATTACAATGCCGTCATGTTGGGCTTTCGCCGGGATGCACGGAAAAAAACTAGCCAGCCGGCTTCACTTCCAGCAGTTCGACCGTGAACAGCAGGGTCGAATTGGGCGGCAGTTCGCCACCGCCGACCCAGCGTTCGCCGTAGCCGAGCGCGGCGGGGATGACGAACTCGAACTTTTCGCCCTCGCGCATCAGGGCCACGCCCTCGGTCCAGCCCTTGATGACGCGGTTGAGCGGGAATTCGGCCGGTTCGTTGCGGCTGTAGGAGCTGTCAAACTCGCGGCCGTCGACGAAGGTCCCACGGTAGTGGACCTTGACCGTGTCGGTGGCGACGGGCTGGCGGCCCACGGTATGGGCGCGGCCGATGCGACGGTACTGCAGACCGGACTCAGTCGTGGTCCAGCCCCGGCGAGCCCCGTTGACGACCAGGTATTGCGCGTTGCCGGCGGCCCAGCCCTCGACCGTGCCGACGCCGGGGGTGGCGGCGGGCGGTGCTTGCGGGGCGCTGGCGCAGGCGGCGAGGGACAGGGCGGCGGCGGCGATGATCAGGGTGCGTTTCATGCGGCGAGGCTAGCAGGGGCAGGCCGGCCGCGTGAAGCCCGTCCAATCACTGATCCGTGACGCCGACCGGAGCAGGCCGAGAAAGAGTCAGCTTGACAGGACAAAATGTATGCTAGACATGACATTTAGAGTTCTGGAGCGTACATGTGAGCAGGATATTCGGCGTGCTGGCAATCAGTCTGGCATTCGGTGCCTTTCTGGCCTGGCCCCTGTTCGCCTGGCCGGTGCGGCCGGGCTGGATCGGAGCGGCGGTGTTGTTGGGCGTCGCGTTCGCGGTGCGTCGGCATTGGGACGCGCGACGGCTTACGGCCGGCGATGATCCGGGCGCGCGGGAGCGACAGTCCTGGCACGCCATGGCCGCCTTCGGCACCCTGAGCGGGCATATGTTGGCCGGTCTGATGCAGGGCGTCGATCTGCACGTCGGGCAGGGCAATACCTTGGCGCTGGACAACTGGACCCTGCTGGCCGCGGCCGCTGTGGGTTGGGTCATCGTGCGCCCGGCCCGGATGGAGAAGGACGAGCGCGACCGGGAGATGGCGGCGCGCGGTGCCCACGTCGGCCACGCGACGCTGACGGCGCTGCTGGTCGTGTTGCTGTTTACGCTCGGATTTGCTCCGCCACCCGTGCTTGAGCGGCTGCAGCCCTTTGTGCTGGGCAATTTGCTGGTGGTGTTGATCCTGCTGGCGGCGCTGGCGAAGCATGCGACCCAGCTGGTGGGCTATTGGGCGGCGGCGCGACCGGGAGGCGACGTCGATGGCTGAGCTGGCCATCGGCAACCATCTGAGGCGACTGCGCTTCGAGCACGGCGAGATGACCCAGGACGCCCTGGCCAAATCCGCCGGGGTCACCCGACAGACGGTGATTTCGCTGGAAGCGGGGCGATATGCGCCCTCACTGGAATTGGCCATGCGGCTGGCCCACGTCTTCGGGCTGGGCGTGGACGATGTCTTCTTCTGGCGGAAGCCGCCGACGCCCTGAGCGCCGGCCGATCCACCTTCTCCTCCAATTTCGCGCCGCGGCGCACAGACGGGATATGAGCCATGACGGCTGGACGACGCACACTTCGGTCCCTTGCGGGCGCCGTGACTTTGATCACTGTTCTGGCGGCCAGCGCGGCGACGGCCCAGACTTTCGAGATCACGCCGGGTGGAGAGGTATTGCAGGGACAACCCCTCGCCGTGCGCCTGACCGGTTTGGCTCCCCGCCAAGCCGTCGAGATCAGCGCCGAGCGCCGCTTCGGGCGTCCGGAACCCATGGTCTGGCGGTCCAGCGCCGCGTTTACGGCCGATGATCAGGGGCAGATCGATCTCACGACCCGTCCGACGACCGGCGGGGCCTACGAAGGCGTGGACGCCGCCGGGCTGTTCTGGTCGATGATCCCCACCCCGACACCGGCACCGGCCGACTGGCGGTCCGGCGAGGTCCGACTGACGGCCTCGGTTGATGGGCAGGTCGTCGCCACAGGTGCGACCCGACTGATCGGTGCCCTGGCGGGGGTCGAAGCGGAGGATGTTCCCGGCTTTCCCGCGGCGCAACTGTACCGTCTGCCGGGCGGCACCCCGCGACCCGTGATCGTGGTGCTGCACGGCGCGGACGGCGGAACGGGGGCCAGCGACCGCTTCGGCCGAAAACTGGCCTCGCTCGGCTCTGCGGTGGTCGGGCTGCCCTATTACTCGGCGGACTGGGGCGAATATGGCCCGCCCAAGGAAATCCCCGGCCTGCCCGGCAGTTTCATCGACCTCCGCATCGACCAGATTGCCGAGCTGCGCGACTGGCTAAGAACTCGGCCGGACGTCGATGCTGACCGAATTGCCTTGTTCGGCGGCTCCAAGGGGGCCGAGTTCGCGCTGATCGCGGCCAGCAAATACGACTGGATCGCCGCGGTCGTCGCCTTCGCCCCGTCGGACTTGGTCTGGGAGGGGTGGGGGCTGGAGACGGTCGAGGCCGAGGGGACGCGTTCGTCATTCTCGTACCAGGGCCGGGCCCTTCCCTTCATGCCCTATGCCGGATTCGTGGAAGGGCTGCTGGCCGGACCGGGTAAGGCCGATCTGCTGAAGATTCACGATGACGGCCGCGCCGCCCACCCTGACCGTGAAGCCGCGGCCCGCATCCGGGTCGAGGACTATTCGGGGCCGGTGATGCTGGTAGCGGGCGACGCTGACCGGGAATGGCGATCGGGCCAGATGGCCCGCAATGTGGCGGCGAGCCGGGCGGCGGCGGGGCGCGAAACCACCCTGCTGGTCTATCCGGAGGCGGGGCACGACGTGGGTGGCGACGGCTGGGCCCCGACGGTGGGTGAGGTGGCCCGGGGCGGCGGCTCGGCGGAGGCCAATGCGATGGCGCAGGCCGACGCCTGGCCCCGGGTTCTGGCCTTTCTGCAACGGACGCTGCGGCTGGATGAAAGATAGAGAGGCGCAGGCCTTTATTTCGCCGGCAAAGCGAGTATATGTGCCGGTCCCGCAGACATCCCCCCGTATGCGCGCGAAAGCGCCGAGGCCCGGTCCGTCGCCCTCCGACCGAGCGAAGGCGTGCTCCTCCCCAAGGGAGCTTCACATTGCTGGCGTCCTGATTCCGCAAGGGATTGAGGGTGGACGCCGAGAAACCTGAAGCCGCGACAGCGCATCCGTGCGCCGCCGCGGCTGCTGCTGCATTTGACGCGAGCTGCCCCAGTTTTCTCGGGACGGCCGCATTGGGAATATAGAATGGCCAAGTCCAAAGCCGAAGTCGCCGTCGCCCACGGCCAGTTCGCCCACGCCACCACCTTTACCGGCAAGAAGCGCATCCGCCACTCGTTCGGCCGGATCCCCGAGGCGGTACAGATGCCGAACCTGATCGAGGTTCAGCGCGCGTCCTATGAGCAGTTCCTGCAGCGCGAAGTGCGCAGCGGACCGCGCAAGGACCAGGGCATCGAGGCGGTCTTCAAGTCGGTGTTCCCGATCAAGGACTTCAACGAACGCGCCATCCTGGAATACGTCTCGTACGAGTTCGAGGACCCCAAGTACGACGTCGAGGAATGCATCCAGCGCGACATGACCTATGCCGCGCCGCTGAAGGTCAAGCTGCGCCTGATCGTGTTCGAGGCGGATGAAGAGACCGGCGCGCGCTCGGTCAAGGACATCAAGGAGCAGGACGTCTACATGGGCGACATCCCGCTCATGACCGACAAGGGCACCTTCGTCGTCAACGGCACCGAGCGGGTCATCGTCTCGCAGATGCACCGTTCGCCGGGCGTCTTCTTCGACCACGACAAGGGCAAGACGCACAGCTCGGGCAAGCTGCTGTTCGCGGCCCGCGTGATCCCGTACCGCGGTTCGTGGCTGGACTTCGAGTTCGACGCCAAGGACATCGTCTACGTCCGCATCGACCGCCGCCGCAAACTGCCGGCCTCGACCTTCCTGATGGGTCTGGGCATGGACGGCGAAGAGATCCTGAAGACCTTCTACGAGACCGTGCCCTATGAGAAGCGCGGCGAAGGCTGGGTCACGCCCTACAAGGCCGAGCGCTGGAAGGGCGTGAAGCCCGAGTTCGATCTGGTCGATGCCGACACCGGTGAAGTGATCGCCGCCGCCGGGACCAAGATCAGCGCCCGCCAGGCCAAGAAGCTGGGCGACACGACCACGTCGCTGTCGCTGGCCGCCGACGCCCTGCTGACCCGCTACCTGGCCGCCGACGCGGTCAACTACGAGACCGGCGAGATCTATGCCGAGGCCGGCGACGAGCTGGACGCGCCGACGATCGAACTGCTGGAAAGCTTCGGCTTCACCACCATCGACGTGCTGGACATCGACCACGTCACGGTCGGTGCCTACATGCGCAACACCCTGCGCATCGACAAGAACACCGGCCGCGAGGACGCGCTGTTTGACGTCTATCGCGTGATGCGCCCGGGCGAGCCGCCGACCCCAGAGGCCGCCGAAGCCATGTTCAACTCGCTGTTCTTCGACAGCGAGCGCTACGACCTGTCGGCCGTCGGCCGGGTCAAGATGAACATGCGTCTGGAAACCCCGGACGTGTCGGACGAAATCCGCGTGCTGCGCAAGGACGACGTCCTGCGCGTGCTGCAGATCCTCGTCGGGCTGAAGGACGGCTCGGGCGAGATCGACGACATCGACAACCTGGGCAACCGCCGGGTCCGTTCGGTCGGTGAGCTGCTGGAGAACCAGTACCGCGTCGGCCTGCTGCGGATGGAGCGCGCCATCAAGGAGCGCATGTCCTCGGTCGATATCGACACGGTGATGCCGCACGACCTGATCAACGCCAAGCCGGCCGCCGCGGCTGTGCGCGAGTTCTTCGGTTCGTCGCAGCTGTCGCAGTTCATGGACCAGACCAACCCGCTGTCCGAGATCACCCACAAGCGTCGCCTTTCGGCGCTTGGCCCGGGCGGTCTGACGCGTGAGCGCGCCGGCTTCGAAGTCCGCGATGTGCACCCGACCCACTATGGCCGCATCTGCCCGATCGAAACGCCGGAAGGCCCGAACATCGGCCTGATCAACTCGCTGGCCACCCACGCCCGGGTGAACAAATACGGCTTCATCGAGAGCCCGTACCGTCGCGTGAAGGACGGCAAGGCCACGGACGAGGTCGTCTACATCTCGGCGATGGAAGAGGCGAAATACACGATCGCCCAAGCCAACATCGAGCTGAAGGACGGCATGATCGTCGAGGAGCTGGTTCCGGGCCGCATCAACGGCGACTCGCAACTGCTGATCCGCGCCGACGTGGACATGATGGACGTGTCGCCGAAACAGGTCGTTTCGGTCGCCGCCGCCCTGATCCCCTTCCTGGAAAACGATGACGCCAACCGGGCCTTGATGGGCGCGAACATGCAGCGTCAGGCCGTGCCGCTGGTGCAATCCGACGCACCGCTGGTCGGCACCGGCATGGAAGCGGTCGTGGCCGTGGACTCGGGCGCCGTCGTGGTCGCCCGTCGTGACGGCGTCGTCGAACAGATCGACGGGACCCGCATCGTCGTGCGCGCCACCAACGAACTGGACGCCGGCCGTTCGGGCGTCGACATCTACCGCCTGTCCAAGTTCCAGCGGTCGAACCAGTCGACCTGCATCAACCAGCGCCCGATCGTGCGTGTGGGCGATGAAGTGAAGATCGGCGACGTCATCGCCGACGGTCCCTCGACGGACCTGGGCGAACTGGCCCTGGGCCGCAACGCGCTCGTCGCCTTCATGCCGTGGAACGGCTACAACTTCGAGGACTCGATCCTGATCTCGGAGCGCATCGTGCGCGACGACGTCTTCACCTCGATCCACATCGACGAGTTCGAGGTGATGGCCCGCGACACCAAGCTGGGGCCGGAAGAAATCACCCGCGACATCCCCAACGTCGGCGAGGAAGCCCTGCGCAACCTCGACGAGGCGGGCATTGTGGCGATCGGTGCCGAGGTCCAGCCGGGCGACATCCTGTGCGGCAAGGTCACGCCGAAGGGCGAAAGCCCGATGACGCCGGAAGAGAAGCTGCTGCGCGCCATCTTCGGCGAGAAGGCTTCGGACGTCCGCGACACCAGCCTGCGCCTGCCGCCCGGCGTCGCCGGCACGGTGGTCGACGTGCGCGTCTTCAACCGTCACGGCGTCGACAAGGACGAACGCGCCATCGCCATCGAGCGTTCGGAAATCGAGCGCCTGGGCAAGGACCGCGACGACGAGCTGAAGATCCTCGAGCGCAACGTCTACGGCCGTCTGCACCCGCTGCTGCTCGGCAAGACCGCGACCTCGGGTCCGAAGGGCCTGGGCCGTGGTGAAGTCACCGAAGCCAAGCTGGGCGAGCTGTCGCGCGGCCTGTGGTGGCAGATCGCCCTCGACGACGAGAAGGCGATGGGCGAGCTGGAAGCCATGAAGAAGCAGTTCGAGGATGCCCGCAAGGCGCTCGACCGCCGCTTCGAGGACAAGGTCGAGAAGCTGCAACGCGGCGACGAACTGCCCCCCGGCGTGATGAAGATGGTCAAGGTCTTCGTGGCCGTGAAGCGCAAGCTTCAGCCCGGCGACAAGATGGCCGGCCGTCACGGCAACAAGGGCGTCATCTCCAAGATCCTGCCGATCGAGGACATGCCTCACCTGGCCGACGGGACCTCGGTCGACGTCGTTCTGAACCCGCTGGGCGTGCCGTCGCGCATGAACATCGGCCAGATCTTCGAAACCCACCTGGGTTGGGCCGCCGCCGGTCTTGGCAAGCAGATCCAGGGTCTGCTGGAAGCCTGGCAGCAGGGCGGACAGAAGCAGGCGCTGGTCGACCACCTGACCAGCATCTATGGCCCCGACACGCCGCTTCCGGAATCGGAAGAGGACCTGGTCGAGCTGGCCCGCAACCTGTCCAAGGGTGTTCCGTTCGCCACCCCGGTGTTCGACGGCGCGCACATCGAGGACATCGAGGAGCTGCTGGAGAAGGCGGGTCTGGACCGCACCGGCCAGTCGATCGTCTATGACGGTCAGACCGGCGAGCAGTTCAAGCGTCCGGTCACGGTCGGCTACATCTACATGCTGAAGCTGCACCACCTGGTCGATGACAAGATCCACGCCCGTTCCATCGGTCCGTACTCGCTCGTCACCCAGCAGCCGCTGGGCGGCAAGGCGCAGTTCGGCGGACAGCGCTTCGGCGAGATGGAGGTCTGGGCGCTGGAAGCCTACGGCGCGGCCTACACCCTGCAGGAAATGTTGACGGTGAAGTCCGACGACGTGGCCGGCCGGACCAAGGTCTACGAGGCCATCGTCCGTGGCGACGACAGCTTCGAGGCGGGCATTCCCGAGAGCTTCAACGTGCTCGTCAAGGAAATGCGCTCGCTGGGTCTGAACGTGGAGCTGGAGAACAGCTGACCGACCGGATGATCCCTCCCTGTGAAAGCGGGGAGGGACGGTCTTTCGCTTTCTCCCTCAATGAAATTTGGCGGGTCACCCCGCAGAAGGAATCAAGATGAACCAGGAAGTCCTGAACATCTTCAACGCGGTCCCGGTCACTCCGACCTTTGACCAGATCAAGATCGCCCTCGCCAGCCCGGAGAAGATCCGGTCGTGGTCGTTCGGCGAGATCAAAAAACCCGAGACGATAAACTACCGGACGTTCAAGCCTGAGCGTGACGGCCTGTTCTGCGCCCGTATCTTTGGCCCGACCAAGGACTACGAATGCCTGTGCGGCAAGTACAAGCGCATGAAGTACAAGGGCATTATCTGCGAGAAATGCGGCGTTGAGGTCACCCTGGCCCGCGTGCGGCGCGAGCGGATGGGCCACATCGAACTGGCGTCCCCGGTCGCCCACATCTGGTTCCTGAAGTCGCTGCCGTCGCGCATCTCGCTGATGCTGGACATGGCGCTGAAGGACGTGGAGCGCGTGCTCTACTTCGAAAACTACATCGTCACCGAGCCGGGCCTGACCCCGCTGAAGCAGAACCAGCTGCTGACGGAAGACGAATTCTACCGCTACCAGGACGAGTTCGGCGATGACGGCTTCACCGCCGAGATCGGTGCCGAGGCCGTGCGCAACCTGCTGATCGGTATCGACCTGCACGCCGAGGCTGAAAAGCACCGCGGCGAACTGGCCGACAGCCCCTCGGAAATGAAGGCCAAGAAGGCCTCCAAGCGCCTGAAGCTGATCGAGGCCTTCCTCGAGAGCGGCAACAAGCCCGAGTGGATGATCCTGACGGTCGTTCCGGTCATTCCGCCGGAACTGCGCCCGCTGGTTCCGCTGGACGGCGGCCGTTTCGCCACGTCCGACCTGAATGACCTGTATCGCCGGGTCATCAACCGCAACAACCGCCTGAAGCGTCTGATCGAGCTGCGTGCGCCCGACATCATCATCCGCAACGAAAAGCGGATGCTGCAGGAATCGGTCGACGCCCTGTTCGACAACGGCCGTCGCGGCCGCGTCATCACGGGGGCCAACAAGCGACCGCTGAAGTCGCTGGCCGACATGCTGAAGGGCAAGCAGGGCCGCTTCCGCCAGAACCTTCTGGGCAAGCGCGTCGACTATTCGGGCCGTTCGGTCATCACCGTGGGTCCCGAGCTGAAGCTGCACGAGTGCGGCCTGCCCAAGAAGATGGCGCTCGAGCTGTTCAAGCCGTTCATCTATGCGCGCCTTGACGCCAAGGGCCTGTCTGGCACCGTCAAACAATCCAAGCGCATGGTCGAGCGCGAACAGCCCCAGGTTTGGGATATCCTCGACGAGGTCATCCGCGAGCACCCGGTCCTGCTGAACCGCGCGCCGACGCTGCACCGTCTGGGCATCCAGGCGTTCGAGCCCAAGCTGATCGAGGGCAAGGCCATCCGCCTGCACCCGCTGGTCTGTACCGCCTTCAACGCCGACTTCGACGGCGACCAGATGGCCGTCCACGTCCCGCTGAGCCTCGAGGCCCAGCTGGAAGCGCGCGTCCTGATGATGTCGACGAACAACATCCTGTCGCCCGCCAACGGCAAGCCGATCATCGTGCCGTCGCAGGACATCGTCCTGGGCCTGTACTATCTGTCGCTGGTCAAGGAAGGCGAGAAGGGCGAAGGCAAGCTGTTTGCCAACATGGGCGAGATCGACGCCGCACTCGACGCTTCGGTCGTCTCGCTGCACACCAAGATCAAGGCGCGCTGGACCGAGATGAACGCCGCCGGCGAAGTCATCACCAAGGTCATCGATACGACCCCGGGCCGGATGAAGCTGGGCGCGCTGCTGCCGCACAATGCGAACATCGGCTACCGCCTGCTTGAGAAGAACCTGACCAAGAAGGAAATCGGCAACCTGATCGATCAGGTCTATCGCCACTGTGGTCAGAAGGCGACGGTCATCTTCGCCGACCAGATGATGCAGCTGGGCTTCCGCGAGGCGGCCAAGGCGGGCATTTCCTTCGGCAAGGATGACATCGTCATCCCGGCCGCCAAGGCCACGCTGGTCGCCGCCACCCGGACCCAGGTCGAGGAGTACGAGCAACAATACGCCGACGGCCTGATCACCAAGGGCGAGAAGTACAACAAGGTCGTCGACGCCTGGGCCAAGGCCACGGACAAGATCGCCGATGCGATGATGGGCGAGATCGCCCAGCCGCGCGTCCTGGCCAAGGGCCAGGCACCGGACATCAACTCGGTGTTCATGATGGCCAACTCGGGTGCCCGTGGTTCGCAGGCACAGATGAAGCAACTGGGCGGCATGCGAGGCCTGATGGCCAAGCCGTCGGGCGAGATCATCGAGACGCCGATCATCTCGAACTTCAAGGAAGGCCTGACCGTTCTTGAATACTTCAACTCGACCCACGGGGCCCGTAAGGGTCTGGCCGACACCGCGCTGAAGACCGCCAACTCCGGCTATCTGACGCGTCGTCTGGTCGACGTGGCGCAGGACTCGATCGTCACCGAGGACGATTGCGGCTCCACGCGGGGCATCACCCTGCGCGCCGTGGTCGAAGGCGGCGACGTGCTGGTCTCGCTGGGTCAACGCGTCCTGGGCCGTTACGCGGCCGAGGACATCAAGGAGCCGGGCGGCGAAACCGTCCTGTTCAAGGCGGACACCTATCTGCAAGAGGAGGAAGTCGAGGTCATCGACAATGCCGGCGTCCAGTCGGTCAAGGTCCGCTCGGCCCTGACCTGCGAAGCCGAGGCCGGTATCTGCGCCTTCTGCTACGGGCGTGACCTGGCGCGCGGCACGAACGTCAACATCGGCGAAGCGGTGGGCGTTATCGCCGCCCAGTCGATCGGCGAACCCGGCACCCAGCTGACGATGCGGACCTTCCACATCGGCGGCACGGCCCAGGTGGCGGAAACCTCGTTCTACGAGGCGACCAACCCCGGCATCGCCCGGATCACCGGCCCCACCGTCAAGGCGGCGCACGGCGATCTGGTGGCCATGAGCCGCAACGTCGTCGTCACCATCGTGGTCGACGGCAAGGATCGCGAGAGCCACAAGATCCCTTACGGTGCGCGCCTGCGCGTCATCGAGGGTTCGGACGTCAAGCGCAGCCAGCGCCTGGCCGAGTGGGATCCCTACACCTCTCCGATCCTGACGGAAGTCGGCGGCGCGATCCGGTTCGAGGACCTGGTCGAAGGTCTGTCGGTCCGCGAGGAAACCGACGAAGCGACGGGCATTGCCCAGCGCGTCGTCAGCGACTGGCGTGCCAGCCCGCGCGGGGCCGACCTGCGTCCCGCCATGGGCGTCACCTCGGGTGATGCCTACGCCAAGCTGGCCTCGGGCTCGGACGCCCGTTACCTGCTGCCGGTGGGCGCGGTTCTGTCCGTGAACAACGGCGACGTGGTCAAGCCGGGCGAGATCATCGCCCGCGTCCCGACCGAGGGTGCCAAGACGCGCGACATCACCGGCGGTCTGCCGCGGGTGGCCGAGCTGTTCGAAGCCCGTCGACCCAAGGACTGCGCGGTCATCGCCGAAATGGACGGCCGCGTGGAATTCGGACGCGACTACAAGAACAAGCGTCGCATCAAGATCACGCCGGAACTGGACGCCGACGGCAACCAGGGCGAACCGGTCGAATTCCTGATCCCCAAGGGCAAACACATCTCCGTCCACGACGGCGATCTGATCACCAAGGGCGACTACATCATCGACGGCAACCCGGATCCGCACGACCTGCTGCGCATCCAGGGCGTCGAGGCCCTGGCCGAATACCTGGTGAACGAAGTGCAGGAGGTCTATCGCCTGCAAGGCGTGCCGATCAACGACAAGCACATCGAGGTGATCGTTCGCCAGATGCTGCAGAAGGTCGAGATCCTGGACTCGGGCGAAACCACCCTGATCCGTGGCGACACGGTGGAAGTGGCGGAAGCCGTTCTTGAGAACCTGAAGGTCGAGAAGCGTGGCGGCCGGATCGCCACCACCCAGCCGGTCCTGCTGGGCATCACCAAGGCGTCGCTGCAAACCCGCAGCTTCATCTCGGCGGCGTCCTTCCAGGAGACCACCCGCGTCCTCACCGACGCCTCGGTCAACGGCAAGATCGATACGCTGGAAGGCCTGAAGGAGAACGTCATCGTCGGTCGCCTGATTCCGGCCGGTACGGGCGCCTACCTCCGCGCCCTGCAGAAGATCGCCAACGAACGCGACGCCGAACTGACATCGCAGCGGGAAGAGGCCATCGAGCCGCTTCCGGCCGATCTGGCGCTGGAGCTGGAGAGCAGCGAAGGCTGAGCCTCAGTCCCGGACTGAAATGAAGGGGGCGGCACCGGAAACGGTGCCGCCCTTTTTGCTATCGTGAGTTGACGACTTCGATGACGGCTGACACGCTTTCCGGTCTGGAGGGCGATCCATGACGCTGCAAACCATCAGGGACCGGCTGGCCGACCGGGAGAACAGGGTGGTTGTGCGCGCCCTGGCTGTCAGTCTGGTGGTCTGGACCGGAGCTTCGGCCGCGAACGCCATGGTCGATGTCGGCGCCGTTCTGCACGACGCCACCTGTGCGGACCACGCGGGTCAGGGCGTCGCGAGGACGGGACGTTGAGGCCCGGGTGGGCCGCGAAGACGCCGCGCGCCCGCCGCCGCGGTGCGGCCTGGTTCATCGCCGCGAGCCTGTGGATCGCGGCCGGGTATGTCGGGCTGAACAGCCATATGTTGCAGTTGGGCGCGGCCCATCACGACGCTTTCTGCACCGAACACTGAGCAGTCTGTTCATTCCCGGGGCGGGTCGCGGGTGAAGCTGCCGCCGGGCGTGAGGGGCGTGCCGCTACTGCGCTGCCCGTCGCGTCGGGTGCGGATGTTCTGGGTCGAGTCAGGACGCAGGGTCTGGTCCAGATGGGCACCGGCGACGCCGATGCCGAAGTTCGAGCCGGGTCCGTCCTGCGGGCCGACGATGCCGATGCCGCCGGCGAGGGGGCGGCGAAGGGCTTCGTACTCCGCGAGCCGTTGCGCGCCTTCGCGAGCGAAGCGGGCGTCGCGTTCCGGATTGCCCGTGCCCGCGATCGGCGCGGTGGCGGCGGCACGGCGACCGAACCGTTCATCGCAGATCGCACGTTCTGCCGGGCTCAGAACGGCGGCAGCGGCACAGCCGACGGTACTGGTCCGCAAGCCCTGGCCGATTCGGTCGCCGAGGGTGCGGGGGCGCACGGTCCATGCGCCCGGGGCCGCGGCCGGTGGGGCACCCGGTGCCGCGGCGGCCAGGCGAGGGGAGGGCGGGGCCGGCCGGTCGTCCTCATCCTCCTCGTCACGGAGGACCGGTGTGGTCAGGGCGCGGGCCAGGGGCGGCGCTTCCAGCTGCCGGGCGGTCACGGGTCGGCGCGGTGTCTCGTCGGCCAGCAGGGGCCGGGGCTCGAGCTGCACATAGATGGTGGGGTTCCGGTCGGGGATCATGCCCGACTCCAAGCCCATGGTCCGCAGGCCGAGGAAGGCCAGCACGCCGGCGTGCAGCAGCAGGGAGGCCGCGACGATGGCAGGCTTGCGCCAGTGTTCGGCGCGCGCGGTCCACGCCAACCCCGGTCCCAGAATGCCATGCCCACCCGCCATGCGCGCAGGGGACGGGGCGAGCGTGGCGGTAATGGGGCCACGCGCTTGACCTCTTTCATAATGTTGCCCCAACCTGAAGTTGGAGGCCTGCATGCTCATTGCGATTATTGCGTTCACGGTGGCGTTGCCGTCCCAGGCGATCGAAAAGCCCGCGACGGTCGATCCCGTGGTTTGCGCCGTCGATGTCGAGGCGCAGATGGTCCGCCCATGGCAGGACTACGAGTTCTCGCACCAGACGCCCGGCGGGCCGATGTGGCTGGCGGGGCGGGGCTGTTTTCTGAGTGCGGCGGATGTGAGTCGGGCATACCTCGCCCGTGGCCCGCTGTTGGGCGTCCGCGAGCAGGCCATCACCCAGTTGCATCTGGCGCGGTACCTCGCCTATGGCGGGGACGAGGTCGCCGCCGCCCAAGCCGCCGCGAGCGCGCGACGCTCGGACCAGCGGACCGGTCAGGAAATCCCGCTGGACTGGAACAGCTATGTCCAGGGGCTGTACGCCTTCCTCGTGAAGGACAGGCCGCTGCTGGATGCCAATCTGGAACGGTTGAGGGCTTCCCCCAATCAGGGCGACGCGGTCAACGGGCGAAATCTGGCCGCCCTGTCGTCCTGTTTCAATCGCAGCTACTATGAGGCGATGACGGACGCGACCTGCTGGGCTCCGGAGACGCCCGCGCCTTGAGCCGGGCTTGACCAAACGCCCCCCCGCGCGTAGAAGCCCCCCACTTTCGAGGCTCCCGGTTCTCCGGGTTCCGGGATTGTGACAATTGAGCGGACGGGCTGTGCCCGCCGGAACGCCCGAAGCGCGCGTTCCGGTTTTTTCGTTTGGCGGTCACATTGCCGGCTCGAAATCAAACCCGGGACGGCGCGTCAGTGTCGTCCGAAAAGAAGGCTCACCGAGGCGCTCCGGCCGAAAGGCACACGCCTCCATCGATTGAAGAGAACCGAGACTCCATGCCGACTATCAACCAGCTGATCCGCAAGCCGCGCCAACCCAAGCCGGTGCGCAACAAGGTGCCCGCCCTGAAGGGCTGCCCCCAGCGCCGCGGCGTCTGCACCCGCGTCTATACGACGACCCCGAAGAAGCCCAACTCGGCTCTGCGTAAGGTCGCCAAGGTCCGTCTGACCACGGGCATCGAAGCCGTGTGCTACATCCCCGGCGAAGGCCACAATTTGCAGGAGCACTCGGTGGTCCTGATCCGCGGCGGCCGCGTCAAGGATTTGCCCGGCGTTCGCTACCACATCCTGCGCGGCGTGCTCGACACGCAAGGCGTCAAGGACCGCAAGCAGCGCCGTTCGCACTACGGTGCCAAGCGTCCGAAGTAAGCGACCCTCCATTCCATTCGCCGGTCCATTCCCCTGGGGTCTGGGCCGGCCGTCCGACACCGAATTAGAAGGTCAAGCCCATGTCCCGTCGTCACCGCGCCCAGAAGCGCGAAGTTCTGCCGGATCCCAAATACAAGGATCTGACCGTCACCAAGTTCATGAATTACGTCATGTACGAGGGCAAGAAGGCCGTCGCCGAGAACATCGTCTACGGTGCCTTCGAAATCCTGGCCGACAAGAAGAAGGATTTCGAGCCGGTCCAGACCTTCCACACCGCCCTGGAAAACGTCCAGCCGTCGGTCGAGGTCCGCTCGCGTCGCGTCGGCGGTGCCACCTATCAGGTGCCGGTCGAGGTTCGCCCCGATCGTCGCCGCGCCCTGGCGATCCGCTGGCTGGTGAACGCCGCGCGCAAGCGTGGTGAGAACACCATGACGGAAAAGCTGGCCGCCGAGCTGCTGGACGCCTCGAACAACCGCGGCACCGCGGTCAAGAAGCGCGAAGACACGCACAAGATGGCCGAGGCCAACCGCGCTTTCAGCCACTACCGCTGGTAAACGCCTTCAAGGGGCCGCCATTCTTCCCGAGAAGGGCGGCGGTTCCTATCTAGAGACTATCCGGCGCGGGCGGTTTGAGCTAAATCGCCCGCGCCCGCTTATCCGCACAGATCGACTTCTCCCCGAGGGCGCCCCCCGCGCCCGAAAACACTTCAAGGCACGCTCACCATGGCCCGCGAAAACAAGATCGAGGACTACCGCAACTTCGGCATCATGGCCCACATCGATGCGGGCAAGACGACGACGACCGAGCGGATTCTTTATTACACCGGCAAGAACCACAAGATCGGCGAAGTCCACGACGGCGCTGCGACCATGGACTGGATGGACCAGGAGCAGGAGCGCGGCATCACGATCACGTCCGCCGCGACGACCGCCTACTGGAAAGGCAAGCGCCTCAACATCATCGACACCCCCGGCCACGTGGACTTCACCATTGAAGTCGAGCGTTCGCTGCGCGTGCTCGACGGTGCCGTGACGGTGCTGGACGGCAACGCCGGCGTTGAGCCGCAGACCGAGACTGTCTGGCGCCAGGCCGACAAATACCGCGTGCCGCGGATCGTCTTCGTCAACAAGATGGACAAGATCGGTGCCGACTTCGACGCCTCGGTGCAGTCGATCCGCGATCGCCTGGGTGCCAAGGCCGTGCCGATCCAGTTCCCGATCGGTTCGGAAAACACCCTGTCGGGCCTGGTCGACATCGTCGCCATGAACGCCGTGGTCTGGGACAACGACGCCCTGGGTGCCAACTTCACCGTCGGCCCGATTCCGGAAGAGCTGATGGCCAAGGCCGTCGAGGCCCGCCAGTACCTGATCGACAACGCCGTCGAACTGGATGACGAGGCCATGCAGGCCTATCTGGACGGCGAGGAGCCCTCGCTGGAAGTGCTGAAGAAGTGCATCCGCAAGGCCGTGCTGACCGGCGCCTTCTATCCGATCCTGTGCGGCTCTGCCTTCAAGAACAAGGGCGTGCAGACGCTGCTGGACGCCGTGGTCGACTACCTGCCGGCACCGGTGGACATTCCGCCCACCCCGGGCATCGACTTCAAGACGGAAGAGCCGATCGTCCGCCGCGCTTCGGACGACGAGCCCCTGTCGGTTCTGGCGTTCAAGATCATGGACGACCCGTTCGTCGGCTCGCTGACCTTCTGCCGCATCTATTCCGGCAAGATGGAAACCGGCATGGGCCTGCTGAACTCGAGCCGCGATCGTAAAGAGCGCGTCGGCCGCATGCTGCTGATGCACTCCAATGACCGTCAGGACATCAAGGAAGCCTATGCCGGCGACATCGTCGCCCTGGCTGGCCTGAAGGACACCCGCACCGGCGACACCCTGTGCGATCCCCTGAAGTCGCCGGTCATCCTCGAGAAGATGGAATTCCCGGCGCCGGTCATCGAGATCTCGGTCGAGCCCAAGACCAAGGCCGACCAGGAGAAGCTGGGCGTCGCCCTGGCCAAGCTGGCCTCGGAAGATCCCTCGTTCACCGTCTCGACCGACCACGAGTCGGGCCAGACCATCCTCAAGGGGATGGGCGAGCTGCACCTCGACATCAAGATCGATATCCTGCGCCGCACCTACAAGGTCGACGCCACGATCGGTCAGCCGCAGGTGGCGTACCGTGAATCGCTCGGCCGCAAGGTCGACATCGACTACACGCACAAGAAGCAGACCGGCGGTACGGGCCAGTTCGCCCGCGTCATGCTGACCTTCGAACCCGGCGAGCCGGGCTCGGGCTTCGTGTTCGAGAACTCGATCGTCGGCGGTGCCGTGCCCAAGGAATACATCCCGGGCGTGGAAAAGGGCCTCAACTCCATCAAGGACGGCGGCCTGCTGGCCGGCTTCCCGCTGATCGACTTCAAGGCGACCCTGACGGACGGCAAATACCACGACGTCGACTCCAGCGTGCTGGCGTTCGAAATCGCGGCCCGCGCCGCCTTCCGCGAACTGAAGGAAAAGGGCGCGCCCAAGCTGCTCGAGCCGATCATGGCGGTCGAGGTCGTGACCCCCGAGGACTATCTCGGTTCGGTCATCGGCGACCTCAACGGCCGTCGCGGCATGATCCAGGGTCAGGACATGCGCGGCAACGCCACTATCGTGAACGCCTTCGTGCCGCTGGCCAACATGTTCGGCTATGTGAACACGCTTCGCGGCATGTCGCAGGGCCGCGCCGCCTTCACCATGCAGTACGACCACTATGAGCCGGTGCCGCAACACGTCGCCGACGAAGTGATCAAGAAGTATTCCGCCTAACCACAACCTAGCTTACGGCGGGCCTTCGGCTCGCCGGGGCCCCTGAAAACCCAAGGATAAGCCCCCTGTTCAGGGGACGGAGAGAAGAGAATGGCCAAGGAAAAGTTCGAACGTAACAAGCCTCACTGCAACATCGGCACGATTGGTCACGTTGACCACGGCAAGACGACGCTGACGGCGGCGATCACGATGGCGCTGGCCAAGGCGAG